>JABJEK010000007.1 GCA_018702955.1 Rhodospirillaceae bacterium | reverse complement strand
GTCCTTGATCGCCTTGGCCCCACCGGTCTGACGTGTCTGCGATTTCTGTCTCATCTTCGTTCCCTTCGGTCACTGCGATGAACCAGAAATCCTCCCTTATGCAAGTAGCCTAATTTGTCCCATAGGCGCTGACGTTAGACACGCCGGATGTCCGTGAGCGACGCAGCAGGACTGTATGGAGCCGTTATCATGAGCACACGTCCGAAAATACTTCTGGTCGAGGACACGTTGCCCCTTGCCCACACCTATCAGGAATATCTGCGCGCCCAGCCCTACGACATTACCCATGTCGAGACCGGCGGCGATGCCCTGGACCAGATCGCCAACGGCGCGCCGGACATGCTGCTGCTGGACCTCGAACTGCCCGACATGAACGGGATGGATATCCTGAAGCATCTGTCGGACAACGAAATCCCGATTCCTGTCGTCGTGATTACTGCGCATGGCTCGATCGGTATCGCCGTCTCGGCCATGCAGGCGGGCGCCAAGGACTTCCTGGTCAAACCGTTCAGTGCCGATCGACTTCGCGTCACCGTCGCCAATACCATCGAGGCCGCGCAGCTCGCCGGAATCGTGGCCGAATACCGCGAAGAAATCGATCGGGATTCCTTCGGCGATTTCGTCGGCCGCTCTCTGGCGATGCTGAACCTTTACCGAATTCTCGAATCCGCCGCGCCCAGCGACGCCACGGTCTTCATCACTGGCGAAAGCGGCACCGGCAAGGAGTTGTGTGCCCAGGCAATTCATCAATACAGCCGCCGTTCGCGTGGCCAACTGGTCCCGATCAATTGTGGTGCTATTCCCGCGGAGCTCATGGAAAGTGAATTGTTCGGCCATGTGCGCGGCGCCTTCACCGGCGCGACGAGTGACCGGGTCGGGGCGGTCGAAGCGGCCGATGGCGGGACGCTGTTCCTCGACGAAATCGGCGAAATGAAGCTCGACCTCCAGGTCAAACTTCTGCGCTTCCTGCAATCCCAGGAATTCATGCGTGTCGGCGAGAGCAAGACCCGCAGTGTCAGCACCCGCATCGTTTGTGCGACCAACCGTGATCCGCAACTCGAAGTACGCGAGGGCCGGCTGCGCGAAGACCTTTTCTACCGGCTCCATGTCGTCCCGGTTTCGGTACCACCCCTTCGCACGCGCGAGGACGACCCTCTGATCCTGGCCGAGCACTTCCTGCGAGAATATTCGAAGGAAGAACGGAAGGAATTCGACGGCTTCTCCCGGGACGCCGCCGCGGCAATTGTCAGCTATGACTGGCCGGGTAACGTTCGCGAGTTGCAAAACGTCGTCCGCAACATGGTGGTGATGAATCCCGGCGGCGAAGTGCCGGCCGCGATGCTGCCGCCGCAGATTGCGAGTTTGGCGCCGGGCGGCGGAGGCCTGGATGGCGCGGCGCCGCAAATGGCGTCGTCGCTGCACGCCGCCGATACGCCTGGCGCGATACCCGCCGCCAATGTGCCGGATGACATCCGGCCGCTGGAGGATATGGAACGCGACGCGATCGAGCGGGCGATCGAATTGTGTGATGGCAATGTGCGGATGGCGGCGACGTATCTCGAAGTTTCGCCCGCGACCCTGTACCGCAAACGCGCCAAATGGGACGAAACCGACCCGTCCTCGGACCCGACGACCGACCTGTCGTAGTCCATCGGCTCGCATTTTGGCTGCAACAACAGGTTTCACAATGCGATTTTGTGTCTCAATCTGCGACCGTGAAGGTGCGAGCAGGCCAACCGGGGCTGATGCGGTTCGGTGCGCGAATGCAGACTGATGAATTATTCTAAGCATTTGATTTAATTATTATTTCTGTGTCTCTGGTCTGAAAACAATAAAGGCGGCGACCTGATTGGGACGCCGCCTTATTGGGGGAGGAGGACACAAACACACTCAAGTGTCCTACCCCTAACGATGCAACCGGCGTGCCAGTTGCGTTCATCTATTGGCTTTTCAGCTGTAAATCGATGCGGCCGGCCAGCGTATCCGCCTCTTCCGCGACTTTCAGCATGTGTTGTGCCTCGGAACGAAGGTTCAGGGCTTCCTTTCGCAGCATGTCGATCCAGCTGCGCATGGCCTCGCGGTCCGCATCAGAGTGGCCAATATCATTGGCGACGTCGTGATCGCGTCCACGGATGAGAGATAGGTTGGTCATACCGTCTATAGAGCAATCTGCATGCCAACTTGCCACCACGCCGTGCCGGTTGTGGTATTGGCCGTTCACCGCGAGAATAGCCCCGCTTCGATCATCGGAGCGGCAATCCGACCTGACACTGGGGAAAGCCTTCGATGCACCTGCTGAAGAACGGAAACCGGCCGTTCCACCTCGGGCCTTTTCCCCTGGAAACGCTGCCCCGCGACGACACTCTCGGTGCCTTGGAAATATCGCGGCCGGCTGCGCCGCCGGCCGTCGATCGACCGGCCGCGCCAATGCTTGGCGAAGTCACACGAAAGTTCCGCGACATGTTTGCGGGATTCGCCTCTGGCGACGTCGCCCCGGCAACCGCCCCCGATACCGACGATGTGAAACGCTGCACGGTCGACATCATGGGTGCGGCCTACTTCCTTGATGCGAGCCAGGCCGGAATTTGCCTGATTCCCGAGAACGCCTGGCGCACCGGCTCGACACCGCTCGCCCATAGCCATGCGATCGTCATCATGGTCGAACACAGCCCAGTGCCCGGTGACGAACCGCTCTCGGCAGAGTGGACCCGATCCGCGGTCGTGGATGCAGCCGAAATGCGGGCCACCGAGATCGCGGTCAATATTGCGGGCCATATCCG
Source organism: Rhodospirillaceae bacterium (assembly GCA_018702955.1). Classification (GTDB taxonomy): domain Bacteria; phylum Pseudomonadota; class Alphaproteobacteria; order UBA6615; family UBA6615; genus UBA8079. The sequence continues at coordinate 41,791 of JABJEK010000007.1, read as the reverse complement.
GCTGATGGGCTATGACGCGAGGGCCGACGTTCCCGGCGACCGGATGCTCGACGAGGAACGCCTTGCGGTGCTGGCCGGCATCGCCATCCGCAACGACGATGACAGCCTCGCCAACCCCTATATCAAGAACTTCACCTTTGTCGTCATCTCGACCGAGTATCAACTCGAATGCGACCGGCCACTGGCCGTCAAGGCGATGAACGCCAAGGGCCTGCGCTACTGGTGGGGCATCAACGACGCCCAGTCGGGCCGCGAACGCAACCGGCGCGCAAAACGCCCCTCACACGCCAGCCGCTACCCGATGGAGACCGTCAAACGCGTCGACCGACCCACGACGCTTATTCTCGACGACGAGGTGCCGCGTGTGCCGAAACGGGCGGCGTTCTTCGAACGCGCACTCCAGGGCGATCTCGGCGACAAGGCACAACGCGAACGCGCCCGGTTTGCCACCAAACACCCGCTCGCCCGGTCGATGGTGTCGTTAATCCGGGCCATGGTCCCGCACCAGGATGGCAACCCGACGGTCGCTCCGGACATGACCAAATACGCGGACCCGGCCCAGAACACCAAGGCGCTGAAGGCGTTGTCCTACTTTCTGGGGGCCGACCTGACGGGCGTCTGCGAGATTCCCCGCTATGCCTGGTACTCCCATAAGGATGACGGCAGCGAAATCGAGATGTATCACAAGTATGCGGTCGTGATGCTGATCGACCAGGGCTTCGACACGATGGAAGGGGCGAGCGGCGACGACTGGATTTCCGGCGGCCAGTCGATGCGCGGCTATCAGCGCGGCGCAGAAATCTCCGGTGTAATGGCACACATGCTCGGCCAGCTGGGCTTTTCGGCCCGCGCCCAGACCAACGCCGACAGCGACGTTTTGCAAATCCCCCTGGTCCTGCTCGCCGGGCTGGGCGAAATGAGCCGAATTGGCGAACTGGTGCTGAACCCGTTTGTCGGGCCGCGCTTCAAATCGGTCGTCCTGACGACCGACATGCCGCTCGACGTGGACAAGCCCATCGATTTCGGCCTCCAGACATTCTGCAACGGCTGCCTCAAATGCGCACGCGAATGCCCCTGCGACGCCATCCCCTTCGGTGACAAGGTGATGTTCAACGGTTACGAAATCTGGAAGCCGGATGCCGAGCGTTGCGTACGTTACCGCCTCACCAACCCCCACGGGTCGGCCTGCGGGCGCTGCATGAAGACCTGCCCCATCAATAAAGTGGTCGATTCCGACGGCGCGTTACTCACGCGCCTGGCGAGCTGGTTGGGCGTCAACGCCCTGTTCCTGAAACCGATCATGGTCCCCCTCGCCACATGGCTGGATGACGCCATCGGCAATGGGCGACGAAATCTGAACAAGAAATGGTGGTTCGATCATGAAGTCGTCGGCGACCGGGCGGTTGCGCCCAAAGGCGTCAACCAACGCGAGATCGACCCCTCGCGGAAAGTCGATCCGGCAAAGCAGCGCATGGCCTACTACCACGCCAACATGATGCCACCACCCGATACACCCGATCCCGTGCCCGTCGAGCGCAAGGCGGCCATGGCTGCCGGCGCGCTGATGGAAACACCGGATGAGGCTGAAGCCCGCGCGGCGGCCGGTGGTCCGGCTCCGGCTCACTACACACCGACGCCTCCGATGGGCGCGGGCGCGGCGAAAAAATCGGTGAAAAACCCGTATGCGGCCGACTTCAAAGACGTGAAGGCGGCCGACGCCGACTGATCGGCACCACGAGAAACATCCCAGAGTTGTTTATTTTCACGGAGATTAGGAATGGCCACATTTGTCTTGGTTCACGGTGCCTGGCATGGCGGTTGGTGCTGGTCGCGCGTCACGCCGCATCTGCGCGCCGACGGGCATCAGGTGTTCACCCCGACGATGACCGGGTTCGGCGAACGGTCGCATTTGCTGACACCGGATGTGGGGCTCGAGACAAACGTGACCGATATCGCCAACGTCCTTGAGTGGGAATCACTCGAGAACGTCATCCTTGTGGGCGCAAGCTATGCCGGCATGGTGACGACGAGCGTTGCGGACCGAATGCCCGAGCGGATCGCGGCGCTGGTCTATATCAACGCCTTTATCGCCGCCGACGGCGTGTCCCAGAACGATATGTTGCCCGATTGGCGACGCGAGATGATCGAGAAAGAGATCGCGGCGGACCCGGATGCCTGGCGTATGCCGCCCCCGGCACCCGACCTGATCGGTGTCGACGATCCCGACGATGCCGCCTGGATCGCCGAGAAGATGACAATCCAGTCCGCCAAGACCTTCCATGATCGGGCAAAGATCACCGGCGCGCTCGATGCCATCACCAACCGCACCTTCATCCGCGCCACCGGCTATCGCAACTCCACATTCGATGCGAGTGTCGCCGCCTTCGGTGAACACCCGACGTGGCGCGCCGAAATCCTCGACACCAGCCACGACGCCATGATCACGGCCGTCGACGATGTGGTGCGCATCCTGAAAGAAGTCGCGGAAAGCCTCTAGCGAAACGAAAAGAGCCGCCCCGTTAGGGGCGGCTCCGTGAGCGGGCAATCTGCCAGCCCATGGTCTTTGAAAGACCTGTGTCTCTATCCGGCCTAGAGAGGTTGCTCCACAGTCCGAACCCGACACGTTGGGTTGAACATAATGCCTATCATCTCACTCGACATCGGATCACCTCCTTTCGATTGTTGAACGGTATCGAAACCCTAACACTGGATTCCGCGTCGCCGGCAAACGGAAAATCACCTGGCGGTGAAGACGTTACTCCGCCGCCATCGCGCGATATTTTTCGGGAATCTCGAGATCGAAGATTCGCGCCGCGTTATAGCCGAGGATGTTTCGCTTGGCCGCCTCATCCAGGAACGGCAGGTCCCAGATGGTCGCCGGCAAATCGAAATCCCAATGGGGCCAGTCCGACGCAAACAACATCTGTGTTTCCGCATTCATCGCGTCCATCGACGCCGCGAGCAATGTCTCGTTCGTGCGCTCCATCGGCTGGGTTGTGTAGAACATGTCGCGCATATATTCGCTCGGCAGCTTCGTGAGCAGCGGCGCTTCGGACGTGCGCATCATGTATTCATGATCGAGCCGCTGCATGATGAAGGGCAGCCAGGCAATTCCGCTCTCGATCCACATCACCTTCAGCTTCGGGAAGCGCTCCGGCAGCCCGTTGATGATCCAGTTGGTCAAATGGACCAGGTTGCACAGCACGAACGAGATCGCGTGCATCGAGATGAACCGATTGAGTTGGGAGGTGTACTCGTCCTGCCAGTTCAGATGGGTGTGGAAACCCAGCACCTGGCCGGTCTCCTCGAGCATCCCGTAAAGCCGCATATATTCGTTGGCGTGGACCGGCTTGTGCCGTGACGAAGTCACCAGGAAACCGGCGACACCGGGCTTGCCAAGGAAGCGTTTGACCGTTTCTTCGGCTTCCACCGGGTTGTTGAACGGCAGATACATCATCGCCTTGATCCGCGGGTCTTCCGGCAACACCCGTTCGACCAGCCAGCGGTTGTAGGCCGTCGCCAGATGGATCTCCATTTCCGGCACCGGATGCATGCCGAGAAACAGCATCGCGTTGGGGAACATCACCTGATAGTCGAGCCCCATCTGGTCCATGCAGCGCCGTGCCAGGATTGTCTCGCGGGAGAGCTCGCTCTCCTCGACGGCTTCCTTCAGGCCCTGGCCGTGGGGAATCCGGCCCCAGACATTCTGCCATTGCAGCCCGTTGGTGCCGTTCAGGAACGCGCCGCGCTTGCTGCCGTCTCCGAAGGCCGACGCCGCTTCGCGGATTACCGGATCCTCGACATAGTCCATGATCTCCGGCCAGTTGCCGCCGTCGCTGATATGGGAATCGATATCAACGATAAACACATCATCGAGCTGGCGTTCCTCGGCCTGCTTGCGCGCATTGGCCAGCAGCTCCCGGCTGTCGGTCCAGTCGTCTATCTCCGGATAGGTTCGTTCGAAGCCGTCATCCGTTGCCATCATTGCCCTCCCCGGCGGGCTGCGCCCGCCCGGCCCACATCGCCAAGTCAAAAAGGTTTAGATCGGCGGCCTGCAACAAGGCCGTCACCGTTACGGCCACATCGGTGGCCGTCAGAATGCTGCCGTCCGCGAGCGGTGAGAAACTCCGCGCCTCCTCATCGGTCTTGCGCGCGTAGAGCCGCGTCGCGGTCGTCAGGAGCTGGCGCACGCTCTCGTCCGAGATCTCCGCCGTCTCGCCCGCGGCCAATCGACGATCGCCCTCGCGCATGGCCGCATCCGCCAACGCTGCGAAATCGGTATCAGACGGCGACATAGACCGCTCCTTCGCGAACCGTAACCGGGAAGCCACGCAAACGTGTCTCCGGTTGCCCCGGATGGATTCCGGTACGGATGTTGAACTCGTAGCCATGCCACGGGCAGATGATGTGCACATCCGCCTCGACAAATTCGTAGCCATGGGCGCGTTTCTCGTCGTCGAGCACCTCATTCACCCGATTCATGATGCGTCCCTGGCAGACCGGTCCGCCGGCGTGGGGACAATTGCTCTCCCACGCGAAAAACTCATCGCCGAGCCGAAACACACCGATCTCCAGCCCACCTTCCACGACGATCCGTCGCTCACGGTCGGCCATATCCTCGACCTTCGCTACAAACAGTTCCGACACCTGTTTCCCCCAACTAAGAACGGCCCATTCAATTACGGCCAGACGCTACATCGGCGTCTCTGTATCCCGCAATATCCACTATAGGAAAATATCCATGACTGCCACGTGCGCACACCAGAAGAGACTTTCCCCAAGGCCCTATAAGCGCATCGCTGCCAGAACACATTCCCACGCCGTGTCCCAAAATGGGCGCCATGAAAGTGGGATTTATCCCACTTTCATGTTCCATATTTTAATTGGGAATATTTTGTTGATTCCGTTCGAATTCGGGTTTAGTGCGAATACATGGATGAAATCGAAGCCTTGATCGAAGAAATCGAAACCTACTGTCGGCTACATGAGATGGCAGAGTCGACATTCGGACGTGTCGCCGTAAACGACGGAAAATTTGTCGGCCGGCTGCGCTCCGGTAGCAATCTGACCAGCAAAACTCTCGCGCGAGTTCGTGATTTCATCGTGAATAACCCGGGGAACGCATCCTCTAAAGGAAATGCAGCAGTTCCCCCCGTGAACACCCCCAATCGGCAAAAACACAAATCCAAGAAACCTGGCCGGAAAACCGGGGGAAGCCCGGATGCCGATGTGGTGGGCGACCGAAAAAGCAACTTCCGATTCTACGACAATCGGCAAAAATATCTGATGTTCGTGAACACCTGCTCAGAGAAATGGGCCATTGCTGACCGGATCGGTGTTGAACTCGACCAAATCCAACCACGTCCTCCGGCCCTGCGCGTGTTCGATGCCGGTATGGGTGACGGCACGGTCATTTCACGCGTCCTGCGAGATATGCACCGGCGGCACCCGACCGTGCCATTCCTTGTCGTCGGCAAGGAAATCAGCCTGGAAGATGTGCGGCTCAGTCTGGAGAAAGTGCCGGACAGGCTGTTCGAACATCCCGCGACGGTCCTGGTTGTCACCAACCTCTACTATCGCGAAGCCCCCGGCCTGATGCCCAGCAGCGTGCCCGCTGCTGCTTCACTGAACTGGCAAGAAGTTGCGCTTGAAGGATCCAGTGCCTACGAGTTTGACGAGCAAATCAAGGCGCTCTATCCCATGCTAAGCGACGGCTGGCAGGTACAGACATCGGAAGAGACGGGAAACCCACAGTATGTCCGTCCGTCCGTCCTGGTGCTGTATCGGAAGGACCAGAAATTCTTCGTCGATCCGATCATTCCAAAACCGGGGCGAACGGATGGCCAGTATGACCTCGTGATCGCATCACAACCCTATCGGGCGAAAATGAGCGCGGAGTTCAAGGTCAAGAAGGTGCTCGAGCCGTTGGTTCGTTCTCTGGCACCCGGTGGGCGCATGCTCGGCGTTCATTCCCACGGCGACGATCCGGGCCGCGATATCATTCAGGGCATCTGGCCCGGTCGCGAGCTAGAACAAACAAACCGACACCTCCTGATGAAAACGCTGCGTAGCGAGCTGGGCACCGCCAGCCGCGAACTGCGGTTCAATACCTACTCGGACAAGCGGTCCCTCTTTCGGTACGACATGCACACTCTACCAAACGAAATCGACGCCAGCATCGGCACATCGACAATGTTCGCCGCCTGGAACGCAGCGATCTACGTCTATCAGATTGAGGATGAAATGATTTCGGCGGCCGTCGAGTCCGGTGGTTTCCTCGACGCCACGCGCAAGGTCCTGCAAGAACATGGCGGGCTTTGGTTCACGAACGAATCCTACGTCGTCACCAGGAAAGCGGCGTGAAACCATGAACACGATCCGCCCGCTTCCCGGTGAAAGCGCGCTCGTACGGAACCTGTTGGCAGGCGAATTCGCGGTCACAGCCGAAGTCGTCCCGCCTTTGTCGTGCGATCCCGATGAATTACTGGCCAAAGCCGAACCCGCGCGTGGCTATGTGGACTCAATTAATGTGACAGACGGTGCGGGCGCCCGCCCGCATCTGGCCAGTCTCGCAGCTGCCGCGATCCTCGTCCAAAACGGATACGAGACCGTACTGCAATTCACCTGCCGCGACAGAAACCGCCTGGCACTCCAGAGCGATTTGCTGGGTGCCGGCGCGTTCGGAATCCAGAACATCCTCATTCTCGGAGGCGACGACCCCAAGGCCGGCGATCAACCGGATGCGAAACCCGTGTTTGATCTCGATACACTGGGTCTGCTCGCGACGGCGCGCAAGATGCGGGATGAGAACCGTTTGCCGTCGGATCGAGAAATTGGCGCAACTCCCAATCTCTTCCTGGGAATCGCCGACACCCCAATAGAACCGGCGAGAAACTGGAAACCGGATCGGCTGCTCGAGAAAATCCAGACGGGCGCCCAATTCGCACAAATGCAGTTTTGCTTTGATATCGGTGTACTCACCAGATACGTCGCGCGATTGCGCGATCATGGCGTGACCGATCGTCTTTTTCTGTTGCCCGGTATGGGCCCCATCCGGTCGGCCAAATCAGCACGATGGATGCGCGACAATCTTTGGGGCGTGATCATGCCCGACGAAATCATCTCACGGCTCGAAGCAGCAAAGGACGAAAGCGCCGAAGGCCGCAGTATTTGCATCGAAATGATCGAACAAATGCGCGAGATCGACGGGGTGTCGGGCGTGCATATTATGGCGATAGGCCAGCAAGAGGCCATCGCCGAAATCGTTACGGAAACGAAAATCGGCCCATCGCAACGACAGGCCGATTAACGCAACTAAAAAAGTTCCGGGTTACTCGGCGAAATAACCCTCAGCCGAGGTTCATCTGGTAGCTGTGCGGCACCCAGACATAACCGTCGCCATGGCGGTCCATATAGCCGACCGACGGGAACGGCATGTGGAAACCGATCGCCAGCATCTCGTTATCGGCAACCGTCGCCAGTACGCGCTTGCGTGATTCAACGGCCTTCACCGGGTCATCGTCCATGCCGAAATGAAACTCCGGGTTGGCCGTGGAGATCGCGAAATGCGCCACGGTGTCGGACATGATCATCAACTGCTGGCCGTTGCTTTCAATATGATAAGCCATGTGCCCGGCCGAATGCCCATAGGCATCAACCGCGGTGACACCGCTGACGATATCGTCGCCCGGCTTCACATAACGCGCCTTGTCCTCGAATGGCAGGCAGACATTGTTGAACATCTCCAGGGTCGGCGGGCGATGGGCGGGAATATTCTCACCCTTCTTCCAGAAGGCGAACTCGTCCTCACCGAACACGATCTCCGCGTTGGGAAAGGTCGGATTGCCGCCGGCGGTCAGGTTGCCGATATGATCGGGATGGCAGTGGGTCACCACCACATAGTCCACATCGTTCAGGTCGTAGCCCGCATCCGCCAGCCGGCCGTTATACTTGCCGGCGCCGGGGTTCTTATCACCGAAGCCCGGATCGAACGCGATCAGCTTGTCGCCGGTGTCCACCAACGTCGGGATGAACTGATGTTCCATCTGCGGGAACGGCAGCTTGTGCGCCTTCGCGATGGCCTCGACTTCGGCAGCCGTCCCGTTCGTCGCTGTGACGGGGTGCATGTCATCCCGGGTAATGAAACCCTCCAGGATGTTTGTAATCGTGAAATCACCGAGCTTGAACTGATAGACGGTCGGGCGCGTCATTTTGGGTTTGTTGGCAACCACTTTCGATCCTCCTCCGATACCAAGAAGCCGCTGTATACCATCCTCATGCAACCCGCTGAAAGGCGCTGTCGGCGTAAATCCATTGACAGGCAGGCACACACAACACGACCCTGTGAAATCTCGTAACGTGGAGAACGGACCATGCCGGCCCAAATGCAGATCGAATCCGTGCCCCTGGCAGACGCCCTGGGTGCGGAAGTTCACGGTATCGACCTGTCCGTGCCGCTGTCCGGCGAGACCGTTGCAGCGATCCGGCAGACCTGGCTCGACCATCAGGTTCTGGTGTTTCGCAACCAGCACCTGACGGACGCGCAGCTCACCGATTTCAGCCGCCATTTTGGCGACCTGGACACCGTGCCTGGCTGGGAGCCCTTTTCACCGTCGGGGCACCCGGAAGTTCTGATCATCTCGAACGTCCGCAAGGACGGCGCCACCATCGGCGTGCTCGGCGACGGCGAGGCTTCCTGGCACACCGACATGTCCTATCTCGACCAACCGCCCCCCGGCAGCCTCTTGTACAGCCTCGAAGTGCCCGACACCGGCGGCGATACCTGTTTCATGAGCATGTATGCCGCGCTCGACGCCCTGCCGACGGATATCCGGGAGGCAATCAGAGGCAAGTCCCTCAATCACGATTCGAGCCACGACAGCGCGGGCAACCTGCGCTCCAACCACACGGCTTTCGAAGATGTCAGCGGTGCGCCTGGCGCGCAGCACCCGATCGTGCGTGCGCACCCGGAGACAGGGCGCCCTGCCCTGTTTCTCGGACGGCGACTACACGCCTGGATCGTCGGTGAAAGTGTCGAGAGCAGCGAAGCGCTTCTCGACCGGATTTGGGAACATTGCACCCGCCAGGAGTTCACCTACTGCCATCAGTGGCAACGCGGTGATCTGCTGATGTGGGACAATCGCTGCACGATGCACAGGCGCGATCCCTTTGACGCGCAAGCACGGCGCGTCATGCACCGCACGCAGCTCAAAGGTGACGCACCCGTAAGAGCCGCCGCGTCGGCATAATTGCCATCCGACCCGCCTAGCGTTTACGCCGCTTTTCCGGGTGCAGACTCTTGCCGAGGATATGCTCGCCCTGGCCAATCACATGCGTGCTGGACCCTACGATGAAGGGATCCGGCTGACCGACAACATCGTGGTTCTTGTTCGGGTAGTTCAGCGATGACAGGAAGTGGCTCATGCAATTCAGGCGCGCGCGCTTCTTGTCGTCCGATTTGATGATCGTCCACGGCGCATCCGCCGTGTCGGTGTAGAAGAACATCGCCTCCTTCGCCTCGGTATAGTCTTCCCACTTGTCGAGTGACTGCCGATCGATCGGTGACAATTTCCAGCGCTTCAGCGGATCTTTCTCGCGCGACTTGAAACGGCGCAACTGCTCAGCCTGGGTAACGGAAAACCAGTATTTGTGGAGCAGAATTCCGCTTCGCGTGAGCATACGCTCAAGGTCGGGGGTCTCCCGCATGAACTCCAGATACTCGTTCGGCGTGCAAAATCCCATCACGCGATCCACGCCCGCCCGATTGTACCAGGAGCGGTCGAACAGCACGATCTCTCCCGCGCTGGGCAGGTGTTCAATGTAGCGCTGGAAGAACCATTGCGAACGCTCGCGATCGGTCGGCTTGTTCAATGCCACGACACGCGCGGCACGCGGGTTGAGATGTTCCATGAACCGCTTGATCGTGCCGCCCTTGCCGGCGGCGTCCCGTCCTTCGAACAGCACGACGATCCGCTGCCCGCTTTCCTTGACCCAATCCTGAACCTTGAGAAGTTCGACCTGCAATTCGGCCTTCCTCTTCTCATAGGCCTTTACCTTCATCTTCTTTCGATAGGGATACTCGCCCGTCTCGAACAGGCGGCGGGCCTCATCGCGCTCAAGATTTTTGGCCGTCAGGTTGTGGACGGTCGATGCGGGGTGCGGATCCTCGTCCCCCGGATCAGTCTTCGAGGCTTCGGTGACACCTAGCAGTCGACCCGGATTTCCCGATTTGCCTTTGGCCGCAACAGGGTCTGCATCCACCCCGGAATCCCGAGGTTTCTTCGAATCTTGCTGGTCCACCAGTTTCTCCCGGCGTCTGGTTGTCATACGACTTTTGACCCTAACAAATCGGTCAAATCATCAGATGATCCAGATCAATTTCTGGTGGCAATATCAGATGGGGAAAAGGGTGGATGCCGATCCGGTTTAACGACCCGTTGGCGCGACCTTGGCCGCCTCAAGGGCGGCCCGAATATCGTCGGGAAGCGGTCGTGACTTTGCTGTTTCAGGATCGAAATGCACCGTCACGACTTCAGCGGTCGCCACGCACGCACCGTTCTGAAAGACTCCCTGCCCCAGCCCATAGGATGAGCCGCCGACCCGGGTAACGGCCGTGCCAATTTCCACGTCTCCGGGATAATGGGCCGGCGCGCGATAGCTCACCGAAAACTTCACCACCGCGAACCCCGTCAGCTTGTCGCCGTCCGTGCTGGAAAGACGTTGCTGACGAAAATTCACCCGGCCGTCTTCGAAGAACTGGTTTATCGCACCATTGTTGACGTGGAGATTCGGGTCGAGATCCCCGTAGCGAACCGTATCCGATGTCCAGACCAAAAATACGTCGCGATTGGTCAGGTCGAGTTCATCCGTCATGCGCGCGCGCCCCGTCGCAGCAGGGCAATGTAGATCAAGGCCGTGGCAAACATGATCAGGCTGTATGTCGCTGCGGGAACAACAGCGAGACCGCCACCGAACAGCAGGGTCGCGACCGCGATGGCCAGCGTGCCGTTCTGTAGCCCGCATTCGATCGAAATCGCGATCCGCTGCTTCACGCCGGAAGCAAACATCCGGGCAATCAGATATGCCAGCACCATCATCACCACATTCAGCACCAGCGTGATCAAGCCCGCCTGGGCGAAATATTCAACGATGTTGGCCCGTTCCTGGAAGATCGCGCCTGCCAGGACCAGCACGAAGAGTACCGCCGAGACCTGGCGGGCGATCGGCTCGAGCTTGATCGAAAAGCCTTCCGCGAACCGCCGTACGGCAACCCCCAGAATCACCGGAACGGTCACGATCACGAAGACGCTGATGGCGGTTTTCGTTACGGACACGTCACCCGCTTCGCCGCCGACCAACTGACCATAGGCGAACACAACGACGATCGGGATCGTCATCACGCTGAGCAGGCTGATCACCGCAGTCAGCGAGATCGAAAGCGCCACGTCGCCACGGGCAAAGGCCGTCAGGATGTTCGAGGTCACGCCGCCGGGTGCGGCCGCAATAATCATTACGCCGAGCGCCAGCTCGGGCGGCAGCGACCAGACGCTGACCAGCGCAAACGCCACCAATGGCAACAGGATGATCTGGGAGAGCGCGCCGACAATAAAGTCGCGCGGGCGTCTGGCGACGCGCGCAAAATCGTCGAGAGTTAGCCCGAGCCCCAGCGCGAACATGATAAACGCCAGCGCGAGCGGCAGTACGACATCCGTAACAACGCCCATGATTCCCCCCCATCCATCGACAATGTCTGCGGCCCAGTTACTGCCGGGGCCAGTGATTTGGCAAGCAATCGAGCCATGACTGAATGCTCAAACCGGTGCAACACTCCTGACAGGATGCTGTCAGGAGGCCTGTGAGATATTGCCGGCATTCCAACCTTTACGGAGACGAAACAATGACCTCTACTCCTGACAACTTTGTGGTCTGGACGGAAATTCCGGTAACCGACCTCCAACGCGCGATCAAGTTCTACAATCAGGTCTTCAACACCGAACTCAAACTGGACGAGACCGGCCCCAATCCCATGGCAATATTTCCCACCGCAAACGAGACTGGTGTCGCCGGCCATCTATATCCCGGCACCCCGGCCAGGGACGGCACCGGTTCAACCATCCACATGATTGTGCCAGACCAGCTCGAAGCCGCGCTTGAGCGCGTAACAACCGCCGGTGGGGAGGTTCAATCCGATCCGATTGCGATTCCGCCGGGGCGATTCGCCTATTGCCGCGACCTGGACGGCAATTCCATCGGCCTGTTTAGCTACACGCGTTAGCCGATGCGACGAGCCGACCGCCTCTTCCAGATCGTTCAATATCTGCGCGGCGGGCGGCTTGTCACTGCGGCCAGACTGGCCGGATGGCTCGAAGTCTCGGAACGTACGATCTATCGAGACATCGCCGACCTTCAGGCGAGCGGCGTCCCGATCGACGGCGAGGCCGGGGTCGGCTACTTGATGCGCGACGGCTATGATCTGCCGCCCCTGATGTTTTCCAGCAACGAGATCGTGGCGCTGGTGGCCGGTGCCAGGCTAATTCGCGCCTGGGGCGGTGCCGCGATGGCGCGCGCGGCCGAAGAGGCGCTGGTCAAAATCGAGTCTGTGCTACCGGAAACGGAAAAAGCACGCGCCGGCAAGGTCGAAATTCACGCCATCGCGCCCGAAATGACATCTGAAATTCGAACCCGCATCGATGTCATGGAACAGGCCGTGGATGCGAAACGGCGGTTGAACCTCTCCTACGCTGACGCGGAGGGGCAGACCAGCGAACGGGTCATCCGGCCGCTCGGGCTTTGGTTTTGGGGTAAAGTCTGGACGCTGGTCGCATGGTGCGAGCTGCGCGACGATTTCAGGATGTTCCGCCTCGACCGGATCGCCAACGCGTCTGATGCCGGCGACGCGTTCAAGGATGAGCGCGGCAAGAGCCTGACGGATTTTTATCGCGCCATGGAACAGCTCGACGCCGATCACTAACCCTTCGCGAAATTGACTCCCAATCCCCGGCGCCAACAGCGATGATATCGGCCATTGAGTTTCGCGGGGATCCCCATGCCAACATCCGATACCGCGCCCCAGCATGCGCTGCGGGGCCTGAAAGTCATTGAATGTGCCACCGTGATCGCGGCACCCCTGTGCGGACGGCTGCTCGCGGATTTCGGTGCCGACGTCGTCCATGTCGAGCCGCCGCGCAAGGGCGACCCGTTGCGCAAGTTCGGGTTCACCAAGGACGGGGTCAATCCGTGGTGGAAGCACTATGCCCGCAACAAGCGCTTCGTAACCCTCAACATCTCCAAACCGGCGGGACGCGATGTCCTGATCCGCATGCTGGCCGACGCCGACATCTTCATCGAGAATTTCCGGCCCGGTCGACTCGAGGAATGGGACATCCACTATGAGGACCTGGCGAAGGTGAACCCGCGCCTGATCATGGTCCGTGTCAGCGGCTTCGGACAGACCGGGCCTTATTCGAGCCAGCCCGGCTTCGGCACCCTGATGGAGGCCATGAGCGGCTTCGCCGACATGACCGGGTTTCCCGATGGACCGCCGATCCTGCCGACTTTTGCGTTGGCAGACAGTTTCGCCGGCTTCTATGCCGCCACCGCCGCGATGTTCGCGGTCTATAACCGCGACGTCATCGGCACCGGCCTGGGCCAGGTGGTCGACGTCAGCATCCTGGAAAGCGTCTTCTCGATGCTCGGCCCCAACGCGCTTGTGCACCAGCTCACCGGCGAAGTTCCGGCCCGTACCGGCAATCGCAACACCACGTCGGCACCGCGCAACGTCTATCGCACGAAAGACGACCGCTGGATCGCCATCGCCGCGTCCACACAATCCACGGCCGAGCGACTGTTCGCGACCATGGGCCAGCCCGAATTGATCGATGACCCACGCTTTTCCGACAACACATTGCGCGTCGCAAACGCCGACGCCCTCGATCCGCTCGTCGGCGGGTGGATCGCGGAACAGACACTGGATGACGTCAGCGCGCTCCTGTATGCCAACGAGGTGCCCGCCGGCCCCATCAACAACATCGCCGACCTGAAGCAAGACCCCCACGCGATCGCCCGCGAGATGGTCGTCGCAGCACCCGACGGCGACGGCGACCCGCTTGAGATGGAGGGCATCTTCCCGAAACTGAGCCGCACCCCCGGCGCGGTGCGCCACGCCGGCAAGGACATCGGCAGCGACAATGCAGAAATTTTCGGCGCGCTGGGCCTGTCGGCCGACGAAATCGCCGCCCTCGAACAAGACGATATTATCTAAAGAACACAACGGATTACGCCATGACCAATCCCCTGATTACCCTCTACACGCCGGGCACCAAGCCCGATCTCATGCGCAAGGCTGCGCGATACGCACCGGACGCGATCATCATCGATCTCGAGGACACGGTCCCGGTTCAGTTGAAGGCCCAGGTCCGCGCCGAGGTGGGTGAATTGATCCCGACCCTCGAAGTCGAGACCCTGGTCCGGGTGAATAGCGAACCGGAGAATATCGAAGCCGATCTCGAGGCCATCGTCTCGGCCGACCTACGTGCGGTCGTCTATCCCATGGCCGAGGATGTCCCAACCGTCGAGCATGTCGACAACATCATCACCCGACTGGAGCGCGATCGCAGCCTCGAACCGGATTCGATCAAGCTGATCCTGTTGATCGAGACGGCCCTCGGCGTGGTCCGCTGTTTCGATTGCGCCAGCGCCGCCACACGCATCGAGAGCGTGGCCTTCGGCAGCGCCGAGGACGCCGACCTGCAGCGCGACATGAAATGTGCCTGGTCGGTTGAGGGCACGGAGATGCTCTATGCGCGCTCGAAGGTGCTGCTGGATTCCCGGGCCGCCGGCCTGCCCTATGTGCTCGACGGCGCCTTCAGCGACATCGGCAATGACGACGCGCTGTTCGCCGACTGCCGACTGTCGAAGCGTCTTGGGTATGAAGGGCGAACCCTGATTCATCCCAATCAGATCGAGACCGCGCGCAGGGCCTACGCCCCGAGCGAAAAGGAAGTCGCCTACTACACCAAGGTCGTCGAGGCCTTCGAAGAGGCCGAGGCGAAGGGCATCGCCGCCATAAAGGTCGAGGGCAAGCTGATCGACTACGCCATGTACAAGATGGCCAAGGCCTTCATTCAGACTTGAGCGCGGGCACCCGCTGCAGGAACGGCTCGATAATCACCGTCTCGAAGACACCACCCAGCGTATAGGGATCATTCGCGTGGAAGGCTTCGGCCGCCGCGCGATCGGGGACGTCCAACACCAGGACATTGCCCGTCACTTGCCGGATGCCCTCTTCGCCGTAGACGAAATTCTCGACATCCGTACCGTCCTCGACCAGGCCGCCGCCGAAGGTGATCTGCGCCATGAAGGCCTTCTGGTATTCCGCATGGGCGGCGAGCAACTCGGCCCGCTTGTCACCCATGCCCGGCTTGTCCCGTCGCGCGATCGCAAACAGCATGTCGCGCGCCTAGCCCGCAACGACGGTGTTGGACAGCTTGCCGATACCCTCAACCTCCACCTCGATCACGTCGCCCGGCTTCATGAACACCGGCGGCTTGCGACCGACGCCGACACCTGGCGGTGAACCGGTCGTCACGATATCGCCGGGGCTGAAGCGGTAGAACGACGAATAGTAGCTGATGATCTGCGGCAGGTTGAATATCAGATCGTCGGTGCTCGAAGACTGCATCACCTCGCCGTTCAGTGTCACGGTGAGCTGAAGACTATGGGGGTCGGAAATTTCGTCCTTGGTGACGATGACCGGGCCACAGGGGCAAAAGGTCGGCAGTTGCTTGCCCAGTATGTTGTGGTCCCAGGCGGCGATCGCGTCGAACGGCTTGGTGACGGTGAAGATCGGGCCCACCCAGTCGCGCGCCGAGACATCGTTGGCGATGGTGTAGCCCGCGACATAATCCATCGCCTCGTCCTCGGAGACGTTGTGACAGGACTTACCGAACACGAAGGTCATCTCGCCTTCATAGTCGATCATGTCCGGGCATTGCGGCGGCGCGATGATGTGCCCGCGGTGCCCGGTCAACGCCGGATGGGTCATCGTAAATCCTGTAGGCCGCGGCGGCACCGGCGTGCCCTCCATTTCTTCGAGGTGCGCGCGGTAGTTCATGCCAATCGACAGAATGATGGTCGGGTCAGGCACCGGCGGCAGGAAATTCGTATCGTCCCAGGCCTGCAGCACGCCGGATTCGCGCAAACCAGCCTGTTCAACGGCCGACATGTTCGCGACGGCGTCGAGACAGGCCTGAACCGCACTCAACGCGGCATCGCCACCGGCGAGCAGGTTCCGCATTTCAGCCGGAACGTCGTTCGCGGCCTCCAGCGTATGGCGCAATACGACCAGGTCGAGCACCTCGTTGTCAGCCGTGACGGCGGCGACATGGGCGTGATCAGCCCTGATTTCGATTGTGGCCAGCTTCATGACGTTCCCCCCAGGTTCCGTATTTGTGTACCGATAAATTGCTTCACGGCATCGTTCAGCCAATCTACGGTTCAATAAGGCGGATTTCCACACCCTACGGGCCGCCACATCTGGGGAAGAATGGGAGGCACGCAATGTCAGCCACGGATACGGACCTCATGGAAGGCCCGCTGAATATCAGTTTCTCGTCCCATGCGACGATCGACACGCTCGATTCCGAGAACAGCCGGAAATTCTATGAAGAGTTCCTTGGTTTCGACGTCATCCGCACCAGCCCGATCTCGCTGTTGCTGCGTCTCGGCGGCAGCCACACGATCGCCTGCGTCGAGGTGAAGGACAAACCGCCGATGCAGATGCTCAATCACAACGGCCTCGATGTCCGCACCAAGGCCGACGTCGATGCCGCACACGCCAAGGCCGAGGCCCAGCAGGAGAAATGGGGCATCAAGAAGATCACCCGGCCCCTCGATCAGCACGGCACCTATTGCTTCTTCATGCTCGACGCCGACGAGAACTGGTGGGAGATCCTGACCAACCCCGAGGGCGGCTATTCATGGATGTTCGAGCGGGGCGAACAGGAAGGCCGCGGCCATCTGGACCGTGACTTCGAGCGCCCGGAGGAAACCCGCTAGGCGCCCACGCAGCTAAACCAGACCTGGGTCGTCTTTCCCGGACAGGAACAGAAGGCCGAGACCGAGCGCGCTCGCGAACAACCAAATGGCGAGCACACCCGCCGCCCCCTGATGACCAAACACCTGGCTCAGCGCCGCGGCGACAAGCGGGCCCGAAACACTCCCCACTCGCTCGACGAGACGGAATGCCACCACCATGTTGGCAGGCCCGAACCGCGCGGCGCTTTCGGGAAACCCGACAGACAGATAGGCAATCATCGGCGCCCGGCCCGTGCATTGCGCTGCGCCCAGGGCGATGATCGCGAGGGCCAGAAACAGATGCTGCGCCCCACCCGCCAACGCCTGGCCAAGAACGAGCAACCCGGCACCCCCAGCTGCGGCGAACGCGCCGGACAGAATCACGCTGCGGTGGGCATTCGCCTCATCCGCCAAACGGCCGGTCGTCGGTATGAGGACCACCATTGTGACAAAGAACAGCATCATGACGCGCCCGACGCCCGAATGGTCATAACCAAGGTCACTGAGTGTGAGCGGCACCAGCAAATAGAAAAGCCCCGTCAGGACCACCCGCGACGGGACCGCCGCCAGCACCATGAAAAACAGAAACACCGGATCGCGCAGTACGGCGGCCCATCCTCTGCGCGGATGCTGTCCGGTTGTGAGAGAGGCACCGTCATGAACGTTCGCGCGGGTTACCAGGATCGCCAAAGCCACGATCGCCGCCGCCACGAAAAAGGTCGCCCGCTCGCCGATGCTGTCGGCAAGAATGCCGCCGATCGAGGCCGCGCATACCGACGCGGCGACAGACGCCGCCACGAAAATCCCGATGCTGCGGGTCCGTGCCCCCTGTTGGGAGTGCGTCGCCGTGTACAAAATCGCTGCAACCGTGACGAGACCGAAACCTCCGGCCGTGAGGCAACGCCAGACAATCAGTTCCCAAAGGTTGTCGGCCGTGGCGGTCAGGCACAGCCCGACAACAGCCGGCATCATTCCTGCGATGAGGGTATGCCGGATGCCCCACCGCCGCGTCATATATCCTGCGAAGGGTGTTGCCAGCGCCACCGCCAAAACCCATGCCGACATCGGCAGAGCAATCGCGATCTGGCGGCTGACCGGCAATCCGGGTTCATACAGGTCGGCTACAAAGAGCGGAAAAAATGACCGTGAGAGTTCGATTCCCAGGAAGAACAGGAAAACCGGAAATCGAACATCCTCCGCCGCGCCAACGCGAACCCCATTGTTGGGGGGTGCGCGGGGCCTTGCGGAACTCAGGCCGAAGCGAAGCACCTCCCGGGTCGCGAAAACGGCCACGAACAGGACCACCAGCAGGTCAATCAATATCGCCCGGATATGGTCGAACACATAACCGCCATCGGCGAGAAGGCTCAGATGCGACGCCCCTTCGTCGGGCAAGTCAAAAAAAGCCTCGGCCAACGGACGACCGCCGCGCACCCCAGCTTCAATTCTCTGGTTGCGCGCCAGCACAGTGAGGCGAAATCCCCCGATTTCCGGCTGCTCGGTGACGATCATCTCCAGCAAAGATTTAGCTCCCGGAAGCCCACGCACCGTGAATCCGAGGTCGTAATCACCTGCCAGTTCATCCCCGGCCAAACCCACCAATACCTGCGCCTTGTCTTGCGCTGCGGCGATCAGGTTGCGGTCGAACATGACGAATATCGAGGCAAGCAAAATGGCCATCGCCAGAGGCGTGGCTATCATCAGCACGACCGAGAGGCGCGACGTCACGGTCGCAGGCGCCTCATTGTCCCGCACACCACGCTGCGCCGTTGCCGACTCCCGGCGCGCGACCACGTAGCCGACAATCGCCACAACCCCGACCAGGAATACGGTCAGAATCATCAGGACCGAACGGATTTCGACTAGATGTCGGTCGACCAGCGATGCCGGATATCGCGCACCGACCCAACCGTCAACGTGCCCATTGGATTCCAGAATCGGCGCATAAACATCGAACCATTCGGCCTCGATCACGACGAGGGGCGCGAGCGCGGCCGATCGCTCCTTGTGACCGAGGTGGCGAGCATCCGGCCGTGCGCCAGGTTCACCCGCGTGAAAGAGCGGTCGCCAGCTGTTGTCGAACACCGCAAGGCCGGTCAGCGCGTGATCCCGGCCAGCAACCTGCTCCACAACAGACTGGCCATGTTCCAGATCCGCGAGGGTCCGGCCCGACGACACCGCTTCGGCGAGGGCATCACGAAGCACCAGAGCCACCGCGTTGGCCCTGGATGTCTGCAGATCGTCCAGCGCCAGCCTGGCCTTGTCCAATCCAAGCGTGGAAGTGAGAATGAGCCCGATCGCAATCGACACGACGGCAGCTATGATCGACAATCGAGCTTTCTGCACAGGCAAGACAGCTCCGGTTGAGCACGTCGTCGCCCTTCAGCCGAAAAGGACGATCGAACTCCGATGAACCCGTCTCCAACTGATCAGTTGCTAAAATTGACGGATGAAGAGGTCAAACGGCTGAACGTGTTATTCCTCGCGAAGTATCCACCGAAGCCCGGCGCTCCACCACCCCCCGATATCGACCCGCTCATTGGCCGTGAACGTCTGACAAAATGGGAAGTCTATAACGCCCTTGAAACCCTCGGCCTGACGTTGTCGACGATCGAGACCCTGGAGGACTTCAAGACCTATGACGGCCCGGCAAACTATGTTTTCTGCCTGTTCAATCGAGCTGACATACGTAACCCGGAAACCGTGGTGGCTTCTCTTTGCTCACAGCTTGGCCTCGCTCATCTCGGAGCACCGGCAAACATTCGAGCGTTGGCCGAAGACAAGCTACTGACCAAGTCAATTGCGTCTTTTGCCGGCCTCCCGGTCGCACCGGGGCTGGCCTATGTCGATCTCGACGACCTTGCCGTTCCCCCCGCTTTTGAGGGCCCCTATTTTGCGAAACTCCGGTTCGGTGCGAATTCGGAGGGGGTCAGCAGCGATTCCGTGCAGCCGGACTGGAAACGCCTGTCACCGGTGATCGCGAACATGATCGAGGCTGGTGAAGAGGTTCTCGTGGAGCCCCTTTTGTCGGGTCGTGACATAACGGTGACCGTTCTCGGCAATCACCCCAATATTGCCCTGACACCCACGGTTTTTCAGTCCGAATTGCCTCACGGGATCGCGACGGAGCGCCAGAAGCGGCTACTCGATGGCGGGCGGTCCGGCCAACCGCTTGATGATCCGGCACTCGCGGAAACCCTCATGGGCATGGCGCTCCGGTTCGCCGAACACTGCAAACCGTTCGACTATATGCGGGTGGATTTCCGGCAAACCCTTCCCGATCGCCAGCTTTTCGTTCTCGAATGCAACTTGACCAGCAACTTGGGCACGCACGCCGCGACGGGCATCGCAATCCGCAATGACGGAATTGCCCACATCGACCTGATTGAGCATTTGGTCGCGTTCAGCACCCGGCGCCAGCAGGTTCTTTAGAACAGCAGACCAGCGTGTTTCGGAAAGATGGAAGCCAAACGTCGGGTCCGGACACCCGTCGCAACACCGAAATCCGCGCTAGCCCTTCATCAGATCGAACATCGTGTCGCCGAAGCGCGCACGCGCATCCTCATACAGCGGCGCAACAGCCTCGCGGAACGCGGCACGCTCCTCGTCGGTCAGTTCGACGGTCTCGCAGCCTTCATCGTTAAGCGCCTGCTGGGAGATATCTTCCTCCGCCACCGCGAGCTCGCGCTGATACACCGTCGCCGCCTGCACGGCTTCCTTCATGGCATTGCGGAATTCTTCCGGCCAACCATCGACACTCTCGCGATGCCCGTAGACGCCGCGCGAGAGATAGAAGTGGCCGCTGAGCGTGTGATGCGGGTGATATTTATGCACGCCGTAGGTGACCGTGTTGGCGAGCGGATTCTCCTGCGCATCCAGCGTTCCGTTGACCACCTGCTCGATCGCCTCCGTCAGGTCCATCCGCAGCGGCTCCGCACCCAGAAGCTCGAACGTCCGCACATGCATGTCGCTCGGCAACATGCGGATTTTCATGTCGGCGAGATCGGCCGGCAGATGGATCGGTCGCAGCTTGTTCGAGATGTGGCGGAAGCCGTTCTCGAAATAGCCGAGCATGCGGAAGTTGTACCCGGCCTCGATGCGTTCATCGAGATAGCGCCCGAGCGGGCCATCGAACGCTGCGCGGGCTTCGTCCAGATCGGCGAACAGGAACGGCAGGTCGACAAATTCGAGTTCCGGCACCTTGTCGGTCAGATAGCTTGTCGACTGGTAGGACATCGTCAGGATGCCGCACTCGGTCAGCCACATGATCTCATCGGCCCGGTAGCCGAAGTCCATGATGTTCCAGATATATTTGACATCCACACCGTCGCCGAACTGTTCTTCGAGGCGGTCCCCGATGAACTTCAGCGCCCGGCTGTGGGTGGTGGTCGGCGGGCCATAACCGCCCATGCGAATCTGAATTGGATCGGCCACATTAGTCTCCTGATAGGCAAAATACGCAACGCGGGCCAATCTAGACCAAACCAGCGACGCGGACACCCGCCGATGCGGTGGAAAACAGATCAATTGGGGATCGCATGAAACTCTATATGACGACCATGTCGGGCAACTCGTTCAAGGTTCGTGTCCTGGCATCCATCCTCGGGGTTCCGATCGAGGAAACCCATATCGACTGGGACAATCGCGAACACAAGTCGCCCGCCTTCCTCGAACGCAACCCACGCGGTCAGGTCCCGGTCATGGAGATCGAGGGGCGGACATTCTGGGATTCCACCGCACATCTGGTCTATCTCGCGCGCAGCCATGGCGGCGAGGACTGGCTGCCCAGTGACCCGCTGGACATGGCCGAAGTGATGCAGTGGATGTCGTTTGCCCAGGACGAGGTGCAATTCGGGCTGATGTGGGCGCGCGGTGTGACGGTCTACGGACGCCGACCCGAAAGCTTCCAGGGCTATCTCGACGACAGCCGCACCGCGCTAGAACTTCTGACGTGGCAGCTGCGAAAGACCGGCGACTGGCTGGCGCTCGGGCGACCGACCCTGGCGGAAATCGCCTGCTATCCCTATGTGAAACGGGCACCCGAAGGCGACGTATCGCTCGAACCATGGCCGGAAGTGCGTGCATGGCTGGCGCGCTGCGAGGCAATCCCGGGCTGGTTCCCGCTCGACGACTAGCAGGACGACTAGGCGCGGACCACCGTTGCGGTTTCCATATCGCGCGGGCGTCGATGGAAGCGCCAACCGATGAGCGCGATGGCCAGTGCAACCGCCGGCACGTGGATCAACGGGTCGACCAACAATACGCCAAGTGCAAGCGCAGCACGTAGCGCGCGTTCGGGCGCACCAAGCCCCTCGAACTCGTGGCCCGAAAACGCCGTCGCGATCAACCAGATGGCGATCGGTAGCCGGAACATGATCCAGATGAACTCGCCCCACTGGAAATCGACGACGAGCACCAGCGAGGGGTAGTAAATCCAGACATAGGGAATGATGAAGCCAATAAACGCGACACGCACAGCCTGGAATCCGGTTGTGAGCGGATTCGCCCCCGCGATGGGTGCCGCCGTATAGGCCGCAATCGCCACCGGTGGTGTGACGTTCGACAGGATTGCGAACAGCAGCACGAACAGATGCGCCAGCAACACGTTCACCCCCAACTCGGCCACAGCCGGCGCCAGGAAGATCGCGACCAGGAAGTATGCCGGCAGGGTCGGCAGCCCCATTCCCAGGATCAGGGACGAGATCATCGCCAGGCCCAGCGCCAGAAACAGAGAACCGTCACCCAGATTGGCGATCACGGTCGCGAACCGGAAGCCGATGCCGGTGGTGTTGACCACGCTCATGAAGATGCCGATCCCGCCGACAATGACCAGGATCGAGGCGGATTGCCGACCGCCGGACACCAGTGCGCGGCCAACCGCCTGCGCATAGTTGATCAGGGTCTCGGCGGGTTTTCGGTACAGCCCGTGTTCCAGTATCAGTCCGGTCGGGATGGCCACCAGAATACCAACGAAACCTGCCATCGCGGCCGACCGGCCCGAGATCAGGATGGCGACAATCACAATCAGCGGCCCGAAGAAGCGCAATGACTGGAGCCAGTCGCCCCGCGTGAGGACCGGACGGTCCTCGACCGGCAGGGCGCCGATCCCAAGCCGTGAAGCCTCGGTGTAAACGGCGGCGAACAGGCTGATGTAGTAAAACAGCGCGGGGAATATGGCCGCGATGGCCACCGTCAGATACGGCACACCGGCCAGATCGGCGAGGATGAATGCAACCGCGCCCATCACCGGCGGGGTGAATTGCCCACCAGATGATGCCGACGCCTCAACACCCCCGGCAAACGAAGGCTTGAAACCCTGTTTCTTGATCAGCGGGATCGTGAAAACGCCGGTGGATGCCACATTCGCAACCGGGCTGCCATTGATGGTGCCGAACATGGCACTGGCCATGATCGCGGCATGTGCCGGCCCCCCTCGCAGGCGTGCCGTCGCGGCGGTCGCCATCTTGAGCAGGATCGCACCACCGCCGGTTCCCTCCAGCACCGCGCCGAAGATCAGGAACACGAGCACGATCCGACTGACCACATCGAGCGGCAGGTTGAAGATACCCTCACCCGGCCGCCACCAGATCAGTTCGATCGTTTCATCCAGCGGGAAACCCGAATGGCGCAGCAACCCGGGCAGATCGGCACCAAACAACATGTAAAAAATGGACAGGACAATGATCACCGGCAGGATCAGCCCGAACCGCCGCCGCGTCAGTTCGACCGCCACCAAACCGGCAAAAACCGCCAGCCAGCGGTCATAGTCGGTAAAGAAAATGATCGAATCCGACATCTCCTCGGCGACCGCCAGGAACCGGACCATCGCCAGTGTGAAGGCGACGATCAGCACGGCATCGATAATCCACAACAGCGCCCGGACAACACCCGGTGCCGCCGCGTGACGGCGCGCGAGCGGCTCCATCAGAAAGACAATGCCGGCACCGGCTGCGAAGAACGAGCTGCGCTGGAGGTTCTCTTCCAGGAGCGCGATCCCGGCGACATACATGGCGTAGAAGCACAGCAGGAACGCCGCAGCCCGCGCCACGGTGTCCATGCCGTTAATGATCAAACGCTCAATAGCGGTCAGATTGGCCATGCAATGCCCCGAATATGCCGACGGCCGGAACGTTCACGGGCCTGAAGCCCGTCGTTCCGGCCGCCAAATGCATATTTGACGTGGGTTCGCTCCGCTCTACTGCGGGACGCGCTTCTTGCCCACAAAGGCGTCGGGGATCGTGAGCCCCTTCTCCTTGTAGTAGCGCAGCGCACCCGGATGTATCCCGTTGGGAATCGGGAACAGCGCCTCATCGAGCGAGACCGCCGAACTCATCCAGGGGGCGAGTGCGTGGGCTTCCTCGATGTTTTCCCAGAAGGCCTTGGTCATGGCATAGACCACGTCGGCATCCATATCCGCCCGAACCGCCAGCGCCACCTTCGGGTCCACCAGCTTCACGGGCGTGGTGTTCATCTGGTTGGCACCGTAGGCATCAGGTGCCAGATCGGTCAGCGAGTTCATCGGGTTGGCGAGGATTCGCTTGGTCCCGGGATCGGCCATCATCTGGGCTTCGTCGACCCCGATGACGCGGATCTTCGAGGTCAGCGCGATCTGCTGGATGCGCGGATCCGGCGTGATGCCCGGAAGCATCATGACGTCGTATTTACGGTCCTGGAACGCCTGGATCGCCGGGCCCCAGTTGAGCTTGACCAGCTCGAAGTCCTTGCCCGGCTCGTAACCGGTCTGGCCCTTCACGGTGATCAGGTTCTGCTGCGTGGCTGTGCCACCCGGAGGTCCGAGGAAAACCTTCTTGCCCTTGAAGTCGGCGAAGGTCTGGATCGGTGACTCGTCGAACACGACATAGTGCCGCGCGCCGATGGGATGGGCGAAAACGATCGACAGCTTCTTGGCCGGATCATCGCCTTCTTTCAGGTTCTTGAACGGTCCCTTATGTGCGCCCATCAGCTGGATCGAGATCATCGAGGTGAGCGAGAAATCCATATCACCGGCCGCAACCTGCAGCATGTGACGTGTCGCCGGGCCCGATGCGGAAAGCTGCACCTCGGCATTCGGCACGTGCCGGTTCACGGCATTCGCCCAGGCCGTGTGAATGATGTTTACCGACGTACCGGGCGGGAACGTGCCCATTTTGTAGAACGTCTTCTCCTGAGCCTCGGCGATGCCCGTGGCCGCCATGATGGCGATCCCGGCAACGGCAAAGCTCCTGTACAGCGTCTTCAGCATTTAAAATTTCTCCCTGTTCGACACCCGAAATCGGCGGGCGTTTCATGCGGGTTCATCTTGTGATCTTGTTGTCTTTGCCCGCAGCAGACGCGCGGATTTCTTGCGATCGACCCAATGCCTCACGTTCGCCTTGCGAACGGCTGAACTCCAAGGGTTAATCTGGCGATTTCTATAGGCGAAAGAGCAGATCGGGATTGCGTCACAACAACAACACCCAATTCGCGACTCCCGGACGGAAATTCGCAATCTGTACGCCCTGAAAACGACTCGGGACCGGTTTTTTCTTGTTTTATTTCAAGTCATTACACCTTGCGGGCAAAAGTACCGCGCTTGGCACGTGACTTGCGTATTCCTATTGAGGAAACCACACACGGTCCCAATCGGGACACCAGCGAAGATTGCCGGAGTAGTCCATTGAGCCTCGATATCCATTCAGAGCCCGTCCCGTTCGCGCCCCACGGCGACATCCGAAACGCGGTCCTGCGTCGCATGAACGAAGGACACCGGAAACGCCGTCTGCTCGCCATCGACGGCGAGGAGAAATATCTGGAGTTCATCCAGTTCGTCGCCGAGGACCTGAATTTCGAGGTCCACGCCCTGACGCACTCTTCTGAATTCGCCGCCGAATATCAGGACTTCGACCCCGACGTCCTCCTCATCGACATCATGATGCCGGAGTGCGACGGCGTCGAAATCGCCCGCTGGCTGTCGGGTTGCGATACCCCGAAGAAGATCATTTTCATGAGCGGCCTGCGTTCGGACTTTTCGCAATTCTCCCGCGCGCTGACCGATCCGGACGGTATCCACACGATCCACTCCTTCCGCAAGCCAATCAATCTGGGTCCGTTCCGCGAATTGCTCTCAAGCTAACGGCACAACCAAGCAGACCCACTCCAGCAGGCAACAAGGTTCGACGACGTGAACGCTTCATTTACCCCCTCCGCCGCGGACCAGACCGACGAACTTCAAGCTGGCCGCATCAGAAAATTTGTTTCGCGCCTGCTGACGATGCGTGTCGTTCTGGCGATTGCATTCACGATGATTGCGATTGTTCCCACGGTCTTCCTCAGCGGGTGGGTCGAGCGGACGGTCCTCCAGCATGAAGTCGAAGCTGTCGAGGAAAAGCACCTGCTGCTGGCGACCAATTCCAAGCAGTCCCTCGAACGCTATGTGGACGACGTCGAAACCGGCTTCGACCTGTTTGTGCAGGCACTGCAATTCGATCAAACTTCCCACTACCTGCAGCAACTGGCACTGCGCCTCAAATTCCGTTCGCTCGAAATCTATGCGCCCGACGGTCTGCCGGAATATGTCTGGAACGTCGCCGGCAAGGAACGCGTCGAGATCGCGCGTGACATTCGCAACAATCTGGTCGCCGGTGCACCGGCAGACGCGCTTCGCTTCTACCCCGTTCAACTGGACACCCGCGGGCGCCCGACAATCTACCTGGCCAGGGAATTGCCGAACGGGGATGTCGCAATCGGCGTCCTCTCCACCGATTTCATCCGAAAACTTCAGCACTCCATCGCGTTCGGCGATGGCGGTCATGCCGCGATCGTCGATCGAACCGGCCAGGTTCTTGCCCATCCGAAGGCGGCGTGGGTGAATACGCTCAAGGATATATCCGCCATCGATCCCGTCGCCCGGATGTTGCGCGGCGAAACGGGTGTCACACAATTCTACTCACCAGCCGTCAAAGCCGACATGATCGCGGGCTTCACGTTCCTGCCCGAGACCGGCTGGGGCGTCATGGTCCCTCAACCCTTCTCCGAACTTCAGGCGCGCGTCGACAGGTTTACCAATGCCGCCTACGCCGTTATCGCGCTGGGCTTCGTGGTCGCGGCGATCCTTGGCTGGTTCCTGGCCGGCTTCATGCTGCGCCCCGTCAATGCCGTCATCCAGGGCACATCGCAAATCGCCGACGGCCACCTTGATTGGCGTGTCCCCACAGATACCCTGATCGCACCCCGCGAACTTCGTGCGCTGGGTCAGAATTTCAACGATATGGTGGACGAGGTTCAGGCGAGCCACGCCGCGCTGAAAGTACATGCCGAAGAAGAACGCCGCGATCTTCTGGGACGTATCGCAGAGCATCTTCCGGGCATTATTTTCCGCCGGGTCGCCGAACCGGGTGGCGTCACCTATCCGGTCTTCAATGTCGGTACACCGCGCGTGTTCGGCTTCGAACGTCACATGGTCACGACGGACCCCACCACATTCATCGATGCCATCATCCCGGAAGACCGGGAGTTGTGGCAGCGCCTCGTCGAAGGCGAAATCGAGGCGCCGGAATCACGATATCAGGACGTCCGCGTCAGGATGCCGAGCGGCCAGATTGCATGGGCACGCCTGTTCGGGACCGTACGACGCCAGGGCGAACGCATCGTATGGGACGGCGGCGCGATCGATGTGACACAGGAAAAAACCACCGAACAACAGCTGATGCAGAGCCAGAAGATGCAGGCGATGGGTAAGCTTACCGGCGGCATCGCGCATGACTTCAACAATCTTCTCGCCATTATCCTGGGGCATCTGGAGCTGGTCGAGGAACAACTCGATGACGGCAGCCGCCTGCGACCGTTCGCGCGCAATGCCATCGACGCGGCGGAAAAGGGCGCGGACCTGACATCACGTTTGCTCGCTTTCACACGCAATCAGGAGCTTCGCCCGCAGGCGACAGATCTCGACATTCTGCTTTCGGATATGCAGCCCCTGCTCGACAGCAGCATCGGCGAAACCGTCGAAATCGATTATCAGAGCGACGGCGCATCAAATATCGTCAAGATCGATCAGAACCAGCTCGAAAACGCGCTTCTCAATCTGGTGATCAACGCACGCGACGCCATGCCGGACGGTGGAAAAATCAAGGTCCGCACCGAGTGCCTCGATATTGGTGGCCCCCGGTCTAACCACGCCCTCGAGCTGCCTCCGGGGCGTTATGTGCGCCTCTCGGTTACGGATAGCGGAACCGGCATCGAGCCCAAAGACCTCACACGCGTGTTCGAGCCATTCTTCACAACCAAACGCACGAACGAAGGCAGCGGACTCGGGCTCAGCATGGTCCACGGCTTCGTGCGTCAATCGGATGGTGACATCGAAATCATCAGCGAGCCCAATGCCGGAACCACGGTGAACATATATGTGCCGCAGGCGACCGACCTGATCGTTGATCGGCCCTCACCACCTATTTCATCCGATATCCCGGTGTACGGAGCCGGCAAGTCGATCCTGCTCATCGAAGATGAAACCGTCGTCGGCGACATCTGCGAGAACTTCCTCTCCCAGCTCGGCTATGGCGTCGTGCGGGCCGATACCGGCGAGAATGCGATCCAAATTCTGCATGATCGAAATTTCGAATTCGACGGGATCGTATCGGATGTGGTCCTGCCCGGGCCGCTCACCGGGCCGAACGTGGTGGAACTCGCGATCCAGCAAAATCCCGCCATCGGCATCCTCATGATGTCGGGTTACCCCGAGGACCATTGCAAAAAGCTGCTCGCGCATTGCCAACACGCAATTTATCTACGTAAGCCCTTCCGCAAGCAGGTTTTCGGTGAGCATCTGGCAATGGCGTTGAACGCAACTCGCTTCAAACAGCCCAAGAAGACCGACGCGGCACAGGAACCAACGGCCATAACAGCCGCAAAAGCCTAGGTTGGCTAACCTCGATATTTGGTCAGGTGGCGGCGCCCGATGCCCCGTGCCGGCGCATGAAGTCGGCGAATACACCGACAATTTCGGGCTCAAGATCGCTCCACTCAGTGAACGGGATGACCGGCTCGTCCGAATCCTCAATGGGCAGCATGTGCAACTCGCTGCCCGGGATCATGGTGTGGACCATCTGACCGACGCGTGAATCATGCACCCGGTCATTTCCTGGGACGATGACCGCCGGCACGCCGAGCGAACCGAGTTCCGCTTCGCTGACGCCAAATACCGGCAAATCCGACCCGGCCATGAATAAGTCCCGCAGTTTTGTCTGAATGTCGATGAACGCGTCTGCCGACATGCCCATCAACCGCTTCTGGTTTTCGGCGTTCGCGGCGATCCGCTCGCCATACTCGGGCGTCGCACACACCGCCTCCATGCCGCCGGCCTGGGCCGCGCGAATAAACTGGTCGTAATAGGCCTCCGGCAGGCGTCCGGCCGCGAAAGCGCCGCCCGTGACACGCAGGAGCAGCAAACCCCGAACGGCGTCGGGGTGTCGCAGGGCAAAGAACAACGCTGTACGCGCGCCAGATGATGACCCGCCAATAAATGCAGGTACTTCGCCCAGTTCGGATAGCAGCGCGTGGAGATCGTCGGCCCAAACGGCTTCCTCCACTTCGTCTGCGCTCATCAGAATATCCGACGCGCCGGTGTTTCGACGGTCGTGCAGCAGGACGCGAAAACCTTCGGCCGCCAATTTTCGGGCCATCGGCAGAAACTCGTCATACCCGCGTCTACCACCTGTGATCAGGGTGACGGCCGGCCCGTCATCCCCGACGATCTCATAGCGGAGATTGACACCGCGAATGGCAATTGTAGGCATCATTCGTTCCCTTTTCCCGTCTACTCGGCGGCGTTGACCATCTTGCCGTCCGCATCGAGGGTGAATCCCGCGGCGGCGGCCTGGTCGATAACGTCCTGCGGTCGGCCCACCGTAGCATTCTCGGTCCCTTCGATGATCACCAGCAGATGACCATAGGTATCGCCGACATTCTTGAAGCTGCGCATGACGCCGCCCGGCACCGAGATACAGTCCATCGGTTCCAGCAGCACCTCTTCCATGTCATCGCCTTCATTCCAGTAGACCGCCCACTGACCTGACATCGGAATGAACACTTCGATTTCCTGATGGGTGTGCATCGCCGACCCATTGTCCGGCTCGGCCCCAACATAGGCGACATTGAATCCCT
This sequence comes from Rhodospirillaceae bacterium, assembly GCA_018702955.1. Lineage (GTDB taxonomy): Bacteria > Pseudomonadota > Alphaproteobacteria > UBA6615 > UBA6615 > UBA8079. Next base: position 11,578 of record JABJEK010000007.1, on the reverse strand, counting down.
TGGAATCGACGATCCCCGGTTGGGTCCCGGCATCCTCTGACACGCCGCGCCCGATGATCGAGTAAATATCGCGTTGAAAGCCCGGAATTCCCTGGGTGACCATCAGCTGGTCATTGCCTGTCTGCTCCGCAAAAACCGCAATACGCGAGCGCATCTCGTCCTGCGTCATGACGACGATACCGTCTGATTCTTCGCTCATCCTTCGTTCCCCCGTATCTATCGAACAAAGTCTGCACCAGACGCGGGAGACCAGCAAGCAAGCCGTGTTCAGGCCCCGTCCAGCATCGCATCGTCGCGAATGAGTTATGCGACACACAGGCCGCTACAATCATGATTTTGGTCTTTTGCGCCCCCGAACTCTTGCACGGGAGTGCGCGCCATGCTCCCTATTCGTCCAACAAATGATGGCACGCTGATTCGGGGGATTTACGTGGGCGACCTGTCCAAACAAGCACTTAACATCGATGACCTGCGACGCATGGCGAAACGCCGTCTCACCAAGGCGCTGTTCGATTTCTGCGACAAGGGCAGCGAAGACCAGATCGCCATGCGCGACAACCGGTCCGCACTCGACCGCATCAAGATCATGCCGCGCGCACCGCGCGACGTCTCCAAGCGCGACCCCGGGATCACCCTGCTGGGCAAACAACACGATCTGCCGATCCTGATCGGACCGACGGGGCCCGCAGGCTTCGTCTGGTATCGCGGCGAGACCGCGCTGGCGCGGGCGGCGGCCAGGGCCAACATCCCGTTCACGCTCGCCAGCACCTCCAACACGGCTATGGAGACGGTGATCGAGAATGGCGGCGGCACCCAGTGGTTCCAGCTTTACGTCTGGCGTAACCCCGAGGCTGCCTTCGTGACGGTGCAACGCGCCCTCGATGCCGGTTTTGAGGCCCTGGTCGTGACCGTCGATTCTCCCGTCTACAACAACCGTGAGATCGACGTTCGAAACGGGCTGGTTTTTCCGCCGCGCATCACCCGCAAGAGCGTCGTCGACAGCTTGCGCCATCCACGTTGGCTGGTCGGTACGGCCGGGCGCTATTTCCTCAGCGAAGGCCGCCTGCCCGCCTTCTCCAACATCCACATTCCCGACGAAGACAGGGCCGAAGCGACCGGCTATGTGTCGGCGAGTTCCGGTTCCTTCCTGAACCGCAACGACACGATGGGCTGGGATTATCTGCGCCGGTTGCGCGATGCCTGGCCGCACAAGCTATTGGTCAAAGGCATCCTGCACCCGGACGACGCGGTGGATGCGGTCGAGATGGGCGCCGACGGCATTTTCGTCTCGAACCATGCCGGCAATGTAAACGACACCGCTATCACCCCATGGGACGCACTCCCCGCCATCGCCGACGCCGTGGGCGGGCGCACCACGATCATCGCGGACAGCGGCGTGCGGCGTGGCAGCGATGTCCTGAAGGGGTTGGCACTTGGCGCAGACGCGATCGCGATCGGTCGGGCCACACTTTATGGCGTCGGCGCCGCCGGGGAAGCCGGTGCGCACCGCGCGCTGGATATCCTTAACGCGGAGATTCGCCGTACCATGGCGGTAATGGGTGTCACGGACATCGCGTCAATCACCCGCGAGAATATTCGCCTGCCGGGGCAACTGCCGGTGTCGGGTAACGGGTAAGCAACAAGTACAACGTCCTTGAGAGGGAGAACGAACGATGGCACTGCATGACAAAGCCTCGATCCAGCACAAGATCGAGGATCAGGTTTACGCCTCCGTCGATCTTTCGGTGAGCTTGCCGAAATATCAGTTCCCCGACAATGAGCAGGAGCCGCGCCACGCCTATGCCGTGGTCCGCGACGAACTGATGCTCGACGGCAACGCGCGACAAAACCTGGCGACCTTCTGTCAGACCTGGGAGGAACCCGAGCTCCACCAGTTGATGGACGATTGCATCAACAAGAACCTCGTGGACAAGGACGAGTATCCACAGACAGCCGAAATCGAGGCGCGCTGCGTGCATATGCTCGGCGATCTTTGGCATTCGCCGTCGGGCGCAAACACCGTGGGCTGCTCAACAGTGGGATCCAGCGAGGCTGCCATGCTGGGCGGCATGGCGATGAAGCGACGTTGGGAGGCGAGCCGCAAGGCCGCCGGCAAGCCCATCGACAAGCCGAATCTGATTACCGGACCCGTCCAGGTCTGTTGGCACAAGTTCACGCGCTATTGGGACATCGAACATCGCGAAATCCCCATGGAAGATGGCCGGCTGCTGATGACGCCGGAAGAAGTGCTCGCGCGATGCGACGAGAACACGATTGGGGTCGTGCCGACGCTCGGCGTGACGTTCAACGGCGTGTATGAACCGGTGAAGGATGTCGCGGAGGCTCTGGACGGCCTGCAAAAGGAAACCGGCCTCGACATCCCGATCCATGTCGACGGCGCCAGCGGCGCATTTCTCGCACCCTTCTGCGCCCCCGACCTTGTCTGGGATTTCCGTCTGCCGCGCGTCAAATCCATCAACGCGTCGGGACACAAATTCGGCCTGGCCCCGCTGGGCGTGGGCTGGGTCGCATGGCGCGAGGACGCCGACCTGCCTGAGGACATGATCTTCTGGGTCAATTATCTGGGCGGCAACATGCGCGATATCGCGATCAACTTCTCGCGGCCCGGCGGTTCGGTGGTGTGCCAATACTATAATTTCCTGCGCCTGGGCCGGGAGGGATACCGCAAGATACATTCTGCCTGCTACGACACCGCGCAGTTCCTTGCGGGTGAGATCGCCAAGCTCGGGCCGTTCGAAATCATCTATGACGGGGATATGAACAAGGGCATCCCGGCGCTGTGCTGGAAGATGAAAGACGGCGTCGACCCCGGGTTCAGCCTGTACGACCTCGCGGATCGCCTTAGCACCCGCGGCTGGCAAGTACCCGCCTACACGCTACCGGCGAACTGCGAGGATCAGGCGATTCAGCGAATCCTGGTCCGTCACGGCGTCAGCCGGGATCTGGCTTCACTGTTACTGAATGATATTCAGGGCGCACTGGATTACTTCAGAGACCACCCGGTGCACACACCGCTGACCCACGAGGAAGCCTCAGGGTTTCATCACTGATCGGCGGTATTTGCCTTCACGCTGCGCCCGGAAACCCGGTGTAGCACGGACTCACTGAGGAACGAGATCGCCACGATCCCGCCGACCCCCAGCAACAGATAGGGGGACGTGATGCCCAGGTGATAGGCACCCAGCGCAATCGCGACCCCGTTGGCCACAATGGCCAGCAGAACCAGCGTTCGTGATGCGCCCGTTTCGTTGAGTATGCGCAGATGGCCGACATGCACGGTCATGTGGATGATCAACATCGATAATGCGCCGATGATCGCGATTGCCGACAGATCGAGAAATATGGCCAGCGCCGCAGCGATCAGGGCGCTGATGACGAGACCTTCATGGTTATTGCCCACGGCCCGGGCGAAGACTTCGGGAAGCTCACCTTCCTTTGCGAGCTGATAGGAAACATTCGCGATCGCATACAGACCCGCGTTGATCGCCGATGCCGTGGCGAACAGGGCGGTGATCGAGATCACGGTGAAACCGATTGTCCCGAATACGGGCCGCGCGGCCTCGGCCAGCGCGAAATCCTTTGCCGCGATGACCTTTTCCGGTGGGAGGTTGCCAAAGACGACGATGGCAATGCCCACATAGACGATCATCACCAGGATAATCGACGTGATAATCGCGCGCGGCAGTGTTCGGGCCGGGTCGCGCATGTCCGCCGCCGCATTGGTGATATATCGAAACCCCTCATAGGCGAAGAAGGTAATCGCGACCGTCGACAGGATGCTGGCAACCGGCGGATAGGCTGAAGGGGCCAACCGATCCGGCGTGATGAAAGTCATACCGACGACCGCAAAAACGACCAGCACCGATAACTTGGCGACGACGATGATGTTCTCGATCCGGGTCATCGAGCGCGCGCCGGCGAGATTGACCGCCATGAACAGCGCGACAATGCCGCCGGAGAAAATTTCCACCATGAATTTCGGTGCGCCGCTCGGGAGAAGTGCATCCGCATAGGACCCGAAGGTCCGCGCGACCAACGATAAGGCCACGAGCGCAGCGATATACAGCATCAGGCTCATGGCACCGGAAAACCTGCCCGACCCGAAACCACGCACGAGATACTCGACGATGCCGCCCGCTGCCGGATATCGAGCACCGAGCCGCCCCATGGAATATCCGCTAAGCAACGCGATACCACCCGCGATCAGGAACGATATAAAAACCGCACTTCCCGCGACGGCACCGGCCTGACCAAGCAGGGCGAATATGCCCGCCCCGACCATGGCGCCAATGCCCATGGCGACGGCCGACCAGAAGGAAACTTCGTTCTTGGGATTTTTCATGCGGACCTCACAGCTGGATGCGGACCACCGAATACAGCGGGCTCATTGATACCAGTTCGAACAAAACACCCGCTGGCGCCGCAGGCAATATCGCCTATCGCGGCAAGACCGTACTGCCCATCAGGAACTCATCGACCGCACGCGCGGCCTGGCGGCCCTCACGTATGGCCCATACGACCAGGGACTGGCCGCGGCGCATGTCGCCGGCGGTGAAAACCTTGTCCCGTGACGTCCGATAGGCGTCTGTGTCGGCTTTTACATTGCCACGCCCGTCGAGTTCGACATCCAGTTCACGAAGCATGCCCTCGGCCATCGGATGCAGGAACCCCATGGCCAACAGAACGAGGTCGGCCTTGAGCTCGAATTCGGTGCCCGGGACCGGTTGGAATTTCTCGTCTACGCGCTGACAATTGATGTGGGTTACACGCCCGTTCTCACCACCAATGCTGTTGGTGGTGACAGAGAAATCACGCTCGGCGCCCTCGGCCTGGCTCGAAGATGTCCGCATCTTGAGCGGCCAGTGCGGCCAGGTCAGGCCCTTGTCTTCTTTCTCGGGCGGCTCCGGCATGATTTCAAGCTGGACCACCGACAGCGCACCCTGGCGGATCGACGTCCCGATGCAATCGGACCCGGTGTCGCCACCGCCGATAACCACGACGTTCTTTTGAGTGGCCAGGATCGGTTCGACATCGCCGTCCTGATTGCTACCCGCGACCCGTCGGTTCTGCTGCGGCAGGAATTCCATGGCGAAATGAACACCGTCCAGATCGCGGCCGTCGACCGGCAGATCGCGCGGCGCTTCCGAGCCGCCACAGAGCAGAACAGCATCATGCTGGCTGTCGAGTTCCACGGCGGAGATATCCACGCCCACATGCACACCGCAATGAAGCGTCACGCCTTCGGCGACCATCTGCTCCATACGGCGGTCGATCAGATGCTTTTCCATCTTGAAATCGGGAATACCGAAACGGAGCAGGCCACCGGGTGCCTCGTTTTTCTCGAAGAGATGCACATCATGACCCGCGCGCGCCAATTGCTGGGCGGCGGCCATACCGGCCGGGCCCGCACCGACAACCGCGACCTTCTTGCCGGATTTGGCATCCGTGACCTGGGGGACAATCCACCCCTCTTCCCACGCCTTGTCGACAATCGCGCATTCAATGGTCTTGATGGTGACCGGGTTGTCGTCGATGTTGAGTGTGCAGGCGGCCTCGCACGGTGCGGGGCAGATTCGGCCGGTGAATTCGGGGAAATTATTCGTCGAATGCAGATTGCGCGACGCCTCTTCCCAGTCCGCGTTGTAGACGAGGTCGTTCCAGTCCGGAATCTGGTTGTTCACCGGGCAACCATTGTGACAAAACGGAATGCCGCAATCCATGCAGCGCGCCGCCTGGCGCTCCAGATCGCGCTCCTCAAGCGGAATCACGAACTCCTTGTAGTTCCGGATACGATCGGCGGCCGTCTTGTAGGTGCGGTCGTGCCGCTCGATCTCGATGAAACCCGTAACCTTGCCCATTAGCCTCTCCGCAAGCCGATGTTCATTTCGCCGGTCTGCTCGACCTGCATTTCCTGCAGGGCACGGCGATACTCCACCGGCATGACCTTCACGAACTTCGGTAAAAACTCATCCCAATTATCCAAAATGTGCTGCGCGCGCGTCGACGCGGTGTAGTGCGCGTGATTCTGGATCAACTGTCGCAAGCGCTCGGCGTCAAACCGGGTCATGTCGGACCCGACGTCCACCAGACCATGCGATTCATTATCCGAAAGATGCAGTTTTTCCATCTCCTCGGCCTCGCCTTCGACCGGCTCAAGGTCGACCATCGCAAGATTGCAACGCCCCTCGAAATCACCAGCCTCATCGAGCACATACGCGATCCCGCCGGACATGCCTGCGGCAAAGTTGCGACCGGTCTCACCGAGCACCACCACGATGCCGCCCGTCATATATTCGCAGCCATGGTCGCCGGTGCCCTCGACCACGGCGATCGCGCCGGAATTGCGCACCGCAAAGCGTTCGCCGGCAATCCCGCGGAAATAGCATTCCCCGGTCACCGCGCCATACAGCACCGTGTTACCGACAATCATGCTCTCATCCGGGTTGATACCGCTTTCCGGCGCCGGGCGAACGATAAGCTTGCCCCCCGAAAGACCCTTGCCGACATAGTCGTTGGCCTCACCCTCGAGATCGAGGGTCACACCATGTGCGACCCACGCGCCGAAGCTCTGTCCCGCCACGCCCTTTAATTTCAGCCAGATCGTGTCTTCCGGCAGGCCGGCATGACCGTATTTCTGGGCGATCTCACCCGACAGCATCGTACCCGCCGTGCGATCGGTGTTCCGGATAGGGAATTCCGCCTGGACGGGCGTCCCCTCTTCGATTGCCGACTTGGCGACCTCCATGAACTTTCGATCCAGAATATCCTTGATCGGGTGGTCCTGCTCGCCAGTCCGGTGGATATCGACATGGTCCGCTTCGGCCGGCTTGAAGAACAACTTGCCGAAATCCAGCCCCTTGGCCTTCCAATGCTCGATTGCAGCGTCCGTATCGAGCATATCGGTCTGGCCGATCATCTCGTTGATCGTCCGGAAGCCCATCGCGGCCATCAGTTCGCGCACTTCTTCGGCAACATAGAAGAAGAAATTGACCACATGCTCGGGTTTGCCCGTGAACTTTTTGCGAAGCTCGGGGTCCTGCGTGGCGATACCAACCGGGCAAGTGTTCAGATGGCACTTCCGCATCATGATACAGCCCGACGCGATCAGCGGCGCGGTGGCAAAGCCGAATTCGTCAGCCCCCAGCAGCGCGCCCACGACCACGTCGCGGCCCGTCCGCAATCCGCCGTCGACCTGCACCGAGATGCGCCCGCGCAAGTCGTTCATCACAAGGGTTTGCTGGGTCTCGGCCAGGCCGATTTCCCAGGGTGAGCCCGCATGCTTGATCGAGGTCAGGGGCGATGCCCCTGTTCCGCCCTCAAAGCCCGAAATCGTGACATGGTCCGCACGCGCTTTCGACACGCCCGCGGCCACGGTTCCGACACCGACCTCCGAGACCAGCTTGACGCTGATGTCGGCTCTAGAATTTGTGTTCTTCAGATCGAAAATCAACTGCGCCAGATCCTCGATCGAGTAGATATCGTGATGCGGTGGCGGTGAGATGAGGCCGACGCCGGCCGTGGAGTGACGCACCTTGGCAATCACCGCATCGACCTTATGTCCCGGCAGCTGTCCGCCCTCTCCGGGCTTCGCCCCTTGGGCCATCTTGATCTGAATCATGTCGGAGTTGACGAGATACTCCGTCGTCACGCCAAACCGCCCCGACGCGACCTGCTTGATCGCTGAGCGCATGGAATCACCATTATCCATGGGCGTGAAGCGATCCACTTCCTCGCCACCTTCACCCGTGTTCGACTTGCCGCCGATCCGGTTCATGGCGATCGCCAGATTTGTGTGTGCCTCACGGCTGATCGAGCCGAATGACATCGCGCCCGTCGCGAAACGTTTCACAATATCAGCAGCCGGCTCGACGTCATCGAGAGGCACGGGCGTCCGCCCTGATTCTTCTGCCGACTTGAGACGGAACAAACCCCGCAGGGTCATGTGCTGTTCGTCCTGATCGTTGATCGCCGCCGCGTAAGTCCGGTACTTATCGGGCAGGTCACCACGCACCGCGTGCTGCAGATCCGCGACAGTCTGGGGGGTCCACGCATGCTTCTCACCCCGGATTCGGAATGCGTACTCACCGCCCACGTCGAGCGCACCCTCGTAGACCGGGTCGTTGCCGAAGGCATGGGCATGACGCTCCAGCGTCTCGCGCGCGATTTCTTCGAGTCCAACGCCCTCAACGGCCGTATGGGTCCCGGTGAAGTATTTCTCGACGAACGACGTTTTCAGGCCGACCGCATCGAATATCTGCGCACCGCAATAAGACTGATAGGTCGAAATACCCATCTTCGACATGACCTTCAGAAGACCCTTATCGAGGCCCTTGATGTAGCTCCTGTTGATTTCCTTGATGCTGAGTTCGTCATCGAACTTCTCGCGCAGATCCTCTAGCGTCTCGAACGCGAGCCACGGATTGATCGCCTCGGCGCCGAAGCCCGCCAGAGTCGCGAAATGCTGCACCTCGCGGGCCTCACCGGTCTCAACGACCAGACCGACCGATGTGCGAAGGCCCTTGCGGATCAAGTAGTGATGCACCGCCGACGTCGCCAGAAGCGACGGGATCGCGACACGGTCCGGCCCCAGGAGCCGGTCCGACAGGATAATGATGTTGTAGCCCTGACCGACGCTCTCCTCGGCGCGTTTGCAGATATTATCGATCGCCTCTTCCATGTATTCCGCACCACGGGCCACGCCGTAGGTGATGTCGAGGGTCTGGGTCATGAACTGATTGTCGGCAATGTCGCCAATCGCGCGGATTTTCTCCAACCCGGCGTTGGTGATGATCGGTTGGCGCACTTCCAGCCGCTTCAGTGTCGACGTACCTTCGAGATCCAGCAAGTTGGGCCGCGGTCCGATGAACGAGACCAGCGACATCACGATCTCCTCGCGGATCGGATCGATCGGCGGATTCGTGACCTGGGCGAAGAGCTGCTTGAAATAGGATGCGAGCGGCTTGGACCGCGACGATAGTGCGGAAATCGGTGTGTCCGTTCCCATCGCCCCGGTGGCTTCCTGCCCGGTATGGGCCATCGGCATCATCAGGAATTTGAGATCTTCTTCCGTATAGCCGAATGCCTGCTGACGATTCAGAAGCGGTGTCTGGGAGACCGCCGGCGGACGCCCGACTTCGGGCAGGTCGCGAAGCCTGATCTGCGTGTTCGCCAGCCATTCCTTGTATGGATGGCTTGCGACGAGCTCGGTCTTCAGATCCTCGTCCGAGATGGTCTTGCCCTTCTCGAGATCGATCAGCAGCATCTTGCCGGGCTGCAGGCGCCATTTCCGCGCGATATTCTCTTCCGGAATGTCGAGCACACCCATCTCGGATGCGAGCAGCACGAACCCGTCTTTCGTCTCGAGGTAACGCGCCGGGCGCAAGCCATTTCGGTCCAGCGTGGCGCCGATAACCTTGCCGTCCGTGAAAGCGATCGCGGCGGGGCCGTCCCATGGCTCCATCAGCGCTGCGTTGTACTCGTAGAACGAGCGCAGCGTGTCATCCATCAACGGGTTCCCGGCCCAGGCCTCCGGGATCATCATCATCATCGCATGCGGCAGGGAGTAACCGCCCTGATAGAGCAGCTCCAGCGCATTGTCGAAACAGGCTGAATCCGACTGTCCTTCATAGGAAATCGGCCAGAGCTTTTGCATGTCGTCGCCGAAAACCGGGGACGACATTGTCGCCTGACGTGCGGCCATCCAGTTGTTGTTGCCGCGCAGCGTGTTGATTTCACCATTATGGCAAATCATCCGATAGGGATGCGCCAGCGGCCAGGACGGAAAGGTGTTGGTGGAAAAACGCTGATGCACCAGGGCCAGGGCCGAGATCACACGCTCGTCCTGCAGATCCTTGTAGTATTTCACCACGCCGTCGGCGAGAACGAGGCCTTTGTAGACGATCGTGCGCGACGAGCAGGACGCCGGATAATACTCGTTCGCCCAGTCCGGATAGTTGGCCCGAATGTGGCTCGACGCGGATTTACGCATGACATAGAGCTTGCGCTCGAACGCGTCGTCGTCGGCGATGCCCTCGCCTCGCCCAATGAACACCTGGCGGTGCGCGGGCTCCGTCGGCTTAACGCTCTCGCCGAGAATGGACGAATCAACCGGCACGTCGCGCCAGCCGAGAATGGCCATGCCTTCCTGCTCGGCAGCCGCCTGATAGGCGGCCTCGACCAGGGCTTGCTGTGCGGGATCACGCGGCAGGAAGAGATGGGCAACGCCATAGTGGTTCGGCTGCGGCAGTTTAAAGCCGAGACCCTCGACCTCTGCCGCTAAAAACTCGTGTGGCAACTGAATCAGGATACCGGCGCCGTCACCGGCTTTCGGATCCGCGCCCACGGCACCGCGATGTTCGAGATTGCACAAAATATTCAGGCCGTCTTCGACAACCTTGCGGCTACGCTCGTTGCGGATTGAGCAAATCATGCCGATGCCGCACGCATCATGCTCATGCGCCGGGTGATATAGGCCCTGCGCGGGCTTTACGCCGTTGTAGAGCGCGTGCGCGGCGTTATTCGCCGGGGCAATGTTGTCCGTTTTACGCAAAGTCGAGTTCCCAACTACCATGATCGGCTTGACTGACCGATCCACCTAATAAACCAAGCCGACCGACGGTTTGCGGCGGCCCTATACACGGTGCGGAATGGGCTTTACTGCCCTGGCGCACGGCGGGCTGGATACTACCGGAACCAGCCCCTAAACCCACCTTGAATCCCGCATAAAACACGGTCGAAACCGCATTTTTTTACTTGTGTTCAGCCAACAAAAAGCCCCGCAAAAGCGGGGCAAAGATGTTGATTATCAACCAGATTTGGTTGCGGGGGCAGGATTTGAACCTGCGACCTTCAGGTTATGAGCCTGACGAGCTACCGGACTGCTCCACCCCGCGTCGATAACGTCTCGCGTTGCCACGCAAAATCTGTCTCGTTCCTAACAATGCGTGAAGGAACCATCGTGAACTAGGTTGCATTGCTTGCCGGCGATCATGCGTTTGGAAGACCTGGCAACGACCTACTCTCCCGTGCCTTAAGACACAGTACCATCGGCGCTAGGGGTCTTCACGGCCGAGTTCGGAATGGGATCGGGTGTGGCCCCCCCGCCATAGCCACCAGGTCATCCAAACGCATGGTGTGCCGGGGTTGGTGCAATAATCCTGACGAACGCACCGTGAGGGTGCGCATTAAAACCGAAAACCAGAGGTGTCGAAACAATTGGTGTTAACGAACCTTGCCACTGTACGCGGCGGTTTATTGCCGTTCGTTTTACCCCGAAGGGTAGGCCCCCGAAGGGTCCTGCAAACGGCCTACAATCAAGCCAATCGAGCAATTAGTACTGGTCAGCTTCACGTGTTGCCACGCTTCCACATCCAGCCTATCAACGTGGTGGTCTTCCACGGCTCTCATGCGAGACCTCGTATCAAGGTGGGCTTCCCGCTTAGATGCTTTCAGCGGTTATCCCTTCCGTACTTAGCTACCCGGCGATGCTCCTGGCGGAACAACCGGTACACCAGAGGTACGTCCACCCCGGTCCTCTCGTACTAGGGGCAGCTCCTCT
>JABJEK010000040.1 GCA_018702955.1 Rhodospirillaceae bacterium | reverse complement strand
CTACGGTTTTACCCAGACCCATCATCAGACCCGATTGAAGGAACTCGCAACGGTCATGAACAAAGTGGGTTTCACCACCCGCACAGGGAAACCTCTTACCAAGAACACTCTCAAACAGGTAGTCCATCGAGTGCGTCAGAAGGAAGACCTGTTCGACGGGTACAAACCTGATTGGGATAAATTTAGGGAGATCGAGTACCACAACGTGACACCTCCGAAACAGACTAAGGTTGATTGTCTGGTGTGCGGTGTACCTGTCGAGACGAAGGGTAAGAAACTCTGCTCCTCAGATTGCGTAAAGGTCTATCGAGAGAATAAGGACGCACCCCACGATCCCAAGTTCCCAACCATCTTTCATCAGATGCGGGATCAGGGTTCGTCAGACCCACACCCTCTAATCTGAGTTGATGTACTTCCTCTCGACGTATTCGATCCAAAGAGGACTTGTGATCTCAAATCTGTCCTCTGGAAGTGAGTTCAGACGTTCATCTCTCAGACGTTTCTTCTTGAGGATTGAGAAGACATGGGTGTTGAAGAACCTCTTACCGCGAAGGGTCTGATACCCATTCTCGTTTAACCACTGCGCGATCTTCCGATATCCCATTCCTTCGTCATGAAGGTTCTGGATCAGGTCATGCAGTTCCGATTGATAGTCGGAATATGGTGCGGGATTAGAGAGTCGACAGGAGGTAAGTGTCGCAGTGAAACAGAGGTAATATTCGACCTCTGGAACCCGTACGTTGGAAACTACTCGACCGTCACACTCTTCGCGAGGTTGCGCGGCTGGTCTACGTCCGTCCCCTTCACCACCGCCGTGTGATAGGCGAGCAACTGAATCGGGATCGAATACAGCAGCGGTGCCACGAACGGATCGACCGCCGGCATCTCCACCGCGGCGAAGGCCTTGTCGGCCAGCTTCGCGACCCCGGCGCGGTCCGACATGAAGACCACCTTGCCGCCGCGCGCGATCACCTCTTCGACGTTGGACAAGGTCTTGTCGAACAGCTCATCGTTGGGCGCGAGCACGATCACCGGCACCTCCTGATCAATCAGCGCGATGGGGCCATGCTTCATCTCACCGGCGGCATAACCCTCGGCGTGGATGTAGGAGATTTCCTTGAGCTTGAGCGCGCCTTCCATGGCAATGGGAAACGCCGTCCCGCGCCCCAGATAGAGCACGTCGCGGGCCTTGGCGACGTCAAGCGCGATCTCGCGCAGCGCCTCGTCATGGTTGAGCACTTCCGTCATCCGCGACGGCACTTCGGTCAGCGCGCCTGCCAGCGCCGCGGCCCCGGCGTCATCCACCGCGCCGCGCGCACGGGCCGCCGCGATAGCGAAACAGGCGAGCACCGCCAGCTGGGTGGTGAAGGCCTTGGTCGAGGCGACACCGATCTCGGGCCCTGCAAGCGTCGGCAGGACCACATCGGATTCCCGCGCGATGGAGCTCTCGCCGACATTCACCACCGACACGATGTACTGGCCCTGATCGCGGCAATGGCGCAATGCGGCCAGCGTGTCCGCCGTCTCGCCCGACTGGCTGACGAACAGCGCGACGCCGCCCTCGGGCATCGGTGCCTCGCGGTAGCGGAACTCCGACGCGATATCGATCTCGACCGGAATGCGCGCGACCTTCTCGAGCCAGTATTTGGCAACCCAGCCCGCATAGCAGGCGGTACCGCAGGCCACGATTGTGATGCGCGGCACGGTCGCCAGATCAAACGGCAGATCGGGCAGGCTGATCTCGCGGGTGGTGGCGTTGATGAAGGATTGCAGCGTGTCGCCGACGACCGCCGGCTGCTCGAAGATTTCCTTCTGCATGAAATGGTCGTAGTTGCCCTTGCCGATCAGCGCGCCGGACAGCTCCGTCTCGCGGATCGGCCGGTCTACCTCGGCGCCGGTCTCGTCGAACACCTGCGCCCCGGCGCGGGTGATCACCGCCCAGTCGCCCTCGTCCAGATAACAGATACGCTTGGTCAGCGGGGCCAGTGCCAGGGCATCGGAGCCGATGAACATCTCGCCGTCGCCATAGCCGATCGCCAGCGGGCTGCCGCGCCGCGCGCCGACCATCAGGTCATGCTCACCGGCAAACACGATGGCGAGCGCGAAGGCGCCTTGCAGTTGCGGCAATGTCTGCGCGACGGCCTCTTTCGGGGAAGCTCCCGATTCGAGCTGCTGGGTCAGCAGCGCGGCAATGGCTTCCGTGTCCGTGTCGCTTTCGAAATTATGTCCGGCCGCCGCGAGCTCGGCCCGCAATTCCTGGAAATTCTCGATGATCCCGTTATGGACCACGGCCACCCGCGCGGTGGCATGCGGGTGCGCGTTGCTCTCGTTCGGCACGCCGTGGGTGGCCCAGCGGGTGTGGCCGATCCCGGCGTCACCGACGATCGGGTCGTCCTCGAGGATCGCCGCCAGGTTCGCCAGCTTGCCCTGGGCGCGGCGGCGATGGATCGAGCCGTTCACGAGAGTCGCGATGCCCGCGGAATCATAGCCGCGATACTCCAGCCGCTTCAGCCCCTCGACCAGGCGCGGGGCCGCGTCGTCGGACCCCAGTATGCCGATGATGCCGCACATGCGCGTTAACCCTTCGACTTCAGTTTGCGGAACCGCGCGGCCCAGCCGGTCTTGGTGACCTGCTCGGCGCGTTCGATGGACAGCGCGTCGGGCTCGACATCAGCCGAGATCGTGCTGCCCGCCGCAACGATCGCGCCGTCGCCCACGGTCACGGGCGCGACCAGTGCGGAGTTGGAACCGATGAAGGCCCCCTCGCCGATGTTGGTTTCGTATTTGCCGAAGCCGTCATAGTTGCAGGTGATCGTGCCCGCGCCGATGTTGGCCCCCGCGCCCACATGGGCGTCACCCACGTAGGAGAGATGGTTGACCTTCGCACCTTCGCCCAGGTCCGCGTTCTTGATTTCGACGAAATTCCCGACCCGCGCGCGCGCACCGATCTTCGCGCCCGGCCGCAGCCGCGCATAGGGGCCGATGACCGCGCCGCTCGAAACGTCCGCGCCTTCGAGATGGCTGAACGCGCGGATGTTCACGCCGTCGGCGACCCTCACGCCGGGCCCGAACACGACATTCGGCTGTACGACCACGTCGCGGCCCAGTTGCGTGTCGTGGTGGAACCAGACCGTGCCCGGATCGACCAGCGTCGCCCCGTCCTCCATCGCACGGGCGCGCAGCGCGTCCTGCACCACGGCTTCGGCCATCGCCAGGTCGGTGCGCGCATTCACGCCGAGAAGTTCGTCTTCCTCGCCCTCGACCACGGCGGCCGCGTGCCCGTCGGCGCGGGCGAGTGCCACCATGTCGGTCAGGTAATATTCGCCTTTGGAATTGTCGGTGCCGATCTTGTCGAGCAGGCCGAACAGATGCCGCCCGTCGAACGCCATCACGCCGGAGTTACACAGGTTCACGTTTAGCTCTTCCGGCGTCGCGTCACGGGCCTCGACGATGGCGGTCAGCGCGCCGTCACCGTCGGTGATCAGGCGGCCATATTGGTGGAAATGACTTGGCCGGAAGCCCAACACGGAGACCGCCGCGCCATTTGCACACGCCACCGCCGCGCGGCGCATCGTGTCGGCGGTTACCAGCGGCGTGTCGCCATACAGAACCAGCACCGTGCCGGTGAAACCCTCGAGCGCATCGCGCGCGGCCTTCACAGCACCACCGGTGCCGTCCCGGTCGGCCTGTACGCAGGTTGGGTGGGGCGCGACCGCATCGGCCACCACGTCCATGTCCGGCCCGACGACGACGACGACACGTTCTGGTGACAGCTCAGCGGCTGTGTCGAGCAGATGGGCGATCATCGGGCGCCCGGCGAGTTGGTGCATCACCTTGGGCAGATCGGAACGCATACGCGTCCCCTTCCCGGCGGCAAGCACCACTATGGCTAGAGCTGTGTCGGTCATCGTGTCATACGCCCGATCCGGGCCGGCAGAGGTGAGGCAAATTCGGTACGCCAAATCCGCAGAAATCCGCGCGGAACTTGCCACAGCGCCGTGAATCGCACCAAGTCACGAATTGTTCCTGATTGTTTCGAGTTGGACAGACGCGGCTAGCGGTCGCCCTCGTCTTCATCCGGCGCGCCGAACACCAGCGCGCCGTCGACCGAACGCGCGCGCACCAGGTGAGCGAAACCGTCACCCCAGGGCGTCGACAGTTCGAGCCGCACCGGCACCTGCCCGGGCTCCACACCGATATCGGCGAGCCAGATCGCGACCTCCAGGTCCTGCAGCCGCTTGCGGTCGGGCTTGAAGCCGGCGATCCGCTCGAAGGTCAGGCGGCATCCCGCGACGCGGCCCTCGAAGGGTGCCGCCGAACTGGGCTTCAGGTCGCGCGGCGGCAGCGCCACCATGTTCGCGTCATATCTGCGTCGCCCGTCATAGACGGCGGTGCGCGGGCGGCAGGCCCCGTCGATCGCGCTGGTCAGCACCAGCGCCGTCACCGCGGTCGTCGGATCGACCGCACCCGGGATCAGCGCGGGGTCGACCAGCTTGGTGTCGTCTTCGCCGTAGGGCGGCTCGGCCGTGACCGTCCGCGTGCCGTCGTCCCCATAGTTGATCGCCACTTTACGCTGGCGGTTGCGCCAGACGTTTGCGGTTCGGTACTTCTCGGGTGCGATATTGCCATCTTGCCAGTCGCCGGTGCTTGAGGCCTCGAGGCTCCAGTTGAACAGCGCGCCGATGATCCCCGAAGTCTGCAGCCGGATGCGGGTCTCATAACCCGGGTCGGTCAGGTCTACCTCGAAGTCGAACCGGATGGCGCGCAGGCCACCGGTGTAGACGTCATAGGTAAGCGCAAAACCCTCGGTGGCGTTCTGCAACGCCGTATCAGCGGGAGCCATCGCCTGTTCGTCGCTGTCGTCCGCGGCGGCCGGCAACGTACCAACCCACAAGGCAAACACCGTCGCGGTGGCGACAACCTTTGGCAACGCATTCCAAATGGTCATGCGCATATCTACGCTCGCCGACATGGCGGACTCAAGACCGGTCTACATCCGGGCCCATCAGCAACCCGTTACCGGGACGAGCCGGTATTCTGCCGGACGACGTCCCGGATCACGTCGAGCACCAGGTCGGTCCCCTTCTCGATGAGGACGACGTCATTGTCGACGATGACCCGCGCGGTATCGGATCGCGGCGGCAACCGGCTTTCGAGATCCTCGGGCAGTGCACGCCGCTGCAGCCCCGGCGGGAGACGCCCGTTGCGGTCCAGCTGCTTTTGGAGCCCCGGAGGGAGCCCATCGCGTTTTGCCAGTCCCGGCGGGAGTCCACCCCTGGGTTTTTTCCCGCCACCTTTGCCGGCCTTGTTTTTGTCAGCCTTTTCCCCGTCGACCTCCGCGTCATCCTTTTCATCGGCGTCCACGATTCCGGTTTCCGCGAGCACCTCGCGGATAACGCGCTTTTCCAGATCGCTGAAGATCTGACCGACGCGGCTGTCCTCGCGGGTTACGCTGGTCGATTGGGCGGTCGCGGTATGTGCGGCAGGCAGCAGGAACACAGCCGCCAGGGCCAAACAGGCAAAAATACTGGTTTTCATTCGAATCTCCCGATCATCGAGTTCGTGGATCATAGAATCGGGTTCAATTGGGGCAAGGGCGAGGCAGGAATTGGCATTGAAGCTGACAGCGGGTGCGTTACTTGACACCACCGAACCGGTCGCCCTATAGGTCCGGTCCCTTTTGGTAAGGGCGCGTAGCTCAGCGGGAGAGCACTGCCTTCACACGGCAGGGGTCACAGGTTCAATCCCTGTCGCGCCCACCATTTTTCAGCAATTTGAAATCGGCCTTCGACAGAGATGGACGTCACTGTCTGATGCGCGTTCGCACATGCGCGTCGTTATTCAGGCAGACCCGCCGCCTGCCATCCCGCCACCAAGTGATCCCAGTCACCGGGCCGTTCAAGGGGCCAGACCCGCATCTCACCGAGCCTGAAATCGGCGTGGTGCTCAAGCAGGCGGTCGGCGTATTGCCGCGCAAGGTCGCCG
>JABJEK010000039.1 GCA_018702955.1 Rhodospirillaceae bacterium | reverse complement strand
TTGTGCGCTGGTCTGGTCGGTCATTTGGTCGTCGCTTCCGTCATTTTCTCGTTTTCATCGGGGCCCGCAGTGCTTGCAAGCCGGGTTTGGGCTGAGTATGGATACGCCGCCTTTGCATCACAAGCTGGCGCCGCAGGCGCCGAACGCGGCGAAGCCGCATGTTCTGCGCGCCTAAATGTGTGCTTGTGACGGGCGTAATGGAAGAGACCATGGCACGTATTGTTGCAAAATTCGGCGGGACATCCGTCGCTGATCTGGATCGAATCCGCGCCGTCGCGGAGCGGGTCAAGCGTGAGTATGACGCGGGGCACCAGATAGCCGTCGTGGTGTCGGCCATGGCCGGGGTCACGAACGACCTGGTCGCGCTGACGCGCGAAGCCCACGCCCTGCATGATGCGCGCGAATATGACGTCGTGGTGTCGACGGGTGAACAGGTCACCGCTGGACTGCTCGCCATCTGCCTGCAGGAGAAGGGCGTTCCGGCACGATCCTGGCTCGGCTGGCAGATTCCGATCCGGACTTCGGATGCGCATGCGCGGGCGCGCATCGAGGGGATCGAGATCGAGGAAATGGAGCGCCGCTTCTCCGATGGTCAGGTCTGTGTGCTGGCGGGTTTCCAGGGAATTGGCCCGGACAACCGGATTACCACGCTGGGGCGCGGCGGGTCGGATACGACCGCCGTGGCGCTGGCGGCAGCGCTCAAGGCGGACCGTTGTGACATCTATACCGACGTGGATGGGGTCTACACCTCTGATCCACGGATCGTGACGCGTGCCCGCAAGCTGAGTAAGGTCACCTATGAGGAGATGCTCGAAATGGCATCCCTCGGTGCGAAGGTCCTGCAGACCCGCTCGGTTGAGCTGGCGATGAACCACAGGGTTCCGGTTCAAGTTCTCTCATCATTCGACGAAGCCGTCGGCAGCGAGCGACCGGGGACCCTGGTCGTGGACGAGGAAGATATCGTGGAGCACGAAATTGTAAGCGGCGTTACCTACAGCCGCGACGAAGCCAAGATTACGCTGGTGCAGGTCTCCGACCGGCCGGGCGTGGCGGCCGCCATATTCGGGCCGCTCGCGGATGCGAACGTCAATGTCGACATGATCGTGCAGAACGTCTCGGAAGACGGCACCAGCACCGACATGACATTCACGGTGACCCGCGGCGATCTGGATCGCGCCATCGAAATGCTCAATGCCCGCAAGGATGAGCTCGGCTTCACAGCTCTGGTGCCGGACGCCGATGTGGTGAAGGTCTCGGTGGTCGGCGTCGGCATGCGCAGCCATGCCGGTGTGGCCCAGCGCATGTTTTCGGCGCTCGCGGAGCGCGGGATCAACATTCAGGTGATCTCCACATCGGAGATCAAGATCAGCGTGCTGATCGCCGAGGAGTTCACGGAGCTGGCCCTTCGGGCGCTGCACACCGCCTACGGGCTCGACGCCGCATAGAGACCGAGATGTTCCCCAGCTTCGCCCATTCCGAGCACGGTCGAAGCCGCGCTTCGGCGACGGCGGGGCGGATGGTGCGGCGATGAAGCCGCCAACAAATATCACCGGCGCTGCGCCCGGATGGACCGGCTCTCGCCGCCTTTTACGCCGTCTGCGTGATATCATGGCCGGGCCGGATTCAGCCCAGGCACGTCTCGACCAGATCGCCACGCTGATTGCCCGCGAACTCGTCGCCGAAGTGTGCTCGATCTATGTGCGTCGCGCCGGTGATGTGCTTGAGCTGTTCGCCACCGAGGGTCTGCACCCCGATGCCGTGCGCAACACCCGCCTGATGGTCGGCGAAGGCCTGGTGGGTTTCGTCGCTGCGCAGGCCATGCCGGTCGCACTTGCCGATGCCCAGAGCCATCCGCTGTTTGCCTATCGGCCGGAAACCGGTGAGGAGCTCTATTCCTCGTTGATGGGTGTGCCCGTGCTGCGGGGTGGTCGTGTGCTGGGTGTCCTGGTCGTTCAGAACCGGACCCAGCGCGGCTACACCGACGAAGAGGTGGAAACGCTCGAAACCACGGCGATGGTCCTCGCCGAGCTGATCGCCGGCAGCGACATACTGAACCTGGAAGATGCGCGTTACGACGCCGTCACCGAAGCCTTGCCCCAGCGTCTCGAAGGCCTGGCACTGAGCCCTGGCCTGACGATCGGAACCGCCGTGGTCCAGCGTCAACGGGTCACCATCGAGCGGATGCTGAGTGACGACCCCGTGGCCGAGGAACAGCGCGTCCGTGACGCGCTCACCGGCATGCAGGGGCAACTCGACGAGGCGCTGGAGCGGCCGGAATTCTCCGGCACGAGCGAACATCGCGACGTTCTGGAAACCTTCCGGATGTTCGCCGAAGACCGGGGTTGGTTGCGCCGGATTGATGAGGCAATCCGATCGGGCCTGTCGGCCGAGGCCGCCGTCCAGCGTGTGCAGGACGAGACACGTGTTCGAATGGTGCAGGTCACGGATAGCTTTCTGAGAGAGCGTTTGCTCGATTTCGAAGAGCTCACCGACCGCTTGCTGCGCCAACTAGCCGATGGTGGGCAGGATGCGAGTTTTCAGCTACCCGCGGATGCGGTGCTGGTCGCCCGCACACTGGGCCCCGCCGAATTGCTGAACTACGAACCCGAAAATCTGAAGGCGGTAATCCTCGAAGAAGGCTCCGCCAACGCCCATGCGACGATCGTCGCGCGGGCCTTGGGGGTGCCGCTCGTCGGGCGGCTCGAAGGCCTTCTCTCGCGTGTGGAGACAGGTGATGCAGTGCTCGTCGACGGCGAGAACGGCGTCGCCTATCTGCGGCCGGGCGACGAATTGCGGTCGAACTTTGAGACGGCGATGGCCGCCCGAAGCGCGCGTCTTGAGGTGTATCAGAGCCTGCGTGACAAGGCGTCGGAGACCCGCGACCAAGTGCCGGTGTCTTTGTTCCTCAACGCCGGATTGCTGGCCGATATGGTCCGGTTGGACGAGACCGGTGCTGAAGGGATCGGACTGTATCGAACGGAAATACCGTTTATGGCGCGGGCCAGCTATCCGGATGTGGCGGCGCAGACCGATTTCTATGCCCGGGTGCTCGATGAGGCAGACGGACGACCCGTGACATTCCGGACACTCGATATCGGTGGTGACAAGGCGTTGCCTTATCTGCACAACGCCACCGAGGAGAACCCCGCAATGGGCTGGCGCGCGACCCGTATCGCGCTCGACCGCCCGGCGATGTTGCGGCACCAGTTGCGGGCCCTGATCGTGGCAAGCGCCGGCCGTGACCTGGCCGTGATGTTTCCGATGATTGCGCAAGTCTCCGAGTTCGATGCCGCCCGGCGGCTGCTGGATATCGAACTCGCGCGCGCGGCCCAACGCGGCGAACCGGTTCCTGCGACGATCCGTTCCGGCGTTATGCTCGAAGTTCCCGCGCTCGCGATGCAGTTTGAAAACCTCCTGCCGCGGGTCGATTTCCTGTCTGTTGGCAGCAACGATCTGGTGCAGTTCCTGTTTGCGTCAGATCGTGGGAATCCGAGGATGGAAGGGCGCTACGATACCCTGTCACCGGCGGTGCTGAATTTCCTCAGGCAGATTGCCGAAGAGTGCGAAGCGCACGCAGTGGACCTGACGGTGTGTGGCGAAATGGCGGGTGATCCCGTCGCGGCGATGGCGCTGATCGGGATTGGTTTTCGACGGCTTTCCATGTCGCCGGCAAACATCGGGCCGGTGAAGGCCATGATCAGATCGATGTCGGTGGAAGGCATGACGGACTACCCGGAAGGCCTGCTGCACGCACCACACCCAAGTATTCGATCGCATCTGCGCGGGTTCGCGCGAGATCACGGGGTTGAAGTCTAAATCGTTGCGGCTCGGACTCGCATTTGATACTAAGTCGATACACAAACGTGAATTTCGTTTGATTATGGTGACTTAGGTCGCAGATCGCGTTTTTTAGACCTGAACCTGAATTCTGACAGGAACTGGTTTTTGCGACTGGCGCAATTCACCGAACGTCGTTGGCTGGGGATCCGATGGTACGTCTAAACCCACGCTCGTTTCGCGTCCTGAACCAGGATGGCGCGTCGGACATGATGCACCCGGTAGAGGGTGGGGATCATGTTGGTGCGTTTCTGCGTGAAGCGCGCGAGACAACCGGTCGGACGGTGGCCGACGTCGCACAGAATTTGCGAATCCGCCGGGTCTATCTCGAAGCCATTGAAGACGGCCGTTTCGACGAACTTCCCGGCGCCACCTACGCCGTTGGATTCGTGCGTTCCTACGCGGCCTATCTTCGGCTGGATGCGCCCTCGCTGGTTGCGCGGTTCAAGGAAGAGGCGAGCGGCATACAGGCACCGCAGGAACTCGAGTTCCCCACGCCGGTTCCGGAGGGACGTTTTCCCGGGGGATTGTTGGTCACGGTTTGTCTGCTTCTTGGTGCGGCGGCGTTTGGCGGTTGGTACTGGTACCAAAGCCAGAACGGCATCGAAGTCGCGCGGGTTCCAGCACCACCCGGAGATGCACAGGTAAATCCCGAGACGAGCGCGCCACCGCCGGGCATATCAACCCCGGATACGTCTGCGCCGGTCGCGAGCCCGAATGCAGAGGCGACCGCGGGCTCGGAATCGATACCGTTTGAAGGGCCGATGTCGGCGCCGGATGATTCCGCGCCTGTCACGGATGAACCCGAAGTCCCGCTGGTCCCGCCGTCCTATCTGCAGCCGCAGGGGGATCCGCTTGCGTCCATGGTGGATGTGCCGACACTCGCTGAAGCAGCTGCGGCCGCAGCGCCGGCTGCCGCCGAAGCGCCGGCGCAAGCCGTTGAGGTTGCTGAAACCCCGGCGCCCGATGTGATCAGTGAAACGACGCCCGCGGATTCGGCGGCCGTTGAAACAACCACTGCGAATGCGACCGTTGCGGACACGATGGCGGCCGATACACCAGCAGATGAGCCGGCGCCGGTTACGGAAGTCGCTGTCGCCACTCCGGCTCCGGCTGAATTTTCATCCGAGCCGGCCATCATTGCACTCCCCGAAATCGAGGAACCGCAGGCATCGACAAGCGACAACCCATCAGACCGTGAGGGCCGCACCTACGGTGCGCGAAATGCGGCGGCGCGGATCATCCTGATTGCCGAGGAAAACACCTGGGTCCAGGTTCGCGACAAGGAAGAGAATGTTGTCCTGACCCAGATGCTGCAGGCGGGGGACAGATATCTCGTGCCCAACCGCAGCGGGCTGCGTCTGATGACGGGAAATGCCGGCGGTCTCGATATTTCCGTCGACGGTGACTCGGTTCCAGCGATCGGCGAACGCGGTGAAAGCCGCCGTGATGTGCGCCTTGACCCCGATCTCCTCAAGACCGGGGCTGCGGTCGTTCGATAGCGTTCGCTGCCGTCTCCGGTGTGCCTGCGCGCGGTTGATATTTGGCCCGGTGGCGCGCATGTTACGGCAGATTTTTATGGTCGTTTTCCGGCGTCAATTCCGAAGGTTGAATCAGGTATGAGCGTTCGCCCTTATCGCGACATCGAACGGCGAAAAAGCCGTCAGATCATGGTTGGCGACGTCCCTGTGGGCGGCGATGCGCCGATTACTGTTCAGTCCATGACCAATACCCGGACCACCGACGTGGCGGGCACGATCGACCAGATCCGCGCGCTGGAAGTGGCGGGGGCGGATATCGTGCGCGTGTCGTGTCCCGATGAGGAAAGTACCGCGGCGCTGCGCCAGATCATCCCCGAGGTCACGGTGCCGATCGTCGCGGATATCCATTTTCACTATCGCCGCGCCATCGAGGCGGCCGAAGCGGGGGCCGCCTGCCTGCGTCTGAACCCGGGCAATATCGGCTCGCGAGATCGCGTGCGCGAGGTTGTCCATGCGGCGCGCGACAATAATTGCTCCATGCGCATCGGGGTCAATGGCGGCAGTCTTGAGAAGGAATTGCTCGAAAAATATGGCGAGCCCTGTCCCGAGGCGTTGATCGAAAGCGCGCTGAATTCCGTCCGCATGCTGGAGGACGAGGATTTTCGCGAGTTCAAGATTTCGGTGAAGGCATCGGACGTATTCCTGGCCGTCGCGTCCTATATGGGCCTTGCCGAAGCCTGTGATTATCCGCTGCATATCGGCATCACCGAGGCGGGCGGCCTGCGATCGGGCACGGTCAAATCCTCGGTCGGTCTCGGCATGCTGCTCTGGTCGGGGATCGGCGACACGCTGCGCGTATCCCTGTCGGCCGATCCGGTCGAAGAGGTGAAGGTCGGCTTCGATCTGCTCAAATCTCTGGGGCTGCGCCACCGGGGTGTGAACGTGATTTCCTGCCCGTCCTGTGCGCGCCAGCAATATGATGTGATCGAGACCGTGAAGGTTCTGGAAGAACGCCTGTCACACATCACCACGCCGATGACGGTGTCGGTGATTGGTTGCGTGGTGAATGGTCCGGGAGAGGCGACGATGACGGATATCGGCTTCACCGGCGGCGGCCGCGGCACCCATCAGGTGTATATCGGCGGCCAGCCCCATCATCGTTTGCAGGACGAAGATATCGTCGATCACCTGGTGGGCCTCGTGGAGGCCAAGGCGGCGGAGATCGATGCCGCTGAGGCCGCAGAATCCGAAACCGAGGACGCCGGTAGCCTGTCGTCCGCGGCCGAATAGCCCCGATACGTTCCGAGAAGACCGTGGCAAAACTCCAACCCGTACGTGGCACGCATGACCTGATCGGTGATGAGGCGCGCGCGCAACTCGCCATCGTTGCCGCCGCGCGCGACGTGGCGGATCGGTACGGCTATGGCCCGATGTCGACGCCGATTTTCGAGTTCACCGATGTCTTCCAGCGTACCCTTGGCGACACCTCCGACATCGTCACCAAGGAGATGTACACCTTCGAGGACAAGGGCGGCGACAGCCTGACCCTGCGCCCGGAAGGCACGGCGGGCATCGCGCGGGCAGTGATCTCGGGGGGCTTGCGCAACGAGCTGCCGCTCAAATGTTTCTACAACGGCCCGATGTTTCGCCACGAGCGCCCGCAGAAGGGGCGCCTGCGTCAGTTCCATCAGATTGGTGTCGAGCTGGTCGGGGTCGCCGAGCCGTCGGGTGACGTCGAGGTGATCGCGCTGGGCGCCGATATTCTGGATGCGCTCGGTATTCTGTCCGAGACGACGCTGGAGCTGAACACGCTCGGCGACAGCGAGAGCCGCGTCGCGTATCGCGATGCCCTGGTCGATTACTTCACCGGCCACGCCGACAAGCTGTCTGATGATAGCCGAGAACGCCTGCAGCGCAATCCGCTGCGGATTCTCGACTCCAAAAACGAAGGCGATCGTGCCGTCATTAACGACGCGCCGGTATTCGATGACTATCTGAGCGACGACGCGCGGGCCTTCTTCGATGCGGTGCGCGCGGGGCTCGACACGATCGGGATTACCTACACGCTCAATCCACGGCTCGTGCGCGGCCTCGATTATTACAGCCACACCGCCTTCGAGTTCACGACCCAGGCGCTGGGCGCCCAGGGCACCGTGCTCGCCGGCGGGCGCTATGACGGCCTGATCGAGACCATGGGCGGGCCCGCAACGCCGGGTGTCGGCTGGGCGGCCGGTGTCGAGCGGTTGGCGATGATGCTGGGCGAACCGGTCCGGCCAACCCGCGCGATCGCGTTGGTCGGGATGGGCGAGGGCGGTGAGCGCGAAACCGTGCGCCTCGCACGCGAACTGCGCCGTGCCGGGCTGACGATCGAACTGCTCTATAAGGGTGGCGTGAAACGCGGCCTGAAACGCGCGGACCGGATCAACGCCGCGGCGGCCGTGCTGATCGGCGACGATGAACTGGCCAAGGGGACCGTGACCGTGCGCAACCTCGACAGCGGCGAACAGACCGATGTGGCCATCGCCGACCTGACCGACCACCTCGCCGCATACCGTTAGCGACACATAGATATGGGCCACCGTCCTGAACAGGGGGCGGCGCCGGCCGACTATGTCGTCGTTGGCGCCAGCCACAAGACCAGCAGTGCCGCCTTGCGGGATCGATTGTTTATCGAGGACGCGGACGTGCCCGAGGTGCTGGCCGCGCTCCGGAAGGGTGGTTTTGATCAGGCACTGGTGGTCTCGACCTGCGATCGGGTCGAGTTTCACGGTGCGGCTGTCGATCCTGACCGCGCAGTCGGTGTGGCCCGAGAGATACTGGGGCGGCGCGCCGGCAGTGCCGGTCATGCGGATGGCGAATTCTTCCAGCTGATGGGCGCTGACGCCGCGCGCCATGTGTTCGCGGTCGCGGCGAGCCTCGAAAGTGTTGTCGTGGGTGAATCCGAAGTCCTCGGACAGCTCAAGACCGCCCATGCGCTTGCCCGCGATTCTGGCGGTGTCGGCCGCGAACTCGAAAGCCTGATGCAGCACGCCTATGGGGCGGCCAAGGATGTCCGCTCGAACACGGCGATCGCCGAGGGGCCGGTGTCGCTGGCGACGGCGGCAGTGCAGGCGGCGCGCAACCTGTTCGGCAGCCTGGAAGATGTCTCGGCGCTGCTGATCGGACCGGCCGAGATGGGCATGCTGATGCTCGACCAATTTCGCAGCGGCGGCCTGCGGCGTGTCACGGTCGCGGCCAGCAACGCGGCGCGCGGCCAGGCGCTCGCCCGGATCGTCGAGGGCCACAGTGTGACCTATGACGATATCCCGGCCGCACTCGTCGGATCCGATCTCGTGATCGGCGCGGCGGGGATCGGCCGCCCGATGATCACCGCCGCCATGCTGCAGGACGCCTTGCGCGCGCGGCGGCGCAAACCGATCTTCGTGCTCGACGTGGCGATCCCCAATGATGCGGACCCGGATATCGCCGGCCTTGAGGATGCTTTTCTGTACGACCTCGATCATCTGGAATCGATTTCGCGCTCCAATCGCCAATCGCGTGACGCGGCGATGGCCGAAGCGTGGCAGACCATCGACCGGCACATCACGATGTTTCAGGATTCACGGGCCGAGCGCGACGCAGTGCCGGTCGTGGCGGACCTGCGGGCGCATTTCGATGCGGTCCGGGCCGAGACCCTGTCGGACCATCCCCATGGCGACGCGGACGAAATCACGCGGCGCCTGATCAATCGGCTGCTACACACGCCCTCTCTGACATTGCGCACGGCGGCGCGAGATGAGGGTGCCGACAGTTCTATTGCGAAGGCGGCCCGACGCATGTTCGGGCTGACCCCGGACAAGCAAGAAACACAAGACGAACCGGAAACGGACGGCACTGCATCGTCCGGGAGTGAAGACCAATGAGCCTGGATGAAAAACTCGACCGCGTGGTCGAACGCCACACACAGCTTTCCGATTTGCTGGCAAGCACTGATGGTAGCGATCCGCAGGAATATGTTCGTCTGTCGAAGGAATATTCGGAACTCGGACAGGTCGTGGAGAAGGTGCTGGCGTTGCGCGGCGCGAATGAAGAGATCACGGGCCTCGAGGAGATCATCGCGGATGGCGAGGCGGATGCGGAGATGAAGGAGCTCGCGCAGCTCGAGATCGAGGAACTGCGCGCTCGCGTGCCCGAGCTCGAGCAATCGCTCAAACTCATGCTTCTGCCCAAGGACGAGGCGGACACGAAGAACGCGATCCTCGAAATCCGTGCCGGGACGGGTGGCGACGAGGCCGCCTTGTTCGCCGGCAGCCTGTTCCGGATGTATCAGCGCTACGCCGAGGACAAAAAGTGGAAGGTCGAGGTGATGGATTCCAGCGGCACGGGCATCGGCGGCTACAAGGAAGTCGTCGCGAGCATCAGCGGCCAGGATGTGTTCTCGCGCCTGAAATATGAATCCGGTGTACACCGCGTGCAGCGGGTGCCCGAGACGGAGAGCAGCGGTCGCATTCACACATCGGCGGCAACTGTCGCGGTGCTGCCGGAAGCCGAGGAAGTCGACATCGACATCGCCGAGAGTGACTTGCGGGTGGACACCTACCGCGCATCGGGCCCCGGTGGGCAGTCGGTCAACACGACCGATAGCGCGGTGCGGATTACCCATATTCCGACCGGGATCGTGGTCACCCAGCAGGATGAAAAATCCCAGCACAAGAATCGGGCCAAGGCGATGCGGGTTCTGCGCGCGCGCCTGTATGAGCATGAACGACAGCTGATCGATGCCGAGCGCGCCGCGTCACGGCGCAGCCAGGTGGGTTCGGGCGACCGGTCCGAACGCATTCGCACCTATAATTTTCCCCAGGGCCGGGTGACCGATCATCGGATCAACCTGACCCTTCATAAACTCGACCGAATCCTCGACGGGGAGGCGCTGGATGAACTTATTGATGCGCTGACCACCGAAGACCAGGCCGCCCAACTTGCCGAGGATGACAGCCCAGATGCCTGAGATGATTTCGAACACGATTGCCGCAGCCCTGGCCGAGGCCGGTGGGCGTTTGCGCGCGGTCGGCGCCGACAGTCCGGAACTCGACGCGCGTGTGTTGTTGCGCCAGGTGACCGGGCACGAAGACGCCTGGCTGATCGCCAACCCCGATGCCGAAATCGATCGTACGGCGTTGCAGGGTTATGCG
Organism: Rhodospirillaceae bacterium; assembly: GCA_018702955.1. GTDB lineage: Bacteria > Pseudomonadota > Alphaproteobacteria > UBA6615 > UBA6615 > UBA8079. The sequence goes on along the minus strand of JABJEK010000039.1, from coordinate 47,110 downwards.
GAGCTTCTGGAGCGCCGCGAACGCCGTGAACCGGTCTCGCAGATTGTCGGTGAGCGCGAGTTCTGGTCGCGGACCTTCCGCGTGACTGGCGATGTTCTCACGCCGCGACCGGATACCGAGACCCTGATTGAAACCGTTCTCGCGCGTATCGAGGACCGAGATGCGCCGCTACGAATTCTGGATCTGGGTACCGGCAGCGGCTGCATCGCCCTGACGTTGCTCGCGGAATGCCCGAATGCGACTGCTCTGGGCGTGGACGCGTCCCCCGCGGCGCTCGAAGTGGCGGCCGCGAACGCGGAAGCCCTGGGATTGTCCGGCCGGGTCGAATGGCGCGAAACTGATTGGTGCGAGGGCATCGAGGGACCGTTCGACGTCATCGTCTCCAATCCACCCTATATCGCGCGCTACGAGCTGAAGCATCTCGACCCCGAGGTGCGGGAGTTCGAACCCAACATGGCGCTGGATGGCGGTGCCGACGGCATGGCTGCCTACCGGCGCATCATTCCCCAGCTTAAAAGACTCGGGACCGGGCGTTCGGTCATCGCCTTTGAATTGGGGCAAGGACAGGCGCGCGGCGTCGCCGCACTTGGCCGCGTCGCCGGGCTGCGCATTGCCGAGGTCGACCAGGATATTGCGCGCCGGGCACGGGTCATCACCTTTGAGCCGACAACAGAGAGTTAACGAGGCACAGAAAGTTCTTGGAAAACAAAACCGGGCCGCATAGGGTGCCCCGGTCAGATATGCCGTAAGGTGCCTGTAGCGATCACAATCCCATAGGCCTTGGCGAATAATCTGAACTCCCGGATCCGAACTCGAAGTGGCCCTCGCGGTTGAGCGGTCATTTTCGGAAAGTGTGTGATCCAGTTGGACGACGCCAGTTTGGGTGGGAGTTGGACCGTAATCAGTAATCTGATCGACGGAAGCAATGCGACCAAATTCGAATAACAACAACAGGCGGGCACGGGGCCGCGGCGGACGCAAGTCCGGCAATTCCCGGAACCAGACATATGACAGCAACGGCCCCGGCGCGCGCGTGCGCGGGAATCCGTCGCAGATATATGAGAAATATCAGCAACTGGCCCGCGATGCGGGCTCAGCCGGTGATCGCGTGGGCGCGGAAAATTATCTGCAGCACGCGGAGCATTACTATCGGTTGATGGCTGCTGCCGCTGCCAAGAACGAACAGCGCAGCGGGTCGGAAGAGGGGACTCGGGACGAGGGCTCTCGCGATGATTCATCTCGCAACGATCCGCCACGCGAACCAAGCCGCGATTCTGGCGACGGACACGGATCCTTCGTTGAAAACCTGCAGGCTGAAGATTCCGGTTCTGACGCCGACGCCTCTGACGACGCGGCGCAAGGTGATAAGGCTGACAAGGGCGAGAAAGCCGGTAAGGCCGACGATTCCGGTTCACGTTCGAACGGTCGCAAGCGCCGCGCACGTCGAAGCAACGGCCGCACGGCTGCAGCTGATGGTAATACGGATTCCGACGGCAACGTCGCCGAGGATTCTGCAGCCAAATCAGATGACGGTGACGGCGATGGCGATGACGGTGAGGCCGTAACGGCCTAGCTGTTCATGTCGGCTGGTTATCGGTCGATCATGCCGTCGGAACGATCGTATCTCCCGGGCGAATTTCGCCTGGTTTAACGATCCGCGCATACACACCCATATCCGTATGACCCCAGCCCTTTTGCAGGGCGCGGGGCAGGTTCATGTCGCGTCTGGCGGTGTCCGGATTGACGTTGGTCGCGGCACATCGCCGGGTGCGCTTGATGATCTCGGCGACGGCGCCGCCGATCTGAATTCTACGATCCAGCCAGTCGAATTCCGACCATGCGGGCGCGCCGTCGAAATAGACGTTTGCCCGAAATCGGCGCGCGTCGACATCCGCGTCGATTTGGTTACCCAGTGCGGCGACACTGTTGAGGTTGATAAGCGAGATTACCTTGGCGTCGAGATCTGAGAAGCTGTGGTCGCCCGCCTCGAGCAGAGTCGGCAGCCCGTCGATCTCGTCGGCGAGAAATTCGGCGAAAAATGCCTCCACCTCTGTGCGGCCTTCGGGGCTCGAGAGGTCTGCCGCGAGGACAACGCGTGCCGCCTGCCGCAGGGTGAGAATGTTCGTTGACCCATCGAAACCGGCATCCAGTTCCGCCAGTTTTTCATCGCGGACAAGGGCCAGAAAGTTGGTTTTGGGCATCCAGACCGGATTTTCCGTATCGAATGCGAATCCGGGGCGACCGAGCGCAAACCGGCGGTCTCCCGTGATTGTTTGGCCTATTTCGAGGCTCGCATGGGCCAGAATGAGGCCTGACAGGCCCTTAACGGGGTAGCTACGAATTTCTGAGATACTGGCGTTCATTTCAGTGGGGTTTCCTGCCGAATAAGACGTCCCGGAGCCGGGACGTAGGCCTTGTGTTGCGCCGTGGCAACACCATATCTCAAGGACGCGGATAGGCTCGTGCATCCAGATGGCGGGCCGCCAGCGTGTCCTTGTGGCGAATGCCGAAATCGGGTTCGCCGTCCATGCCCGCCTCATGCGAGGGGGTTGTTCGAGGAGTGGAACATGAATTTCGAGAAATATACCGAACGCGCGCGCGGATTCGTTCAGGTCGCCCAGGACCTGGCGCAACGTAGTGCGCATCAGCAACTTGTGCCGGAGCATCTGTTGAAGGCCCTACTCGATGACGAGGAGGGTTTGTGCGCCAACCTTATCCGAGCCGCCGGCGGTGATGCTGCAGGCGCGGAGCAGGCTGTCGAGTTGGTGCTCGACAAGTTGCCGAAGGTTGAAGGCGACGGCGCCGGGCAAGTTTACCTGTCGAAGGAAGCCAGCCGCATATTGAGCGACGCACAGGACGTCGCCGACAAGGCTGGCGACAGTTTCGTTACGGTCGAGCGGCTGTTGCTGGCAGTTGCCTTGGCGACGGGGACCAGTGCGGCGAAAATTCTGGCCGACGCGAATTTCACCCCGCAGGCTCTGAACGAGGCCATCAACGCGTTGCGCAAGGGCCGGACGGCTGACAGTGCGACAGCGGAGAATGCCTATGAGGCGCTCGCCAAATACACACGCGACCTGACCGAGGCGGCCCGCGACGGCAAGCTCGACCCCGTGATTGGGCGCGATGAGGAAATTCGCCGGACGATCCAGGTTCTTGCGCGGCGGACAAAGAACAACCCGGTGCTGATTGGCGAGCCGGGCGTGGGCAAGACCGCCATCGTGGAAGGGCTCGCCCTGCGCATCATCAATGGCGATGTGCCGGAAAGCCTGCGCGAGAAACGGTTGCTGTCTCTCGACATGGGCGCTCTGATCGCCGGGGCGAAGTTCCGCGGTGAGTTCGAGGAACGCCTGAAGGCGGTGCTCGAAGAAGTCAGCTCGGCGGCGGGCGAGATCGTGCTGTTCATCGACGAGATGCACACGATCGTCGGGGCAGGTGCGGCCGAAGGGGCAATGGATGCCTCCAACATGCTCAAGCCGGCGCTGGCGCGCGGCGAGTTGCACTGCGTAGGTGCGACGACGCTGGACGAATATCGCAAGCATGTGGAGAAGGACGCGGCCCTGGCGCGGCGTTTTCAGCCGGTCTTCGTCTCCGAACCCAATGTGGCGGATACGATTTCCATCCTGCGTGGCCTCAAGGAGAAGTATGAGTTGCATCACGGCGTGCGGATCACCGATTCCGCGCTTGTGTCGGCCGCGACACTCTCCAACCGCTATATCACCGACCGGTTCTTGCCCGACAAGGCCATCGACCTCGTCGATGAGGCCGCGTCCCGGCTGCGGATGGAGGTCGATTCCAAACCAGAGGAGATCGATGAACTGGATCGCCGGATCATCCAGCTCAAGATCGAGCGTGAAGCGCTGAAAAATGAAAGCGACAGCGCGTCGGCGGATCGGCTCGAGGTGCTGGAAGGGGAGCTCGGCGATCTGGAAGCCAAATCGGCGGACCTCACATTCGTCTGGCAGGCGGAGAAGGAAAAACTCGCCGGAACCCAGAAGATCAAGGAGCAGCTTGATGCCGCACGGCTTGAGCTGGAGCAGGCGCAACGCGTCGGCAACCTGGAGCGTGCGGGTGAACTGGCCTATGGGCGGATTCCCGATCTTGAAAAGGCCGTGATCGAGGCCAATGAAGCGCCCGACGGGAACATGCTCGACGAGGAAGTCACGGATTCCCACATCGCCGGCGTGGTCTCGCGCTGGACGGGTGTGCCCGTGGACAAAATGCTTGAAGGCGAACGCGAGAGACTGCTGGAAATGGAAGCCATGCTCGGCGCCCGCGTGATCGGGCAGGGCGAAGCAATCGGCGCGATATCCAATGCGGTGCGCCGTGCGCGCGCCGGGCTGCAAGACCCGGACCGGCCGATTGGCTCATTCCTGTTCCTCGGCCCGACCGGCGTTGGCAAGACCGAGCTGACCAAGGCGCTTGCCGAGTTCATGTTCGATGACGAGCACGCGATGGTTCGCGTGGATATGTCGGAATATATGGAGAAGCATGCGGTGGCCCGTCTCATCGGCGCGCCGCCGGGATATGTCGGCTACGAAGAGGGTGGCGCGTTGACGGAGGCTGTCCGGCGCCGGCCATATCAGGTCATCCTGTTCGACGAAATCGAGAAAGCCCATCCGGACGTCTTTAACGTGCTGCTGCAGGTGCTGGATGATGGCCGTTTGACGGACGGGCAGGGGCGTACGGTCGACTTCAAGAACACGCTGATCATTCTGACCTCGAATCTGGGTAGCGAGCATCTCGCCAACCAGCCCGATGGTGAGGATACGGGCGCTGTCCGTGAGGCGGTGATGGAGGTCGTGCGCGGCGCCTTCCGACCGGAATTTCTCAACCGACTGGATGAGGTGCTGCTGTTCCATCGCCTGACGCGCGGGCAGATGTCCGGCATCGTCGATATCCAGCTGGCTCATCTGCGGCGGTTGCTTGGCGATCGAAAGATCGAGCTGGATATGGACGAAGCGGCGACAGCCTGGTTGGCAAATGCGGGCTACGATCCCGTCTATGGCGCACGGCCCCTCAAGCGGATCATCCAGCGGCATCTCCAGAATTCGTTGGCAACAATGCTGCTTGATGGCACGATCGTTGACGGCGACACCGTCAGGGTGTCGGCCGGACCGGACGGATTGATGATCAATGGTGAGGTCGTGCAGGCCGAAGCAGCCTGACGGGCAACCTGCACGCCGCGCAACAAGTGTGGAGGTGTGACTGATGACAGAACAATCCTCGCTTAGGCTCCGTTGGCTGACTCGTGGCGGGTTGCTGATTCTCGTGCCGTTGTTCGTCGTTGTGGCCGTTGTGGGCTACTTCTCCACGGTCGGCGCGCAGCAGCGGCACGCGATAGCCATGCCCCCGCCGGGACTTCCCGATGTGGCGGGCGATCAGGGCGGTCGTCTCGGAGAGTTTCTTGTTGGCGGTCACCTGGATGCGGCGCGGGTCGAACCGCGTTTTGAAGATATCCGGGACCGGTTCGATGGCATGCGCGTCATCTTCGTACCATCCTATCTGAGCGATGCTGTCATCCCGACGGTCAAACTTGGCGACGGTCTTGGCTATATGGCCGGAATCTACAATTGGCTGGCCGAAGAGGGCATCGACGCCGAGATCGCGGATGTCGAGACCGAAGATACCGTCGCGGCAAATGCGGATCGGCTCGTCCCGATTGTCGGAGACGGGACATCCCCGATCTGCTTCGTAACCCACAGCAAGGGTGGGCTCGACGTGATGGAGTATTTGCGTCGGGCGACCCCTGATCAGCGCGAACGCGTGGCGTGCTGGATCGCGATGCAGTCGCCGTTTAGCGGTTCCCCGGTCGCCGATCTGGCGCGTGATGTCTCCGGATTGCCCGAACTGATGGATGCGGTGTTGTCGGTTCTCGGTGGGCGGGGCGAATCTCTGACCGATCTCACGACCGCGGCGCGTGAAGCCTATCTGGAAGAGAATAAGAGCGAGATCGCGGCGGTGCTCGAAACGGTGCCGGTGCTCTGCGTGGCGACCTATGTTGCCGATCCCGGTAACTTCGCGCGGCCGACGTCCTGGAGCTATCCGACGCTGATTTGGATGCATGACAACGATGTTCCCGGCGACGGTCTGGTGCCGGTTCGCTCAGCGATCGAAATCTGTCCAAGATCGATCATTCTGGAAGGGCTCGACCATACCGGTATCGTTTCACCGGGGCTGGTCGCGCCGATCGACCAGACGGCCTTGATGCGGCTGCTTTTCTACCTGACCCTCAGCTGACGGGTTTTTCCGGCGCTGTTCCCTTTTTTTGGGGAATAAACCCGCAACCCACCTGTTGATGATGTGCCTAGGCAAGTAGGCGGTCGGGTGACCGTGTGCAGGGTGGGGCCGGGAAACCGGAAACACTCCGCGTGCGCGGTCATCCGGCGATTCTTCTGATCCCGCTCATGGGCCGGTCAGGGACCTGATCCCCAAGTCCCTTTCCATACAGTTCCGGAGCGTGCCGAACTTGCCGGCGAAAACCCCCGAAAGGTGGCGGACGGTGATATCCCTCAACTTCACCGCCCGCCGCCGCATTCGTGTGCTCATGTTGTATAAGGGGGGCGGAGATTTGGAATGAAACGCAGTTCGTTCGAGCTCGTCGAAACGCATATACCCAGCCTGCGCCGCTATGCGCTGGTGCTGTTGCGTCATGACGAGCCGCGGGCGGACGATCTGGTGCAGGATTGCCTCGAACGCGCGATGAGCCGCTGGCATTTGTGGCGGCGCCCCGGGAATCTGCGCGGCTGGCTGTTCACTATCCTGCACAATATTTACGTCAACGACGTGGCGCGCGCGGTGGCGCGACCGGATGTTGTCGAGATTCAGGATTATTTTCCGGCGATGGCCGTGCCGCCGAATCAGGCGGACCGGATTCAGCTCCGCGAGGTGACCGCGGCCATCCAGGAATTGCCCGACCCGCAGCGCCAGACCCTGTTGCTGGTGACGATGGAGGGCTTCAGTTACGACGAAACGGCCGACATCACCGGCGTTCCTATCGGAACGGTGATGTCTCGTCTGTCGCGTGCACGCGAGAAGGTGCGGGCGGCGAGTTGGGGGGAAACACGAGAGAGTGGACGGAGAATAACGTGAGTGATCTTCCTGAAATTCCCACCGAGGACGAGATACAGGCGCTGGTTGACGGTCGCCTGGATCCCGGTCGTCGTGCCGAAATAGAAGCCTGGCTGTCGGGGAACCCCGATGAGGCGGCGCGGGTTGCGGAATTGCGCGACATCTCGAGCGCCATCGAGCGGGTTTATGGGCCTCTCTCGGAGCGGCCGATCCCCGCGCGATTCCAGAAGGTCGGGGCGCCCGCGATGGCCCGCAGTCCGGTCTGGCGTGTGGCGGCCATGGTCGCACTCATCGCTGTGGGCGCGGCCGGCGGCTGGTTTGCAAATGAAGCCGTGGGCCCGGGCGAAGACCCGAACGCCAGCCTGGCGCGTGGTGCGGTCAAGGCGCACCAGATGTACGCGCGCGAGGTGCGCCATGCCGTCGAAGTGCCCGCGAGTGACGAGGCTCACCTCGTGGCCTGGCTCTCAAAACGCCTGAATGCGCCGTTGCGTGCGCCCAATCTGGATGGCGAGGGTTATCGCCTTGTGGGTGGGCGTCTATTGCCGGCGGAAGACGCGGGCCCGGCGGCGCAATTCATGTACGAGGCGGAATCGGGTGAGCGGCTGACGCTCTATGTCGAACAGAACCTGGCGGGTGGCGAGACGGCTTTCCGCTTCACCGAGTATGACGATGTCTCGGCGTTCTGGTGGAAGGACGGGCCGCTGGCCTATGTGCTTATTGGGCGTGGCGAGCGGGATCGCTTGCTGACACTGGCCCGCGCGACCTATCAGGAACTTAATCCGTAAGCGATTTGTCAGCGGTTGCAGACAACGCCGGTGGCGCGAGGGACGCGTAACGCGCATCCACTGATTCGCGCAGGCTCTGGAACGTCGCGAGGCGATCACCCTTGAGCTTCTCGCCGCTCGGCAGCTTCAGCCCCAGCGGGTTGATCTGTTTGCCGTCGCGATGAATTTCGTAGTGCAGATGGGGCCCCGTGGAGCTGCCGGTCGTCCCGACATATCCGATGACCTGTCCCTGGCGCACGCGCTTGCCCGAACCCACGCCGCGCGCATATCCGTTCAGATGGGCATAGGCGGTGGAGTAGGTGCCGTTGTGGCGAATGCGGATGTATTTGCCGTAGCCGCCTTTGTTACTCGCGACCTCGACGGTGCCGTCGCCGGCGGCATAGATCGGCGTGCCGGTTGGCGCGGCAAAATCCACCCCTGCGTGGAGGCGGGTATATCCCAGGATCGGATGTTTCCGGTTGCCGAAGCGTGACGACAGACGTGCGCCGTCGAGTGGGGTTTTCATCAATGCCTTGCGGACGCTTTCACCCTTTTCGTTGAAATAGTCGATCGTGCCCTTCGAGGTCTCGAAACGGTAGAAAGGCAGGCCGGTTCCGCGCAGGGTGAGCTTGGCATAGTGAATGTCGCCATTGTTGACGACGGCATCGTCTTCGTTTCGCTGGCGCTCGAACATGATCTCGAACGCATCACCGCTCCAGATGTCGCGCTGGAAATCGACATCGAAGCTGTAGATACGGATCAGTTCGATCAGGACCGAGATCGGAATGCCGGCATCACGGCCGTTTACGAAGAGGCTGGAATCAATCGCGCCGGAGACGCGGACGAGTTCGGTGGTGAGCGGGAGTTCAATTTCACGGGCGACGAAATCATCACCATCCGCGCGCTCGACCTCGACTTCGCGGTCATACGTGACCGGCAGTCGGAGGGACGAAAGCTTGTAGTCGGGTGTTTCGGCGACGCGCGAGATGTCTGTCGCGGGGCCGAGGGTGATTTGCAGTTCGTCGCCGACACGCAGATCGCGTCGTGGATCATAGACGCCCTTCAGGGACTGGATCGCCGTGTACGCGTCGGCGCGTTCCGCCCCCGCCTTGACGAGCACCTCCATGAGGTTGTCGCCGTTCTCGATCTCCACGGTGTGCACCAACGGGCCGGGGGGCTCCGGTTCCACGACAAGTGCTGGAATGGCCGGCGGTGTGGCCGCCGCCGCACTCGTGGAAACTTGCGGGACGGGGTCCGTTCCACTCACGGTGCCGACGATGAACGCGGCAGCAGGAAGCACGATCACGGCGGCCGTGATCGCCAACAATGCAGGCTTTTTACGCAGGTCGAACTTCAAGCGCCGGTTCCCTTACCCGAATCAAATGTCGGCGAATCACTGAAACGAACCGCCGACGCCCGGGCAAGATGCAGACACGTCGCGGTTCGTGTCAACATTCGATCAATGGGTTTTGATAAATTTTTTGTAACAGTATCAGTCATTTGCCACTATTCCGCCACCATTCGCTCGATCCTTGGATAGAAGGCGGCGAGGGTAACGGCACGCAGCACCATGAACAGCATCACAGATGCCCAAAGGCCGTGATTACCCATGTATGTGGGCAAGGTGAAGATCGCGACGGTATACAGCGCCACGGAAACGAGCATGGCGTTGCGCATCTCGGCTGCACGTGTGGCGCCGATGAAAATGCCGTCGAGCTGATACGACCACACCGACAACAGGGGAGACAGCGCCATCCAGGGCAGGAAGCTGCCGGCGAATTCTCGCAGCGGCTCGATGTCGGTCAGAAGCGCCAGCAGGTGCGCGCCGAAGATGGCATAGACGAGCGCGTAGGCGACCGCCACGCCGGCCGCCATGAATGTGGCCGCGATGACTGTGTCGCGCAGGAGGCGCCGGTTTTTTGCGCCAACGGCTTCGCCGACGAGCGCCGATGTGGCGTGCGCGAAGCCGTCCAGGCCGTGTGCGAGAAAGGACTGGAAGTTCATCAGCAAGGCGTTGGCGGCGAGGACGTTGGTGCCCATCCGCGCGCCGGTCCACGTCAAAAGCGACCAGGCGAAAATCATCGCCAGGGTGCGGATGAAGATATCGCGGCTGACGCGAAACAGGCTGGTGAGTTCGGCAAGGTCGAAAATTCGTATCCGGTCCCATATTCCGTCGATGCGCCGCAGCCGCAATGCGATCAGTGCCAGGCCCAGGATTGCACCCGTGTACTGGGCCAGCGCGGTGGCCAGGGCGACCCCCTCGATCCCCCAACCCAGGTCGACGACGAACCAGATATCGAGTGCGGCATTCAAGCCGTTGATGACGATCTGAACCAGCAACGCGGCGCGTGCGAACTGCATACCCAGCATCCAGCCCAGGACCGCGTAGTTGGCAAGCGTCGCCGGGGCGCCCCAGATGCGAGTGTCGAAGTAACCCTGTGCGAGCCGTTCCACATCGGGTGCGGCGTCGAGTATCTGCAACGCGCCGAGACGAAGAGGATGTTGCAGGATCAGGAGCACGAGGGCGGCCGTGAGACCGATCATGAGCGCGCGTGCGAGCACGGCGCGGATTTCATCGCCGTCGCCGCGCCCGTGCGCCTGGGCGACAAACCCGGTCGTGCCCATGCGCAGGAAGCCGAAGCCCCAGTACAGGAAGGAGAAGATCATGGCGCCAACCGCGACACCGCCGATATAGGCCGGATCGGGCAGGTGGCCCATCACGGCCGTGTCCACTGCGCCGAGCATCGGGACGGTCAGGTTCGACAGGATCGTCGGCCAGGAGATTTGCCAGATGCGGCCATAGGGCCCGCGACGCAGGCGGTCGGTCAGCCCATTGTGCTCGGACGCAGGACCGGGCTCGGACGCGGTCATCGACGGTGCATCGGGTGAGCGGCCCGATTGCCGGCCTTCCTGCCGGCCCGGTTACCGGCCAACGGCGTAGGCTTCCTGGAACCGTGGATGGGCAGCACCCTTCAGGAACCAGCCATGCTCGCCGCGTTCGCGACCCACGGCCGTCATCCGGCCGGATGCCCAGTCGCCGACCATCGTCATGCGATGGCCGCGCGCACGCATGGCAGCAATGGTGGCGTCGGCAAAGCGGCCTTCGGCTTTGACTTCACCGGGTTGGAAGGTGCGCGGGTAGAAGCTCGACGGGAGATGGTCGGTGTGGAAATTGGGCGCGTCGATGGCGGCCTGCAGGTCGTATCCGTGGTGGATGTGGCGCAGGAACATGCTGAGCGCCCACTGGTCCTGGGCGTCGCCGCCCGGGGTGCCGAACGCGAGCGAGGGTGCGCCGTCACGCATGGCCAGGGTCGGGCTGAGCGTGGTGCGCGGGCGGATGCCCGGCTGCAGGGTTGTCGCGTAGCCCTCCTGCAACCAGAACATCTGGGCGCGTGTGCCGAGGCAGAAGCCGAGCGAGGGGATCGTCGGCGAGGATTGCAGCCAGCCACCGCTGGGCATGCAGGCCACCATGTTGCCGTCCCGGTCGACGGTGTCGCAATGCACCGTGTCGCCATTCGAACTGGTTGGCGCGGCGTTCGGTTCTCCGACGCCGGCCTGTGCGGCGTTGGGCTCACCGGCACCGGGTGCTGATGCCGCGGCGGCGTGGGGGTCGAAAATCGTGAACTCCGCCAACGCCGGGTTGCGGCCGTCGGGGGCACCCGGCAGGAAATCAAGTGACGCGGTGTCGCCGACCATCGCGCGGCGCGCATCGTTATAGGGGTCGGACAGGAGCGTATCGAGCGGAACGTCGTTGACCACGGGATCGCCGTACCAGGCCTCCCTGTCGGCCAGCGCCAGCTTCGCGCACTCGATTTGGGTGTGCATGAACTCCGGACCGAGCGGGTCCATGGACGCGATGTCGAAGCCCTTCAGCAACGCCAGCTGCTGCAGGAACACAGGTCCCTGGCTCCACACGCCGGGCTTGCAGACCGTGTAACCCGCATAGTCATAGGTGGCCGGCTCCTCGACGGTGGCGCGCCAGCGCGCCATGTCGTCGCCGGTCAGGAGCCCGCCATGGGCCTCGCCGGTGGAATCCAGCCATTCGGTGGTCCGGCAGAAATCGTCGATCTCCTCGGCGATGAAGCCCTCGTAGAAGACGCGGCGCGCCGCCTCGATCGTGTCTTCGCGGTCGCCGCCGGCGGCCTCGGCTTCGTTCAGAAGCCGCTGATAGGTCTCGCCGACAACCGGCGTGCGGTGCATGGAGCCGACCTTCGGCGCTTCACCGTTGACCAGCCATGTCTCGGCCGATGTGGGCCAGGCCGTGCGGAACAGCTCTTCGACGCCGCCGATAATCGTGTTCATCATCGGCACCACGGCATAGCCGTCGCGGGCATAGCCGATCGCGGGCTCGATCACATCGCGCAGGGAAAGCCGGCCATAGTCGCGCAGCATCAGCATCCAGGCACCGAAGGCGCCGGGTACGCACGGTGCGAGCAGGCCCGTGCCGGGTACCAGGTCCAGACCGAGATTGCGGTAAGCCTCGATGCTGGCCGCGGCCGGTGACACGCCCTGGCCGCAGATCACCTCGACCTTGCCGGTGCGCGCGTCGTGCAGGACGATCGGCAGATCGCCGCCGGGGCCGTTCTGATAGGGGTGGACGATCTGCAGTGCGAGCCCGGTCGCCACCGCGGCGTCGAAGGCGTTCCCGCCAATTTCGAACATGCGCCAGCCGGCCATCGTGGCCAGATAATGGGTCGAGGCGACCATGCCGTAGGTGCCACGGATTTCCGGTCGTGTGGTAAACATTGGGGGCGTTCTCCGCGCGGGTTCAGTGCGGACAATAACTCTCCGCCAGCGCGCGCAGCAACCGCGCGCGCAAGATCAACGGGCGGATCAGAAGGGAGTGACGGATTTGCAGATCGAACATCCATATCTGATGTTTCTTGGCGATGCGGCCGACCAGCTGGCGGCGAAAACCGCGCAAGGCATCGTGCACTGGCGACGGGACTGGTGTTTGGGCCAGCTGCGCCTCGAGAACTGCAACGCCGATCTCGGCCTGCCCGACATGACGATAGACGCGGCGGCCGCGGCCGGGGTGCGAACCCTGGTCATCGGGGTGGCCAACCGGGGCGGTGTGATGAGCGAGAGCTGGATTTCGACCATATTACGCGCCATCGAGGCCGGGATGGATGTGGCCTCGGGTCTGCATGCAAAAATAGCCGACCTTCCCGAGATCGCAGCGGCGGCGAGCTCAAACGGTGCCCAGTTGTTCGATGTGCGCCATCCCACCCAGACCTTCGATGTCGGTACCGGTGTGCGCCGGTCGGGTAAGCGCCTGCTGGCGGTCGGGACGGATTGCTCTGTCGGCAAGATGTACACCGCGCTGGCGGTGGATGCGGAGATGCGCCAACGCGGCGCGGATTGCGACTTCCGCGCGACGGGACAGACGGGCATTTTCATCGCCGGATCGGGTGTTTCGGTCGATGCGGTGGTGTCGGATTTCATTTCCGGCGCGACCGAGTGGCTTGTGCCGGCCAATGCCGCGGACCATTGGGACCTCGTCGAGGGACAGGGGTCGTTGTTTCATCCCTCCTACGCCGGGGTGACGATGGGGCTGGTACATGGCGCCCAGCCCGACGCGCTGGTGCTGTGTCATGAGCCGACGCGCACCCATATGCGCGGCTTGCCGCACCAGGCGTTGCCGGATATCGAGTCCTGCATCGACGGGCATCTGGCAGCCGCGCGGTTGACCAATCCGGGTGCACAATGTGTCGGCATCGCGGTGAATACGTCGGCAATGGACAGTGCGGGCGCGCGGGCCGATTTGTTGCTGCAACTGTCGGACCGGTTCGAAATTCCCGCGCTTGACCCGGTTCGTGACGGCGTGGCGCCGATCGTGGACCGGCTGATGCAGCTGTAAGGCGATGCTCACTCTGGATGCCCAGGCCGAGGCGTTTGCCCTGCGGCGGCATTTCACGATCTCGCGTGGCACCAAGACCGAGACGATCGTGGTGGTCGCCAGTGTTTCGGACGGCACGGCAACCGGGCGCGGCGAATGCGGCCCGAATGCCCGCTATGACGAGACGCCGGAAAGTGTCGTGTCGGATATTCTGTCCATGGCACCCGCGCTCGCGGCCGGCATGACGCGGGCTGATTTGCAGGATGCGATGCCGCCGGGTGCAGCACGCAACGCGATCGATTGTGCGCTTTGGGATTACGAGGCCCGGTCCTCGGGCATGCCGGCGTGGACTCGCGCCGGACTGCCGGCTCTGGATCCGATTGTCACCGCGTTCACCTTGAGCGCCGACGGGGCGGCGGAAATGTCGCGCGAAGCGGCGGCCAATGCCGACCGCCCGTTGCTGAAACTGAAACTGACCGGCGAGGACGATCTCGCGCGGGTCCGGGCGGTGCGTGCCGCGGCAGCGAATGTGCGCCTGATCGTGGATGCCAACGAGGCTTGGGATATCGAAACCTATAATTCGCTGGTGCCGGCGTTGAAAACACTCGGCGTGGAGTTGATCGAGCAGCCCTTTCCGGCCGGGGACGACTCCGCGCTCGCGACGTTGGAGCGGTCCATCCCGGTCTGTGCGGACGAGGCCTTCCGCGACCGCACGAGTTTACCGGGGCTCAAGGGCAAATATGATCTGGTGAACATCAAGCTGGATAAGACCGGGGGGCTGACCGAGGCGCTGGTTGCGTGCGCGGCGGCGCGCGCGGACGGGTTTGGGGTGATGGTCGGCTGCATGGTCGGCAGCAGCCTCGCGATGGCGCCGGCCATGCTGGTGGCCCAGGGGGCAGATTTCGTGGATCTGGATGGCCCGCTGTTGCTGGCGCAGGACCGCGCACCGGGCCTGTCGGTCGATGGCAGCCGCCTGGCTTTGCCACCGTCGGGACTGTGGGGCTGACTTGCCCAGATCGTTGTTCTTCAATAGCTTGCTCCGCGTCGGCGCTCCTGCCCGCACCGCCTGACAGGTCACGCATGTCGGTACCGCAGAACAGGGATTCTCAGACAGCGAATCCGGATACGGAATACCCGTACGCCGCGCGACTGACGCGTGCGCAGATGATTGCGCTGACTCGCCAGGCGCGCCTGAGCAATCTCGTTCCGCCGGTTAACAGCATCATTCTCGGGTTTTTGCTGTGGGGCAATGTCCCGACGACCGCGCTGATTGTCTGGGTCGGCCTGGTGTGGGCTTCCTCGGTAATTCGCTGGCAGATGTACCGGCACTATGACGCGGCGGTGGCACGCGGCGCGGGCTACGAGCCCAACTGGCGCGCGATATGGACCGGTGTCCATCTCGTGGCCGGGGTGATCTGGGGCATCGGCTCGATCATCCTGTTCACACAAGACAATTTCCTGATCCAGGCCTATCTGGTGATTTTCGTGCTCGGGATGGGCGCAGGGGCCGCGGCGAGTTTTGCACCGTTCTTCCCGGCATTGGTGGCCTATCTGGTCCCGTTGACGGTTCCCATTGCCGGAATCCTGGTCACCCAGGAAAGTACCGAGAGCACGGTGCTCGGCGTTTCGGGTTTCGTGTTTCTGATCGCCCTTGTTCTCCTCGGCCGTGCGGCCAACCGGAGTTTCTCGGAAAGTTTCCGGCTGGGGGCCGAGAATGAGACGCTGGCACGCGGACTCAAGCTAACGCAGCACAGACTTGAAGGTGCGCTCGACAGCATGTCGGATGCCTTCGGACTGTTTGATGCCGAAGACAATCTGGTCGAATCCAACGACAAGTTCCGCCAACTCCTGCCCGCGGTGGCACCGGACGCGTCGCAACCGATGTCCTACGCACAGTTCCTTCGCGCACTGGCGGCCGATGGCCGTGTAGTGGACGTGGACGTGGACGAACATACCGTTGAGTGGATTGAGGACCTCCAGCGCCTTCGTCGTTTGGGCAGCATGCCGATTGAAATTGCCTTGGTGGATGGGACCTGGCTGCAATTGAATGACGCGCCCACCGAAGATGGCGGTACCGTGACGACCCTTTCCGATATTACGGACATGAAGCGCCACCAGGTCGAATTGTCTGACAGTGAACAACGGTTTCGGGATTTCACTAGCGCCGCATCGGATTGGGTCTGGGAGCTCGACGCCGAATGCCGGTTTACCCATGTCAGCGGCAGGTTCTCCGAGGTATCGGGGCGGTCGGGTGACTATTTGATCGGCCACAAAATTCACGACAAGCCGTCAGTGGGTTCGCAGGATGAGTGGAACCGCCTGATTGGGGCGTTGGACACGCGTCAGCCATTTCGCAATATCCGGGTGCAGCGCCCGCACGAGAATGGGCAGGCTTACCATTTCCTGGTCAATGGTCGTCCGATGTTCGGGTCATCGGGACAGTTTCTGGGTTATCGCGGAACGGGTACTGACATTACAGCCATGGTGCTGGCGGAAGAGCGCGCCCGCGAAGCGCAATCGCGTCTGTTCGACGCGATCGAATCGATCCCGGCGGGCTTGGTGCTTTTCGATGAGTTGGGGCAGCTGATCCTGTGGAACTCGCGGGCACCGGAATACTTCCCCGGTGCGAGTTCGCGCATCGTTGCCGGCAGTACGTTCGAGCATTTGATGCGTGGCTCGGCGGAGAACGGCGCCGTCGCAGATATCAGCGATCAGACAGAGGCCTGGGTTACCGCCCAGGCCGCGTGGTTCGAAAACCCCAATGAGCGACGGGAAGTACGGTTTTCGGATGGTCGCCATGTTCAGTTGCTCGGCCGCGGAACGACCGACGGCGGTACCGTGTGCGTGATGACCGACATCACCGATATCAGATTGGGGCAGGAAGAACTCGCGGAGAAGACCTCTCTGCTGCAAGCCACGCTTGAGGGTATGGGCGAAGGATTGATCGTACTCGATGGAAGTCTTCGTGCCGTGCTGACGAACACACGTCTCGACCGCCTCGCGGTGTTTGGCGGAGGCCAGGAATCGGTCGGGCGGCCGTTTCGGGAAATTCTCGAATCGATCGGTGCGGATATCGAACACATCACCGACGCGCCTGGCAATCTGGAGCCGGATAAGTCGCTCGATGAACGCCTTGCGGATGGGGTGCCGTTTCAGTTTGAGATTACGCGAACAGGTCGCCAGATCATGTTGGCGCGCGCCGACCCCTTGGTGGATGGGGGGTGGGTTTGTGTGTTCACAGACATCACCGCGGAAAGACGCGCTGTGGCCGCATTGGAAGAGAGCGAGGATCGCTATCGACGTCTGATTGAGGCATCCCCGGATATGATCGCGGTCCAGGCGCAAGGCCGGTTTGTCTTCGTGAACGCCGCGGGTGCCCATCTGCTGGGAGCCGCCGCTCCGGACGAGCTGGTCGGCCGCCGTGCGCTGGACTTCGTGCACCCCGACAATCATGACGCTGTGCGCGCCTCGCAACCCATGTCGGGATTCCACGGCGACATGGAGATCCATGAATTTCGTGGGCGGCGGATTGACGGAACGACTTTTGAGGGTGAGGCAACGGGTATCGAATTCGCCTATCAGGGAGAACCCGCTGTCCTCGTGATTATCCGTGATATCAGTGACCGAAAGCTTGCCCAGGCTCAGCTCATCCAGACGTCGAAACTGGCGCTGCTGGGAGAGATGGCGGCGAGCATGGCCCACGAACTCAACCAGCCGCTGAACATTATCCGTATGGCGGCGGATGCCAGCCTCATCCTGATGGAGGAAAACAAGGCCGACATGGAGAGCCATCGCGAGGAGTTCGATCGTATTTCGAACCAGAGCGAACGCATGGCCGACATCATCAACCACATGCGGGTCTTTAGCCGACAGGAAGATGAATCCGAAGACAGTTTCAATCCGATTGTGTGTGTGGATGCCGCTGCGTCGATGGTTCGCGAACAGTATCGCCTCGACGGCGTTGAGGTCCGGACGGTTCTGCCCAAGGTGACGCCGTATGTATTCGGTCAGCCAATCCGTCTTGAGCAGGTGGTGCTGAACCTTTTGGCGAATGCGCGCGACGCGGTTTTCAGCCAGGAGGATAGGATCGTAGACGGGGCCGGGGACCGCTCGCGTATCGAAGGTGGTGTGATCGAGGTCTCCGCATTTGTCGCCAGCCAGGCAGATGATTCTGCCGGGCGTGCGCACCAGGACGAGGTGGTCATCAGCGTTTCCGACAATGGCGGGGGCATATCCGAGGAAAATCTGGAGCAAGTTTTCGAGCCATTTTTCACGACGAAACGCGCCGGGCAGGGCACCGGTCTCGGGCTGGCGATCGGCTTCAGTATTATTAGCGGGATGGGGGGTACGATTTCCGTCACCAACGGACCGGAAGGGGCTGTCTTTGAGATCAGGTTGCCGATCGCCCAGGTGGTTCCGGGAATCGTGCCAGAGTCGGCAGTGGACGGTTAGGGCTTGCGGAGACGATGATGGCGAGCATTCTAATCGTAGATGATGAGTTGGAAGCAACTGCGACATTGTCGAAGTTTCTCCAGACACGCGGATACACGACAGATACGGCGGCAAATGGATCAGAGGCGCTCGAACGGGTCCGCACGGTCCAGTATGAGCTGGTGATGACCGATCTGCGGATGCCGGGCATGGATGGGGCAGACTTCCTCGCGCGGGTGCGGCTGGAGCAACCACAACTTCCAATAGTTGTGATGACGGGACACACCAACCTTGGTGGTCAGGATGAACTTTGGGCACGCGCGGGCGTGGAGGCGGTGTTGCAGAAGCCTTTGAATCTACGAGAAGTTTCGGGAATTCTTCAGGATTTGCTCACCTGAAACGTACCTTTACTGAACTTTTGTCCCAAATATGATACATATGCACGCGTGCAGCCGGGACGCATGTGCTAGTTTTTCGGCGGTATAACCGCGTGTATTCGAAAGCATGGATACGAGTAAATGGCAGGTATTGCAGCCACGACCCCATCGAATGACGCTCGCCAGCCGCCGCTGGTGATGATCGTTGACGATGACCGCGAGCAAGCGGAGCAGATCGCCTCGTTCCTGTCGCGGTTCGGGATTTCAGTCACCCAGGAAGACAACGGATTTGCCGCGGTCAACACGATGCGCCGTGAAAAGCCCGCCGTGGTGATCATGGATGTGCGGATGCCTGGCCTGGACGGGATCAAGGCAGCGCAGCTCGCCGCCAACCTCGACTACAATCCGAAGATCATTCTTATGTCGGGTTACGCCGATCAGGTGAAGCGGGCGACCGAAGAGGGTCTCGATGTCTTTGCGGTTGTCGACAAGCCCCTGCCGCTTCGTGTTCTGGTGCGGTTTGTGCAGAACGCCCTGAACGATCAGGAAACGACCTAAAGCGGTTCCTAGCGCCGCGCGGCCTGCCCGGACTTGAGTGTCCAGGTCACCAGTTCCTTCAAAACCTTGCCCAAGGCATCGTCAAACGCCTCGACGATATCCTCGAGTGTATCCGCCTTGGCCGTGATGCGGCGGGTGAACCGCTGGGATCCGATGATGGTTCGCTGGGGCATCTGGACCAGTTTGGCGTTGAGGCGCACATGGGCATCCGGCGGACCTTTGCCGGAATACTCCGTCTGAAATTCCCGCAGGTCGAGCTTCAGGATGAAGTCTGACCGTAGCCCCAGTGATTCGCGCCCAACCGCCACGATGCGGTTGGAATTCTCGAAGGATTCTACCGCGAGGGTGTGCACCATCGCTGGCGCACGGTCTGTCCAGTTGGCGCGGGCATAGTATTCCAGTTCGACGGCGCGGCGCTGCAGCGGGATGCGTGTCGTGCTGAGCCCGGTTGGCGAAATTGGTTCCTCGATCACCAGCTGCCAGTCGACGGTCGGAAGGTCCGCGTCGAACGTGCTTTTCGGTGAAAGCCGGAAGAGACGAGGCGGCGGGCCCTGGCCGGGCAGGAGTTCCCCGACCCCGCAGCCTGAAAGTGCGGACGCCAGCGACAGGGCACCAATTCCTTGCAGGAACACACGACGGCGCGCGTGCGGTGGCGTGTGATGCATGGGTTCTGGATTATCTTGCTGTTTCATAGCCCTGCTGCTGGTTGCCGAACAGGAAACGGGCGGGATCACGCTCAACCTGCGTGGTCACACGATCGAGGCCATCGATCAAGGCCCGCGCTTCGGTCAGGAAGCTGGTCAGTTCGTAGAGTCCGTCACCCGTGAAATCACGTAACGACGGACGGTTCTCCTCGATCAGGGCGTTCATTTCGCCTGTCATGGTGGTGATCGAGTTTGAGGTGCGCCGCAGATCCACGATCAACGCGGCCAGGTCGGGCTGACTGGCGTCAACCGTGCTGGTCACGCTGTCGGCGGCGCTGCCGACCGATTCGAGGGTCGCGTTCGCCCTGTCCGAGAGAGCCACCATTGTCTGGCTGGCTTCGCGCAGGTTTGTCATCGTGCCAGAGGCCTCGGTCAGCAACAGCTCGATATCGCCGGTTCGTGCGGCGAGTGCGCCTGTCAGCGCGGCGGCGTTGGCCAGGGTCTGTGCGAAGGCGTCCTGGTTTTCGGCGTTCAGCAGCGTTGCGGCGCGCGCGACGAGGGTTTGCAGTCCGGTCAGCAATTCCGGTGCGCCTTCGAGAAACTGCTCCAATGCGGAAGATTGCGAGGCGATCACCGCATTCTTGTGCCCCTGTTTCGCCATCAGAGGCGGCGCGCCCTGGGAGCCGCCGGATAGTTGAATGGAAACACCACCAGTGATTCCCTGGAGCTGCATGCTTGCGACGGTATCCTCGCGAATTGGCGTGTTCGCCGGTACCTCGATCGTCACCTTCACCTGTTCAACGTTATCGGGGTCAATCCGGATATTGATCACTTCCCCGACGGGGATGCCGTTCAGTTCAACCGTCGCGCCGGTCTTCAGGCCGCTGACCGAACCTGGGAATTCGATGTCGTAACGTGTGAACTGCTGGTCAAACTGAAACTTTGCCAGCCACAGAATGAACACGACCGTGCCCGCGACGATCAAAAGTACGAAGCAGCCAACCAGAAGATAGTTTGCGCGGGTTTCCATCGCTTAGCCTTGCTCCACTTCTTTTGGCCCGTTCATCGCCGCACGGGCGCGCGGTCCGTGAAAATAGTCTCGCAGCCATGGATGATCATCCGCCATCAATTTCTGCATTGTGCCGACGCGAATCCGTTTGTCGAGGAGTACGGCAATGCGGTCACAGATTGCGTTCAGGCTGTCCAGATCATGCGTGATCATCACGACGGTCAGACCGAGTGCGTCTCGCAACTCGCTGATCAATTCATCAAAGCGGGTGGCTCCGATGGGGTCCAGGCCCGCGGTGGGCTCATCCAGGAACAGAATTTCCGGGTCTAGCGCCAGCGCGCGCGCGAGGCCGGCACGTTTGCGCATGCCGCCCGAGAGTTCCGAGGGATATTTATTGGCCGCATCGAGCGGGAGGCCGACCAGATTAATTTTCACGTCCGCGATCTCGCTGCGAAGCTCGGGCGACAGGGACGTATGCTCGGCCAGCGGGACCTCGATATTCTGCGCGACCGTGAGCGAGCTGAACAGTGCGCCATCCTGGAACAGAACCCCGACGCGACGTTGGATGGCACGTCGTTCCTCGTCTGTGGCGTTGGTGACCTCCTGATTGAATATCTCGATCCGTCCCGCTGTCGGCGCGTTCAGGCCGATAATGGTGCGCAGGAGAACCGATTTGCCGGAGCCCGAGCCGCCCACAATGCCCATAACTTCGCCACGCACCACGTCGAGATCGAGCCCATCGTGGATGACATTGGCACCGAATTGGGTGCGCAGGCCGCGGATGCGGATCACAATGTCGAGGGCAGGTTCTGGTGCGGCAGACATGTGCTAGACCCCCAGAACGGCGAAGAGAATGGAGAACAATGCATCGAGCACGATGACCAGGAAGATCGCCTCGACCACGGCGCGGGTGGTCATGCGCCCGACGGATTCAGCACTGCCCGACACGCGCATTCCCTCGTAACAGCCCACGAGGCCGATGATGAAACCAAACACAGGTGCCTTGATCAGCCCGACCCAGAATGTCCACAACGTGACCGCACCGCTGAGTTGTCGGACGAATTGAAAGAATGTCAGGTCGAGGGTGACGGTTGCCATAATCGCACCGCCGAGCAGGCCCATGAGATTGGCATAGAAGGTCAGTAGCGGCAGGCAGATGACAAGCGCCCAAAGGCGCGGCAGGACCAGGATCTGCATCGGGTCGAGGCCGATCGTGCGCATCGCGTCGACCTCCTCGCGGACTTTCATCGTCCCGATCTGTGCGGTGAAGGCGCTGCCGGAGCGGCCGGCCAGAATGATCGCCGTCAAAAGGACGCCCATTTCGCGCAACACGCCCTGCGCGACGATATTCACGGTGAAGATCTCGGCGCCGAATTTGCTGAGTTGTTCGGCACCCTGAAAGGCCAGCACGATGCCGATCAGGAATGAGATCAACCCGACGATCGGCAGCGCGTTGAGGCCGGCTTGTTCGATGTGGTGGACGAGCGATGTGAAGCGGATGCGGCCGGGGCGGATAATGGAATCGCCGAGTACGATGACGGAATGACCGAGGAAGTTGATCAGGTCCCGTGCTTCCACAGCTGCGTCCACCGTGGCCCGTCCGACCCGCTCGACCATGGCGACGAAGGCGTTGGTCGGCTCCGGCGGCTCGGGACAATGGGCGTCGTTGGCGCGAACCGTCTCGAGCAGGCGCGCATAGGCCGGGATGGCAGATCGGCAATCGACCTCGACCCCGCGATCGATGAGCGCGAGTTCGGTGCGATGGATCAGCCAGGCGCCTGCGGTGTCGAGGCTGGAGACATCACCGATCTCGATGATCGCTTTGCCCTGCGCGGGCAGTACGAGGGCGCGAAGTTTCTGATCGACGGGGCCGATCTGTTGGGTGATCCACGCGCCGTCGAGCTTGAGCATCCATCCGCCCGCGTCAGAGTCGGTATCGGACGCGATTGTGAAGCTGGCGTCGGTGAATGTGTCGGCGGCGAGCGCGGTCATCGTGCCGTTCCGTTCCTCGATGGGCCCTTTACCCGATAGGCAAAGCACCATGCCATGAGGCGTATGCGCCGTCCAAGGCGGTCCTGAGGGGGTGAGGGGGGGACCGGCCGCCAGATTATCGTGCGGCGGCGAGTTGTGCTTCCCGCTCCGCACGCCAGCGCGCGCGTTGCGCCAGATGTGCGGCGATTACTGATTGCCGATGCGCTTCGGCAGAGTTTTGCCGGGCGGCGTTCCAGGCTCGTGCCACTTTCTCGTGATAGGGGCGGTTGAATTTCGTATTTTTGGAATGGTAGCGCCGGATCGCCTCGCCCCAGGATTTATGCGTTTTGAAGAGACCGTTCAGGAACTGGGCCGCATACGCTGTGTTCACCTCGGGATCGAATGCCGTTTCCAGATCAGTAAAAGCATTCGGGTGATGGCGTAAGTTGATCTGCATGCAGCCGACGTCAATATTCCGAACGCCGCGCGCCTGTAGGTCCCGGACATGGGCGATAGCCTTGGCCTTGGTCGGAAAAAACCGCCCATCCGGGCCGTTCGTAACTGTCCACGGCCAGGCAAAAACTGCCTCCCGGCCGGCATCCCAACGTCCGGATTCCGTCTGGGCGATCGCCGTCAAAAGATCGTTGGGAATCTTGCGTTCGCGTTCTGCGTCACCGATTGCCGCGGCGCAAATGCTGTGCGTTTCCATGGCGTTGACGGGATCTGCGTCGGTGACGGCCGATATCCCGAAAAGGGCGGCAGCGACGGTGGATGCCAGGATATGCTGGCGCACGGTATGAAATGTAATCGGCATGGCACCAAACACCTCGCAAACACCGTGCCAGCGGCCCCGTCGGGTGTGCATTCTGCTCATCTATTGTGCGACGCACTATGTTGGTGAAATATTATTTCAATAAGTTTCCCGGATCAGAAAATTATCTTTTAATATCCGCATGATGTGATCGGTCGTCTTGTCTTCGCAAATGCGAGAAGTATATATTGCATTGCGGCATCGTACTGCGGTGTCGCTGTAAAGCGTTTCCTCCCTATGACTTCGGGCCGTGGTTTCCACGGCCCTTTTTTTTGGGCGCGGTGCCGTCGAATTCAGCCGGAGATCGAAAGGTCTTCGGGAATGAGGGCGCCGGCGGGGATTTCGTCGTGATTGCGGACCTCGTCGTAGATCGGCCTGAAATCCGGCAGCGTCGCGGCGACCAGGGAATCGAAGGATTCAATGACGAAATATGTCTCCTGATAATCATCGATCCGATAGCGCGAACGCAATATTCGCTTCAGGTCGAAGCGAATGCGATTGGGTGAGGGATCGTCCAGGCAGTAGAGGCTTTCACCCTTCGACGACGCGATGCCGGCGCCGAATATGCGCAATCCGTCCGGTGTTTCGATCAATCCGAATTCCACGGTGTACCAGTACAAGCGCGCCAGCATGTCCAGCGCGCCCAGCCCCATTGCCTTGATGCCGCCGCGACCATAAGCGGCCATATAGTCGGCGAAGAAGGGATTGGTGAGCAGGGGCACATGGCCGAACAAATCGTGGAAGACGTCCGGTTCCTGCAGATAATCCATGCTTTCGCGCTTGCGGATCCAGTTGGTCACCGGGAACCGGCGCGCCGCCAGATGCGCGAAGAATATCTCCTCGGGGATCAAGCCCGGAACTGCGACGATCCGCCATCCGGTTAGCAGTTCCAGGGCGTCGGAAAGACGGGTGAATTCTGGGATGCCGTCCTCGGCGATTGCGAGAGCCTTGAGGCCGCCCAGGAATTCCTTGCAGACCCGACCCGGGAGTAGCGCAGTCTGGCGATTGTACAATTCCCGCCAGACGGCGTGGTCTTCGTCCGTGTAGCTCTCGTAGGCTTGATCGATAACACCATCCATTTTCATGGGTCTTGCTCCGACTATCTGCATCGATTGCCCGAGTATACGCCGCCGCGCCTAGCCTTGTTCGCCGCCGGATCCCTCGGGTGGCGCGGTCGCGCCGGGGCCAAGCGCACGCTGCATGCGCACACTGTCGACCCAACGGCCAAACTTGAAGCCCACGGCCGGCATGGTCCCGACCGTCTCGAAGCCCAGATGGGTGTGAAGGCCGATCGAACCCTGGTTTTCACTGTCCCCGATCACCGCGATCATCTGCCGGAAACCCGCCGCGGTGCAGCGCGCGATGACTTCGGCAAGCAAGGTTCGGCCCAGCCCGCGGCGCAGCGCATCATTCGAGATATAGACCGAATCCTCGACGGTGAAGCGATACGCGGACCGTTCGCGAAATGGGCTGGCATAGGCGTAACCGCCAATCCGGCCGTCACTTTCGGCAACAATGTACGGCAGGCCCTGTGCCTGAATGACCGCCATGCGCCGCGCTATCTCGGCGGCGTCGGGCGGCACTTCCTCGAATGAAGCAAGCCCGGTCAGAACATGGCTCGCATAGATAGTCTGGATGGCCGGCGCATCATCCGCACACGCATCGCGCAGCGTGAATAAGTCTGCTTGATCGGGGGCCGGTGACAAGATTCGTCTCAGGCGGCGAGAGCCGCGGGTTCAAGCGCGGCCAGCCGGGCGGCCAGCAGGCTCATATTCTCGGCGACTTTCGCGAGGTCGTCGGTGCGTTCGATAGTTGCCTCATCCATGTAGAGCGCGCGGTTGATTTCGATCTGGAGAGCATGCACCCCGGTTTCGGGGCGGCCATAATTGCGGGTGATGAAGCCGCCGGAATAGGGTGCATTGCGGACGACGGTGTAACCCATCTCACGCAAGGTTTCCTCGACCAGACCCGTCAGCGACCGGTTGCAGGCCCGGCCATGCGCGTCGCCGAGGATGAAATCCACCTGACGGCGGCGCCCGGCATCATTCTCCATCGGGCCGCCGATGGACGGCATCGAATGGCAGTCGATGAGAATGCAGGTGCCGAATGCCGTGCGGGTCTGCGTGATCAGGTCTTCCAGCGCTTCATGGTAGGGCTGATAGCAGCGCTCGATGCGCTCGCGCGCCTCGGCAAAGGAGAGCTTGCACGCATATATCTCCGCGCCGTTGGCGACCACCCGCGCGATCGTGCCGAGCCCGGCCGCGACCCGCGGTGAGCGTTTGTTGACAAACGCCGGGAGGGCCTCGACGAACATCGCCGGATCGAGTTCGTAGGGTTCGCGATTGGGGTCCACGAAGGCGCGGGGAAACAAGGCCTTCAATAGCGGCGCGCCGTGATGCGGCACCTGGGCGAACAATTCGTCGACAAATGAATCTTCAGAGCGCCGGATGGCATGCGCATCAAGCTTGGATGCCGCGAGAAACGCGTCGGGATAGGCCCGTCCGCTATGAGGCGACGAGAAGACCAGCGGCACACGCTGCTCGGCGGGCGCGAGAATCTCAATCGCGGCGTCGGAATCGTTGACGGTTTCGCGGTCCATAACATGTCTGATGTAGCGAAAAGCAGGCTGACTGTCACCCTTGACACGTATGCGTGTTTCGACGTGAGCACCAGAAGGTGAGACGGTCGCCAGGATCGATTTTCTTCACCTTTTTGAAACTGGTTGGGGGTAGCCTCTGGCACCCCTGCATTGACGTTGCGGGTGTTGACTGACGAGCTTAAGGGACACGGGTTTGATGGCGCGAATTCTGCTCGCCGAAGATGATCAATCGATGCGTGAGTTTCTGGCCCGCGCGCTGGAGCGCAGCGGCCATGATGTCACGGCTGTGCCCGATGGCCTTGCGGCCCTGGACGCCGTGTCGGAGCGCGCCTATGAGCTGCTGATCGCGGATATCGTGATGCCGGGAATAGACGGGATCGAAGTGTCGCGCCAGGCCAGCAAGGTGAATGCGGACCTGAAAGTATTGTTCATCACGGGCTTCGCGGCTGTGGCGATGAATGCGCGTGAGGAAATGGGCGACACGAAGGTCTTGTCCAAGCCGTTCCACCTGCGCGATCTGGTCGATCATGTGGACGCGATCCTTGAAGAGCAGGTCGCCTGACGACAGTCAGTTTTTTGCTATAGTGCCCCGGATGTTATGACAAAAACCTGGGGGCGCTCGTGTCCAACACCGCCGAAGTCAGCTACACACCCGATGCCGAGGACCGCACTGCGGAGCTCAGTGAGATCGTCCATGAGGATGATCGCACGCGCGTCATCAAATACACCATCAAGCCCGGTGAACAGACCGGTTGGCACACCCATGAACTCGATTATGTGGTGATCTATCTCACCGCCGGCGAACTCACATCTCACTTCGCCGATGGGACCACGAAGGTATTCAGCTACGAACCGGGTAAGGCAGGATCCTATTCGGCACCGGTCGAGCACAACGCGGTCAACACCGGCGACACGGACGTCGTTGGCTACGAGATCGAGTACAAGCGGTAACGCTTGTGAATTTGGCGGGTGCGCCTCTTGCCATTGGCGGGGGTGCGGTGTATCACCCGCCCCTGTCGTGGACGGAAAGCCGGAGACGGAAAGCCGTCAACGACGCTGAAACCCGTATCAGGTGGGGCGCGTAGCTCAGCGGGAGAGCACTGTGTTGACATCGCAGGGGTCGCTGGTTCAATCCCAGCCGTGCCCACCATTCCCCTCCTCGTTGATCTTGGCTGAAGCGCGGCTGGGGGCTGTATTTCCGACAGGATACTCCGTTCCGGAGGAATAGCGTGGCGGCCACTCTTGTCCAGATTCCGGCAATTGATGCCACCCATTGGTTGGCGATGATGTTAATCGTTCTTGCGGTCATGGCCGTGGGCGCAACGGACCACTTCCGTGCGCCTTGCAGAGAACAGTAATACGCCGCCCTGATGGTGTTGGCGGTCAGCAAAAAGAAGACTTTTCCATGCATCTGATGGTCGTCCTGGAAGACCGAATTTCCGAATGGGAGACCAAGGGCGAAATCCTGGACGGTTATTTCAATCCCGCCGGCGCCTTTGACACGGTCACGGTCCTGGGCCTGATCGACGATCAGCCGGCGGACGCGACGATTGCACGCCTGTGTGCCCCGGCGGAGCCGCGTTACATTAACGCCGGAATCGATCGTCGGGGGTTGATGGCGTTGTCGTTTGGGCTCCGCCCGCGCCGGTTGACGTCTTTGCTGTCGCGTCTGGCCGGCTACGTGGGGTCGGACGCGCCCGACGTTTTGCGTGCCTATGGCGATGGCCTGGCAGCGGTCGCGGCCGCCGTTATTGGCCGCACGGCGCAAATACCCTACGCCGTGAGTGTTCACACGACCTTCGATCCGCAGATTCAGTCAAAGTATCTTGGTGCGCGGGACAAGCTTTGGCGGCGCCTGCTGATGCCATCGGTTCATCAGGCGCTGCGTGACGCAGGGTCGGTCATGGCGGTCTATGCGCCCATCCGTGACTATCTCCCGCCCGACATTGCAGAGCGCACGGTCGTGGTGCCGAATGTTGTGGGTGTCACCGTGCGCCCGACCGTTAGTGAGCGGTCCGGTGCGCCGATGCGTGCGCTTTGGTTGGGTCGCCAGATGCCGGGCCGTGACCCGCGCCCGATCATTGCGGGACTCAAGGTCACACCGAATGTGGAGATGACGCTCATTGGCGACGGTCCGCTTCACGACGCCGCGCGGCGCACCGCCGAAGACAATGATTTGGGGCGCCGAACCACCTTCATCCGGGCCATGGAAAACCATGAGTTGTGCGCAAGTTTGCCGCGCTACGATGTGTTGGTTGTGAACAGTGCTTTTCGGGAAATGCCCAAGACCGTCATGGAGGCGGCGCTTTCGGGGCTTCCGGTCATCGTTAATCGCTTGCCCGCTGCGGAGTCGCCGGAATACTTAGATTTGCCGGTCGTATTCGTGGATGCAAACGCAGGTGCGTTCGCGTCGGCGCTGCGGGACATGGAGAGCAATTCCCGGAAGCGGATTGCGATCGCGCGGGAAACGCAGGACGCGGCATGGCGCGCATGGAATCCGGATAGGGTTGCTGCGCAAACTGCGGATATATTGCGTGCGCTCGCAGCGGATGCAGGTTGAAGCTTGAATGATAAAGGGCGTTGCATGTCGGGGCTGGTGATATTCGGAACAAGGCCTGAGGCGATCAAACTCGCACCGATGGTCGCGAGTATTCGCGACGCGCGATCGGCCGAGGATGTTGGCGTTGTGTGTACCGGCCAGCATGCCGAGATCATGACGCAGACATTGAATTCGCTCGACCTCGACGTGGATGAGAATCTGAATCTCATGCAGCGCGACCAGACCCCGATGGAGGTGGTCGAACGCATCATCGTTAGCCTGACGGAACGCTATGCGAGCGAGCGCCCGGACTGGGTATTGGTGCAAGGCGATACGGCGACGGCATTCGCCGGCGCGCTCTTTGGCTATCTCGGTGAGAGCACCGTCATTCATCTCGAGGCCGGCCTGCGGACCCACGATATTCACGAGCCCTGGCCGGAAGAAGGTTTCCGACAGGAAATAGCGCGCCTGGCGGGTCTTCATCTGGCGCCGTTTCCGTGTGCACGTGAAAATCTTCTGGCTGAAGGCATCGGCGCGGAAAGCATTCAGGTCGTTGGAAACACGGGGCTCGATGGCCAGCAGGCCATGCTGGCACAACTGGACGGCGACGATGCGGCGTGGCTCCCGGATGGCGATTTTGTTCTGGTGACCATGCACCGTCGTGAGAATATTGGCCCGCGACTGGAAGCCACCTGTCGCCAACTCGTCACGATTCTGGACAATTATCCAGATCTTCGGATTCTCTGGCCGGTCCATCCCAATCCCAAGGTCCGCAGCACCGCATTCCAGTTCTTCGGT
The DNA here is from genome assembly GCA_018702955.1 of Rhodospirillaceae bacterium. Taxonomy (GTDB): domain Bacteria; phylum Pseudomonadota; class Alphaproteobacteria; order UBA6615; family UBA6615; genus UBA8079. The sequence goes on along the minus strand of JABJEK010000039.1, from coordinate 17,702 downwards.
GACCGGAAGGACCGGGTGATGTTGAGTGAGCCATTGGACTATCCGAAATTTCTACATGCGCAGCGGGCCGCGAAATTTGTCGTGTCGGATTCCGGCGGGGTCCAGGAAGAGGCCGCATCGCTGGGAACCCGGGTCGCGATTGTGCGGGAAAAAACCGAGCGTCCCGACGCTGTGGACCTTGGCTTGACGCGCATCGTCAGTGCAGATGCGTCGGGTCTCGTCGACGCGGTGAATGACTTCATGGCGACACCCGTCGATCCAGCCTCAGTCGCGGAATGGCGTGCGCTTCAGGGTGACGGGAATGCCGGTGAGGCAGCAGCTGCAGCGTTGCTGAAAAAAATCGAGAATGATCAGGCAGTCCGCCAGCGCGCCTGAAGCAATGCCGTAACCCCGCTTGCAAGCAGATAGGCGGCAAGGAACGCGGACGCGACATGCCAGGGCAACAATGTCACCGGGGCCGACACCAGATACATCAACGCAATCACGCCCATCCCTGCCGCGAGAGCAACGGCTGAGCGTTGCGTCACACGCGGCGGGAGCAGTTGCGGTCCCAGTCCCTGTTGGCCGGCCTTGAACACGACGCACAGGGCGAACCCGGTTCGCGCCGTCGCGACGGAGATCGCGGTGCCGAGCAGGCCGATTTCCGGCAACAGGACCAGGATACCCGCAACCGCCACGATGCCCCATGCCAGTGATGTCCACATCAGGAAAACCGCCTTACCGGTGATGTACAGGTAATACTCCCACGGTGTTGCGGCCTGATTTACGAACACGGCCAGGACGAGCACGCTCATTGTTGTCGGTGAGATTTGGAATGTTTCGCCCACCGCGAGAGTGAGAATTTGCGCGCCGAGGATGGCGAGCAGGACGGCCAGCGGTGTGCCCCAGGCAATGAAGTTACCGAAGAGTCGATGCGTGGCGGCCAGCGCTTCCGTCGGCGAATCATTGGCCATTGCACGGGCCATGCGCGGATAGAGCAGCCACCAGTAAGGTGCCCCCCACGACGCGAGAATTGCGATCAGTGTTTGTGCGGCGACATAGCGCCCGACGGTATCGGCGCCGGCCAGACTGCCGACCAGAACGCGATCGACGAGACCCATGAGAGCCTCGCCCAGGCCGGCGATCATGAATGGAATGCCCAGGGCGAGGGCCGAGCGAATGCCGGGCAGGGGTAAAATTGCAAGTTGAGCCGGGCGGATGCGCTGCGACAGTGCCAGATCGGTGCCCGCGCACAGAAAGAAGACGAACTTGATCACAGCGATGACAGCGATGGCTGTGACCGGCGTCAGCTGTTCGAAGAATGTCAGAATGACGACAGATGCCAGGGAGAATGCGGATTCGCCAATTTGAAGCGCGGTTGCGGATTTGACCCTGTGCCGCGCGCGCAAGGCTTCGAACATCAAGGATTGCCATGCCGCAATCGGAAGCAGAATGGCGGCCGCGCGGACCAGCGAGGTGGCCGCCGGGTGGTCGGAGAAATGGCCGGCGATCGAGTTTGCTGTCGTCCACATGATCGTCGCGAGGACTAGTGAGATCACCGATGTGATTACGAATGCCGTGGCAATCGGTGCTGCGATACCCGCTGTCGTACTGGCACCCGCAATTTGACGAATGACAGCAAAGCCCAGGCCGAGCAGCACGATCGGGACGAGCACGGCAACCAGAGCCTGGGTCTGTGAATAGCCGCCAAACCCGTCTGCAGCGAGCCATCGCGCGAGGAGGAACGCCATGGCAAGCGCGGCGCCCTTGGTCATAACTTCGGCGGTGAATCGCAGCACGAGATCGCCGTCGATCCGATGCCGACCGATCATCATGTCAGGCCGTCCCGTCGGGTCGCCGCGCCACGATGTACCAGCGCTCCGCCAGAGCGGGCAGGCGGCGTGAGATCGTCGCATCCCAGCCCGGCTTCGTTTCGCTGCCCCGGACACGCCTGATCAATCCGGGAAACCTCTGCAATCCTGGCGCCAACAGGAATTGCGAGAGCACGCCATGTGCTTCCATCGAGATGATTTCGAGCCCGTTCTGTTCGAGCATCCCACGTGTTCGAGGTGCAGAATGACCGAACACACCGCCTAGGTCGCGGCGACGATAGTGGCGGCGCCAGTATCTGATTGCGAGCGATCGGGAGCCCGCGATATCGACGATCACTGAGCCTCCGGGTCGGAGCAGTCCGGCCATCTCCGCGAGCGCGGCCTCCTGGTCTTTCGGGGACAACAGCAGCAATGTCGAGAAACAGTAGATCAGGTCGAATGTGGCCCCGGTCATCGGAAGCGTAGGCAGTGCTGCGGCACAAGGCAGGATGGTGCCAACCTGATTGCGCGCGTCGGCCAGCCGGGTAAGCCGGGCGAGCATTTGTTGGCTCGGGTCGATGGCGACGATGTCGAGCGGCCGTTCGGCGATCGCGAGCGTGTGTCGGCCGTTGGCGGCACCGATATCGGCCACCCGCCCCGTAACGGGTGCATGGGCATCGATCAGCGCCCATTTTCGGGCCTGGATGTAGTCTGTGCCGATGTCGGTCGGATAGTCTGCCGCCTCACGGTCGAAATGCGCCGTGATCTGGCTCACGGGTCACCCCGGTCGCCGTTCCGACGCATGGATCTGAGCAGTTCCAGAATAGCGGCTGTCATTGGCCTGGGTATCAATGCGCCGCGATAATAGGGGGCCAGGCCGCCGCCGAAACCCTTCTTGAAATCGCTGATCCGGCGGCGCTTGCCGGCGGGCGCACCGGGAAACGCTTCGCCGCACTCGTAACGCGCGAGGCCTTGTGCCGCGAACGCCTTGATCGCGTGCCACTGAACCAAATCATTGGCGCCGCTCGTCAGTGCTTCGTCATCGCTGGCCACGACCCAGTAGAGGGCGGCGTCTTTGTAAACGGCAAAGATGTGGATCGCGATCGTGCGCCCGTCCGGTGCGACCGCGCAGAAACCCGTGGCCAGTTCATGGGTCAGAAAATTCTCGAAAATCGCTTCGAAGTAGGCCGTGGGTTTGACCGGCAACCCGTTACGGACGGACGCGCTTTTATGCAGGCGAAGATAGTCTGCAAGGTCCTTCGGTCCGGCGGTTCGCACGGTGATCCCGCCGCGCTCCGCCTTGTTGACGGTTTTGCGGACGCGGTGTTCGAGATTGCGCCAGAGCGCGTCCTCACCATGGCCCGCAAGGTCGAGGATCCAGCTCTGGGTCGACGCGTCGGTGCAACCAAGCATCGCCAAAGGATTGACGTTGCTGGCCGCGTCACCGTTTCGGGCGGGCGCAAGCGGTGCCATCGCCAGTTCGATCCGGTGTGCGCCTTCTTGGTGGGCGAGATTTAACAATGCGGCGCGCACATCGCGCTCGGCGCTGCCACGCTGGCGCGGCGACAGGGTGGGCGCGTAAGCCGGGCCGCCGGTGGACTCCAGCCGGCTGGTCAGGCGCCGGGCAGGCCAGCGCCCCGCCACGCGGCGCATGGGGACCAGGGCGACAGGCTGGTTCGTCGTCGGGTCGAGCAGCGCGAAGCTGACATCATTTGTGTTCGGCCACGTCGCATAGGCGTCGATTGCTTCCCAGCGATGCCATATCCAAGCGTCCGGAAACATGTCCGCAGACTGGTTCCAGCTCTCGATACCCGCGTCCGTTCGCGAGACAAGATTAAAGTTCGAACCCACGATCAACCCTCTCGGGGAGATACTTACGCGTTTGTCCGCGATCCCGACAACCCGGCGCTGGCCCCGAGAAGATAGACAAAGACGAAGTGGGCCCAGTGATAGCGGAAAACCGAGCTGTCCACTGTCTGGTGAACAAACAGGCCCATCAGCAGGGCGACAATGGCGATATCGGTGGCTGTGACGGTTCGGCCCTGTTGCGTGGCCCGGAAGACCGGGCTGAACCAGGTGGCCAGAACCAGAACAAATCCCACAACGCCGGTTTCAACGAGCATCGACAATGAGAGAGAGTGGGCGGCCGTTTGCAGGCCGAGCGGCGCATAGATCGCTTCTTGCGTCAGGCCGAAGCCCAATCCGGCCATCCAGACATCGCCTATCGCGCGTATCGCAATCTGCCACCCCTGGGCTCGATCGCGCAGCTCGAAGACTTCTACGTGACTGAGGTCCTGTGTGGCACCGGTTAGCCATGTCACGAGGTACAGCGACAGGGTCATGGCGCATACCAGCAGAACGGCGAATCGCGCCGTTCGGCGCCGGTTCGTGCGGAGCAGGACGACGAAAAAGATGCCGGCCGCGGTCATGGCAAACGCCGCCCGCGAGCCCGACATCAGCAGCAGGAAGATGACAATCCCAATAACCAGAATGAGGCCGACACCGCGCGCATCACGTTTCGGGCGTGCGATCGCAGCCAGCGCGATGAAACCGATCGCGGCGAACAGGCCCAGACTGTTGGGGTTTGAGGTCAGGCCGGAAAAGCGCGGTATATACAGGCCCAATTCGTACTGCCGTCCTCCTTCGGCGATGCCAAACACCCAACCGTTCACGTCGATCAGAAAGTAGCGCAGCGCGTTCTCCGCGATGGTCGTCTCCCAAAACGCCATGATGACAGCGAAGAATGCACCCGATGCGATCGTGATCACGGCGACGAGCCCGGTGAACCACACGAATGTCTGTCGCGGTCGTGGGTCACTCGCCGCCAGCAGGCAAATTAGAATCGCGGGGGCGAACACGAGCAGCCAGCGCCGCAGGGCCGTGGAAGGATCATCGGCCCAGACCAAGGTGATCGCCGCCCATACGGCAACCAAAATCAGGGGCAAGACACCCCGGATATTCGCCAGAAGCCGGTGACGCAGGAGCATAACTCCAGCGCTCGCGGCGACGAGTTGGAGGGCGAGCACGATTACCGGGGGCGTCGTGACGAAACCCTGCGCGTCGTAATAGCCGAGAAATCCTACCAGGCTGGCCAGCAGGGCAAACAGAAAGAACCCGCGGGCCCATGTCTCTTGGCGGTTTGAAGGCATCACGTGGTGTCGACCTTTGACGCGATCACCTTGTCCAGTATGTCGCGGAACCGACGGCCGATCCGTTCGATGCTGTATTCGTCGCGTGCCGCATCAGACCGGTGCGGTATCGCTGCGTTGACGCCACGGATGGCGTCACTCAGAACGTTTGCCACGTCGGCGGAATCATCAGGGCTCACGGACCAGCCTCCGATGCGTTCAATCAGATCATTCGTGGGGCCTTCCGGCGTGATCGCGAACAGCGGTCGCCCGGATCCTAGATAATCCACAATCTTTGACGTCAAAAACATGGAGCGCGTCGACATGGGCGCGTCACTAATCACCAGCAGGTCGAATGATTTCATGCGGACCAGTGCGTCCGTGTGCGGCAGGACGCCGCCATGCGTGACATGTTTCCCCGCGGCGGGGTAGTTGGCCAGCTCACGATTGAAGGCCGCGCCGCCAAGGCCGAAAATTTCGACCGTGAAATCAGGCAACGATGCATCGCCTGCGGCTCGTTCGATTGCTTCAAGAAGTCGCCGCGGCGTCCTAGGGCCGTAGAACGTGCCGAACATTCCAAGCCGGATATTCTGGGACTCCTGGATGTCCAACGGGTGGTCATAGAGCGCGGGGTCGTAGCCATGCGGCACGACATGGCTCTTGTGCGTGATGGGATCCTCTGTGTTCAGCGCCGCGAAATAGTCCCGCATATCGGTCGTGGGGAACACCAGCGCGTCGGCTTCGCGCAAGACCTTGCGCTCCAGATTGCGGCTCCACGACAACATAAGTGGAACCTGGCGTTCATAGGTGCCACCCGACCAGGGGTCGGAAAAGCATGCGACCCAGGGCAGATCGGGGTGGCGTTGTTTCAGGCGGCGTCCCGCGGCGTGGACCGAATGGTATTGTGAGCGTGTGACCAGACAATCATACCCGTCCGGTTGCATGGCCTCCGCGCGGGCCGCAGTGGCGCGCGCAAGCAAGAGATATCTGTCGGGCCGTATTGGCAGCCGAGATATTTTCCCCAGCATCCGAAAAAGCCCGCCGTCGATCCGCTCGATCCGGCCGAAACGGGATTCGACATAGGCGTCGAGACTGTGATCGGGAGACTGGGCATAAAGATTTGCCGAGGCTGTCACGACATCGACCTCGGCACCGGGAATGGCGGCCATTGTCTTGGAGGTGACGAACGCCTCGGGGCTCGCGACCGGCGGAAAACAATAGCCGAGACACAGGATGCGCATGTTGGTGTCAGCCATGGGCCGCGCGCCCGAGGACAGATGCGAAGTCACCTGCCGTAAAGGGTGCAAAGCGCGTCAGCATGGTGAGTACGTCTTCGTCGGCAGCGACATCGGCCGGGTCCAGGTAAAGGTTGAGGAGGCCCGGCTGGCCGGTCTCCATCATCGCCAGATAGCCCTGTAACTCGTTGAGGAGGCGCCGCGACGTCCCGTCACCACTGCGTATCAGTCCCCAGCTGTCCAATATCTGCCCTGGCTGGGACAGGCAACCACTCACGGGAAACTCGACGATCCCCGCGCGTGTGAAGAACGGTCCGTACCGCAATCCGAACAGGGGCCGGGTGGAACTTGAGTAGCGATAGCCGAGTTCGGACAGGAAACGCCACAGGGTCATCAAATCGCGCAGGGATTCGAAACTCGCGAAATGCGGCGTGCGATATCCATCGGGTCGTTGACCGAGAATGTCGCCAATGGCGGCGTCGCCCTGGCGAATGTCGTCCTGCCACTCTGCCGCAGACACCGCGCCATAGAAGTATGTGGAGGTCACGGCACCCGAATCGGGATCGAGGGCGGCATGGCGGCGATACCCGTGATTGAGGAAAACGGCCCCATCATCCGCAATGGCACGGTAGTCGTCCGCCGCCGCAGCAAGCACTTCGCCGGCGACGGCATATAGGGGTGACAGGCCGCCCGATCGCAGCCTGGCATGCATCGCACCGACCACGGCGCTGTCGGCATCGGTGTCGCAGTCGAAGGACAGTATGAAAAGAGGTTGTCGTAAGCCCGCCCGCCGCGCGAGCGCAGCACTGCGGTTCACGGCCCGCTGCGGCATCCAACGGCTGTAGGCCCACGCCCATGCGAGCCCGGGGTCGCGCGCGGCCTTAGCGAGCTTGTCGATCATGGGCAGTCAGGCGATGAGAGACGCGAAATTCAGACATTGGTGTACCGGGGCTCTTCGAGATGGAAATTCGCCACCGTGGACAGTAAGCGTTGATGGTAATTCGTCGAATGGATTGTACGCGATTCTGGTGCAGGGCCGCGATGTTCGTGGGCATGCGGTTGTCGGGCGTTTATAGACTCACTCGCATTCTGCGCCATAGACTGTTTGCTGCGCGTTGGGGCACCGGTGGGTGATAAACGGGGAGGTTGTGCGCCATGACGGATGGAACAGGGGACGCATCGATGGCAGACGGGATCACGGCGTCGCTCAACTATCTCGTGGATACAAGCGAGACGCCCGTCTTCCGGCAAACTACGGCTGCCACGGACATTGTCAGCGTGAGCGGCGCGCGCCAGCCGCGCACGGTCGCAATTCGAAATGCCCGGCCTATGGCTGAGGGTTTGTCTCTGGATGTCGAGGGGTTCGCCTTCGCCGAGCAGGTGACCCAAGTAACCGACTTCAATGATGATGCGCAGTTGGCATCCGTCTATACGCCGGAAATCGAAAAGCTGGTGGCCGCTGTCGCCGGGGCCAGCGAGGCTGTGGTGTTCGACCACACGCGGCGTTCGACCTTGGCATCCCACCGGGAGAAATACGGATCGCGCGATCCCGTTCCCGCCCCCCATAGCGATTACGACGATTCCTCCGCCCGGCAACGCATGCGCGACAAGTTCGGCGATGGGGCCGACGAACGCCTGCGGGGCCGATTCGCGATCGTGAACGTCTGGCGCTCCATGTCCGGTCCGATCGAGCAATGGCCACTAACCGTGTGCGATGCGCGCACCATCGATGACGATTTCCTGATCTCGACCCAACGTGAGGCACCGATCCGCCCGGAGCCGTCCTTCGAATATGCGCGGCCGAGTGCGACGCGTCACGCCGCCTACGATGCCAATCATCGGTGGTATTATTTCCCTCGAATGGCGCAAAACGAGGTCTTGCTGTTCAAGAATTACGACACGCTCACCGACGGCACGGCGCAGTTTTCGCTGCACTCGGCGTTCGAGGACCCGAACACGCCGTCCGGTGCCGCGCCGCGCCAGACCATCGAGACGCGCGCGTTCGTTTTCTACGACTGACGCGCCGGATCGCCCCTTGTGTGTATTCACAAGATGTGGTGGTTCCGACTACTCCGGGAATTTGCGCGAGACTTTTGTCCTACCGATCACATCGCCTTCGGCATCACGTGCTTGCACGTTCCAGATATAGGTATGGGGGAACGGTGGGCACGGTCCGAGATACTGGAACGCGCCGGGTTCGATTGTCGCCGTTCCTGAATAATCGACCCTGCCGCCGCCATGGCTGAAATTCGGAGCATCGCGGTCGTCCAGGCGGAAACGCAACTGGACGGTACCTTCCGGCACGTCGGTCAGTGTGAAGCGGGGATTGTCAATCTTGTCGGGATAGCCACTCGAGCAAGCGGGCGTGGCACCCCATTCAAAAGCGATTGCGAAATCGGCGGCATTAACGGGCGATGCTGTGTACAGCGAACCGGCGAATAAAATGGGTACCGCAAGCAAGGCAGGTTTTGTTTGATGGTTTTTCATCCAGGCGCTCCACGTCGATTATCAGGTGATGCGAAACATTAACGGCGGCGGCGGTATCCGCCAACAAGTTGGTGGTTCCGCTATAGAGTGTTGGCTTGATGTGCGTTGATGATTGCCGCGCCGAAGGAGAAGAAGAATGTCAGAATCCACCGTGGCCGATGTTGTCGTGATCGAAGATGTTGCTGCGGAACTGGCGACCGATACCGTCATCGTCCGCCTTAACAGGCCGCACAAGCGCAACGCACTGTCGTCCGAGCTGAAGCGGGAGCTTGCCGTGACGGCACGGGCGCTTGCCGAGCGGACCGACATCGGCGCGATCATCCTGACCGGTGCCGGCGGCGCGTTCTGCGCGGGCAACGATATCGGCGAGCCTGACTCTTTTGCGCAGGATCTTCCGCTGGCCGAAGCGCGGCGCCACATCCGCCTGGGTCTGGAGATGTGCCGGGCCTGGGAGGCGCTGCCCCAGCTGACGATCGCGGCGGTGGACCGGTTTGCGATCGGCGGCGGCATTTCACTCGCGCTGTCATGTGACTTCCGCATCCTCCAGACGGATGCATGGCTGCGCGCGCCCGAAGTCGAACTTGGCATCACCTATTCCTGGGGCACCCTGCCGCGGCTGGGCCGTCTTGTCGGGCCGGCGCGCGCGAAGTTGATCGCGGGGCTTTGCCGTAGAGTGGACGCCGCGACCGCGCTCAACTGGGGCCTGTGCGAGGACGTCACCGACGACACGTTGGTTGCGGCATTGGCGATGGCGGCGGAAATCACAGCCAAGCCGCGGGTGGCCCAGCAGATGGTCAAGGAATCGGTGAACCGGCTGTTCGCCGGGCCCGACACGGCGACCCTCGAACAGGACCAGGTGCTGCTCAACATGACCGATCCGGATGCCCATGCCCGACAGGCTGATATTTTGGATCGATTGCGCGGTGGATGAACCGGTTACCCGGCCCGCGGGTCCGCGCGTTTGCATCATGAGGACCACCGTCCAGGGCGCTTCATTTCTGCTCGCCGGTCTCCTGGTGGCCGCCCTCGTGTTGACGTTGGTGTCGGCGGCGGCTTCGGCTCAGGAGCGCACACCGCGCTACGTCATCTACTACAACTCCAATGCGAGCCAGCCGGAAACCCTGATCGGGACGCCATACACCCATGTGATCCTGTCGTTCGTCACCGTCGCGCCGGGTGCGTCGGCCGAGGGGCCTGTATCGCTGGTCGTACCCGGCAAGCTTGCGCCAGCACTGGCGGTGATCGGGCGCTTGCAGGCGGAAGGTAAGCGCGTGCTGATTTCGTTCGGCGGCGGGGACATGCAGCTCCACAGCTACACAGGGCTCGTCGGTCGGGAGGAATCGCTCGCTGATGCGATCGCGGCCTTCGTGTCCGTACACGGTTTCGACGGTGTCGACATTGATTTCGAAGTGAGTGCGGCGCTTCACAGACGACAGTCGCCCGGCGTGCTCGACGGACGGCGTTTTCTCATCGATCTGACCGCCGCCTTGCGTAAACGGCTACCCGCGGAAGCGCTCATCAGCCATGCACCGCAGGCGCCCTATCTGGATCCCGCCTGGCAAGGCGGCCCCTATATCGATGTGTTGCACGCCGTTGGTGACGCAATCGATTGGATCATGGTCCAGTACTACAACAACCCGGACTACGAGGCCCCGGTGGCGCGGCAGATTGTGGGCCAGTCTCCACAACCGTTCGCGACGTCCTACGCCGGAATCGTGAATTCGCCCTGGCCGTCCGAAAAGACGCTCGTCGGGCTTCCCGTCTATCGCGACGATGCGTCCAGCGGGCATCTGCCGCCGCAACGGGTCGTGTCCGAAGTCGTCTGTCCGTTGCGGCATCGATACGGTCCGACGTTCGGCGGGCTGACCGGCTGGCAGTTCTCAACGCTGACGCCGGATCATCGTTTCTGGAACGATCAGATGTCGGGCGCCGTGATCGGGTCGGGTTGTGACAAATGATTTCGGGATAAGTCCGGACAACATCCGCTTTCCACAGCCTCACAAATCCGTTACACAAAAAGAAAAAAATATCTGTTTCAGAAACTCACGTGAACAAGGGAGAGGAATTCGATGCAATTCCAACGCAAAACAATGTGGGCGGGTGCCGTTTCGGCGATCGCTCTTCTCGCGGCCGGTTCGGTCGCACAGGCTCAGGACCTGAATGCACAGGAAAAGGCGCTCATCGCCGGTGCAAAGGCTGAGGGTGCTGTCACCATCATCAATCCGCTGTTCAGCGATCGTACGTCCCAGCGCATGGGTGCGGCGTTCAAGAAGCGCTACGGCCTCGGCGACGATTTCAAGTTCGCCAGCCTGCGTAAGGGCACGGGCGCCACGGTGGCCCAGGTCCGTCAGGAAATTCTGGCGGGCAAGTTCACCGTCGACATGATCCTGGTCTCGGCACCTGGTTTCTTCGATCAGGCGGCCAAGCGCGGCGCGTTCGCCGAGCTCGATTCCGGCTACTGGAGCGATTTCTCCAAGACCATGGCAACCGCGGGTCAGTATTCCAGCTACCCGCATGTCGTGACCCCGCTGGCCTACACCTTCCAGCCGGTCTGGAATGCGACATGCCCGGGCATGGAGAACTTCAACGTCACGTCCTACAAGGATGCGGTCAAAGCTGGCCTGGATGGCAAGACCATCTCGTCCGACATCACAAAGTCGTTCACCTACACGAACACCGTGGTGGCGCTGGGTGAGGCGGGTGCCGTGAACTTCAACGAATTCTGGCCGGAACTTAAGAAGACCGACCCGATCGTTGAATTCCGCACCGAGCCGAAGATGCAGATGATCATCTCGTGCCAGCGTCCGTTCGACATGTGGAACCTTTCGGGCCGCGTGTATCAGAACGTGCTGAAGTCGCCGGCTCTTGCTGGCAAGCTCAAGATCGGTTCCTACTCCGAGGGCCAGGTTCTTCTGGGCAACCAGATGGCCGTCCTCAAGGGCGCACCGAACCCGAACGCCGGCAAGCTGCTGGCCGAGTTCCTGCTGTCCAAGGAAGGCTCCGACATCTTCGTCGAGGGCGAGGCGATCTACTCGCTGCGTGACGGCTACACGCCGCCAGCATCGATGGCGCCGTATCTGCTGGACCTGAGCAAGGTCAAGCTGGTTGGCATGAAGGACTGGGTTGCAGCGCAGGGCGACTTCAAGAAAGTCCGCGGCCTGTGGCAGGAAAACTTCCGCTAGACCCTTTGGTCTGACGGTGTTGCGGGGTCCGGGCCAAATCCGGACCCCGCGATAACTCTTCCTGCAAAGTGCAGCTCTAATTCCGTCGTGCGCCGATTTTCGTCGTGCGACCTCATTATGATTTGATCCGATGGATTTGCCATGACCACGGAAGCTCTCTCGCCGACACGCGAGCGTTCACCGCTCAACAACCGCCTGCGCGCCATGCTGACGCAGGAGAACATCATCACCCTCGTTGTGGCGATTATCGTCGCAGGCGCGGTGGTTGTCCCCCTGGCGGTGTTGTTTGTTTCTAGCTTCAAGGTTCTCGACCCGCTGGGTTGGGACACGACCTGGGGCTTCGGCAACTATGTCGAAATGTTCACCGACCGGATCATTCCGAAGGCGTTCCTCAACACGCTGATCATTTCCTCTGGCTCGACCATACTGGCTACCTTCCTGGGTGTGTCCCTGGCCTGGATCAACGCCCGCACCAACTGCCCGGGCCGCGACTATCTCGAACCGTACAACCTGATCCCGTTCTTCCTTTCGCCCTTCATTGGCGCGATTGCTTGGCACAATCTGGGTGAGCCCCAGACCGGGCTGCTCAACAACTGGGTGCGCGATATCTTCGGTGTGGATTGGGCTCTGATCAACATCGACAATATCTATGGCGTGATCTGGGTCACCGGAATCTTTTTCGCACCACTTGTCTATCTCTTCGTGGTCGGCTCGCTGCGTCGCATGGATCCCTCGCTGGAAGACAGCGCACGGACGACCGGCGCCGGCCTTATCCGCACGACCATGACGATCACATTGCCGCTGGTGATGCCGGGCATCCTGTCGGGCGCGATCATCGTGTTTGTGACCAGCGCCGGTGAGTTCGGTGTGCCGTTCAAATTGTCAGCGCCCTATGGCTGGGAAACCCTGACGACACAGATCTTCTCGAAGGCGGTGGGCGATGACGCCAACCACTTCCTGGGCGCGGCCATGAGCATGGCGCTCGGCATCATCACGGTCCTCCTGATCTGGATTCAGCAACGCTACATCGCGCCGCGCTCGTTCACGACGGTCACCGGCAAGGGCTTCCGCCCGAACGTGCTGGATCTCGGCCCGTGGCGCTGGGTGGCCTTCGGCTACAACCTGATGTTCATTGCGGTGGCGGTGGTTCTGCCGATCGTCTGCCTGATCATCGTCAGTCTGCATCCGGTCTGGACCGGCAAGATCGTCTGGGCGGATATCACCACGATCAACTATGTGAAGACCCTGTTCTGGTGGCGTCCCGACGCGATTGCGGCCGCGACCAACGGCATCGTCAATTCACTGATCCTGGCCTTCGGCGGCGCGTCGATCGCCATGGTGATGGCGCTGGTCATCTCCTACATGATCCATCGCACCAAGGGTTTCGGTGTGCGGATGCTCGACTTCCTGTCGGTCGTGCCGATCGGCTTCCCGGGCATCGTGCTGGCGATGGGTGTTTTGGTGACCTACATCCAGACGCCGATCTACGCGACATTGTGGATCCTGATGCTGGCCTACATCACGCGGTTCTTCCCCTATGGCCAGCGTAACATCTCGTCGATCATGCTGGCGATTTCCGAAGAGCTCGATCAGTCGTCGCGGATGGCGGGTGCGTCCTGGTTCACCACCTTGTGGCGGATCACGATACCGCTGCTGAAACCGGGGCTTTTCGCGGGTTGGATCCTGCTGTTCATCATCTTCCTGCGTGAGCTGTCGATCTCGATCATCCTGTTCACGACAGGTACCGAGACCCTTTCGGTCGGCGTCTACTATCTGACGAACTTCGAGAATGAACCGCTGACCGCGGCCCTCTCGATGGCGCAGACGGTACTGCTGCTGATCGCAATCTATGCATTCCGCCGGTTCGCCGGGCGCGAAGCGCTGACGGCTTAGGCGGAGGAGTTAGTCATGAGCAACGAGACAACCGGCGCCTATCTGCAGGTCGACAACCTCGTCAAGTATTTCGGCAACGACAAGGCGGTGGATGGCATTTCCTTCGGCATCCCGGAGGGGGCATTCCTCACACTTCTGGGCCCATCGGGCTGTGGCAAGACCACGACCCTGATGAGTATCGCCGGGCTGCACACCATCGACGGGGGCCGCATCAAGGTGGGTGACACCGTGTTTACGTCTCCCAAGGAGGGCCTGTTCCTGCCGCCGGAAAAGCGCGACATCGGCATGGTTTTCCAAAGCTACGCGATCTGGCCGCATATGACCGTGGCCGAGAATGTCGCTTATCCCCTGGAGATCCGGAAGATCGAGCAGCCCGAGATCGACGACCGGGTGGCCGACGTCCTCAAGCTGGTTGGTCTGACCGCCGAGGCCGACAAGCTGGCGACCAACCTGTCGGGCGGTCAGCAGCAACGCGCCTCGCTGGCCCGTGCCATCGTCTCCAAGCCGCGGCTGTTGCTGTTTGATGAGCCTCTTTCGAACCTCGATCTCAAGCTGCGCGAGCAGATGCGGGTCGAGCTCAAGCGAATTCAGAACGAAGTCGGTATCACCTCGATCTACGTGACCCATGACCAGTCCGAAGCGCTGGTGATGAGCGATGAGATTATCGTCATGAGCAAGGGCAAGATCGAGCAACGTGGCGGACCCGTCGAGATCTACTCCCGCCCGGTCAACGAGTATGTGAGTAACTTCATCGGCGTTGCGAACTTGCTCAAGGGCAAGGTTCTGGAAGTCAACGAGCCGGGCCAGGGCCTGTTCGAGCTGGCGCAGGATGGCAAGCAGGTGCAGATGCCCTGCCAGCTCAGCCCCGGCATTGCAGCTGGAGAGGATGCGGTGCTGTCCGTGCGTCCCGAGAATGTTCATGCGGTGCGTGAGAAGGACGGCGACACCACCCTCGAGGGCGAGGTGACCTTCGCGATCTTCCTCGGCAGCCATGTGGATTGCCGGGTGCAGTGGGGTGACTTCGAATGGAAGGTCATCGCCCATCCGCGGACGCGCCTGAAGGCCGGCGAAAAGGTCTATCTGAAATTTGATCCCGAGCACACGCTGGCGGTGCAACCATGAGCATGAATGCCGATACGATGGACCCAAAAGTCTCAATCAATCACCTGTACAAGAGCTACGGCGAAGAAACCGCCGTCAAGGATTTCAACCTGGACATAGCGCCGGGTGAATTCGTGACGTTGCTGGGCCCGTCGGGTTGCGGCAAGACGACGACCTTGCGCTGCGTCGCCGGGCTGGAGCGGCCGGAGGCCGGCGAAATCCGGATCGGCACCGAGACCGTGGTCGCACCGGAGAAGGACATCTATCTTTTTCCTGAGCACCGCAATATCGGCATGGTCTTCCAGTCCTATGCGGTCTGGCCGCACATGACGGTATTCGACAACGTGGCCTACGGGCTGCGGGTGCGTCGTGCCTCGGGTGCTGAGATCAAGAGACGGACCATGAATGCGCTGGAGCTTGTCGGGCTCGATCAACAGGCCGACCGGTTCGCCACCAAGCTATCGGGTGGTCAGCGCCAGCGCGTCGCGCTCGCACGCGCGATCGTTTATGAGCCCGAAGTCATCCTGTTCGATGAGCCGCTTTCGAATTTGGACGCCAAGCTGCGCGAGCAGATGCGCGACGAGATCGTGCGCCTGCAGAAGGAGGTCGGGATCACCTCGATCTTCGTCACCCATGATCAGTCCGAGGCGCTCGTGATGAGTGATCGCGTGGTGGTGATGGATAAGGCGGTGATCCAGCAAATCGGCGATCCCCAGGACATTTATGCCAACCCGGTCAATTCCTTTGTCGCCAATTTCATCGGCGTGACGAGCCTGCTCGAAGGCAAGCTTCTCTCGCGCGACGGCGAGGTCTGCGACGTGGAGGTACCCGGCGCCAACGGCCATGACGGCTTGCGCATTCAGGCAATCGGCGGCGAGGGTGCACAGGCCGGCGACAAGCTGTTCCTCAGCCTGCGACCGGAAGACATCACGCTGCATCTGGACAAGCCCGAGGGTACCGGCCACGGCAATGTCGTTCAGGGCAATGTCATCGACACGATTTATTTGGGCAGTTTCCTCGAAGGACGTGTGCGGGTCGGCGAGCACGAGATCGGCATCCAGATCGATCATTACGAGAATCTGACCCCGGGACAGCCCGTCTATCTCTCGTTCCAGCCCGAACATGGTCTCTGTCTGACCGACTAGGAACTTATAGTCATGAGTATGCGCATTCTTGTGTTCGGTGCCGGCGGCGTCGGCGCCTATTTTGGTGGTCGTCTGACGGAAGGCGGCGCGGATGTGACCTTCCTCGTTCGGCCCAAGCGCCAGGCCCAGTTCGCCGAGCGCGGCCTCGTCGTGCACAGCGATTTCTTCGATGATTTCACGGTGCCGGTCCAGACCGTGACCGCAGACGAGCTGTCGGGTGAATTCGATCTGATCCTGGTGGCCTGCAAGGCCTACGATCTTGCGGCAGCGATGGAGGTGATCGCGCCTGCCGTCGGCGCGCAGACCACGATCCTGCCGCTGCTCAACGGCATAAAGCAGATCGATCTGATGCAGGCGCGCTTCGGTGACGACAAGGTTCTGGGTGGTACCTGTTACATCGGTGCCAAGCGAGACCCGGAAAACGGCGACATCACCCATTTCGGAGATTTCCACCGCATCGCCTATGGCGAGATGGCGGGTGGCATGTCGGCGCGCGTCGAAGCCTTTGCGGCGCTCAATGATGCGGTCAAGTTCGATATCGACCCGAGCCCGGATGTCTCGCAGGTGATGTGGGACAAATTCGCGATGCTGTGCGCCATGTCGTCGGTCAATACGCTGACCCGCGGCTTGGTGGGAGAAATTCTCGACACGCCGTCGGGCCACGAGTTCCTGACGGCAGCTCTCGCCGAATGCCGGGACACGGCCGATGCGCTGGGGCATACGGTGTCCGACAAGGTCATCGCGACCTACGAGAAGATGTTCTCGACGCAGGGCTCTAAGTTCGCGTCGTCAATGTTGCGCGACGTGCTGGCCGGAAACCGCACCGAGGGCGACCATATTATTGGCGACATGGTGGACCGCGCCGCGGACGCCGGATTGCACACGCCTATTTTGCTGGCGGCACGCGCCGGTCTGGCCGTGCACGAAAAGAAGGTCGCCGAGGCCGCCGCTTCCTAGACGCTACCGCTTAAGTCAGGAGACCCTCGATGGACGTCAACAATCTCTCGGTCACGGAAATGGAAGCCTTTGTCGCGCGGTTTTCCGCACTGACAGGGTCTGACGAGGCGTTCGTCGACAGCCGTCTTCCGGGCCACAAACGCTTCAAGATAAATCTTGTCGGCATGGGCGTGGTCGAGGCCACTGACAAGCCGGAACTCCGCCCCAACATTCCGCTCCCGGCCAAGGGTTTCAACCTGGGCATGATCCAGGCCGAAAAGGGCAACGGTGCAGCCCTGCATTCCCACGAGACCGAAGAGGTTTTCATGCCCCTGATCGGGCCGTGGGAAGTGTATTGGGCGACCGAAGACGGGGACAAGTCGATCACCTTGCAGCCGTTTGACTCGATCAGCGTACCCATGGGCGTGTATCGCGGTTTCCGCCATGTCGGCGAGGGCACGGGAACGCTTCTCACGATTATCGGCGGCCCGGAGGCCGGGCGGGTCGAATGGCACCCGACGATCACCGACGCGGCCACGGAGACAGGCCTCGCGCGCGATGCGGCGGGTGACCTGAAGGTCTCGGCATGAGCATTGAGAACAAGGGTGCCGCGCTGGTTACGGGTGCGTCGACCGGCCTTGGCCGCGAGATTGCACTCACATTGGCGCGGGCGGGCTATGACGTCGCGCTGGCGGATCGTGAGATCGGTCTTCTCGACGAGGTCATGACCCACCCCGATCTGGCCGACGTGACGGCCATGCCTGTCGAAATCGAACTCGTGTCCGAAGCCAGCATCCGCGATGGC
>JABJEK010000038.1 GCA_018702955.1 Rhodospirillaceae bacterium | reverse complement strand
GGGCAACGACCTGCTGGATGGCGGCGAAGGCAGTGACACCTACATCGTCGGCGTGATCGACACGATCAACGACAGCGGCACGAGCGGTGTCGACAGGGTCGAGCTGTGGGGTTCGATCTTCGTGGCGAACGGTGTCGAGATCATCGATATGCAGGGGGGCGGTAACACTCAAGCGACGGGTGATGGCCAGGCCAACACGATCACGGGCAATGTCGGGAACAACCTGATACGGGGTGGCGGCGGCAACGACATCCTCGACGGCGATCTGGGCAACGATACGCTCTATGGCGATGGCGGTGATGACCTGTTTGTTTTCTCCGACGGCGACGGATCGGACCGGGTCATGGACTTCGCTGCAGGTGCGGGAAGCGACGACCGGTTGGACTTGTCGGGCGTTACAACCATCGATGACATGGCCGAACTGCTTGATGCTTCAAGCCAGAACGGCGCCGACACGATCATTGATACGGGTGCCGGTAGCGAAATCACGCTTATCGGCGTCAACCGTGCTTCGCTCCACGATGACGATTTCCTTTTCTAGACGCGTCAGCGCATAGCATCGAGTGTGAAGCGGACCTTGGGAACGGATGTTAGTTGCGGGCGAACGCGCTCTTGAGCGCGTCCACGACCTGGGCCACCGCGACATTTCCCTGGTCGCAAAAGCCGCCCATGCTGAAGAAGCCGTGCACCACCCCGTCGTAGATCTGGTACTGCACAGGTACGCCCGCGTTCTGAAGTTTCGAGGCATAGGCCCGGCCTTCGTCACGCAGCGGGTCGATCTGTGCCGCAATCACGAGCGCCGGCGCCAGGCCCGACACGTCGGGCTCCAAAATCGGTGAGGCGCGCGGATCGAGCCGGTGTTCGCCTACATGCATGCCGATGACCCATTGCAGGGTGCGGTCATCAAGAAACATCGTCTCCTCGACCCGGCTCGGTGGCAGGCCGCCCATGTCCGTCATCGGATAGATCAGGATCTGGGTGAGGGGCTGGGCTGCACTTTCGCGCTTTGCCTCCTGGGCCACGGCCGCCGCCAGATAGCCACCACCGCTGTCTCCCGCAATCGCGATACGGTTTGGGTCACCGCCGATGTCGGCGGCATTCGCCTGCAGCCAGGTGAATACGGCAAAACAGTCTTCCAACGGTGCCGGAAAGGGGTTCTCGGGCGCGCGGCGATAGGCCGGCACGACGACGATACAACTGGCGTCTTCGGCCAACGCTGTATTCGTCCCGTCATAATCCTCGGGCGCCATCATGCAGCAACCGCCGCCGTGAAAGAATGCGAGCACGGGGAAGGGGCCGTCCCCGGCCGGTGTGTAGACTTTCGTGCGGATGTCTCCGGCGGGACCGGGCACCTGGATATCCTCGATCTTGGCCAGTTCGCGTGACGGCGGATTGACCTGCTGCCAGAGCTGACTAAATCCGTTCCGGGTTTCCTCGAGGCCGAGTTCGACCGGGTGCGGCATATCCAGCTCGGCGAGGCCGTCGATAAAGCTTTTGATCTGCGGATCGATATACATGGCATAGCTCCCCCTGTGCCTTCGTATTGAACGGGGCCAGGAGCGCCTGCGTCAATGATTTTGGACACAGAGGGCACGACGGAAAACCGGTGGGGTTGGTGTGTCACGGGTGTTACGGTTTTTCCAAGGGAGCGCGCATGGCGCGAAAAAGGACATGTCGGACAGTCTGAAATTTGGTTTCGTTGTGGCGCCGGTCGGTGCCAGCGGCCTTGATGACGCGGCGCTGTATCAGGAGGTCATCACGGACTGCAAGCTGGGCCAGTCTCTCGGTTACGATAGCGCCTGGATGCTCGAACATCATTTCTCGGACTATTTCCCGACACCCAGCCCGCTTCTGTTCATGTCTCATGTCGCCGCCCACTGCCCGGGCCTGAGTTTTGGTAGTTCGGTGCTGGTCGCGCCTTGGTATCACCCGCTGCGTCTGATGGGTGAAATCTCCATGCTGAGTAATCTGACCGAGGCTGAATTGTTAATCGGTATCGGCCGGGGAACGGCGAAGATGGAGTATGACGCGTTTGACGTGAATATGGAGCATGCCCGCGACCGGTTGCGCGAGTGCCTCGAAATTGTCCGTCTCGGGCTCACGGGTGAACCCTTCACCTACAAGGGCGAGCATTTCAACATCGGCCGCACACTTCGCATCCGGCCCACCCCACAAGCCGACAGGGTTCATCTATTCGGCGCCATCGGCAGCCCGGAGAGCGCGCGTTTGACGGGTGCGATGGGGGTCGCACCTCTCAATATTTGTCAGTTCCCGTTCCACATCCTGGAAAAGATGGTGGCCAGTTGGAAGGAAGGTGCGGAAAGCGCGGGGTTCACCGATGCCGGCCGGCGTCCGGTGGTTGCGCATTGCCTGATGGCCGATACCGACGAGGAGGCCTACGCGCTGGCCCGTCAGCATCTGTCCGAGTTCTTTCGGCTCCAGAGTGCGCACTACGAGGCCGACAGCGAACCCTGGACCGACATCAAGGGCTATGAACAGTTCAATCGTTATTTCGGCAATCTCCTGGCGCTCTCGAAGCCGGAGAATATCGACAAGTTCTCCGCCCATAATTTCGTCGGCAGCGCGAAAACCGTTGCCGCGCAGGTCGAACGCCTGCACGACATCGGCTTCAATCACATCATGGTGCATCCCGCGACCGTGGGCGTGCCGCGCGATGTGCGCCACGACACCCTGCGTCGGTTCGCAACGACCGTGGCGCCGGAATTCTCCGACGCCTTCTGACGCCTGTTGATGCGTTCTAGTAGGGCGTTGCCTCGGCCTGCCCCAGCGAGTTGATGAGAACGGATTCGTTCGGTGCGGGTTTGTCATTCACCCTGTCCAGGCACCAGTCGGCCAGCATCGTGTACCAGTTCTCACCCAGATAGGCGGCAGACCCGCCACCGATCGCATGGCGCTCGCCTTCATAGAAGACCAGCTTCTTGGGAACGGACAGCTTGTTCACAAAGTCCTCCGAACATTCGACCGGACTGAGTTCCTCATCCTGTCCGCCCTGGACCAGGATGGGGCATTTGATTTGGTCGACAATCGGATCCAGCGAAAACTCGCTGGCAAATTCGTCGAACTCGGCCTCATCGTCATAGTTGGCCATGAACATGAACCGCAATTTGAAGGTCGGTGCGGCCATATTGAAAATCGTATAGCAGCCGGGCTCGTGGCAGACGAAGGAGAGCGCGGCACCCTTGACCTTGTCGCCCAACTGGGCGGCGGCTTGGGCACCGAAAAATGAACCAAAGCTGATCCCGAATATGACCAGCCGGTCCTTGTCGATATTCGGGTGCTGGATCAGCCAGTCATAGACGGCCTGGGCGGCCTCCATATGGTTATCCTTTGTCACATACACGCCGTTGACCGGGCACTCGCCCTGGCCCGGACCGTCATAGACAAAGCTCGCCATGCCGCGTTCGAGCATTTTGTCGCCATACATCGAGCACATGATCTCCTTCGATCCATCCATGCCGTCGATGCCGATGGCACAGGGGAACTTTTCCCCCTCCTTCGGCGCGTGGGGCAGCGCGAGGAACCCCGGCAGGACGCCGTCACCGAAGGGGATTTCCACCCGTTCGATCGGGCGCGGCGCGAACTCGATATACTTGTCGTAGCAATCGACCATGCGCTGGTTGTAGTCCTTGTGCAGGTCATTGGCCTCGAAGATGGGCCAGCGCGCCGCGGAGTAGAGCAGGGACGCAATGAAGTAGCTCTCGCGGGCCGAGACCAGCCGATCCTCGGCTTCGAAGGCCTTTGCCTTGATCTCGCGGCGCTTGGCTGCGCCGGCGAATTCACGATGCATGTCCGCGAATTTCTTGGTGCGCATACCCACAGTACGGAAATCGCCGACGGCGTCGGGGCCGCAGGGATACATGGTGTAGCCTAGCCGCGGCTGATCCCACTCCATGCCGACCGACGAAATGATGGCGTCCAGAATCCAGCGTTGCTCGGCGAAGCGCTTCATTTTTTGCTCGGTGAATGCGCGCATCATGGTCTTTCTCCCCAACTTCTGTTTTTGATTATCAGAGAATTATCTGAGCACAGCGGGCGGCGGATGTCTTGACGAATTGTCGCGGGGAGCCATCGGTGTGGCGTCTCGCACCACCCCGATGGATCGGTTAGCATGAGGTAATTGTTCAACCCGTTGAAGCGGAGAAGAAAGCCATGCGTACGCCAGCCGCCGTCCGTCATCAGGAAATCAACGCCGGGCGAATTCCCGGCCTGTTTCTCAAGCAGTTCCAGATGTCCAACGTCAAAAAAGGCGAGACTGTCGCGTTGCTGTCGGACGTCACGACGCGCACGGAGTATGTCGAGGCGGCATTCGCGGCCGCCGACGAGCTGGGCGCGGATTGCTATGAGATGCGCGTCAATATGATCCCGTCCTGGACGAAGGTCGGAGTTGATACCATCGGCCAGATCAACGGTATGCTCGATGCTCTCAAGGCCGCCGATATCGTCGTGGCGCTGCATATTCCACTGTTTACGAGCTGGCTGCGCGAGGTGATGGCGACCGGAACCCGGTTCCTGATGATCATCGATGCACCGGATGACCTTGAATTGCTTCTCTCACCGAAAGGTTTGAAGGAGGCGGTCAAGTATGCGGACGCGCGCTACACCGCGACGAAGGAAGTTCGCGTTCTTAGTGATGCGGGTACCGATCTGACCTACTCGAAGGGCGATTTTCCCGTGATGAGCCAGTGGGGATATTCCGACGAGCCCGGGCATTTCGACCAATGGGGGGTGGGGCATATCCATACATTCCCCAATGAAGGTTCCGCCAATGGAACGGTCATTATGTCGCCAGGCGATATCGTCATTTTGCCCTACTGCCGCTACGTGCAGGACGAGGTGAGGCTCGAGGTTCGCGATGGATTTATTCGTAAGGTCGAGGGTGGCCTCGACGCCAAGTTGATGACCGATTGGCTCGATGACAACAAGCTGTCCGAGGATGACCTAGACCCCTACGCGGTCTCTCATCTGGGTTGGGGAATGAACCCGCAGTCGCGTTGGTACAATATTGCCCTGCATGGAGACAATCCCGAGCGATCCCACGCGTCAGCGCGGACCTTCCCTGGCAATTTCCTGTTCTCCACGGGCCCGAACACGCAAGGCGGTGGCAGCCGTAGCACGAATGGCCACTATGACGTGCCGATGCGGGACTGCACCGTTCTCCTCGACAATGAAGTTGTGATCGAACGCGGTAAATTCGTTGATGAAAAGATGATCGTTGAACGCGAGGAACGCTGATGGGACTTCGCGACCTCGATTCATATCCGCCACAGGAACCTTTTTCCGATATCGGCGCGAAGTATCATGTCCGTGTCCAGGAACTGGGCGCAGGCATAAGTGGTGAATCCTTCGCCTATGGCGATGATCCGTATCAGGAAGTAGCCGTATTTGCCGCACCCGAGCCGAACGGAACCGTCGTCGCGTTCATGCACGGCGGCGGCTGGACGAACGGCTACAAGGAATGGATGGCCTTTATGGCCCCGGCGCTGACGGCAGCCGGCATAACATTCGTCAGTATCGGGTACCGATTGGCTCCTGCTGTCATCTGGCCGGCCGGCGTTGAAGATGCAGCGGCTGGGATTGCCTGGGTTTACAACAATATCGCAGCCCATGGCGGTGACCCTGAGCGCATCTTCGTGGGCGGACACTCTGCAGGCGGGCATCAGGCGGCGTGGCTCGCCGTTCGGTCCGACTGGCAGGAAGCCGCCGGCGTGCCCGCCGATGTCATTCGGGGCGCGCTGCCGGTCTCAGGTGTCTATGATTTCACCGAGGGCAATGGAATGCCTGCGAATCCCCGTTTCCTGGGCGAGAACGCTGGAAACGACACCGACGCCAGCCCGATTCACACGATGACGAATACGCCGCCATTCCTGATGGCATGGGGCGATCGGGATTTTCCTCACCTCATTGTGCAGGCAGAAAAAATGGCGCGGGCACTGCAAGACGCCGGCGGTACGGTTAAGACCGTTAGCCTGTCGGACTGCGACCATCTCGGCTCCTCATATGCCTGCGGTCACGCGGAGGGACTGTGGGTTGGAAGTTTAGTTAAGTGGGTCTCTAACAACTAGAAGTGGTCACCTAAGAGCCTGATAAATCACCCGAATACCGCGCATCTGTGCCGCCTGTTAACCATTTATTGACGCCAGGCGAAATAAGTTAACGTCGCGCGCCCGAATTCTGTGCAACATACAGCCCAGAGTTGTTTCGGGAAGTGGAATTGCCACGTGCAGATGGCTTGGACGGTATGGTGATGGACGGAAGTTCGGCAGGTTCGACGCAAGATACGAGCAGCATGCTCCAGGGTGTTCTGAATACGCTCGGTGGCGGCGTCATCATATTCGATTCCGAATTGCGCGTCGTGACGTCGAATGCGCTGGCACAGGAACTCCTGGATATACCTGCGGAGCTCATGAAGCCGGGGCAGGATTGGATCGAGTCTGTACGTTTTGCGGCGGAGCGCGGAGACTATGGACCCGGGGATGCCGAGGAACTAACGACGCAAGTCATCTCATTGTTCGCGCCGGGCGATGCCTATACTCTCACGCGCCAACGTCCGGACGGCGCCTTTCTTGAAATTCACGGTCGACCGATCGAAAGCGGCTTTGTCACCCGTTTTCGCGACGTCACGGACCAGCGCCGAAATGAAGAGGCGTTGCGCGATGTGACGCGCTCGCGTCAGCGCTATCAGCGGTTTTTCGAGTTGTCGGACGACCTTCTGGGAATGGCCGGCAGCGATGGCAGGCTTCATACCGTCAATCAGGAGTGGGAAAAAATTCTGGGGCGTGATGCCGCCGCATTATCTGGCGAGCCCCTGATAAACTTGGTCTTCTAGGAAGACCAGCCAATCGTTCAGCGCGCGCTCGACAATCTGATCGCGGGGCAGGAGACCGCACGGTTTAAAGTCCGGGTGATCGACGGTTCGGGAAGCTCACGTTGGACGGACTGGCACATCACGGCTGACCAGATGGGGCAACTCTATTGTGCGGTTCGCGATGTGGATGAGGAATGGCGGCGCGAGCAGGATCTCGGAAAGGCGCGTCGCGAGGCTGAAAAGGCGAAAACAGAAACCGATCAGGCCGAACGCCTTCTTGCCGAAGCGATCGAAACTCTTTCGGATGGTTTCATTCTCTATGATTCCGATGATCGGATCGTTCGCTACAACTCCAGATACCGTGAGTTTTTCCCGTTCATGCCGGCGATGGTGGAGGGCGCGGGCATGCATTTCAGGGATGTTCTTCGCCTGGGTATTGAAACAGGTCATTACGCCGACCCTGAGGTGATTGCGGATCCGGAGGCGTGGGTAGAGCGTATGTGCGTAGTTCACACTGCAGACAACGGCCAGCACCATGAAATGGAGACAACGGAAGGTCGCTGGATTCTGATCACGGACCGGCGGATGCACGATGGCTGCATCGTTGGTATTCGTACCGACATCACCGAGGTCAAACGCGCCGAGGCACATCTGCGCGATGCGATCGAAAGCCTCAATGATGGCTTCGTGCTTTACGATGCCGATGATCGTCTGGTGGTGGCGAACGAGCGATACCGTCGGGACTTTGGCGAATATGCGGACCGGGTGGTGCCAGGGGTCACTTTTCGAGAGCTGATGGGGTTCACCTTTGATCTTGTCGAAATGCAGGGGCATGCGATCGACAGGGATGAGTGGATAGACAATCAGGTCGCCAAGCACGCGGTAGATCACACCCTGCAGGAGCTTCAGATTGGCGCGAAGACGCTGAGGGTGGCATCGCACAGCACCACCGACGGCGGCATTGTGACCCTCAGGTCGGACATTACCGAAATGAAGCATGCTGAATATCGCCTGACCGATGCGATTGAAAGTATGCGCGATGGCTTTGCGCTCTACGACAAGGATGATTGTCTGGTCATCGCCAACGGCAAGTATCTTGAAATGTTTCAGTCGCTTGGGGGCGAGATCGAAGTCGGGATGAACATCCGCGACGTGATCCGCATGGCGGTCGAGACAGGTATTCTGGTTCCCGATACTTCCGATCTCGATGCGTGGATCGATGAACGTGTCGAGCAGCACCGAAATCCCGAGGGTGATGTCGAGGTTAGCTTTCCCGATGATCGCACCTATGTCGTCTCGGCCAACAATACGCGAGATGGTGGTGTTGTTGTCCTGAACTCGGAGGCGACCGAACTGAAGCGGGTCGAGATGCGATTGCGGGACGCGATCGAGGCCATTCAGGATGGCTTTGTGTTGTTCGACGGGAACGACAGGCTCGCCGCCTATAACAGCAGCTGGGCGCGAGATTTTGGCGATGCGGTCGACCAGATACATATCGGAATGGCATTCGATGACATGATCCGTGTCTTTGCATACAGCGGGAAAGTTAAGGATGCCCTCGGTCGTGAAGAGGAATGGATTGAAGAACAATTCCGGATGCACGGTGAGGAAGTCGACTTTGAACGCAGATTCGATGATGGCCGTGTCGTGCGCGTGTCACGCCGTCATACCGAAGAAGGTGGAGCGGTCGCCGTTCGCACGGACATCACCGCGATCCGGCAGGCGGAAATACGGCTTGCAGATGCCATTGGTAGCTTGCACGACGGTTTCCTGCTTTGGGATGAGGACGATCGGTTAGTTCTGAGCAACGATGCCTACGCGAATCTCTATCCCAAGTTAGCGGATGTCATGCGGCCGGGGATGGAGTTCAGTGAGCTTGCGGAGCTGCTCTTTGATATGCATCCGAACAGATCACCTTGGTTGAACTGGAAATCGCGCGCGAGCAAGAGCGCCTCGTAAAAGCAACGGAACAACGTTCACGCGCGGTGATTGCCAGTCCGATCGAGGGCGTGGTCCAAAACCTGTCCTATCACACGATTGGCGGGGTTGTTGGCCCGGGGGATGCAATCATGCAGATCGTCCCTTCGCGCGAGCGTCTTCTGATCGAGGCGCGCGTGGATCCGCGCGATATCGGTCATGTGGAGGTGGGGCAGCGGGCCGTAGCGAAGGTCAGCACCTATGATTTCGTTCGCTATGGCGGTCTTGAGGGACGGGTGGTGAGTATCGCGGCGGATGCCGATACGGACCGCAGTGGGCAGCATTACTTCCGTGTCGTCGTCGAGACCACGGATAGCACCTTGGGGGCGGATGGGACGTTGCCGATTATTCCGGGGATGCAGGCCACGATCGATATCCACACCGGCGAAAAGCGGGTGCTGGATTATTTGATTCAGCCGGTACTGAAGACCCGGTCCGAGGCCTTCCGGGAACGCTAGGCGAAGACGGCCAGGCGAAGAGAATTAGGAAAAGACGACTGTTCGGTCGCCGCGAAGCAATACCCGCTGTTCGATGTGATAGCGCACCGCGCGGGCGAGTACGACGCTTTCCAGATCACGCCCGATCCGCTCCATGTCCTCGGGTGTGTGCGCGTGGCTCACCCGGCTGGTTTCCTGCTCGATGATCGGGCCTTCATCCAGATCGGGGGTCACATAGTGAGCGGTGGCGCCAATGAGCTTCACCCCGCGCGCATGCGCCTGGTGATAGGGTTTGGCGCCCTTGAAGCCCGGCAGAAATGAATGATGGATATTGATGCAGCGGCCGCTCAGGAACGCGCACATCTCCGGCGTCAGGATCTGCATGTAACGTGCAAGGACGATCAGGTCGGCGCCGGTCTCATCGATCAGATCCCGAATTTTCGCTTCCTGACCCGCTTTGGTCTCTGGCGTCACCGGCAGGTGGTGATAGTCGAGATTGTAGAAGTCGGCGAGGGGCTGCTGATCGGGGTGGTTGGATACGATACCTGCGACCTCGAGGCCCAGTGAACCAGAACTGGTTCGGTAAAGCAGATCGTTCAGGCAGTGTCCCGGTTTGGAGACCAGAATCAGCGCCCTCGGCTTTACCTGGAGGTCATGGATCGAGCATTCCATCGCAAAACGAGAAGCGATGGGGCCGAATGCCGCCGAGATGTTGTCGATGCTCGGGGTTGCCACACCGGCACCAAATACGGTGCGCATGAAGAATTGTCCGGACATCTCGTCGTCGAACTGCGCCGATTCCAGGATGTTGCAATCCTGCTCGGCAAGGAAGCTCGCAACAGCGGCGACGATGCCGCGTTGGTCGGGACAGGACAGTTTCAGAATATAGCGCCGGTCGAAATGCTGGGGCGCGTCGGGCGTGCTGACATCGTTCATGGGTAGGGCCGCCGGCTCGTTGGAAATTGATGCGAGCCGGGTTTTAGAAGGTCGGACGGCCAATTGGCAAGGGAATCGCCGTTTAGCGATCACTCGGGTGGAATGACGTCGATCTGTTCAATCCAGTACTGTTGAGAGAGCCATCGGACGCCTGATGGTCGAACCCGGAACAGTTTCGTAACCCGTCCTTCGGTTCCACGCTGCACGCCATAATTATTGTAGACGTTCGAGTGGAAGCGTTCGGGCCTGAATTTGGCCGTGACAAGCAGATTGACGGTCTTGGGGTCCGCGTCGAGGGCGGTTTCCAGTGCATCTGTGATACGCGTGGGACCGGTCACGAGGCCATAGCCTCCCCAGCCGAGCCAGACGGCTGCGACGAACGCAATGAACAGGATGTCCCGACGTTTGTACCAAGCCCGTCGCCGGCGAACCGGGCGGACTTCATCCATTTCTTGTGAGGTCATATCAAGTAGGCTTCCAGACCAGGCCCCACCGCTCGATGGTCCACTTCTCAAGTGGCACGAGAATCCATCGGTCGGTCGCGAGGAAAATAAGGGAGATCAGGATCACGCCGAGGAAGACTTCCTCGGTCTTGAACTCTGCGGACGATACGAAAATCATGAAGCCCAGCCCACTGTCGCCGCCGATCATCTCGGCCGCAATCAACGCGCGCCAGCCGAATCCCATGGACATGCGCAGGCCGGTGATAATCGAGGTCATTGCCCCCGGCAGGTAGACTTGCAGGATCGCGTCGAGCCGGTTTCCGCCCAGCGTATATACGCCCTGGATGAGAACCTTTGGTACGGCGCGTACGCCCATCATCGTATTGAAGAACAGCAACCAGAAGATCGTGTTCAGCATGATGAAGAGGGTGGTTTCCCAGCCCACACCGAACCAGACAATGGCGAGCGGGATCCAGGCAATGCCGGAGACCGAGTTCATGAACACGCCAATTGGCTCAAGATAAGCCGAAACAACGCGGTTCATGCCGGCCATGATGCCGAATGCGACACCCAGCGGAACACCGACAGCCATCGCCAGGATCACACGGGCGATTGACGAAGAGATGTTGTTGGTCAACTGGCAGCCATTGTGGCCTTCAATAGCGGCGAGAATCCCCGGGCAATCGCTTTGGAGCCAGAAGATGGCATCCCAGACATCTGCAATCGGCGGAATTTCCACCGGATCGAACCAGACGAAGATCGTGTTCATGTGCCACAGGGTAATCAGGACAATGAACGGAATGATTCCGAGGCCGAATTTGCGCAGGCGCTGACGGCCAAATTTGCGCTGAACGGCAACTGAAAATTCGTTAATGGCGGTCATCGTTGTACGAGCCCCCAGCGTTCGATGGTATCGGATTCAAGCGGACGCAGTAGATAATGGTCCAGCATGATCCAGGTCAGTCCGATGAGCATCATGCCCAGAATGATCTGTGCGGTGTTGTCGAGTTCCTGACCCGCGAAGATCATGTTGCCGAGGCCCGCCTGGCCCGCGAGCATTTCACCGGCAATCACGGCGCGCCAGGCGAACCCGATAGACAGGCGCGACCCGATGGCGACCGAAGGCATGGCGCCGGGCAACAATACGTCTTTCACGATCTGGAACCGCGACGCGCCAAGTGTGCGTGCGGCGCTGATGTAACGCATTGGCACCGAGCGAACGCCGGATAGGACGTTGAAGGCGATCGGGAAGAAGGCCGTGTACAGGATCACGATCATCACGGTCGTGTTGCTATTCCCGAACCAGATGACGATCACCGGGAAAATGGCGATACCCGACACAGACTGGAAGAAATTCATCAGCGGGTAGAACATGTCCGCGATGTTGCGATTCAGGCCGAGCAACAGGCCGAACGGAATGCCGAGGCCAATTCCCAGGATGCTACCGATTACCAGACGGGTCAGCGTGTCGGCATAGAAACTGGTCAATACGCCCTTTTGCAGCAGGTCGACGGAAGAGAAGAGCGTCGTGAGCGGCGAGGGAAGGTATCGATCCGGGCGTTCGATGACTGCGGAGATGATGGCCCAGAGGATCAAAACGCCGACGAGCAGAATGACCAGCTGGATCGCCCGGCTGTCGGTGACCATTTTCTTGAAAGATTTGCGCCGGATCGGCGCGGTATCAACCGTCGACATCGCTGGTGACCTCCGAGCGCACCAGGCTCAGGATTTCGTCGCGCGCTTCGGTGAAGCGGGTGTTGTTCACCATGTCTTTCCACAAGCGCTCTTCGCGTGGAATATCGATCTTGATCTCGGATTTGACCATGCCGGGGCGCCGCGAGAAGACGATGCAGCGATCGCCCAGGAAGGCAGCTTCCTCGACCGAATGAGTGATGAACAGGATGGTTTTCTTGGTCGCCATGACGACCCGGTTGAGCTCATCCTGGAGCGTGATACGGGTCTGTGCATCGACGGCGGCAAACGGCTCGTCCATCAGCATAATCACGGGATCTGCACAGAGCGTGCGGGCCACGGCGACACGTTGCTTCATGCCACCGGATAGTTCGTGGGGGTAGCGGTCCTCGAAGCCGGACAGGCCGACCAGGTCCACATACTCCTGCACGCGGCGCTCGCGCTCCGCTTTGGGAACTTTGCGTATTTCGAGGCCATGACCAATGTTCCGGTTTACGGTCCGCCATGGCAGAATCGCGTGTTCCTGGAACACGACGCCTCGGTCCGGGCCCGGTCCGCGAATTTCGACACCATCCACCATGGCGCGGCCTTCGCGATAGGGAAGCAGGCCGGCGATGATGTTGAGGAATGTCGTTTTTCCGCAGCCACTGGGGCCTACGATTGCGACGAACTCGTTCTCGTGGATCTGCAGGTTGATGTCCTGCAGCGCGTGAACGGATTCACCTGTGTATTCGTCGGGGTAGTGGTGGGCGAGCCCCTGAACGATGAGTTTTGCGTCGGTGGTCATGATGTTCCTGAAGGTTTGACGGGCGCGAAAAACAGTTTCGCGCCCGTCATGTCATCAAAATTGATGTGCTTCTGAAATACCTAACGGCTTAGCTTGCGCCGCCAAGGTCAGCGAACCACTCCGGATGCCGCTTCATCGTCGATTCGATGAACTTGGAGTCCAGATAGTCAGCCGCCGGGAAAGGCTTCTTCATCTTCTTCTGCTCGCGAAGAAGCGCGTTGGCGTTCTCGAAGGCAGCGCTCGTGTTCGGACCGATCCGGGGGTCGTAGACCCAGAAATCGAGGCCGGCCAGAACTTCTTCCTTCGTCATGTTGACGAAACGAGTGCCGATCTCGGCAACTTCCTGCTTGTTAGCGGGGTTGCGCACATACGCAGCGGCCTCGGACATGGCGTCCACAAGCTTCTGCGTTGCCGCTTCGTCCTTGTAGACACTTTCCGGGTTGCCGTGCAGATAAGCACAGAAGCAAACGAGGTCGCCGCCACGCTTGACTTCCTTGGAACCTGCGACCTTTTGCAGGGCGCGGAAGTTGAACGGCTCCCAGCCAACAATGGCATCCACGCCACCGGTGTCGAGTACGGACACGAGGCCCGGCGGGCGGGTGTTGACGCGATCGACGTCATTGGAGCTCAGACCAGCTTGCTTCAGGGCCTGAAGCAGCCAAACGTCGCCGGTCGAACCGAACGTCACGCCGACCTTTTTGCCTTTAAGGTCCGCAACCGAGTTGATGCCGGAATTGGGGCCCGCGATGAGCGCAACGACTGCGTCAGAGGTGGATTTCTCGAACGCCGCGCCGACATAGCCGACAATGCCGCGGACATCCAGGCCACGCTCGAGAGCGGCACCCAGGTTGGTGAAGGCGGCCGGTGCGAAGTCAAAATCGCCCGCGCGCAGGCCCTTGGAGAGCTCCGAGCCGGTGTTGCGAATTTCGACCTTCACGTCGACGCCGTTCTTCGCGAAGAAACCCTTTTCCTGGGCCACGAAAACAGCAAGACCGCCGGGATTGCCGGCGGCGGCGACGACGAGATCCTGTGCACTCGCCGTATTGGCAGTCGCAACAAACGGCAACGCCGCAGCTGCAATTGCGAGATACCTCAATGATTTGAACAAGGTACCCTCCCTGGCAGGCTTGGTTTTATATAAGACGGTTATTATTCACGTACTATCCATAGGTTGATGGCCGATATCAACCTTTTCATGTCTGGAACAGGGCAATTGGGGCCGATTTCGTCCCCACCTTCCGTTCACTATGACGTGAGGCTTGAACGCAAGGTGGGCACGGCTTCCAGGCAACGCCAGCCACGCGGGCGATGCCTATTCGCCTTGCCAAGCACGTGTCATGTGTCGGCCACGCATCAATTGCGCGGGGGACCTAGCTGCCGGATTTCCGGATCGCCTGCCAGATCCGCTGCGGGGTGACCGGCGTATCGATTTCCCGCACGCCATATTCCGCCAGGGCATCGAGGATCGCGTTGACGATCGTCGGCGTGCCGGCGACCGTGCCACCTTCGCCGACGCCTTTCGCGCCGAGCGGGTTCGATTTGCTGAATACCGGACTGAAATCGACGTTGATTTCGGGCATCAGGTCCGCGCGGGGCACGCCATAGTCCATGAGTGAGCCCGCAAGGAGCTGGCCACTTTCCGGATCATAAGCGACATCCTCAAGAAGTGCCTGTCCGACGCCTTGCACCACGCCGCCATGGATCTGGGCCTGCGCGAGCAACGGGTTGATCACCGTGCCGATGTCATCGACGACCGTGTAGCGATCGATGCGTACGGCACCCGTATCGGGATCGATCTCGACCTCGCCGATATGGCAGCCGTTGGGGAAGCTGGGCACCTCCGCGGCGAACGCGCCGACACCCTGCAGTCCGACACCCAGTTCGCTCGGGACATGGACCGGCATGAACGACATCTGCGCCACCTGTTTGAGGGGCATTTCCTTGTCGGTGCCTGCGATCGTGAATTTGCCGTCGCTAAATTCGATATCGGCCGCGTCGGACTCCATGAAGTGCGCCGCGAACTTCTTGCCGCGCTCGATAACTTCGTCCGCCGCCGCGCGGAGCGCGCTGCCGCCAACCATCATGGAGCGCGATGCGTAGGTGCCGCGGCCGATGGCCACCTCATCTGTGTCCGCCTGGGCCAGCCGGACATCCTCGATCGGGATATCCAGCCATTCCGCCAGCATCTGGGAGAATGACGTCTCGTGGCCCTGACCATGCGAGAGCACGCCGGACACGATCGTGACCGTGCCGCTCGGGTCGAAACGGATCTCCATGCGTTCGTTGAAGATGCCGGTGTTGTCGACGTAATAGACGAGCCCCAGGCCGCGTTTTAGACCCTTGGCTTCCGTCGCAGCCTTGCGTGCGTTGTATCCGTCCCAGTCGGCAATACCCTGTGCTTTTTCGAGGGCGGTCGCATAATCGCCGGTGTCGTAGGTCCAGCCCGTAAGGGTCGAATGAGGCATTTCCTCGGGTGTGATGAAGTTGATCCGCCGCAGCTCGGCCCGGTCGATCCCGGTCTCGCGCGCGGCCGCATCGACCACCCGCTCCATGATGTAGACCGCCTCAGGCCGGCCCGCACCTCGGTAAGGCACGGTCGGGGAGGTGTTGGAGAAGACAGCCTTGTTGATCACGTCCACGTTGGGAATGTTGTAGACGGTCGGTGCCAGCTTGACCGCGAACAGAACGGGAATTGCCCCCGCGCCCTCGATATAGGCGCCGACATTGTGCAGGGCGTGCCAGCGCAGCGCTGTGAATTTGCCGTTCTCGTCGAGCGCCAATTCCACCTCGACGGTCTGGTCGCGCCCGTGATCGTCACCCATCATCGCTTCGCTGCGCGTCGCGATCCACTTCACCGGGCGTTCGACACGCTTGCAGGCCCAGGCGACGACAGCCTCTTCGGGATAGACATGACCCTTCATGCCGAACCCGCCGCCGACATCCTTCGCGACGACGCGGATCATGCTTTCGGGCACGTTCAGATTCTGGGCCGCGAGGCCCTGGCGGATGCCATGCACGTTTTGCGTGCTTGTATAAAAGGTGAGGCGGCCTGTGCTCGTGTCGAATTCACCCAGACAGCCGCGCGGTTCCATGGTCATCGCGTCGAGGCGATTGTTGTGGAGTTTGATGCGCGTCACATGGTGGGCGCCCTTGATCGCGGCGTCGGTCTCGTCCCCGTTGCCGAGGCGCAGGGTGAAGCTGACGTTGTTCTCCGCCTCGTCATGGACCAGCGGCGCGCCGTCCTTGACGGCGTCGGCGGCCATGACGACAGCCGGCAGGTCGGCATAGTCGATGATCACATGCTCGGCGGCATCACGTGCCTGGTCCTCGCTTTCGGCAATCACCACAGCCACGCGTTCACCGACGAACCGCACCCGGTCAACCGCAAGCGGCATATGCATGGTCCGGTGTCCGGGAGGCCCACCCATGTCTTCGGGCATGACGCCGCCGGTCGGCCCCATCCCGTCGCCCACATAGTCGGCGCCCGTCAGGACGGCAATCACGCCAGGCGCGGCTTCGGCACCGGACGTATCGATCGATTTGATGTCCGCATGCGCGTACGGGGAATAGAGGAAGACGGCATGGGATTGGCGGGCCAACACCATGTCGGAGACATAACGCCCCCGGCCGGTCAGAAACTTAGGATCTTCCTTGCGACGGACCGACTGGCCAATACCGAACTGCATATTCAAATTCCTCCGAGAAAACGCCGACAGACTAATGGGTGTTGTTCAAAACGGCGAGTCCGCACCGTCGAGCCAGGCTTGGCCTCTGGTATAAAGAGCTTCAACCTCGGGACCGCGCACGCCGGGCAGGTCGCGCTTCACATCCATGCCGTTGCGCGACTGAAGATAGGCCAGGTGCCGATAGCCCTCGGGATAGGAATCGAGGACGCCCTTCTCGAGTTCGAGATCGGCCGCGGGGTCGACCGGGTCCATCCGGTCCTTCTCATAGATCGGCTGGCGCAGGACGAGGCCCCAGCGCCCGTCACGACGTTCGAAGAAGTCATAGAAGCGGCCGGTGCAGACCACGTCGACCAACACGTCATGAACTTCGGCGCGCTGCGCGATGGTCATCTTGGTCATGGAGATGGCCCGATCGCCCGCCAGGTCGATGGAATTGCCGCCGAGGAAATGATGGACGTTGATGCCGTTCTCGAAACCGGCGCGGCTCATGGCAATGAACTCGTCCGCCGTGCCTTGTTTCCAGGTGGCGACCATCACCCCGTCGTCGTGCCAGACCGTACGGAACCGGTCCCACATGCCGGCATCGCGCCACACGACCCAGTTCTCCACAAGGGCTCTTATGCTTAGCCGGTCTTCGAGTTCAGTGTTCATGCTGGGGTCCTTCTATGCATGCAAGTCGGAGAGGGCATCAGGGTTTGGCGCCTGCCGCCTCCAGAATTTCGATGATTTCGGCATAGCCGCGTTGGCGCGCGAGGCTGAGTGGGCGGACGCCGCGCCCGTCGGCAATGTCCACATCCGCACCGGCATCGACGAGCGCCCTGACGGTCGCGACATGGCGCGGCCCGCCGTCGCCCAGAACGATCGCCTCGATCAGCGCCGTCCAGTCCAGATTGTTGATGTGGTCCAGCGGCGCGTCAAACTGGATCAGGGTACGCACCACTTCGTCATGGCCCAGATGTGCTGCGGCGATCAGCGCGGTGCCGTCATAGATGCTTGTTACCAGGCTGGTGTTGGCACCACCTGCGATCGCGATGCGCAGCATTTGAGGGTCATCGGCCACTGCGGCGATCGTGATCACGTCATACCGGTCGGCATCGAATGCGTCGACGTTCGCACCGGCTGCGATCAGGGCGCGCGCGGCGTCGTACTGGCGCAGGTGTGCGGCGACCATCAGGGGCGTGCGTTTGCGGCCATCGCGTGCGTTTAGCTTCGCCCCCTCGGTAACCAGCCGGTTGATGGCGTCGACATCACCGTTAGCGGCAGCCCGGAACAGCCCGTCATAAGCCTCGATCTCGTTCTAGCCCGGCGGCACTTGCGCGTGAGCAGGCAACGGCGCCACGACGGCAAGAAGAAGGCCGGCTAATGCGATGAATAGGGTCTTCATGGAATGTTCCTCCAGCGGGCGAAAAACAAGGTCCCATTATAGGCGAGGTATCCGCCCAGCCCGGCGATACCGATCAGGATGGCAACGGGGAGTGCAGAATCGTGCGGCAGCATGCCCGCGGCCTGTCCGAATGCTGCGCCGATGGACATCTGCAAGAACATGGTGAGGCCCGATGCGGAACCGGCCACCTGGGGATTAACGCTGACCGCGCCGGCCTGGGCATTCGGCATCGCCAACCCATGGAAGATGCCCACGAATATCCCGGGCAGGAAGATGGCCCATGGTGTCTGGATGCCGGCGAAAAAGAGCGCGGGGACAAACAGCGATGCGGCCATCGCCCCGGTGCTGCCGATGCGGACCATGCGGTCCAGGCCCACGCGCACGGTGATGCGCGAACTGATGACCGTACCGACGAGGAAGCTGCCGCTCATCATCATGAAGAACAGCCCGAATGCGGCCGGTGTGCGATCGAATACATCCGCCATCAGGAAGGGAACACCGCCGGCGACCACCATGAACATGCCCATGCCGCAACCTGCATAGCCGGCATAGGCCAGGAAGGCCGGGTCGCGCAGCAAGCCCGGAAACGCGCGAAACGTGTGCGCAAGGGAACTTGTTTGCGCATTCGCGACACGGGTCTCGGGAATGCTGGGCAGGGCAAACACAAGCGTCACCGCACCCATGATCGTGGTGAGGATGAAAACATATTGCCAGCCTGCGAACTGCACGATGAACCCGCCGATCACGGGAGAGATGATGGGCGAGATCACCACGATCGACATAACTTGCCCGATCATGCGGGCGGAATCCTCGCGGCTGAACATGTCGCGGATGGTAGCGCGGGCGACAACCATGCCTGCGGCCCCGCCGACCGCCTGTACGATGCGACCGAAGATCAGCGCCTCGATCGTCGGCGACCAGATGCAGATGCCGCTGCCGACAATGAACAGTATGAGGCCAACGACCAGTACCGGTTTGCGCCCGAACGTGTCCGCCGCCGGCCCGTAGCCGATGGTCGATACCGCCATGGCGAGGACCCCGAGCGTGAGCGTGAATTGGGTGACGGCACTGCTGGCTGTGAACACCCGCTGGATTTCCGGCAGGACCGGCAGGATAACGTGAATCGTGATCGGCCCGAGCCCGGATACCAGGGCCAGGATGAGGACCAGTTTTATGTTGCGGGGGCTGGACATTCAGTAGCGAAACCGGATTGGATGGCGGGAATTGTGCGCCGTGGTGAGCGTCTGTTCAGACACGCACCACGGATGTATAGAGACACGCAGGAAACCGCCGCACAAGTGCCGTCGGTGGGCAAAAATGGGGGAAGCCAGATGTCGAAAAAAACCGAACGTCGTCGCGATAATCAGCAGTGGATGCTGGACTGGGTCATCAAGACCACGGGCCGGGTGCAGAACTTCGCATACGATAACCGGGTCATTCCGCCGGAGGTGAAGTCGTACGCACAGATTCACCGGGTCGTCGACAAGCATGCCCGCCATGTTGTGGCGATCGCGGAGGAGGCCGAGAAGGCCGGCCACACAAAGACCGCTGCCGAGCTGTATTGGGTTGCCAGTGAGCACTACCGCGAGGCCCAGCACACGATCTTCGAGGACGACAATCCCGAGAAGATTTACCTGCACGACATGCTGCTCAAATGTTTCGGCAAGGTGATGGAGCATTCGTCCCACCCGATCGAGCGGGTCGAGATCCCGTTCGAGGGCAACTTCATCCAGGGCGTCCTGCACATGGTGCCGGGCGCCGAGAAAGCGCCGACGGTTGTGTTCTGCCCGGGCATGGACATGACCAAGGAAGCCTTCGTCGACCCGCTGCGCCACCCTTTCGTGGAGCGCGGCCTGAACTGCCTGCATCTGGACGGCCCGGGGCAGGGCACGAGCAACATCCGCAAGATTCGCGTCACCCTCGACAATTACGAGCGCGCCGGGTCGGCGGCCATCGATTATCTGGTCAAACGTCCCGAAGTCGATCCCGACCGGATCGCCGTGTCCGGTTTCTCCATGGGCTCCTATTGGGGCATGCGCATGGCCGCGCTCGACAAGCGGGTCAAGGCGGTCGCCACGGCGGCGGCCTGCTACGGCCCCAAGACCGCGATCTTCGAGCAGGCCTCGCCGCGCTTCAAACAGGTGTTCATGTATATGGCCGGCATCCATGACGAGGACGAGTTCGACGAATTCGCCTCGAAGATGGTGCTCGACGATGTGGCTGCTGACGTGAAGTGCCCTGCGCTGCAGGTGACCGGCGAGTATGACCCGCTGGCGCCACTCGAGACCGTGTTGCCGATCTACGACAAGGTCCCGGCACCGAAAGAGTTGTGGGTTATCGAGAACGATTTCCATAACCCGCGCAACCGCCCGAACTTCGGCGGCATCGACTTCTATGGCTACCTCGCCGACTGGATCAATGACGTGTTCGCCGGGAAGATTTCAGACGATCACCAGCGTGAAATCCTGGTGCCGGAGCACGGCGGCGTCGGCCCCTATGGGGCGCAGATGCAGGGTGGCTTTAATCTGCCCGAGCGGATCGGCGCACCGAGCGGACTGTCGGATGCCCAGAAGGGGCCGGCGGGCATCATCGGCGGGTAATTTCGCGCTAAGCTGTGTTCCTGATCAACAAAAGGGACATCGCAAATGCCTGACGAGTTCCAAATCATCCGCGGCGGGCGGTTGCTCGACATTGACGCCCGCACGGCCGAATTCGCCGACGTTCTGATCAAGGGCAACGCGATTGTCGAGATCGCTTCCGGCGGGCTTGGCGCACCCGAAGGTGCGATTGAGATCGATGCCGCCGACCGGCTGCTCATGCCCGGATTGGTGAACGGTCACACCCATGGCAACTCAAGTCTTGCGAAGGGCATGGGAGACCGCTGGACCCTTGAGCTGTTGCTTAACGCCCATCCCTGGACCGGGGCCGGCTTTACCCAGGAGGACAAGTGTCTCGCCGCGAAGCTGACGGCCTGTGAACTTGTTCTCGGGGGGTGTACCGCATGTCTCGATATGTTTGCGGAAGGACCGGCCCCGTCACGCGAGGGACTTGAGGCTGCCGGTCAGGCATACATGGACGTCGGCATGCGCGCTGTCGTGGCGCCGATGATGTCCACGCGCGGTCTCTGGCAGGCCATCCCCGGTCTGTATGATGTGTTGCCCGAGGAGATGAAGACGGTCGCTGACGGTCTGCAGGCGGGCCCGGGTGCGACGTCGCTTGAGACCTGCCGTGACGCGCTGCATAACTGGCCCCACGACCCGGCGCGGGTAAAGCTGGGTTTGGGGCCGACCATTCCTCATCATTGTGACGAGACCTTCTGGCAGGGGTGCCGCGACCTGGCGCGCGAGTATGGCGTTTTGATGCAGACCCATCTGGCGGAATCAAAAGTGCAGGCCGTGGCGAGCCAGGAGCTGTACGGCATGAGCCTGACGGCCTTTCTCGATGCGCAAGGCGTGCTCGGCCCGAACATGGTCGCCGCACACGCCATCTGGCTGTCTACCGACGACATGCACTTGCTGGCCGACCGGGGCGTGTCCGTGTCCCACAACCCGATGAGCAATCTCCGGCTGGGGTCCGGGGTCGCGGCGACGGTTGCGATGCGCGATGCCGGAATCAACGTCGCCATCGGCACAGACACTTGCACCTGCGCCGACGCCCTCAACATGTTCGAGGCGACGCGGCTCGCCTGTACCCTGTCGCGGGTCCAGGGCCCGGATTATGAACAATGGCTGGAAAGCGCGCAGGCGCTTGAAATGGCAACCGAAGCCGGCGCGAAGGCACTGGGTTGGGAGGGCGAGATCGGGCGTATTGCACCCGGCTACAAGGCCGACATCGTCATGCTCGACCTCGGCAATGTGAGCTATGTGCCCCTCAACGACCCGGTCAACCAGATCGTCTTCGCCGAGAACAGCGGCGGGGTGCGCGAGGTGATGATCGACGGACGCATGGTCGTCGAGGACGGCCGCGTGACGACCGTGGATATGGAAAAACTGCGTGCAGACGTCGAGGTGGCTGTGGCGCGCCAGGAACCGGCCCGGGTGGCCGCGCGGGAGCGGGTCGAGAGCCTCGCCGTGCATGTGGGCCCGTTCTGCGCCGGCTTCGCGGCGCAGGATCATGCGGTCAATCGGTTCGTGGGGTGACGATTTAATTCGAGGCGCGCGGTCGCCAGCCGCCGTCCGTAGCTGATCGCTGCCAGCATGTTCGTGTGGTCGACTTCGCCCGTCCAGGCGATGTCGAATGCGGTGCCGTGATCGACCGAGCAGCGATCGAACGGCAACCCAACCGTCACGTTGATCGCGGTGTCGAAGGCGATAAGCTTCACCGTCGCGTGCCCCTGGTCGTGATATTGGGCGACCACCAGATCGAACTCGCCCTGGTTGGCGCGGGCAAAGACCGTGTCGCCGGATAACGGCCCGGTTGCGTCGATGCCCTCGGCTTGCGCGGCGGCGACGGCAGGCGCGACCTCACGGTCGTCCTCATCGCCAAACATGCCGCCCTCGCCGCAATGGGGGTTGAGCCCGGCCACGGCGATGCGCGGTTTGGCGATCCCGAGCCGCTTGAAGTGGCCGTCGCCCGCGCGGATCACGTCGAGCACGTTGTCCTTCGTGCAGCGGCGGATGGCGTCGGCCATCGAGACATGGGCCGAGACGTGGATTGTTGAAAGCGTCGGGGAGGACAACAGCATGAACGGCTTGATGTCGCCCGCCAGATGGCTGAGCAGGCCGGTGTGCCCGTCATAATGATGCCCTGCGGCGTTCAGGGACGCCTTGTTGATGGGGGCCGTCACTATGCAGCCCGCGTCACCCGCTTTGGCCATCTCTGCAGCGCGCACGATGTAGGTGTAGGCGGCGTTGCCCCCGGCGGCCGAAATTTTGGCGGCGGGCGCATCTTCGACGCCGTCGGTCGGAATGTCGATCAACTGGATGGCATGTTCGTTGCCGTCTTCGTCCGCAAATCTCAGGCCCGTTTCGCATAGTGCGTCGGCGCGTTCGAGTATGGGCCGGGAACCAATGACCGCGATGCCCGCACGTTCGCTCTCCGGCAGCGCGGCGAGTGCCTTGCAGATGACCTCGGGGCCGACCCCGGCGGGGTCGCCCATGGTGATGACGATGGGATAAGCAGCCATTTGTTTACTTCTCGGGCAGCGGGATGAACTCGTCATCACCCGCAATCTTGCCGAAGCGGCCTTCTTTCCAATCCGCCTTGGCCTGCTCGATTCGTTCCTTCGAGCTGGAGACGAAGTTCCACCAGAGGTGCCTTTCACCGTCGATCGGTGCGCCGCCAAGTAGCATCACGCGCGCCTGGCTGTCGGCGTCCACCGTCACGTTCGCGTCGGGCGCGAGGACCAGCATCTCGCCCGCGTCATGGGCGTCACCGTTGATCGAAATATTGCCTTCGACCACATAGACCGCGCGCTCTTCGTGTTCTTCGGTGACCGCCAGACTGGCCCCGGTCGCCATGCGGACATCAAGGTAAAACATCGGTGATACCGTCACGACCGGTGAGGTCTCGCCATAGGCGGTGCCGGCGATCAGCCGCATCTCGACCCCTTCACGTGAAATCTCCGGCAGGGTTGCGGCGGGATGATGGAAGAAGCCCGGCTCGCTCTCTTCCTGATCTTTCGGCAAGGCGATCCAGGACTGGATTCCGAACATGGTCGTGTGCGCGTCGCGGATCTCGTCGCGGGTGCGCTCGGAATGCACGATGCCGCGGCCGGCCGTCATCCAGTTCACGTCGCCGGGCCGGATCGACTGCTCGTAGCCAAGGTCGTCGCGATGCATGATTTCGCCGTCGAACAGATAGGTGACGGTGGCCAGCCCGATATGGGGATGGGGGCGTACATCGATGCCTTCGCCCGGTGCGAACTCTGCCGGTCCCATCCGGTCGAAAAAGATAAACGGGCCGACCGAGCGCCGCTTGGCGTACGGCAACACGCGCGCCACCGTGAAGCCACCGATGTCACGCGTGCGCGGCTTGATCACATGTTCGATCACGTTGTTGGTGGCATCCGTCATGTTCGTTCTCGCAATTTTTTGGGGTGCTGATCCGGTCATGGAGATATGCTGGATCGGCCCCAAATCAACGTCGCTTCTTGGCTTTCGTTTTGGCTTTCGATGCCGCCGGTTTGCGCTTCTTGCTCTGGGCGACACGCCAGGCCGTCAGGAGTGCGAAATCACGCGCACCCCAGGCGCCGCTGGCGGCTTCCTTGTAGGCCTTGCGCGTGGCGTCGATCACCGGCACGTCGAAACCGTTGGCGCGTGCGAGTGCCACCATCTGGGCTGCATCCTTGGCACCGCCGGTCATCTCGAACGGTGCGACCTTGGGGAATTTTCCTCCGATCGCGTCGACAATCCAGGGCAGGCGTGCCGGGGCGACTTTTGCCGCGCCGCTCGAATCCGCCAGGATATCCGCAGCCAGTTCGCGCTTGATGCCGGCGGTTTGTGTCAGAGAAAGTGCTTCTCCGAGCGCTTCCCAGTAAGCCAGCAGCGGCAGGTTGATGGCGAGCTTCATGGTGGTGCCGGCACCGACCGTGCCTACCCGGTCGACCCGGCGGCAAAGATGATCGAGAATCGGCCTGGCGCGTTTGAAGGCGGCGGGTGTGCTGCCGACCATGCCGATCAGGTTGCCGGACAGGGCCGGGGCCGTCGATCCACCCACCGGGCATTCCACGAATGCGCCGCCGGCCGCTTTCACCTGTTTTTCGAGCCGGCGCGTGGTCTCCGGCATGAGCGTGCTCATCTCGATCACGAGCTTGCCCTTGAGGTTGCCCGAAAGCAGGCCGCCGCGACCTTCGTAAATGGATTTCACGGCCTTGTCGTCGATGGTGATGCTGATCACCACGTCATTGCTTTCGAACAGATCCGCAGGCGTTCCGACGCGAGCAGCGCCGGCGTCAACCAGTGGTTTGGTTTTGCGCGTGGTCCGATTCCAGACCGTGAGCTTGTGTTTCTTTTCCATGAGCCGTTTGCCCATGGCCGCACCCATGTTTCCGGTGCCGCAAAGACCAATTTTCATTGCAAATTCTCCATACTCAAGGCGCGAGGGCCGCTATCTGGTGAGGCCGTGACGTTACGCGCTCGCGGAATGAGAAGGAAGTCTTCGACGCGGAATCCGATATCAATTCATGGTAATAATTATGCCCGATCAATGGCCGGGTCCGGTCGCATATTCGTCAGCAGGAACAAGAGAATGAGCAAAGTGCGCGCGTCGTTTGTGTTCACCCCCTGGGAAGGTCGCCGGATCATCGGAAAAGCCGTCGCGGCGCTTCCGGTTGTCCGGAATGCCCATGCCAATGGTGAAATGATCATCGCCCATGGATCCACCAACGTGTTCGTTGCCGAGGAGATCATGGGTGAAGTGCCCAACAAGCAATTTTATCTTTCAGGCCAGGTGATCAACAACGTGCTGTGCCAGACCCAGCCCGAGGAGAAGCCGCCGATCATCCATCTGGTGAAGGGAGAGCTGACGCCGCCGGCTCCGCGCATGGACGAGATGCTCAAGAATTTCGACGACACGAGTGTCTTCATCAAGGGTGGGAACGCGGTCGATCCGGAATTCAATGCCGGCGTGTTCTGTGCCCATCCGGGCTGCGGCACGATCGGCTTTGCGATGGGGATCATGATGGCGCGTGGGGGGCATCTGATTATCCCGCTGGGGTTGGAAAAGCTGATCCCGTCGGTGACCGAGGCCGCCCGCCATATGGGTCAGGACACGTTCCATTATCATGCCGGCCAGCGTACGGGGATGATGCCGGTGACCAACGCCACCGTGGTGACGGAAGTCCAAGCTCTGCAGATCCTGTTTGGAATAGAAGATGTCACCCATGTCGGCGGCGGCGGCGCCATGGGCTCCGAGGGTTCCGTGGTCCTGGTCGCGGAGGCGGAGCAGGACAAGATCGACGCGGCGGTCGAACTCTATGAATCGATCAAGGGTGAACCACCGCTGCGCACCATCAAGGCCTATTGCGCGGGCTGCATTCCGACTACGCCGGCAATGGACGCGTCGCCCGACGAACAGTATGCGGCGCATCCGAAGAAGCACTGCCTGTATGAGGGTCTGGAAGAGAGCGAATTGCCGGACTTCTTCACGCCGCGGACCGAGCCGATCACCCAGAACCGCTAGCGGCTATCAGGTCTCGCGGAGATCAGGCCTCGCGGACGAAGGGATTGGTTTCCCGCTCGTGGCCCAAGGTCGATGCGCCGCCATGTCCCGGTACAAAAGTCACGTCATCACCCAGTGGCCAGAGCTGCTCACGGATCGAGTTGAGCAGTGTGTCCTGGTCGCCGCCGGGTAAGTCGGTGCGGCCGATCGAGCCTTGAAACAGCACATCTCCGACGAAGGCGATGCGCGAGACCGGCTCGAAGAAGATGATGTGGCCCGGCGTGTGGCCGGGGCAGAAACGCACCTCGAATGTGAGGTTGCCGACGGTGACGCTGTCACCCTGATCGAGCCAGCGTGACGGCGTGAAAGGACGGCCGGCCTCGACGCCAAACCGCGCGCCCTGTTCGGCGAGTTGCTCGATCCAGAATTTGTCCTCGATATGCGGTCCCTCGATGGGAACCCCGAGTTGTTCCGACAGGTCGGCCGCCGCCCCGGCATGATCGATATGGCCATGGGTCAGCAGAATCTTCTCGACCTCGACCCCTTGTTCCTCGATCGCGGCATTAATCCGCTCGATCTCGCC
Source organism: Rhodospirillaceae bacterium (assembly GCA_018702955.1). Lineage (GTDB taxonomy): Bacteria > Pseudomonadota > Alphaproteobacteria > UBA6615 > UBA6615 > UBA8079. The sequence goes on along the minus strand of JABJEK010000038.1, from coordinate 165,159 downwards.
GCCCGGATCGACGACCGCGGCCTTGTTTGTTTCGGTACACCACAGCACAGAGCAGTTTTGCTGGAACGCGGTGACGGGGATGATGACGGCTTTCATTTGAAATCGAACCTTTATGCAGGCGCTGGCGGTGTTGACCTGCATCAATGCCGTCAGCGGCGGTGGACTGCAAGTATTCCCATACCGAACCGTATGGAGTGGGAGGCTGCCATGACTGTGACGAATCTTCAGCATATAGGACTGACCGTGCCCGATATCGCGACCGGCGTGTCGTTTTATGGGGACGCGGGCCTGGATACATTTGAACGCGACGGCATGGGTGCCGTTCGTTGCGTGGGACGCGACCAAGACCAGATTCGCCTGATCCAGGGCGATCGCAAGAAGCTTCATCATGTCTGCTTCGGCACCACCGAGGAGGGGCTCGCGGAGATCAAGGCCAACCTCGAAGCCGATGGTTGCGCCCTGATGGACGCGCCGAGCGAAAGCCCGGATGACGGACTGTGGGTGAAGGACCCGGACGGAATTTACGTCAACATCAAGATCGCCGATGCCGCATCTTCGCGCGGTGGCCCCGATGCCGTTGCGGGGCGGGAAGGATGGCCGACGAACACGCCGGGACATTTTGATCGCCCGGGCCCGCGCGCCGCGCCGGTCTTCCGGGACGAGGTCGAGATCAATCCCCGCCGTCTGGGGCATGTGCTTCAATTCACGACGGATGTGGAAAAGAAGATCGATTTCTATACGCGCTTGCTCGGTATGCGGGTTTCAGATCGGATCGGGCCGGGTGTGGCGTTCATGCATCTCGCGGGCGGCAGCGATCATCACGTCATTGCGCTCGCGAAATCGAGTGCCCCGGGGCTGCACCATGCCAGTTTCGAGATGGCGAACGTGGATCAGCTCAACCTGAATGCGTTGCGCATGATCGATAAGGGTCACAGCAGCAACTGGGGCTTCGGGCGTCATGTCGTCGGTTCGAACTTCTTCCACTATCTGCGCGATCCGTGGAACGGGCTGATCGAGTTTTTCTCCGACATTGACTACATCCCGGCGGATTATGACTGGGAAGCACGTGACTGGCCCGAAGAGAGAGCATTCTCGCTTTGGGGCCCCGAAGTTCCGGACGACTTCATCGAGAACTTCGAAGCCCCCAGTCACAATTAGGCTCGATAAAAATTGGGCGATGTACGAGTTCAAAGGCTAGACGTTGCGGCGGCTTCGGACCGGCATTTAACCTAACTTTGATAGTTGATTGACATACGTCAACGCGATGCGGCTTCGCGCCTGCAACAAGCAGGGTGAAAGCCGTGCTGTTTGGCGGGTTTGACGTTGAATGATTTTAGGGGCGACACGATGAACGGACTTGCACTCTTTGGGCTCGGGATTGCGGCTGCGCTGGGACTGGGCGTTGCGGCGGGCGCAGCGGATGAAGGGATGCGGATACACGCGATGCTCTTCGCCGGGGCAGCCATCATCGCCGTGTTTTTCCTGATCAACAGAATTTACGAACCTAAGGTCAGCCCGGCCGGCGGGTCGGACCGTATCGATTACAATGACGGCGTTGTCCGTGCCGGTGCGATCGCGTCCGTCTTCTGGGGGCTGGTCGGGTTCCTTGTTGGCCTGACCCTCGCCCTGCAGCTGGCATTCCCGGTCCTGAACTTCGACACTGCGTGGCTGAATTTCGGCCGGCTACGCCCATTGCATACCTCGGCAGTGATCTTCGCCTTCGGCGGCAACGTCCTGATCATGTCGTCGTTCTATGTCGTGCAGCGCACCTGCCGCGCGCGGCTGGCCGGTGAGCTGGCGCCCTGGTTCGTTTTCTGGGGCTACCAGCTCTTCATCGTCCTGGCGGCCACGGGCTACCTGCTGGGGATCACCCAGTCCAAGGAATATGCCGAGCCCGAATGGTATATCGATCTGTGGCTAACGATTGTCTGGGTGACCTATCTGTTGGTCTTCCTGGCCACGCTGTGGAAGCGCCGCGAGCCGCATATTTACGTCGCCAACTGGTTCTACCTCGCCTTCATCGTCACGGTTGCGATGCTGCATCTGATTAATAATGCGACGGTGCCGGTGAGCCTCATGGGTTCCAAGAGCTATATTGCCTGGGCGGGCGTTCAGGATGCGCTGACCCAGTGGTGGTACGGGCACAATGCCGTGGGTTTCTTTCTAACCGCCGGTTTTCTGGGCATGATGTACTATTTCCTGCCCAAGCAGGCAGGACGACCGATCTTCTCGTACCGGCTGTCGATCGTCCATTTCTGGTCGCTCATCTTCCTTTATATCTGGGCCGGGCCGCATCATCTGCATTTCACAGCGCTGCCGGACTGGGCCCAGACCCTCGGGATGGTCTTCTCGGTGATGCTCTGGATGCCGTCATGGGGCGGCATGGTGAATGGCCTGATGACCCTGTCGGGCGCTTGGGACAAGATCCGAACCGATCCGCTGATCCGCTTCATGGTCGTGTCACTGGCATTTTACGGCATGAGCACCTTCGAGGGGCCGCTGATGGCCATTCGCACGGTGAACGCGCTGAGCCATTACACCGACTGGACAATCGGCCATGTACATTCCGGTGCTCTTGGCTGGGTGGCCTATATCAGCTTCGCCGCGATCTACTTCCTCGTGCCACCGCTTTGGGGGCAGGCGCGGCTTTATTCTCTGCGGCTGGTCAACGTCCACTTCTGGATTTCTTCCATCGGGATCGTCCTCTACATCACCGCGATGTGGGTGTCGGGAATCCTGCAGGGGTTGATGTGGCGCGCCTATGACAATCTCGGCTTCCTTGAATTCTCGTTCATCGAGACCGTCGAGGCGATGCATCCCTTCTACGTCATCCGCGCGGTGGGCGGCCTGTTGTTCGTCATCGGGATGTTGGTGATGATCTACAACCTCTGGAGAACGATCCGGGGCGAGGTGCGCGCCGAGGCACCCATGGCCGGTACGGCCGCAGCGCGGGCGTAGGAGACGAACATGATCAAACATTCCTTTATCGAGAAAAACTCGTTCGTCCTGCTCATCGGTATTCTCGTCGTCGTCGCGATCGGAGGCCTGGTGGAAATCGCACCGCTCTACTGGCTCGACAGCACGGTCGAGAAAGTCCGCGGCGTGCGGCCCTATTCGCCGCTCGAACTCGCGGGGCGTAACATCTACATCCGCGAGGGTTGCTATGCCTGTCACAGCCAGCAGATCCGTTCTTTGCGCGATGAAGTGGAGCGTTATGGCCACTACAGCCTCGCGGCGGAATCCATGTACGACCATCCGTTCCAATGGGGGTCCAAGCGCACCGGGCCGGACTTGGCGCGCGTCGGTGGCAGATACTCCGACGAGTGGCACGCGACTCACATGATCGACCCGCGTTCGATCGTGCCGGAATCTATCATGCCGGGCTATCCGTTCCTCGCGACGAACCGCCTCGATTACGAGAATATGGCCGGACATCTTGAGGCCAACCGCACCGTTGGCGTGCCCTACACCGACGAAATGATCGCCAACGCAGTTGCCGATGTCGAAGCGCAGGCGAACCCCGATGAGGGCGATGTGGATGCGTTGCTGGCCCGTTATCCGAAAGCCCAGGCGCGGGTCTTCGACGGCGAGGCCGGCAAGATCACCGAGCTGGATGCGCTTATCGCCTACATGCAAATGCTTGGCACGTTGGTCGATTTCGACAGCTTCGATGCTGCAGCCAATAGCCGCTAGGAGGGGACGATGAACTACGAGACCGCCGCCGCCTTCGCCCAGACAGGAGGATTGATCTATTTCGTCGTCTTGTTCGCTGCAGTGATTGCTTTCGTTTTGTGGCCCCGGAATGCCGAGAGGTTTCGCGAGGCCGCCAAAATTCCGTTGAAGGAGGACTGATCCCGTGGCCGAAAAAGAAATTGATGAACTGACGGGATTGCCCACCACCGGACATGAATGGGACGGCATCAAGGAACTGAATTCGCCGATCCCACGTTGGTGGATCTACACCTTCTACGTCACGATCGTCTGGGGCATCGCGTTCATGATCGCGATGCCTTCGATCCCGCTCGTGAATGACTATACGAAGGGCGTATTGGGGTTTTCGCAACGTGATTCTGTTCGCCAGGACATCGTTGATGCGCGCGCGGCCCAAAGCGGCTTCCGCGACCGGATCGAACAGGCGAGCCTTGAGGAAATCCGCGACATACCCGACCTGTTCGACTTCGCGGTCGCGGGCGGCAAGTCCGCCTTCTCCGTGAATTGCTCCCAGTGTCATGGTGCGGGTGGCGCGGGCGCGCCGGGCTTTCCAAACCTGAATGACGATGCCTGGATTTGGGGCGGAAACCCGGACGAGATATTTGACACGATCCGCGTCGGAATCCGGTCGGATCACCCGGATACACGTTTCAACCAGATGCCGGCGTTCCTGGCGGACGAGTTGCTGACCCGTGAAGAGGTGTCCGATGTGGTCGAGCATGTCTTGCAGATATCCGGGCAGGATCATGACGAGGATGCCGCGGGGCGTGGCAAGGCGGTATTCGTCGAGCAATGCTCGTCCTGCCATCAGGAAAGCGGCAAGGGGGTCCGCGAGTTGGGCGGCCCGAATTTGACCGACGCGATCTGGCTCTATGGTGGTTCCAGGGACGAGATCAGGAAGACCGTCGCCACTGCGCGCAACGGCGTTATGCCAGCCTGGGAAGACCGGCTGGACGAGGTCACGCGCAAGCAGCTGGCGACCTATGTGCACGCACTGGGGGGCGGAGAGTAAGTCATGAGCGACGCGGTTCTTGCGCCACCTGTTGAAACGGTCGACGTCGAACCGGTCAACAAGAAAGGCCGTCGCACACTCAACAAGAAGCGTTCGAAAATCTATCCCAAGCGGGCGCGGGGAAATTTCCGGCGGTTCAAATGGATTCTCATGATCGTCACTCTGGGAATCTACTATGTGACGCCCTGGTTGCGCTGGGACAGAGGCGTGAATGCGCCGGACCAAGCGGTTCTGCTCGACCTGCCGGCGCGCCGTTTCTATTTTTTCTTCATCGAGATATGGCCGCAAGAGGTGTTTTTTATCACCGGCCTTTTGATCCTGGCGGCCATGGGGTTGTTTCTGACCGCCGCAACCGTGGGGCGCGCATGGTGCGGCTACGCCTGCCCACAAACGGTCTGGACCGATCTGTTTATCGCGGTGGAACGCTTCTGGGAGGGTGATCGCAATTCGCGAATGCGGCTCGATCGCGCTTCCTGGTCGCTCGGGAAAATTGGCCGGAAAATCAGCAAGCATATCTCCTGGATTTTGATCGCGGTGTCGACCGGCGGTGCCTGGGTCTTCTATTTCGCCGATGCGCCGGCGCTTGCCGTCGAGCTCGCAAATTTCGAGGCCGCGACACCGACCTATGTCTGGATCGGTTTGCTCACCGCATTCACATACATGTTCGGCGGACATGCCCGCGAGGCCGTCTGCACGTATATGTGCCCCTGGCCGCGCATTCAGGCCGCTCTTGCCGACGAAGACACGCTCATCGTGAATTTTGATGACGTGCGCGGTGAACCGCGCGGCTCCCACAAGGCAAATCAGGGATGGGAAGGCCGGGGTGACTGCGTCGACTGTAACCAGTGTGTCGCGGTTTGCCCGATGGGTATCGACATTCGCGATGGCCTGCAGCTCGAATGCATTTCCTGTGCCTTGTGTATCGACGCCTGCAATGACGTGATGGACAAGGTCGGGCGGCCACCAAATTTGATCTCCTATGGCACGCTGAGCATGGCGGATCAGACGGCACGGGGTGAGGCACCCAAGTTCAAACTCTTCCGCGGCCGGACGTTCCTGTATTCCGGCATGATCATTCTTGTCGCCGCGATCATGGTCTATGCGCTGGCCTCACGCCCGATCGTCAGTGCGAGCGTCCAGCATGAGCGCAGCCCGCTGTTCACCACCATGTCGGACGGCTCTGTGCGCAACGCCTACACCCTCAAGATCGCCAATAAACGACACGAGGATCGCCGGTTCGAGCTCATGGTCATCGGTCTGGAAGGGGCGGATGTCAGCCGCGTGGGCGGTGACGGTGGCCTACCGGTGTTCACGGTCGGGCCGGATAAGATTGACGCCTTTCATGTGTTCGTGACGGTGCCGCGCGATCGAGTTGTGTCGGCACGTGACCTTGAGTTTGTGCTGACCGACACCGGTTCGGGCGATGTGGCGCGCACCGACAGCAGCTTCCAGGGGCCGACCCGATGATTGGTCGGGGGCGCGAGATAACCGGTCGCACGGTATTGCTGGGTTTCATCGCGTTCTTCGGCGTGGTCTTCCTCGTCAATGGCATCTTCTTCTGGTTCGCAAGCGATAGCTGGACCGGGCTTTCGACGGAGGACGCCTACCGCAAGGGCATTGCGTTCAATGACGAGCTCGCGCGCGCGGATGCCCAGCGGCTGCTCGGCTGGACTGCCGAGACAGGGTACGCATCCGACATGCCGGGAACGGGACGCCTGACATTTGCGCTTCGCACGGAAGACGGGCAGCCGGTGCGGGACCGGATTGTGACCGCGACGTTCAAGCGCCCGGTTGCCGAAGGTATCGATTTTTCTGCAACGCTGAATAGCGACGAAAGCGGTCGATATGTGGCGGACATTACGCCGCCCGCACCGGGGCAATGGGATGTCCGGATCGAAGTGAGCCGTCCTGGCGCGCCGTCATACCTGGTCGAGACGCGCATATGGTCGAAGTAGCGCTTCACACGCCGACCGCCGGGTCGAAACGCGGTGCGCCGGTTCTATCCAGTGATCTCGCATTACGCGCTGTACCTATGGGCGAGGACGAGCACGCCCTGAACCTGCTGGTCGAGGGGGTTCATTGTGCCAACTGCATCGCCCGGATTGAGCGCACGTTGAACGCCCGCGATGATGTGACAGAGGCGCGGGTGAATTTTTCCACGCGGCGCCTTTATGTGCGCTGGCGGGGGGTGGCTGACGTCGCACGTGAGATTGTCGATAGCGTCGAGGCACTGGGTTACGGTGCCATCCCGTTCGATCCCGATATTCTTGCGTCCCAGGGTTCGGAAGAGAGTACGGCGCTGTTGCGGGCGATGGGGGTCGCTGGTTTCGCTGCCGCAAACGTCATGCTCTTGTCGATTTCCGTGTGGGCCGGCCTCTGGTCCGATATGGATGCGACCACCCGCGATTTTCTGCACTGGCTGTCGGCCGTGATCGCGCTTCCGGCAATTGCCTATTCGGGACGACCGTTTTTTCGTTCGGCGCTGGCGGCGTTGCGCGGTGGTCATACCAATATGGACGTGCCGATCTCCCTGGCCGTGATTCTGGCTGCAGCCGTGAGCCTGGTGGAGACGATCGGCGGCGGTGTGCACGCCTATTTTGACGCGTCGATCACCTTGCTGTTCTTCCTTCTCGTCGGACGCTATCTGGACCTGCGTGCGCGTGCGGAAGCGCGACGGTCGGCGGAACGGCTTTTGCTGCTGCGCGCGACCTCTGCATTGGTCGAGACGGAAGACGGATCGCTGTCCTATATCGCGGTCGAAGATCTGTCGCCGGACATGGTTGTGCGCGTTGCCCCGGGAGAACGTTTCCCGGTCGACGGCAAGATTATGCGCGGCGAGACGGATATCGATGCGAGCCTTGTTACCGGTGAGTCTGAACCTCAGACGGCGGGGCAAGGCATCTCGGTATTCGCGGGAACGATGAACCTGAATGCACCCGTGGCTGTGCGGGTCGGACGAACAGGCGAGGACACACTGCTCGCCGAAATCGTTCGTTTGATTGAAGATGCGGAGCAGGGACGCGCGCGTTTCGTGCGTTTCGCCGACCGTGTCGCGCGCTGGTACGCCCCCGCAGTGCATATTCTGGCTGCGGCGACGTTCGCGGGTTGGGTGATCTTCAGCGTCGCGGGCTGGCAGGTAGCACTGCTTCACGCCGTTGCCGTGCTGATCATCACATGTCCATGCGCTTTGGGCTTGGCTGTGCCGGTTGTGCAGGTGGTCGCGAGCGGCCGTCTTCTCAAACGCGGAATTCTTCTGCGGTCGGGCGATGCACTCGAACGGCTCGCCGCGATCGATACGGTGGTGTTCGATAAGACCGGCACACTGACAATGGGACGCCCGGTTCTGACCAATTATGACGAGATTCCGGATGACTGCCACGCCGTTGCGCGGGACCTGGCCTCGGCAAGTCTGCATCCGCTCTCGCGCGCGGTGCAGACCGCATTTGGCTCTGGCGAGCCGCCGGCCGATGCGCGCGAAGTGGCCGGTTGCGGTGTAACGGCGACCATCAATGGAGTGACGTGGCGTCTGGGCAAACGCGACTGGTGTGGTGCGGCGCAACGCCCCGCAAAGGGAACGGGCTCGGAACTTTGGCTGTCTCGCGACGGGAAACCCGTGGCCGGGTTCGCCTTTGACGATGATGTGCGGCCCGATGCGGCCCGGACCATCGATGCACTTATGGCGCGCGGGTTTCGAATTGAGCTGTTGTCGGGTGACCGCTGCGAGGTGGTGGATCGTGTGGGCGATGCCCTTGGAATAACCAAACGACGCGGTGGGGTCTCGCCGACGGACAAGGTTGCGCGTCTGCGTGAACTCGAAGCCAAGGGATGCTGTGTCCTGATGGTCGGCGATGGGCTGAACGATGCGCCGGCACTTGCCGCTGCGCATGCCTCGATGTCACCTGCATCTGCCGCAGATATCAGTCAGATTCAGGCCGACTTGGTGTTCCAGGGTGACCGGCTTGAGCCGGTCATGACAGCGTTGTCTGTGGGCGCGCGCGCCAACCGACTGACAATGCAGAATGTCGGGCTGGCGATCCTTTACAATGCGATCGCGGTGCCGTTTGCGATGGCCGGGTTCGTTACGCCGCTGGTGGCGGCCGTCGCGATGTCGTCCTCGTCACTGCTGGTGACGACCAATGCGTTGCGCCTCAAACGTGCAGACCCGAGCGAGACCCAATGAACATCATTGCGATCCTAATTCCGGTCGCGTTGCTGCTCGGTGCGCTGGGGCTGGCGGCGTTCATCTGGTCCATACGCACCGGTCAATATGATGATCTTGATGGCGCGGCACGGCGCATTCTGATCGACGATGATCCGGCGGATCCTCCGGCGGAGCAGTAGCGCTCGAAGTTACTTCATCGGGCGCAAGGCCATGATGTAGGCAATCACATCGTCCACCTCTTTCTCGCTGAGAATGAGGTTGGGCATGTTGCGGTGTGGGGAGTTGAGAAACACCCGCAGGCCAAGAGGGGTGACCGATGGTTCGGCGGCGACCCGCTCGAAGGCCGGCGCCGGATTGCGGGGATTGGCCGGCCAGTCCCCGCCTACAACATGACATCCGGCGCAGGCGCGTTGCGCGAAGCGGGCACCAGCGTCCGGGTCGCCGACCAGATCCTGCGCGGACACGGGCACGGCGAACGCCGTCGTGAGCAGCAGAGCTGCCGCGAGCCTCGGAATAAATGCGTGAACGGTTTTCATGGAACCGGTTGCTCCGCGCTTTTGGGTAATGGTCAGTTTGCGCATGCGCGTTCCTGATGCCGTTGACGCAGATCAACAAGACTGCCTGATACTGTCAAATTAGCATTGTGCTCCCGCTTTGACGCGAGTCGAGTGCGAACTCTAAGTTTGCCGCTTCGTGCCGAACGGGCGCAGGGGCAAGGGAGAAATGCTCGATGGACTTTATTTCATGGATTGTACTCGGTCTGATCGCGGGCCTGATCGCCAAATTTGTTGTTCCGGGTAATGATCCGGGCGGGATCATCGTGACCATCATCGTCGGTATCGTCGGTGGTGTGGTCGGCGGTTTCGTCGGTAGCCTGATTGGTGTCGGTGGGGTCGACGGCGTGAACATCGGCAGCATTATCGTGGCGGTGATCGGGGCGATCGTTCTGTTGATCCTTTTTCGGGTGGTTATGCGCAAGAAAGCCTGACATCGGCGGATTGAAGTGGAGCCCGTCGCCATGCCGGTGGCGGGCTTTTCCTTGCGGCGATAGAGCGCCCGGCTTGCTATAAAATCTTGGGGGAGGGTTTGCATTATGTCGCAGGATATCGAACACCAGCGGCGCATTGACGATCCGGTCGGGCCGGATACAGCGGGCACGCGGGAAATCGGTTTTGCGGTTCCCGAGCGTTACAATGCCAGCGAGATTTTGTTTCGAAATCTCGATGCGGGCCGTGGCGCCCGTACTGCGATACTCGCTGCGGACATAAGCCTCACATACCAGGATCTGTGTGATCTCGCCGGGCAGGCGGGAAATGCGTTGCGCGACTGCGGCCTTCGGCGTGGCGATCGGGTGGCGATGGTGCTTGACGATACACCCGTCTATCCGGCCGCCTTCTTCGGCGCTGTTCGTGCGGGCTATGTGCCGGTGTTGATCAATATCCTCTCAACACCCGATCTGCTCCGCTATTACATAGAGGACAGCGCCGCGCCAATCGTGATGTGTGAAGCGGCTTTGCTGGACACGCTGCACGAAGCACTGGCCGACGGTCCGGCGGTTGATCGGGTCATCGTTGTAAACGGCGAGGCGGATGGCGAAGTGTCAGCCGATTTCCCGATCCCAATAGAGGGGTGGGACGCGTTTATCGGGGGCCAGGGTGCGGCGCTGGATGTGGCGGATACCCATCGAGACGAGATGGCTTTCTGGATGTACAGCTCCGGCAGCACGGGCCGCCCCAAGGGTATCGTGCACCTGCAGCACGATATGCTCTACACGGATTTGAGTTACGGGCAGGCGGTTCTAGAATTGTCCGAAGATGACATTATCTACTCGGTGCCCAAGATATTCTTCGCCTACGGGTTCGGAAATTCGATCACCTTTCCCTTCTCGGCCGGCGCCGCGGTCGTCCTCAATGCGGGACGGCCCGAACCGGCGCCGATCTATGATGCAATCGAGCGACATAAACCGACCGTGTTCTTCGGATTGCCGACGCTCTACAACGCGCTGGTTGCGTACGAAGGCAGCGAGGACCGCGATCTGGGGAGTGTGCGTTTATGCCTCTCCGCCGCCGAACCGCTTCCCGAAGAGACCTTCAATGAGTGGCGGCGACGCTACGGTCTCGAAATCGTCGAGGGCCTGGGCTCCACGGAAGTCTTGCATATTTACGTGAGCAACTTTCCCGGTGACATCCGTGCTGGCGCCGCGGGGAAACGTGTTCCCGGTTACGAGATCAAACTCGTCGATATGGATGGCGAGCCGGTCGCGCTTGGTGAGCCGGGAACCATGTGGGTTCGCGGGGATTCACAGGCGCCGTTCTACTGGAATCAACCCGACAAGACGGCCGACACGATGCGTGACGACTGGATTTACACCGGCGATCGTTTTCAGTGTGATGAGGATGGATTCTACAAATTTGACGGGCGAGCCGATGATCTGATCAAGGTGAGCGGGCAATGGATTTATCCGCTGGAGATCGAGCGTTGTCTCAACGACCATCCCGATGTGCAGGAAAGCTGCGTGCTTGGCGTGGCCGCGCACAACGGATTGATGACAACCAAGGCCTGGGTCGTGATGAAGGCGGCGGCCGGGCATGACGATGCGACAACACAACGCCTGCAGGACTATGTGAAGACCAAGCTTGTCCCGTATAAATATCCGCGCATCGTTGAGTTTCGCGGTGATCTGCCAAAAACGGGAACCGGCAAGATAGACCGGCAAGCCCTGCGTGCGGATGAAACAGAGAATTCATAGAGGGGAACGTCAATTGGAACAGAACGTCTCATTCAAATCCGACGGGCTGACGCTCGCGGGCGTGGTTCACACACCTGCGGACCTTGCGCCGGGAGATTCGCGGCCGGCATTTCTGGTCTTGCACGGTTTCGGGACCGGTAAGGACGGGTCCACACCGGAGATCCTGTCGAACATGCTGTGCGACTGGGGTTATGTCGTCATGCGGTTTGATTTCCGCAGCTGCGGTGACAGCGAAGGCGAGACCGGATGGGTGATGTGCGAGGACCAGGTCGAGGATGTGAAGAACGCCGTGACGTGGTTCGCCGAGCAACCCTATGTGGATGGTGACCGTATTGGCGTGATCGGCCACAGTTTCGGGGCTGCTGTTGCTGTGTATGCAGGTGGTGTTGATAAGCGGATCGCCGCGGTGATTTCGTCCTGCGGCTGGGGGGATGGCGAGAGCAAGTTCCGCCTGCAGCATGCGTCCGATGAGCAATGGGCCCACTTCCAGAATATCCTGACCGAGGGCAAGGCGCATCGCGAGAAGACCGGGGAATCGCTCATGGTTGGGCGATGGGATATCGTCCCGATTCCCGAACATCTGCGCGGCCATATGGGCAAGAATGTGCTGATGGAGTTCCCGGCCGAGACGGCGCAGAGCATGTATGACTTCCGGGCGAACGATGTGATCGCGGACATCTCTCCGCGCCCGGTGCTCTTGTTCCACGCCGCCGACGATTCCGTCACACCAACGGATCAGTCATTGCAGCTCTTCGCCCATTCAAAACAGCCCTGCGACCTGATCCTTGCGTCGGACGTGGACCATTTCCCGTTCTCCGTGGACAGCACGCGCGCGCGCGATGCCGTGAAGGGCTGGCTCGACCTCTATTTCCCGGCCTAGAGGGCCCTCTGATTATCCGTTAGGCTCTCCCAGTCTGGAACGGAATAAGGGAGCGGAGACATGCCGACCGAAATATTCACGCCGACGGCCGAAGAGATGGACGCGCGGATCGCGCGGTTTGACAAGCTCGAGCCGATGTCGACGACGGATGACCTTGCCTGGGTACCGCAGGATGCTTGGGAAATATTCTTTGCGCGCAAGATCATGGCGGTGATTCTCGAGGATACGAAGAGCCCGTTCGGTGATCGTGCGCCAATCATCGGCGCGAACGGGACCACCATGTTCATCTCCGTCATGCCCCCGGGACAGGGACCGTGTTTGCACGACCATAATGAAACCTATGAGACGTTCATGGTGTTACAGGGATCGATCGAATACCGGGTGGGTGATCCTATTGAACACAAGCGCGTGCTGAACCAGTGGGACGTATTCTCCTGTCCGCCCGGTGTTTACCGCGAGTTCAACAATGTGGGAGAGGGCGACGCGGTCCAGCTCACTATTCTTACGGGTCCCATTGAGCGCGACGATGTGACGATGCCCCATTCGGTCAAGGAGCGCGTCACCAACGAGTATGGTGCGAAGGTCGCTGATGCGTTTGGCGAAATCATGCCATTCGATCCGCCGAAATCCTGATTTTCGGCGTATCTGAACCGACCGTCGGCGGGGACAAATGATGGCCCAGATCGAAGCTAACGGGATCACCCAGTATTACGATATCCAGGGTGACGGCCCGCCGCTGTTGTTGGTCGCGGGCATGGGGGGAACCGCAAATTACTGGGCCGAGCAGGTCTCGTTTTTTTCGCGCACCCATACGGTCATCTCCTACGACCAGCGTGGTACTGGTCGGACCAGCCATGAGCCGGTGACCGGGATCGAGCAATTGCGTGACGATTTGTTGGCGCTGCTCGATGCGCTTGGTTTTGAGAAACTCGATTATCTGGGGCATTCGACGGGCGGCAACATCGGGCAGATCATCGCCATCGAGAATCCCGAGCGCCTCCGCAATATGGTGATCTACGCCAGCACCACTCATGGCGATGCCTACCGCTCGAAGGTCTGGCGCGTCCGGCGTTCAATTCTGGAAAACCAGGGGTCGGAGCTCTATGGCGATATGACGAGCCTGATGCTTTATCCGCCGGAATGGATTGCAGAGAATTCCGAGGTGCTGGAGGCGCAACAGGCGGCACAGGTCGCCATGCTGGCGCCGGTTTCGGTCATGACCAGCCGGATCGAGGCGGTCCAGGCATTCGATCGGCGCGACCAGTTGTCAGACATCGACGTACCGATTCTCGTGTTATGCGCACGCGATGATCACCAGACACCGGCCTATTTCTCGGCGGCGTTGGCGGCGGCAATCCCGGGTGCCGAATACAAGCTGCTCGACTATGGCGGGCACGCTTGCTCCCGGACCGTTCCGGGCGAATTCAACAGGATCGTCGCGGAATATTTCGCACGTTAGTTCGTTTATTAGAAGGAGACCGACATGGCCCATGAAGCGATTATCCCTCCCGGTTCCCCACCGCCGCTCGCACCGTATTCGCCGGGCGTCAAGGTTGGGAACATCATCTATGTTTCAGGCATTCTCGCCATGGACGCCGACGGGAACAGTGTTGGCGTTGGAGACATCAAGGCCCAGACCCGGCACGTGATCGAATCCATACGCAGCGTTGTCGAAGCTGGCGGTGGCACTCTGGCCGATGTAGCGTTCAACCAGATTTTTCTGGCGGATCTGGCCGATTATGCCGGCATGAACGAGGTGTACCGCGAATATTTCGGGGACAATCCGCCGGCGCGTTACTGCATCAAGGCTGAGTTGGTGAAACCGGAGTTTCTGGTCGAGATTTCATCGACCGCCCACACCGGTTAATCTCCCGTGCGGCCGCGTGTGCTGGCGCGTCCGGCGACGATCAGAGCACCCACCACGATCAACACACCGACCACCTGGACGGGGTCCAGGCGCTGGTTCAGGAGGACCAGTGCGGCTCCGATCGTCACGATCGGCTCGATGTAGGAAAAGAGGGTGGTTTTGACCGGCCCGATCATCTGGATTCCCACGAAATAGCCGATCAGAGCCGCAGCGAAAAATAGGTTGTTGCTGACAAACCCCCACCATGCGGCCGTGGTGTTGGGCAGCAGGAATTCTCCGCGGATTAGTGTCACCAGAAGAAAGATCACGGCGGCTGTTGTTGCGATATACAAGGTGACTTGCCGCGCATCGCCCGCACGTATCACCCGGCTGCTGACCACCGAAACGATGGCCAGACCGAGGGCGCCGACAGCGGCCAATGCGATGCCGATGGGATTGAGTGCGTCTGCGTTGACGCCCAATGCGAGGGTGAGACCCGCGAATGCGACAATCGCCGACACTATCGTTGTCATGCGCAACCGTTCCCAGCCCATCACCACGACCAGGAACGAGGTGATCAGCGGGAACAAATAGAAAATCAGCACGGCCAACGAGACAGGCAGGACTTCGATGGCCGCCAGTACCGACCAGGAATAGATCGCCGTGACAAAGCCAAGTCCGCAAGCAATCAGTCCCTCGCGCCTGGGCAAAAGAAGGGGGTTTCCGGTCGTGGTGAGAACAATGATCAGAATGATGGCGGGAAGAAAATAGCGAACGGTTGAGACGGATAGCGGGTTTGCGCCGCCCGTATAGGCCAGCCCCGCGAGTGTGTTGGACAGCGCGAAGCAAACGCCAACGCCCAGCACGACGAGTATCCCCAGAACCTCACGGTGCAATTGTTTTCCCTCGATGGTTGCTTGGCGACACCATAGGGGTGTCACCCATGGAGTCGCAGTGCGAATTGTGCTTCCGTGGTCTGCACTATCCGAGGGCGGCAGAAAAAAAAGAGGTTCTGATGACCGGCGATCCACTGATCTATCTCAACGGCGACATAGTTGAAACGGCAGATGCGCGGATATCTCCGTTCGACAGGGGGTTCCTCTGGGGCGACGGTGTCTATGAGGTAACACCTTGTTTTGGTGACGAATTATATCGCCTGGAAGACCATATCGATCGCCTGTATCGCTCGCTTCGCTATGTGCGGATTGACCCCGGCCTGACACCGGCGGAGATGACGGAAGCCACTGAAAAGCTGCTGGCTGCCAACGCGGACCGGCTTGGGGCGAATGCGATGTACCGGGTCGGCCACTGGATAACGCGCGGCGAGGATACGCCGTCGATGCGGGTGCATGCGGCGGGTCCGGGAACGGTCATGATCTTCTTCCGCCCGGTCGATACGGCCGCGATCGCACGCAATTATGCAGAAGGGGTGACGCTGACGGTATCGTCCGTACGGCGTAATCCACCGGAATGTGTGGAGACCCGCGCCAAGGTGACGAGCAAGATGAACCAGATTCTTGCCGAACTGGACGCGGCGAGCCGGGATTCCTTGCCGTTGATGCTCGATCTGGACGGGAACATCGCTGAGACTTCCGTGGCGAATTTCTTCCTCGTGCGCGATGGCGTGGTCTGGACCGCACCCGAGCGGAATATTCTCGAAGGGGTTACGAGAAAAGTCCTGTTTGAGCTGTGCGAACGCTTGGATATTCCCCTCGAGGAGAAACTCTTCACCATGTACGACGTGGCTCAGGCGGAGGAATGTTTCATTACCTCAAGCGCGATCTGTGCCACGCCCGTTTCGTCGGTCGATGGTTTCGCACCCAAGTTGGATATTCCGGGACCGATCACGACCCGGCTTATCGATGCGTTTGCGGCAGACACGGGTTACGATTTCCGACAGCTCGATGTTGCAGCGGAGTAATCATGTCATGTCCCAGTTGAAGGCCTTTAATTTCCAGACCTGGATCGACGAGCATCGAGATATATTGAAGCCGCCGGTCGGGAATGCAGTGGTGTGGCAGGACACCGACTTCATCGTGATGGTGGTTGGTGGACCGAACCGCCGGACAGACTTTCACGACGATCCCTATGAAGAATTCTTCTATCAGCTCGAGGGCAATATGTTCCTCAAGATCATGGAGAATGGCCGACCGCGAGATGTGCCGATCAATGAGGGCGATATTCTCTTGTTGCCGCCACATGTACGTCACTCTCCGCAACGGCCCGAAACAGGAAGTGTCGGTCTCGTCGTCGAGCGGCGTCGGCCGGACAGTGAACTTGATG
Source organism: Rhodospirillaceae bacterium (assembly GCA_018702955.1). Taxonomy (GTDB): domain Bacteria; phylum Pseudomonadota; class Alphaproteobacteria; order UBA6615; family UBA6615; genus UBA8079. Next base: position 148,516 of record JABJEK010000038.1, on the reverse strand, counting down.
GTTTCGAGTGGTTCTGCGGTGCCTGCGATGCGCTGCTGCATCGTGTGGAGGTGCATGTGGGGAATATTGTGAAAGACCTGCCGCCACTATTCGAAGGGTTTTACAACTCGGAAGAATTGCGCACCTGCGGCGCCTGTGGCGCCATTCACCCGGGGCGCGATAGTACCGCGTAACATACTGTTTTTGAACGCGATTATACCATTTTGAGTGTTTTCGGTGCGACATTACTCCGAAACGGCATAATTCCCTTTATTCGGTATGCAATGATTCTGTAGTTCTATCTATGGGGGTTGAATCCAGGTTCAATCACACTGTGGAGGGTGAACGACATGGCCTTGTTGTACGAGAACAGCCCACCAGAGGCATTGCGTCGACGCGCGATCCTGATCGTCGATGACGAAGAGCTCCAACGCAATCAACTGGTCGACTGTTTGTCCGATCTGGATGTTGTCATTTTTCAGGCCGGGAACGGCGCCGAGGCGCTGGAGATCATTGATGACCAAACGCCCAGCCTCGTCATCATGGATATCCGGATGCCCGTCATGGACGGCGTGACGACGGTAGATGAGCTCTCGAACCGTGTCAGTGACATGAAGATCATCCTGATGACAGGTGATCCGATGTCGCTGGAAGCCGCTTATAAGCGGCGACCCGACGTCTTCACGATTATAGAAAAGCCGCTGCCGCTTCGCGTCCTGCGGCGATTTGTTATCGAAGCTCTTGGGCTTGGAGCGTAGGGAGCCCGGCCGAGGTTTCGTCTTCGGCTTCCTGAGTGATTGGAAGTTCCACAACGAACTCACACCCACCCTCGACGTTTTGAGCGACGATAGAGCCGCCCATGGCATTGACGATCCCATAGCTCACGGAAAGGCCGAGGCCCGTCCCGACACCCACTTCCTTGGTCGTGAAGAAGGGGTCGAAGATGCGTTCCAGGCTCGCTTCGGAAATGCCACCACCGGTGTCACGCACCCGCATACAGATGACGGCATCGTCCGTGTCTTCAATCAATTTCACACCGATGGTCCCGATAATCTCGCTGCCGTTCTCCGTCGGCGCCGTTTCGCGGACGGAATCACGTGCGTTGGTGATCATGTTGATGAGCACCTGTTCCAGCTGAGATTCGCTGCCGTATACGGCATGGTTGCTATCGGGTAGTTGAACATCAAGCTCGACACCTTCGAGCTCAAGCTGGCCGCGCATCAATTCGCACGCGTTGCGAATTGCGCGTGCGGGGTCGAACGCAACGAAGTCCGACGTATCCTGTCGGCTGAAGACGCGCATATGCAGGATGATCTTACCCATGCGCCCGGCCTGTTCGCTGATCAGCTCGAGATTTTCCTTTGCATAGTCCAGGTCGGCCGTTCCGGCATCGGCCCGGATGAGGACATTGTCGGCGGCCATCCGCATGATGTTCAACGGCTGGTTCAATTCATGCGCGATCCCGGCGGCCATTTCGCCGACGGTGGCCAGTTTTGATGCCTGTGTCAGCTGCGATTGCAGGGACTTTTGCTCGGTTATGTCGCGGACCAGCGAGATGTGCATCGTCCCATTGGGGCCCTCGAACTGTGTCATCGCCACTTCGATGGGGATTTTCGATTGATCCCGGTGAACCCCGATCATCTCGCGCGTTGAAAACTGGGGCCGGGGGCCGACATCCGAACTGCCCGACGCGGATTGATAGGTGATGGGAACCAGATCACGCAGGTTCATATGAAGAATGGTTTCATGGTTGAAACCAAAGATGTCTTCGCTCGCGCGGTTCGCCATCACGATGTCACCGCTCGCGTTGGCCACAATGATCGCGTCGGCGGCATTCTCGAGAACCGTGTCGAGCATCTCTTCGCGCTCCGCAAGGTCGGAAGCAATATGGTCTCTCGATATCGCGGCCGACAGGATATTGGCCACGGTTTGCAGGAAGGTGATTTCATCATTCGTGAATTCGCGGTGGGTCTGGTTGTGAATGATGAGGATGCCCCGTGGCGTGTTGTCGTCACCTGCGATGACAACACTGGCAGCGGAGATCGTGCCGATATCCTCCATGATGGGGCTGGTGATATCCGGGCTGTCCTGATCGCCACGATGGAAAACAACCGGCTCCAGTGCGGGAGCTTCGAAGATGGTCTTCAGATGCCGGATGCGAGGTTGGACAGGCCAGCCTACATACTTTTTACCCGCGTCGTTGGTGCCGACGATACTGAACTCGGATGACGAACGATCACGCTGTGAAATCAGACAGAAGTCCACGCTCATGATTTGCGCGATGACGTTGGCCGCGTCGCTCAGCAAGGCATTGAGGTCATGTTCGCTCAATGCGCGCTGTCCGATATCCATGATCGCCGCTTGCTGCTCGGCACGGGCGGCGAGTGCGAGCTCCGTATCCTTTCGGACGGTGATGTCCTCGATGACGACAATCAAGTAGGGCTCTTGCGAACCCGACTGGTCGGTTTTTGAGGCCGTTACGGCAACCCATACCGGGCTTCCATCCTTGCGGATGTAACGTTTTTCACGAGTGAGGGTATCGCGCGTGCCGGCGATCAGCCCGGCGCGCGCATCGAGATCTTCGCCGAGGTCGTCCTTGTGCGTAATGTCGCGAAAAGACAGGGTGCGAAGTTCGGCTTCGGTGTATCCGAGTATCTCGCAGTACCGAGCGTTGATCCGAAGCCAATTTCCGTCGAATGACAGATGTGCGATGCCGACCGCAGCCTGATCGAAGGTGGCACGAAACCGTTCCTCGCGTTCGCGGATTTCCTGGGCGGCGCGGACCTGGCCGGTGATGTCGTAGGAAACGCCGCCGACACCGGCCACTTCATTATGGGAATCATAGACCGGGAACTTGGTCACCCGGATGATGATTTCTTCGCCATCCTTGCCTGGAACAGTGATGTCCGCGGTCCGTGTCGTTTCGGTGCGCAGGACCTCCCGGTCGAATTCATCCACTTGTGGCGCCCATGACGCGTCGTGGGTCTCGGACAGAGACTGGCCGGTAATCGCCGTGTCCGGAATTCCGAATGTTCGTCGGTATGTCTGGTTGATCTCTAATAGATTTCCCAGCTTGTCCTTCACCGATTGGTTGAAGGGGCTGTTGTCCCAGAACGCCCGAAATCTCGCTTCATTTTCCTGAAGCGCCAGCTGTGAACGCTTCAGTTCGTCTATGTCTTCGACGATGGCGATATAATAGTCCGGATGGCCGTCAGCCGTTCGAGCCAGCATTGCGGTGACCTTCACCCAAATGACGCGACCGTCTTTCCGGGCGTATCGCTTTTGTAGTTCGTAGGAATCGATCGTTCCCTCAATCAGTTGTTGATTGAGTGCCTCGTTGTTGTCCATGTCATCGCTGAGCGTGATATCGCCAACTTCGCGCGTTATCATCTCGTCGGATGAGTATCCCGTGATCTCCTGCATTTTGGCGTTCACACGAATCCATTTGCCGGCAAGCGTCGAGTGGGTCATCCCGACCGATGCGGTCTCGAATGTGTGCAGATAGGGCGCAAACTGACGCTTGAGCCGGATGATCCTGTGCAGCGCAACAGCACCACCGATCAAGAGTAACGCTGCCAGGATCAGCGCAATCACGCTGGCTGTGCTGTTTGCGTTAAGGGAACCAAACAAGTCGAGCGACATCTACGCTCTCCGAAACGGCGACATACTGAATCCTAGACCTCTTCCGCGGTTGGTATCAACGCCACCATTGTGTGCAGACGAAAGGAAGTAGGTTCGGTAATTCGACCGTGTTTCAGCGTGATGCCGTGGGTGGTGGCTTGTGTGCCGTGACCGGTGGCAGTTCATCGTCGAAGCGTTCAACCTCGACAAGTGCGCTATGGGCACTGGGGCCCTGGCCGAGCCGCGACGTGCCGGCGTCGCGTGTGAGAACATTCGGGTTACCGTGTTTGTCGAGGCTGTTCTCTGCACCGGGTTCGACGGGGTCGTACCAGGCGCCGGTCGCGAGCTGAATCACGCCGGGCCGGACCTCCTCGGTGATCGTTACCCCTGCCAGGGTCGCACCGCGTGTGTTGAAGACGCGCACGATGTCTCCATCGGTGAGTTTGCGTGCCGCCGCATCGACGGGATGAATCCAGACCGGCTCGCGGTGCTGAATCTTGCTGTCCCGGCTGACCCGCCCATTGTCCAGCTGACCGTGCAAACGTGTGCGCGGCTGATTTGAGATCATGTGCAATGGGTATGATTTCGCCGTTTCCGCGCCCAGCCATTCGGTGGGTTCGCGCCAAACGGCGTGGCCCGGACAATCGTCATATCCGAACCCGTCGACGACGTCGGAGAAAATCTGAATCTTCCCCGATGGAGATGTCAGGGGGGCGGCTGCGGGGTCGGCGCGGAACGATTCCATCATGACGATTGGCTTCTCGGCCCGCGGTGTCTCCACATGCCCAGCCTGCCAGAAGTCATCGAAGGAGGGGAGGGTCAGGTCCTGCTCTGCTGCCTGTTGTCGTGTGCGATCATAGAGATGGCGTAGCCATTCCGCCTCGTCGCGCCCTTCGGTAAAGCTGGCCTCGGTGCCTGCGCGACGGGCCAACCCGCCAAAAATGTCGAAGTCGTTGCGCGCTTCGCCGACCGGATCGATGGTTTGATCCATCGCCATGATGAAACGGTCTTTCGATGTGGCACCGATGTCGTTGCGTTCGAGCGTCGTCGTTGACGGCAGAACGATATCGGAGAATTTGGCGGTGGCTGTCCACCAGGGCTCGTTGACGATGATGGTTTCGGGTTTCTGCCAGGCGCGCACGAGGCGGTTCAGGTCCTGGTGGTGGTGGAACGGGTTGCCGCCGCACCAATAGACAAGACGGATATCGGGATAGGTGCGGGTCTCCCCGTCGAACTCATACTCGCTGCCGGGATTCAGCAACATGTCCGAAATACGCGCGACCGGAATCCATTCCGTACATGGATTGTCGCCGGTGGAGAGCGAGGGCGTCGGTGCCGGGCGTCGCGGGTTGCCCGTGTTGCCCATGCTGCCGTACCCGAAGCCGAAGCCCCGTCCGGGAAGGCCGATCCCGCCGAGCATTGCGGCGAGGGTCACGGTCATCCAGAAGGGCTGTTCGCCATACTCGCCACGCTGCAGAGACCAATTGGTGTTGATGAACGTCCGCTTCGAGGCCATGCGCCGGGCGAGCTGCCGGATGGTGTCGGCGTCGATGTCACAGATTGGTGCCGCCCAGTCGGCGTCCTTGGCAATTCCGTCGTCCGTGCCGAGCAGATAGGGGCGGAATTTTTCATATCCAGCGCAGTAACGGTTCAGGAATTGTTCGTCGGCCAGTCCTTCCGTCTCCAGGGTGTGCGCCAGTGCGAGCATCAAGGCGACGTCGGTATTGGGGCGCAGTGCCAGCCAGGTGGCACCCAGATGCGCGGAGACATCGTCTCGGATCGGCGAAACATTGACGATTTCCACGCCGGCGTCGACCGCCGCTTTGAGCGATGGCCCGGAAATATGTTCCGCCGGGCCGCCCGACAGAACTTGCATGTTCTTCAGGGGGACACCGCCGAAGGCGACCATGAGTTCGGTGTTGGCGGCGATCGAATCCCAGCTTGTATAGTCGGTCATCGCGGCCCGTGCGGAGCCGAGGATATGCGGCAGAATCGCGTAACCGGCGGCGATCGAATAGGTGTGTTTCTGGGCGGTGAAGCCCCCAACGGTATTTATGTACCTGTGCAATTGGGTTTTTGCATGATGGAAGCGGCCCGCGCTGGACCAGCCGTAGGAGCCGCCGAATATGGCGCTGTTCCCATGTTCATGACGGACGCGGTCGACTTCGGCGGCGACGATATCGAGCGCTTCGTCCCATGGCACCGCGACAAAGGGCTCGGCACCGCGTTGTTGGCGATTGCCACCGGGCCCATGGTCCAACCAGCCCTTCCGGATCATCGGGCGGGCAACGCGGCTCTCGTCATAGACCGCGTCGGGCATGGATTCTATGAGCGGTGAGGGGTCGGGGTCCTTCTCAAAAGGACGCACGCCGACAATTCGGCCTTCGTCGACTTCCGCCGTGAAAGCACCCCAGTGGGAGGAATGTCTGCGCAGGTTGTTTGTCATGTTGCTGTCCTCAGTATCCCGCGAGATTGCCCATGGAAGTAGGGGTCTGTCAAAGCGCGCGCGAGAACGTACAATCGCAGGGAATTTCACATCAGGAGAGTGACATGGATGTACGTCTCGACGGACGCACCGCATTGATTACCGGCGCCAGCGAAGGGCTCGGTCTGGCGATGGCGAAAAAGTTCGCGGAATCGGGGGCCAACGTGGCGATGGTTTCGCGCTCGGCCGACCGGTTGGAGGCGGGGTGTCAGGAGGTGATGTCGGCCGTTGGCGGGAACAAGGTGAAAGTCGAGGCGATTCCCTGCGATGTCACCGACACCGGCCAGATTGCGGCGATGTGGAAAACCGTGAGCGACAGTTTCGGCGACGTCGATATTCTGATCAACAATGCGGGCCAACACGCCATCGGTCCGTTTCTCGAATGCGATGACGAACGTTGGCAGGCGGATCTCGACCTTAAATTGTTTGCGGCCATTCGCCTGGGCCGGCTTGCGATGCCGGGAATGGCGGCGCGCAAATGGGGTCGGATCATCAATGTGCTGGCGGTCAGCGCGAAGGCTCCGGGCGCTGGGAGCGCGCCGACCTCCGTGTCGCGCGCTGCAGGTATGGCGCTGACCAAGGTCATGGCGGGTGAGGGCGCACCCGACAATATCCTGGTGAATGCGCTTCTGGTCGGACTCATAAAGTCGGGCCAGCACGAACGCCGCCATCAGGTGCAGGCGCCGGAAAAATCCTATGAGGAATATATGGCCGGGCGCGGTGCCGGGATTCCGCTGGGCCGGGCGGGCGAGGCAGAGGAATTTGCCAATACGGCCTGTTTCCTCGTCTCCGATGCGGGGTCTTACGTAACGGGTTGTGCCATCAATGTGGATGGTGGGCGTTCGCCCGTCGTCTAAGGCACCACTAATCGTTACAGCATGGGTGATGACCGACGACGCCTGATCGGTTAGCTTCCGCGCGAATTTCTTATCGAGGGGGCTTCTGTGTCCGGTGATGTAACTGTGCGCGCTGCGGAATTGACGGCGCTGATTTCCGAAATGGTCCGCCTGGGCGGCAGCCACGAAGACGAGTGCCGGATCGTGTCCGAGCACCTCGTTGGCGCCAATCTGTCGGGCCACGACAGCCACGGCGTGGGCATATTCCAAGCCTATGTGAACAATCTGCAACGCGGGCTCTTGGTGCCAAATATATCGGCACGTCGTTATCTCGATGAGGGCGTATTCCTCCAGTATGACGGGCAGAAGGGGTACGGCCAGAGTGTTGCGGCCGAGGTCACGGAGCATGCGATCACACGCGCGCGGGCCATCGGCATCTGCGTTGCGACACTCAAGAACTCCCATCATATCGGGCGTGTCGGCACCTATGCGGAGATGATTGCCGCGGCGGGATTCATCTCGATCCACTTCACGAATGTCACCGATCACCACACGATGGTGGCACCCTTCCGCGGTGCCGAATCAAGGTTCGGGACCAACCCGATCACGATGGCGATGCCGACGACCAACCCCGAGGAACCCATCATTCTCGATATGGCGACCAGCGTCGTCGCCATGGGTAAGGTCCGGGTCGCGAATGATTCCGGTAAAACCGTGCCCGAGGAATGGCTGATCGACAGCGAGGGTCAGCCCACCAGCGATCCGGCGGTCATGTTCAATGATCCGCTCGGCGCGTTGCAGCCGTTTGCCGAGCATAAGGGCTACGCGCTGTGCCTCATGGCCGAATTGATGTCCGGTGCGCTTTCCGGTGGCGGCACCATCCAGCCCGGCAATGAGCGCCTCGACGGGATCATCAACACCATGACCATGATCGTCATGGACCCCCATCGACTGGGGGATGCAAATTTGATCGCCCAGGAGGTCGACGCGATGGTCGACTACACCAAGAGCGCCCGCCCGGCCGATCCGGCCAAGCCGGTGTTGGTGCCCGGGGATCCCGAGCGCGCTGCCCGCAAGGAACGTGGTGCCAACGGCATCTTCATTCCCGAGGGAACATGGGTGCTGTTGCTGGAGGCGGGGGAGAAGCTCGGCCTTGACCGGTCGAAGGCGCTGGAGATCGCCGGCCTCGCCTAGTCGTCGCCCAGAATTTCCGCCAGGGGTATCGAACGCCGTTCGTTCGATGATTTCGCGGCAGCGAGCACCACGGCCAGCGGAAGCAACCCGTCACGGCCATCGATCTCGGGCTTGCGGCCCTCGGTGGCGGCGTCGGCGAAGTCTTCAAGCTCGACGAGAAGATGATCGGCGGGGGCATACTCGACGGGTGACGGCGCTGCGTCGCCGGTACGCTGGATGCGCAGGCCGTCATTGTCCATATCGAAGAACGCGTTGGCTTTTGTGCCGTGGATCGCGAGCGTGAACCGCCGTGGTGAGATGTAGTCTGCCGCCACGTAGCCGACGGCGCCGGATTTGAATTGCATGAGTAAGGCGGTGACGTCCTCAATCTCGGGTTCGGTCTCAAGCCGGTTGAAGTAGGCCGTGACCTCACCGGCATCACCCAGCAGATAAAGCAGGTTGTCGATCTGGTGGATGCCGATCTGCATCAGGCAGCCGCCCGGAATTTCGGCCGGGTCTGTCCGCCAGACGCCGGGCTTGAGCTTCAGCCCATTGTCATTCGAGAAGACGCCCTCGGCCAGACTGATGCGGCCGAGATCACCGCTGTCGATCAGGTGCTTGAGGTGACGCAGCGCGCCGTTGCGACGATACGAGTGCCCGACGGCGAGAACCACGCCGGCGGCTTCACACGCCGCGATCATCGCGCGGCCGTCGGCAATCGAGTTCGAAACCGGCTTCTCGACGAAGACATGCTTGCCCGCCGCGGCTGCGGCCTTTGTGCCGGGCAAATGGGCCGAGTTCGGTGTCGTCAGGATCACCCCATCGAGATCATCGAGCGCGAGCATCGCCTCGTAGGAGGGCATGGCTTCGCAGCCGAATTCGGCGGCGAACTTGGCGGCCTTGTCCTCGCTGCGCGTATAGCAGGCGCGGAGCTCCAGCTTTTCCGTCTTCGCGATGACGCCGGCCAGGACGTCCGACCACCATCCGATTCCGACGATGCCAACGCGCATCAGATTTTGTCTTCCCACTTCGCGAGGAAGGGACCCACGATCCCGGCCCATTGTTCGGGGTGGCGGCGGTACGAGTAATGGCCGCCTTCTTCAACGAGAACCAGTTCCGAGCCTTCGATCGCCTCATGCAGGTCTTCGGAGAAATAGAAGGGCACGGTCGCGTCGTCACGGGTGCCGACGACCAGCGACGGGTTCTTGATCTGGGTGATCTCGTCGAGCCGGTCATGGTTCAGGGTCATGTCGATGCGCGCGGCCAGGATCTCCGGTTCCGCGATGGTCTCGAGCGAGCGTTTCTCCAGCTCCATGACCTTGTCGAGGTTGTGGCGGAACTGCATGCAGCCATTGGTGAACAGCGAGCTGACGCGCACATAGGCCTCCTTGCCCTCGGCCAGCGCGATCTCCCGGCGTGCGGTCTGCACCCGGCGGATGTATTCGTCGGCCTTGGTCCAGGTGTTCGAGAAGATGCAGCAGCGGAACCGTTCGGGGTGGTCGATGGCGAGATTCTGGAGGATCGCGCCGCCGGTCGAAGTGCCCAGAACATGCGCTTTCTCGATCTTCAGCGTATCCATCAGCGCGATGACGTCGTCGGCGATATGCTGGGTCGAATAGCCGTCGGGGCCGGGGAAATCGCTGTCACCCGAGCCGCGGTGATCAAAGGAGATGCAGCGATAGCGATCCGAAAAAATCTTTCGCTGATAGTCCCAGGAATTCATCACGCCCACGAGGCCGGGAATGAATATGAACGGCGGGCCGTCACCCATCTGGTCCACGTTGAGTGTGATTCGTCCGACGTCGATTCTTTCGGCCATTCCGTAATCCCCTGGGCAGTTCCGCGACCTGCGGAATTTTCAAATGCGCGCGGAGTGTCCCACACGAAGGCGTTTCGCACATCCGTTCAGGGCGAAAGGCAGTTGCGACGAAAATTCATGGATCACACGCGTTAGATCGCCCCGGCGTCGCGTAGGGCCGCGATCTCGTCCTCGGATTTGCCCAACGCTGTCAGCACCTCGTTGGTGTGCTCACCCAGGGTCGGCGGCGCACGCCGGATGGTCGCGGCCGTGTCGGAGAACCTGAATGGAATGCCGGGAAGCTTGATGGTGCCCTCGGTCGAATGTTCGGCCTCGGTCACGAGTTCACGCGCAATCGTGTGATCCGCCGTCAGTGCCTGCTCGACCGTGTTGATCGGGGCACAGGAGACCTTGGCGGCCAGCAGTTTCTCGATCCATTTGTCGGTGTCGTCCGTGCGGAACAGATCCGAGATCATGCCATCGCAAGCGCCGCGATTTTCCACCCGGTCGCGGTTGCGGGCGAATTTTTCGTCGTCGGCCCATTCGGGTTTGCCGACCGCTTCGCAAAAGGTTCGGAATTGGCCGTCATTGCCGATCGACAACGCGATCATGCCGTCGCGCGTGGGGTAGGCGTTGTAGGGCACGATGTTCGGATGGCCGTTGCCGTACCGCCCGGCGGGATTGCCCGAGGCCAGGAAGTTCGCCGCCACATTGGCCAGCAGGGAAACGCCGGTGTCGTAGAGCGAGACCTCGACATACTGGCCCTTGCCGGTGCGATGACGTGCCTGCAATGCCGCCAGGATCGATGACAGGGCGTACATACCGGTGCCGATATCGACGATGGCGACGCCGAGTTTCATCGGATCGCCGTCGGCTTCACCGGTGATACTCATGAGGCCGCTCTCGGCCTGGAGCAGGAAATCATAGCCCGGCAGGCCCGCGCGCGGGCCGGTTGAGCCGTAACCGAGGATCGAGGCGCGCACGATCTGGGGTGCGTTCTCCTCGAACCAGGCCTCATCGAAACCGAACCGGGCCAGGGTGCCGAGTTTGAAATTGTCGATGACGACGTCTGCGTCCGACAGCAGTTCCGCCAGCACCTCGCGTGCCGCGGCTTCTTTCAGATTGAGCGTGATGCCGCGCTTGTTGCGGTTCACACCCAGATAATAGGCGGATTCCTCGCCGACAAAGGGAGGGCCCCAGGCGCGGGTATCGTCACCGCGTCCGGGCTGTTCCACCTTGATCACGTCGGCACCCATATCGCCCAGCGACATGGCGCAGAACGGCCCGGCGAGAACCCGGGTCAAATCGATGACCCGAATTCCGTCGAGCGCGCCGGGAGCGGCGTTCTCGGTCATATCAGCCTCAGCCAGACTTGAGCTGGTTGCGGTTGTTGTTCAGGTCGTCGAGATACTGGTCGACGATCTCCTTGTTCTTCATGCGGAACTTCATGAAGTCGGGCTTGCGCTTGTCGAGGAAGGCCTGCATGCCCTCGATCGATTCTTCGCTGCCCCAGACATGGGCCAGCAGCTCCATGCCGTGCTGCCACGAGGCGTACAGCTCGTCGGACTCATGATTGAGCGACTTCTTCGTCATGCGAAGCGTCTGGCCGCTATGGCTCTTGATGGTCTCGCACCATTTTTCGGTCTCGGCGCGCAGTTCGTCATGCGGCACGACCTTGTTGATCAGGCCGATATCGACGGCTTCGTCGGCGGTGAAGGTGCGGGCGAGGAAGATCATCTCGCGGGCCAGACGCTCGCCGATGATGCGCGGGATGTACTGGGTAGCACCCACGGTCGGGCAGGCGCCAACTTTCGCACCCGATTGCCCGAAATGGGCGCGGTCGGACGCGATAACCATGTCGCACCACAGTGCCAACTCGTGGCCGCCGCCCATGCACCAGCCGTTGACCATGGCGATAACCGGGATCGGCAGGCCGCGGATCGTCATCGCGGTGGCGAGCATCCGGTCGTTCCAGTGATAGGCGTTGGTCCAGTTCAGCTTCATCATGGCGCCGAAATCGCCACCGGCCGAAAAGGATTGATCGCCCGCACCTGTGACAACGGCGCAGGCAATCGAGGCGTCGTTACGGGTCGATTTCAGCGCATGGACCAGTTCGTCCAGCGTGTGTTCGCGAAAGGCGTTGCGTGACTTGGGTCGGTTGATCGTGACCCAGGCGACATTGTCTTTGACCTCGAAGAGGATGTCTTCGAAGTCATCCGAAGTGGGCATATTGGACATGGTTGGCTCCCCTCAATATCCGTTCTCGTTTCCCTAATCGGTCTGCACCGCACGCGCAACGCATGAAGCGTCCACAGTTGCAGTACTGGCCGGTTTGTCCGGACATATATACAGTCGCGCGAATATCGACAATCACAACGGTCGCACATGCGAACCGGCGGGTTTGTCGAGTGGGAACATCACTGCGAAACGGAAAACTATGAACGACAAGGCACCTATCCAATCGGTACTGATCGTCGGCTATGGCGTGATGGGAAAAGGGGTTTCGGCGACCTTCGCGGCCGCCGGCTTCGACACCATGATCAAGAGCAGCCGCGCGGCAGAACTTGATGATTTGCCGCCGGGTGTGACCGCGACCGTAGATTTTCCAGCCGATGCGCCGGATCTGGTCATTGAGTTTGTCCCCGAGGATGTGACGATCAAGCAGCAGGTATTTGCGGGAATTGAGGCCGCCTGGCCGAATGACGACGTCATCATCGCGACCGGTACATCGGGCATGTCGCTGGAGACGCTGGCCGAACCACTCGCGAAACCGGAACTTTTCACCGGCGTTCACTATTTCATGCCGGCGGACACGACGGCCGTCGCCGAGGTGATGGCCGGACCCGGAGCGCCCGAAGAAGTTGTGGATGCTGTCGCCGATGCCGTCCGCCGCACGGGCAAGGAGATCGTGACCCTATACAAGCCGATCGTCGGCTTCCTGATCAACCGCCTGCAGCACATCATTCTCCACGAGGCCTACTACCTCGTCGAGGAAGGCGTCGCGACCCCGGAAGATATCGATATGGCGGCGCGCAAGATGCTGGCGCCGCGCATGTGCCTGAATGGTTTGATCGAGCAGAAAGACACGTCCGGCCTGGAGATTCATGCATTGGCGCAGAGCTCGATCGTGCCGGAACTGCACCCGGTGGATACGCCCAACCCGCTGATCCAGGACATGGTTGCACGTGGCGAAGTGGGGCTGTCGGCCGGCAAGGGATTCTATGATTGGGACGGTTGCGACGTGGATCTCGTTCGCAAGCAATCGTCAGAACGCTTGCGCAAACTCTCGAAATTCCTTGATGATGAGGTTTCGGAATACGCGCCGGGCACGAAACCGAAGACGCGCGAGCTGAAACGCGGTCGCTAGGCCCGACGAAGACCGGATGAAGAACGGAACGGAGATACAAGATGAAGATCACCAAAATCGAAGCCATCGCCGCAGACCTGCCGCTCGTCCGGCCGTTCAAGATGTCGGGTGTCGAAATTTCCGTTTCGGAGAATGTATTCGCCCGCATCGAGACCGATGACGGGCTTGTCGGCTGGGGTGAGGCGTCTTCGTCACCGTCGATGACCGGTGAAACCGTCGAAAGCATTGTCGCCGCCGTCAATTTTCTGGCGCCGTTCATCGAAGGGCGTGACCCTTCGGCGTTTGAAGAGAATTTGGCCGAGATGGACTGGCGCATGTACGGCAATGCCAGTGCGAAAACAGTGATTGAGATGGCCTGTTACGACCTGGCCGGCAAGGCGCAACAGAAAACCGTGGCCGAGCTTCTGGGCACTGTTTACCGCACCGAGGTGCCGGTTCTGTCCATGCTGGCAACGGGGAATATCGATGTGGACGTGTCCGAGGCCGGCGAGCGCGCCGCTGCGGGTGTGAGCCACATGAAGATCAAGGTCGGTGGCAAGCCGGTTGCGCAGGATATCGAGCGTACCCTGGCGATCCGCAAGGCCGTGAATGGCGGCGTACAGCTTTCGGCAGATTGCAACCAGGGCTGGACCCGCGAGGAGGCCCTCGAGTTCGCTGCTGGCGCAAGCGAAGCGCTCGACTTCCTGGAACAGCCGGTGATGGGACATGATGTGGAACTCATGGCCGAGATCGCGGCGGCATCGGCGTGCCCGATTGGTGCCGACGAAGGTCTGCATAGTTTCGATGATGTGCGTAAGCATCATGCGATGGGGGCGGCCCAGGGCGGCAGCGTCAAGATGATCAAGCTTGGCGGTGTCACGCGCGCCCATCAGGCAACGAAGTTGTTCGACGAGTTGGGAATGCACGTCAATATTGCCGGCAAGATCGCTGAATCCAGCGTCTCGAGTTCAGCCGTGCTGCAGCTCGGCGCGGCAGCACCGTCGATTGAGTGGGGCACGAGCTGCACGTGCCAGTTCCTGAAGACGGATATTGCGCGCAACCCGGTGCAGGTTATCGACGGCAGGGCGAAAGTTCCTGCCGGGGCTGGGCTGGGTATCGATGTCGATGAAGACGCGCTGGCCGAGTTTGCCCGCTAGGCGCGCTGCCTAGCTGGTGTTCCAGTCCCGCGAAAGTTCCAGCGAATAAACGAACCGGTCTTCCGGGTGGATGCTGACGGTCGTCTCGAACACGCGCCCGTCCTGGCTCTTGTATCGGCGATTGATCGTCATGGCCGCCGTGCCAGGTTTAACTTCAAGACGTACAGCAAGGTGCGGGTCGATACGGCTGGCGAACATTTCGAGCTGTGCGTTCGCAATCACTTCGCTATGCGCACTCTCGATGGTCTGGTGCACGGGCCCGTGCTCGGTCAGCACGCGCCTCGCGGTGTTTTCGAATTCCGGCAAAACGTAAATCTCCTGCCAGCAGATCGGTGTGTCGTTCAATTCCGAGCGGCGGAGACCGGCAATACGAAACCAGGTGCTGCCGGCTGTCAGCGAGAGTCGCGTGGCCTGTGCGTGGGCGAGTGTAATCGTGCCCGCATCCACGAGCTCGAAGCTCGTATCCGGATATTGCAGCAATTCCGAGAGCGCCGTGACGGACTGTACATACGTCGAGCCGGGCGACGTTGACACGACGCGTGTACCCGAACCGCGGCGCATCGATACGAAACCCTGTTCACGCAGCTGCTGCAGCGCGGCGCGCACCGTGTAGCGACTGACGCCATGGTGCGTGAGCAGCTCTTTTTCCGTGGGGAGCATCGTGCCGAGCGGATACTCGCCGCGGACGATCCGCGAACGCAGTTCGTCCGCAATGACCTGATAAAGCGGTCGCCCGTCGATGGAATTGAGATCACTCATGCCGTGGAGGGTTATAGACGGTCTGGCCGTGCGGCACACCCGTGCCGCCATTTTCGGAGAGTTGACGGGCGATTCAATATACACGTTAAAATAGAATCACATATATTGATTCTCTCCAGATGATTGCTTTCGGATTGTCGTGAGGCCCAAATGTCAGATCGAAATTCCGGGCAGCCTGACGCGCGGTTGCTCTACTTTGACGAGCAGCCCGTCTCGTGCATGCGTGCGATCGACGCTGCGGATGACATACGTCTTCCCATCCAGACCGTGTCCCATCCCAAGGCCTTGCATGATGCATGCCGGACATTCGGACCCACGGCGGTGCTGGCCGTACTGCGCCCGGGGGATTTACTGGCTCTCCGGGTGATCGCTGTCATGTCCGTCGTGGGGCCACGGATACCGCTTCTCGTGGCCGGCGATGTGGACATCAGCCGCGACAGGGCGCTCAGGACAAAAGTGAAAACGCTTGGCCTCGATGTGCGCGGCAGCGTGCGGTTGGGAGGCAGCCTGCGTGATCTGCAGCTAGCCCTGTTGTGCGCAATTGCCGGGCTGCATGGTGAACCAGGCGCCTGACTGAGCGGGTCAACCGGCTTTACAGTGAATTGCCAAAGTCCCTAAGCTTCGCAACCGAACAATGACAACGCCGAAACAGGCGTGATGAAGGGGGCAGGATGAATTTTCCACCAGGTGACACTTACACTTCAAACATCGACGTCATCGGATATGACGATGTCGACGGCCGTCCGGCTTTCAAGCTGGCGTTGCATAAGTCCGGCGATCGCTGGTTCCTCTATGCGGGCCAGTTCTGGTGCTCCGGCTTCTCGATCATCGAGGTTACCGACCCTGCCAACCCGCGCTTCGTGCGTTACATCGAGGGCCCACCGAACACCTGGACATTGCAGGTGCAGGTTGCCGACAACATGCTCATCACGTCCCAGGAAAAAATCATGGACGGCTGGGGCCATATCGATGGTCAGCCCTGGGGTGAGGGGTTCCTGCTGTGGGATTTGACCGATCCGGAAAACCCGGAGCAGCTAAGCCACTGGAAGACCGGCGGCTACGGGACCCATCGGAACTACTATGACGGTGGCCGCTACGTTTACGCGACAGGCCTGCCCGAAGGATATGAAGGTAACATCCTCCAGATTGTCGATATAGACGACCCGCGCAACCCGGTCGAAGTCGGGCGCTGGTGGATGGAAGGCCAGCATGTCGGCGGCGGGGAAGCTGGTGCGGCCCCCGGCACGATGCTGCATGGCGGCGCCTATGTGAAAGGCGACCTGGCTTATCTGCCCTACAGCGCCGGCGGATTTGTCGTCCTCGATATTTCCGACAAGACCAATCCGACCCTGGTGGGCGATTTACCTTTCTCGCCACCTTTCCAGACTTTCATCGCCGTGCACACCGCCGTTCCCTTGCAGGAGCGTGAGGTGGTGATCGTCAATTCAGAAGCGATCAAGGAGAATTGCGAGGAACCGCTGGGCTATGCCGGCATCGTCGATGTCAGTGACAACGCGAATCCGCGCCTGATGTCGTTGTTTCCGCTGCCGGTGCCGCCACCCGAGGCACCTTACCCGACCTTCTGCGCGCGCGGTGGCCGGTTCGGGCCACACAACCAGCATCAGCCCCAGTATCAGGACATCCTCTATCAGGGCGAGGACCTGTGCTTCCTGACCTATTTCAATGCGGGCTTGCGGGTCTACGACATCTCGAATGCCGAGCAGCCGCGCGAAGTCGGTTATTTCCTGCCGCCCGATCCGCTCGAGCGCCGCGGTTTGCTGCCGGCCTCGAAGCTCGTCGCCCAAAGCGAGGATGTGATTGTCGATGCACGCGGCAATATCTTCGTGTCCGACAAGAATCACGGGATTTATGTGCTGCGGTACGACGGCCTGAACCCCTGATCCGCGCGAACCTTGCCGTTCTTTAAACGACGACGCGGGATGCACCCTGCGCTGCGCCATGGCCTGCTGCTGACATGGCTGGTGATTGTCGTGTTTCCGCTGTTCTGGATCGTGGCGACTTCATTCAAGCCGCCGCAGGACTGGAATGCGTGGCCTGCGGTCTGGTGGCCGTCTGAACCGACGCTCTTTAACTACATCCAGGTCTGGGTGAACGATTTCGCGACCGGAATAGGCATTCCCAGTGACGGGACCGAGGTGATCGGGCCGTGGGGAGCGCTGATCAACACCTTCATCATCGCGTTGATATCATCCACGGTGGCGACCGTTTTCGGTGCCGTGGTCGCCTATGGCGCGTCGCGATACAGAATCCTGACCGATTCCCAGCTGCTGTATTTCCTGATGCTGCGCATGATCCCGCCATTCGTCGTGGCAGCGCCGGTGTTTCTGTGGTTTTCGGCGTTGGGGCTGGAGGACACGCTCATCGGCCTGATCATGCTCTACACGCTGATCACCGTGCCTTACGCGATGCTGGTCATGAAGAGTTTCGTCGATGAAGTGCCGCGCGAATACGAGTATGCGGCCGAAATGCTCGGTGCCGGTCGGTGGCGAATCATCTGGGAGATCGTTCTTCCACTGCTGCGCCCAGGCCTTGCCGCGACGTTCCTCTTTCTCTTCATCTTGAACTGGAGCGAGTATTTCTTTGCCCTGATCCTGTCCAAGACAGACGTTTCGACCCTGCCGGTGCACCTCAATCGCTGGGCGGGGAATGGCGGTGCAAACGGGTTTCAGGCGGCATTATCTGTCGGGTCGACACTGCCGCTCATTGTCATCGGTTTGCTGATCCGTAAACATCTGGTCAGGGGGCTGAGTTTCGGCTTTGTGCGGCGATGACGCGGCTGACCTTTTCACGTCTCATCCAGTGATCGCCAGGGTTGATGATGGTCCCAAAAGTTTCTTATAGAGGCTCTATTGCGTTAGGTTTCGGTCGATGAACGACCCAGAGAGATTGCAATGAAATTTGGACTGTTTGGCGGCGCGCAAGCCGTACCCGGTGAGGTCGTGACGGAAGCCGCGCTCGGCTATCACGAGTATGGGGAATATATCCAGACGGCCGAGAAGCTCGGGTATGAGAGTGCCTGGATGGTTGAACATCATTTCACCGGCTTTTCTCAGCTCTCCGCAACTCTCAACTACATCTCCTATCTATCTGGAATTACATCAAAAATAAGACTTGGAAGTGCGGTCGTTGTGGTGCCCTGGCACAACCCGGTCCTGCTTGCCGAACAGGTTGCGACGATCGATCAGCTGTCCAAGGGGCGCTATGATTTCGGCATCGGCCGCGGCTATCGCGCCAACGAGTTCAACGGCTTCGGAATAGACATGGCCGATGCCGAGGACATCTTCCAGGAATCGATTGCGTTTATGCGGCGCGCGTTCACCGAAACCGACCGCTGGTCATACAAATCTGACCGCTACACGTTCAATGACATCATCGTCGAACCGCCGGTGGTGCAACTGCCGCATCCGCCCATGTGGGTCGGTGCCGGCAGTGAGAATTCCATTCGCGCGGCCGCGCGCAACGGGTTCAATCTTCTGCTCGACCAGATGACTCCGTTTGAGGGCATTGGAGACCGGGTCCAGCAGTATCGCGACGAGCTGGAGAAAATGGGTAAGGATTTCGATCCCTACCGTATCGGCGTCACGCGCGGGTTTATGGTCGCCAACAACGACAATGAACGTAAAGAAGCGCATATCCTGCGCGGCAAGTTCATCAGCGAAGTTCAGGTCCTGTCCACGGACAAAAGGTATCAGGCAAAGGCGTTCAATCCTGTCGACGATAACGACGCCGAAACCACCGGTACGGATTCGGTGTCCGAGAATGGCGCGGTGCTCGGCAATTCGGATGAAATGGGCGAGCGCGTTCAGAAGCTTTACGATCTCGGGGTGCGGAATATCCTGTTGCACGATCTCAGTGGCAATTTCGAGGGTTTGCATCAGTTCGCCGAAGAGGTGATGCCGCACTTCGTCGACAAGAACGACCCGGTGGTCGCGGCAGCGGAATAGAAGCCTGCCGAACCGGCGGGCTGCGGAGGGGTATGATGAAGTTTGGTTTGTTTGGCGGTGCGCAGGCGGTGCCGGGTGAAGTGATTACCGAGGCGGCCCTCGGTTATCACGAGTATGGCGAATATATTCAGGCTGCCGAGCGGCTTGGATACAGCAGCGCGTGGCTGGTGGAGCATCATTTCACCGGCTTTTCGCAGCTCTCCGCGACACTCAACTACATCTCCTATCTCGCCGGCATTACCTCGAAAATTCGCCTCGGAAGCGCGGTCGTGGTGGTGCCCTGGCACAATCCGGTGCTCCTCGCCGAGCAAGTCGCGACCATCGATCAACTGTCGCGCGGGCGCTACGACTTCGGTGTTGGGCGCGGCTACCGGGCGAACGAGTATCACGGGTTCGGCCTCGAGATGGACGATGGCCAGGAAATCTTCGAGGAATCGATCAACTTCATCCGCCGCGCATTCACCGAGACAGAGCGCTGGTCGTATAAATCCGACCGCTACACATTCAACGACATTATCGTCGAGCCGCCGGTGGTCCAGAAACCCCACCCGCCCATGTGGGTGGGTGCTGCCAGCGAGGGCTCCATCCGGGGCGCGGCGCGCAACGGGTACAACCTGCTGCTCGCCCAGGTCCCTTCGTTCGAGGCGATTGCCGAGAGCGTGAATTTCTACCGCGACGAGCTCGACCAGATGGGTGAACCGTTCGATCCCTACCGGATTGCCGTCACCCGCGGCATGATGGTCGCGAACAATGATGCCGAGCGGGCGGAGGCTCATGTCTTGCGCGGCAAGTTCCTGACCGAAGTGCAGGTGCTTGCCACGGATCCTCGTTTCCAGTCGAAGACCTTCGTTCCGGCCGCACGTCACAAGAACCGGGGCGATCCGACCGAGACCTCCGAGGCTGGTGCGATCATCGGCAATTCCGAGGAAATGATCGAACGTATCGAGCGGCTTTACGAGATCGGGGTGCGCGACGTGGCGCTGCACGATCTGAGCGGCAACTTCGACGCGCTTGAGCAGTTCGCCGAAGAGGTGATGCCGCACTTTGCCGATCGCGACGACGATACAGTGAAGGCGGCCGAGTAGGCACCTCCGCACTTTGTGGTCACGCCGTGCATTAAATAACGGTCTGTAGCCCGGTGTTTGCGCAGGACGCCGGTGTTCCGGGCCGTTAATATCGCGCGCCAGTTGGAAGCGCGTACACGTCATTTTGTGAGGGGAAACACGTCCCGTGGAAGATACGATTTTCGGCACCGGCCCATACGCCGTCAGCCAGCCCGTTACCCGTACCGAAGATCCGCGCCTGCTGCGTGGCGATGGTGTCTACACCGACGACCGAAACCTCGACGGACAGGCCTATGCCGTGTTCCTGCGCTCTCCCGTGGCGCATGGCGAGATCACCAAACTGGATGTCACGGCTGCGAAGTCTGCGCCCGGTGTATTGGCCGTATTTACCCATGCGGATATCGAAGCGGCGGGGCTTGGCAGCCTGCCGAACAATCTTCCGCTCAAGAGCCGCGACGGCTCCGCGCTTATCAAGCCGACGCGGCCGATCCTGGCGACCGGACGCGTCCGCCATATCGGTGAGCCGATTGTGGCCGTGATCGCCGAAAGCGTGGCGCAGGCGCGCGATGCGGCGGAACTTGTGGAACTCGATATCAAGGCGCTGCCGGCCGTGACCGGGCTGGATGCGGCCGTGTCCGGTGCTGCGCCACGGCTGCATGACGAGGCGGCGGGGAATGTTTGCCTCGACTTCCAGATGGGTGATGCCGAGGCGACGGCAGCGGCGTTCGAAAAGGCCGCGCATGTCTCGCGGCTGCATTTGGTCAACAACCGTTGTTTTGTCTCGGCCATGGAACCCCGCGCAGCCGTCGGCGACTACGACAGCGATGCCGATCGTCATCTGCTCTATGTCTGCTCCCAGGGCGTCATGGGCATGCGGAACATCCTCGCCAGCGCCATTTTCAACTGCGAGCCCGAGAAGATCCGCGTGATCACCGGTGAGGTCGGCGGCTCTTTCGGCATGAAGGCGATGCCGTATCACGAATACCCGGTGATCATGCTGGCCGCCCAACAGCTCGGACGCCCGGTGAAATGGACCGCGGACCGCAGCGAGAGCTGCGTGTCGGACCATCAGGGCCGCGCCAGCCAGTTCGACGCCGAACTCGCGCTCGATGCCGAGGGTAAATTTCTCGCGGCCCGCGTTACCGGGCTCGCCAACATGGGTGGTTATCTGACGGGGACGGGGCCGCTCTCCCAGTCGGTCAATATCGCCAAGAACCTGCCATGCATGTACGGCACGGCCGCGATCGACGTGAACATGAAATGCGTGTTCACGAACACGGTCTATGTCGGTGCCTACCGAGGTGCCGGGCGCCCGGAAGGTAACTTTATCATGGAGCGTCTCGTCGATACGGCGGCCCGGGAACTGGGCATCGACCGCATCGAGCTGCGCCGCCGCAATCTCGTGCCGCCCTCTGCCATGCCGTATACGGCGGCCAGCGGTCAGGTTTACGACAGCGGCGACTTCGAGCCGATGCTCGACAAGGCGGTTGTCGTGTCCGACTGGGCCGGTTTCGCCGCCCGCAAGGCGGCCTCCGAGGCCCGCGGCATGAAGCGCGGGCTCGGTGTCTGTTCCTATCTGGAGGTCACCGCACCTCCGGGCAAGGAGAATGGCGGCCTGCGTTTCGGCGACGATGGCCGGGTCACGATGGTGTCGGGCACGCTCGACTATGGCCAGGGGCATCGCGCCACCTATGCGCAGATTGTCAGCGCCCGGCTCGGCATTCCGTTCGAGACATTCGATCTCCTGCAGGGCGATTCCGACGAATTGCTGGTCGGAGGCGGCACCGGCGGATCACGCTCGGTCATCGCGGCCGGCGGCGCGTTCTACGAAGCCGCCGCGGCGGTCATCGAAAAGGGCAAGACGGTTGCCAGCCATGTGCTCGAAGCGGCGATCGAGGATATCGAGTTCGCCGATGGTGAATTCCGCATCTCCGGAACCGACCGCTCGATTGGGCTTCTGGAACTGGCCGGCAAGACACGTGAACTGGGCGGCGCGGACGGCCTGCCGGATAGTCTGGACGTTGATTTGGTCCACGATACCGCGCCGTCGTCCTTCCCGAACGGCGTGCATGTCGCGGAGATCGAGATCGATCCGCAGACCGGCGAGACGGACGTGGTGAAGTACACAGTCGTCGATGATTTCGGCAACGTCATCAATCCGTTGCTCGCCGCCGGCCAGGTGCATGGCGGTGTGGTGCAGGGGATCGGTCAGGCCCTGATGGAAGATGTCGTCTATGACGATGACGGCCAGCTCATCACGGGGTCCTACATGGACTACGCCCTGCCGCGCGCCGATCAGGTGCCGGACATTGTCTTCGATGAGCACCCCGTGCCGGCGAAGACCAATGTGCTGGGCGCAAAGGGCGCAGGCGAGGCGGGTGTCAGCGGTGCGTTGCCGGCGGTCATGAACGCGATGGCCGATGCCCTTGCCGAGTTTGGTGTCGACAATATCGACATGCCGGCGACACCCGAGAAGGTCTGGCGCGCCATTCATGGCTAGTGGCGGTCCGGCGGCATGATGCCGGCATCTTTAAACCAGAGGATTACGGGCATTCCGGCCCCGATCCTCGGTCTCCTGTTGGTCGTGATGGCGAGTGCATTCTTCGCCAGCATGCACAACACGATCCGTTTCATGTCTCAAACCGAGGATATCCACCCGTTTGAGATGGCCTTCTTCCGGGTCGCCTTCGGACTGGTCGTGTTCATCCCGTTTTTCATGCGTTCGGGGATCGGCATTCTCCGGACGGAAAAACTGACATGGCATATTGGGCGTGCCTTCATCAATGCGACCTCCATGTTGTCCTGGTTCATGGCGCTCAGCCTGATGGAAGTCGGCGATGCGACCGCCGTCAGCCTGATCGGCCCGGTGTTTGTGGCGATCCTCGCCATGGTCTTCCTGGGCGAGCATGTGGGGCCGATGCGCTGGCTGGGGATTTTCCTGGCCGTCGTCGGTGGCCTTATCGTCGTTCGACCGGGGTTTACCGAAATCAGCTCCGGCGTTTGGCTGGTCCTGTTCTCGGCCGTCGCGGTCTCCAATTCCAAGCTGATCGCCAAGATCCTGACCCGCCATGACAGCCCGACCACGATCGTTGCGTATATGACGATCCTGATGATCCCGATCACCTTCGTGCCCGCATTCTTCGTCTGGCAAACGCCGTCCCTGTATCAGCTCTTCTTCATGGCCTTGATCGGCGTGTTTGGCACCATCGGCCATCTCCTGTTCGTCCAGGCTTACAAGCTGGCCGATATGAGCCTGGTCGAGCCCGCCATGTTCACCCGCATGATCTGGGCTGCGCTGATCAGTCTGGTGCTGTTTGCCGAATTCCCGAGCCCTTGGACTTGGGCGGGGGCCGGGGTGATTGTGGTCGGCACGACGCTGCTGGCGCGCAAGGAAACACGCCGCGTGCCGCGCCGGGTCGATCCCAACGTATCGACGGTGGACCCCAGTCCCGGGGATTGATTGGGCGAGCGGATAAATCCCTGTAAAGTGCGCGGGTCTGAGGACGGAACGAAAAGGTCACGCGATGCGTAAGTTGGACAAGAGTTTGTTGGGGGCAGCACTGGTGCTGGCAGCCTCTGTCGCCGTGCCCGGCCCCCATCAGGCTTTGGCCCAGCGCCAATCTCAGCCTGGCTTCGATGTCCCGATCTGTGAAGGCGAAATTTCAACATTCGTGCTTGGCAATGTGCCGAGCGGCCCTCGCTACTGGGTCGATATCTTCGACAAAACGGACGAGGCGCTTAAGTTCCGCGACGTTTTTCTGGCCACGCTTCAGAATTCCGGTCGGGGCACCGGTAAGGACGGCCAGCTGGTATTCACATTCGAGTCCCAGTCGAATTTCCTGGGATTGGTGCCGCGATCGACCGGCAGCCGGTTCGCGAGCGATAACCGCGGGGTCAAGGATTCCGGGTCCGAGGTGGGCGTGAGCGAACTCCGTAACACGATCCGCGGGGATGACGCGGGTCGGGGCACGCGATCCGGGGTCGGACAGGAAATCGACGCCAAGGTGGAACTGCGCGACCGCGCCACGGGCCGGGTCGCCTGGCTGGCGACCGTCAGTTGCCAGCCGCTCACGAGTGACCGGGCTCTCCTGATGGAGTTTGTGTCGAAGGTGATCGTCGATAGTTTGGCGCGCGAGGGCGGTAAAACGACCTTCTGAGTGCTCGATAAACAGTAATCCAAGTCTTTGGGAGTGGTTTGAATGGCAGACAAGAAACAGCTCGGCCTGGCGGTCGTGGGATGTGGCGTGGTCGGGCGCATGCGTGCGGAACTGGCCAGGGATTTTCCGGGCATCGGCTGGATTGGCCTGAGTGACGTCAACGAGAAGGTCATGAACAAGTTGGGCGAGGACATCGACGCAGATTTCATCACCAATGACTTCCGTGAATTGATCAAGCGCCCCGAGGTGGATGCCGTAATTATCGCGACCTCGACCTGGGCTCATGTGGAGCCCACCCTGGCCGCTGTCGAGCAGGGCCATATGCTGTTTATCGAGAAACCGCTGGCGACGGATGCACGCGAATCCGCGCAAGTGTTGGCGGCGATCGAGGCGGCGGGTGTCGATGCGGTGGTTGGCTACACCCAGCGGTTCCGCCGGCGTTTCCTCGTGGTCAAGGAGCGTATCCAGACCGGCCAGATCGGTGACTTCACGGCCGCCGTTGTCCGCGCGTTCATGAACCGGATGGCGCCGACAGGCGAGACGCGGCTGACCCAGGACCGGCGCTTCCTGTCGCCGATGGTCGTGTCCGGCACCCACAGCCTCGACATGGCGTTCTGGCTCATGGGCGATGCGGGCGATCCGGTCTCGGTTTATGCCAAATCGACCGACAAGATTCTGAAAGACGATCTCGGCGTCAAGGATGCGACTTTCGGCCTGTTCCACATGGCGGACGGCTCGATGTTCTCCATGAACATCTGCTGGGCGTTGCCCAAGGTGTGGCCGGGCGCGGTGTATGGTCTCGAAATCGGTATCGTCGGCACCGAAGGTGTGATCGACATCGAGGATACCCATCGTGATGTGATCCTCGCGTCCGAAAATCCGCAAGGTCCCGCCTATCAGCCGGATGGGTTGGTCATCGAGGCCGAGCGGCCCGTTGACTTCCTGACCAGCTTCCCGCCGGGAGATACCCATCGCGGTGAGCTGTGGGGGCCGATGCGCGAGGAGACCAACAACTGGTTCCAGCGCATCTACAACAAGAAGGACACACCTCACGCCACGGCGGCGGAGGGGCATCGCAACCTGATGCTGACCATGGCGATGGACCTGTCGGCCAAGACCGGCAAGGAGATCAAGCTCCCGATCTCGCCGGACGAGCTGATGGCGGGCCTCGAGGCCTAGTTGGGCACACGAAGCCGGAGCTTGCGATGAGTTATGACCTCCAGGCCTGGGTTGGCCGCACCGAGACGCGCCACGACGTAATCGGCGCCGAACGCTGCGTCGCGATGCAGGCCGCCCTCGATAATTCGGAGGGCCCGCTCGCGGATGGCGACGCGTTGCCGCCGCTCTGGCACTGGCTCTATTTCTGGGACATCGCGCTGCGGTCTGGCCTGGGAAGGGATGGTCATCCCGCGCTCGGCGAGTTTCTGCCGCCCGTGGGTCCGGCCCGGCGCATGTGGGCGGGCAGCCGGGTCTCGTTCCCGGGCGTCCTGCGGCTCGGTCAGCCGGCGACGCGCGTGTCCACCATCGAGAGTGTGACCGAAAAGACCGGCCGGTCCGGCCGTCTGGTCTTCGTGACCGTGCGTCATGAGATTGCAGGTGGCGAGGGGATCGCCATCGTCGATGAGCATGACATCGTCTACCGCGAGGATACGGGCAAGGGCGCGTCTGCCCGGCCAGGTGAGCCGGCACCCGACGATGCTCAATGGACCGAGGCGGTCGAGCCGGATTCGACCTTGCTGTTCCGCTATTCGGCCCTGACCTTCAACGGCCACCGCATCCATTATGACCGTGATTACGCCCGTGACGTCGAAGGCTATGACGGGCTCGTGGTCCATGGACCATTGTTGGCAACATTGATGTGCGGTCTTGCCGGGCGTTCCTGGCCCGATCGCCATGTTTCAGGCTTCGAGTTCCGGGGGCATCGCCCGGTCTTCGACATCGAGAACTTCGCGGTATGTGCCAAACCGGATGGCGCGGACGCGCTCGACATCTGGATCGCGAACGGCGACGGACATCTGGCGATGAAGGGCCGGACGATTTTCGACTGAAGCGACCTTCCGTCATACGCGGACTTGATCCGCGTATCTCGTGCACCGGCCCAGAAGATGCCCGTCTGCGCGGGTGGGTTTAAAACCCACCCCTACATGGTCCAGATGAACGATGTAGGGGCGGGTCTGTGACCCGCCCGCGTTAAGTTCCTATTCAGATCGCGACCAGCTCGCGAATCAAATCCATGTTGGACACGTCGGTCTCGATCTCGCCGGCGTGAATCCGGCGTGTCACCTCGACGATCGCCTGGCTGGCGGGGGCCACTTGCCCGGCGGCGATGAGCGTTTCCGCCACGATCCCGTTGATGCCGTCGGTCTCGCTCATCCGGCCCTTGCTGTGGTCTTGCAGAATAGTCGTGGGCGTGTCGGGCAGGGTGAAGGATTCGAGCTTCTCGACCAGCAGTTCGAGCAGATGGTTCGAGTTTTCGATTTCGGATTGTTGCAGGCCCACGATCGGCACCGGCTTGTGGCCGCGTTCAGCACCGGCAGCGAGAGCCTCGGCCCCGGCCTTCAGCATCAGGTCGCGCATGCCGGGGATCTCGTAGGATTCGTTCAGTCCCGAGCCCAGCAGCGCGGAGGTCGCCAGGGTCATGGAATTCATGACCAGCTTCATCCATTTCGCCGACAGGATGTCGGGGACGATCTCGACCGCGCCGACATGGCGGAGCAATTCCGCGATCTCCTCCTCGCGCCCGTCCGTCGCGGGGTCGATGCTGCCGAGCGCAAACCAGGAGCCGTTGTCCGGGGGCGAACGGCGGATCACGACGCCCGGACCTTCCAGTTCGCCCGCCAGTTCAATGACGCAGGGCAGGGTGCGTTCGGGCCCGACAACATCGGAGATGGTTTCGTAGGTCATGCCGTTCTGAACGCCTACGAGCAGCCCGTCCTCGGCCAGATGGGGCTTGATCAGCTCGGCGGCCCAGCGCGTGTCGTAGGCCTTGAACAACATCAGCACGACGTCGAAGGGCTCGGTGAAGGTCGCGATGTCACACAGATGATAGGCATCGACGTCGGCGTGGATCGTCTCGTCGGGCATTTTGATGGTGACGCCATCCGCCCGCATGGCCTCCACATGGGCCGGCCACTGGTCGATGAGTTTCACGTCGAGCCCGGCACGAACGAGGTCGGCCCCGATGGCGCTGCCGTTGGCGCCGGAACCCATGATGGCGATGCGTTTGGTCATCAAGCTATGAAATCGACTTCCCAAACCGCCAGCGGTTGATGCGTACTTCGGAGAACACGCCGGCGGCGGTCATGGGTTCGTTGGCGACGAGGAGTTCCGCAGTATTCCGGTCGGCGACTTCGATGAGGAACAGGCTCCCGAGCAGGCCAGTGCCATCGTCGTTGCGCAGCGGGCCGTGCGCGAAATACCGCTCGATGAGTGAGCCCTGATAGTCGTGATGGTCGGCTGCGGATTGAGCACGGAGCGCCTTCGCGTCGGGCCCGTCGATACACTCACAAACGAACAGCTGCTGATCCGGGTCGGGTTCGCGGTCGCCCTGTTTGAGGCGCTTCGAACTGACGAAGCGGATGATTTCCGGTGCCTCGAGCATGCCGGCCTTGGCGAAACCGTCGCCCGCCACATAGGCCTCGGCGGCGGCCCTGTCCGGTAGTTCGATGATCGCCATGGTGCCGATCGGCGTTTCGCCGTCGTCGCTCAGCAGCGGCCCGGCGAAGTGGATCTTGTCGGCGTGGGCGCGGAGGTGGGCCAGATGCACGTCCATCGCCGCTTCGCGCAGATGCAGGCTGTCGGGCTTGTAGTAGCTGCGAATGAACCACTGCGGCGGTTGCGCGAGGTAATAATCCTGCAGCGCCTGACCCGACAGCCCGTATCGCGGGTCGTCGGGCCGGTAGCCACCCGGGTTGCTCGGATCGTTCGCCATCTTATTCGGCGGCGACCGTGTTCTCGAAGAACTCCCGCGCATACAAATCGCGCCGGTGCAGATTGCCGATGAACTCCGCCTCGAAATTGTCCGGCACGGCGCCGGTCACCCGTTCGTCGGCCATCAGCGTTTCGGCCCAGGCCCGGATCAGAGGGAAGTCCTTCAGCACATCGTTCTTCAGGCCGTCGTCGATCAGCAGGTAACGCTGCAGGAAGGGGGCATAGGCCGCGTCCACCAGCGACAGATCAGGCCCGTTGAAGAACGGCCCGGTGTTGCCACGTCCGGCGAGGGCCTTCTCGACCTTCAGGAGAACCTCGGGTGCAGCCTCGACCGCCGCCTCCATGTCTTCGCGGGTCTTGGCATAATGGATCTTGCTCAGGGCGCCGGCAAAGGTCGCCGTAAAGTCTGTCCAGGCACGGTTCTTGGCGCGCGCGATCGGGTCTTCGGGGTGTAGCCGCGGCGCGACCATCTCGTCGAGGAACTCGGCGATGGCGTTGGATTCGAACAGGATTTCGTCGCCGACCTTCAGGACCGGAACCTTGCCATGGGGCGAGATTTCGAGGAACCAGTCGGGCTTCTCACGGAGATTGATGTAGGTGACATCGAACTCGACGTCTTTGGCGCGCAAAAGGATCACGGCGCGCTGGACCCATGGTCAGGTGAACGAGCTGATCAGATGATATTTGACGGTCATGAATTTCCCCTTATGACAGGCGCAAATCATAGGGCCGTCGCGGCTGGCGGTCAAAATGCCTCTGACGATGTTGTGAGTGGGTGGGCGATTGTCCGTGCCTCCAGCCGACGCTAGTTTTGCCCCAACACAAACCTGCGGGAGAAGATCATGAACAGAGGCCTGAAACTGGCGCTCATCGGGGCGTCTGCGATTGCCGCGATGTCGATGCCCGGCGTTGCCAGCGCACAAGAGATTTCCAGCGTCGCCGAGGGCATTCACGTCATTCAAGGGCGCGGCGGCAACATCGGCGTCTCGGTCGGTGCTGACGGTGTCTTCATGATCGACGATCAGTTCGCCCCCGCGACCCAGGCGATCCTCGACCAGATCAAGACCGTCTCCGATCAGCCGGTGCGGTTCCTCCTGAATACCCATTTCCACCGGGATCACACCGGGGGCAACGAAAACCTCGGCAATGCGGGCGTGTTGATCTTCGCCCATGACAATGTGCGCGCGCGCTTGCTCGCCGGTGATGCGCCCAAGGCGGCCCTACCGGTGGTGACGTTCAACGACGCGACCACGTTTCACATGAACGGCCAGACGGTGCGGGTGTTCCACACGTCGAACGCGCATACCGACGGCGACGCGATGATCCATTTCCAGGAGGCCGACGTCATCCACATGGGCGACACGTTCTTCAACGGCTTCTATCCCTTCATCGATGCAAAGTCCGGCGGCTCGGTGGAAGGGGTGTTCGCCGCCATCGACACGGTCTTGGCACTAGCCGACGCCGACACGATCATTATCCCCGGCCACGGTCCGGTCGGTGATCGCGCCGATCTGATCGCCTATCGCGAGATGCTGACCAAGGCGCGAGAGAGCATCAGCCCGTTGATTGCCGATGGGAAATCGGTTGAGGACATTGTCGCGGCGAAACCGACGGCGGAGTTCGACGCCGACTGGGGTGGCGGATTCCTGAACCCCGAGCGCTTCCTGCGTGTGATGCACGCGGCCCTGACGAAGTAGGCAAGTATGAACGAAAGTGCCGATCGCGAGCATGTACCCTTGCCGCCGCTGGTCTATCTGGCCGGCGTAGGTCTGGGATTCGGGGTCGACTGGCTGGTCCCGGTACGCATGCTGTCGCGGGAAATCCAGCTCACGGTCGGGGTGCCGATTGTCGTGCTCTCGATTGTGCTTGTGCTGATGTCCGCCTGGGAGTTGTGGCGGGCGGGCACCAGCCCGCTGCATGAACGCCCGACGACCAGGGTCATTTCCCGGGGTCTGTTTGGGATGTCGCGCAACCCGATCTACGTGGCGATGACGCTCGGTTGCATTGGTGTGGCGATCACCGCCGACCGGGTCTGGGTCCTGGCGGCAACGGCGGTCGCGGTGCTGGTCATCGACCGCATGGTGATCCGGCGCGAAGAAGTGTTCCTCACGGCGAAGTTCGGTGATGAATATCTGGCCTACAAGGCGCGGGTGCGGCGCTGGGTTTAGCCGCGGTCGGGACCCGGCGGCTTGTCCCTTGGTATCCCCGCCATATGCTCCAGCACCGCCAGAATTGAGGCCGCGTCCTGTTGCTGGCGGCCCTGGGACGCTGCGGCGATGTAGTAGGGCATGGTCGCATCGAACATGGGTGTCGGGCAGTCCAGTGCAGCGGCGAAGTCGCGGATCACATCCTTGTCCTTGAGCTGGATCGCCAGCTCGGCCGTCGGGTCGTCATAGTCGCCGGTGATCCACTTCTCCGCCCGAACCTCGAAGATCTTGGAGTAGGCCGCACTTTCCATGACGGCGTCGGTCATGAGCTGGAGGTCGACGCCGGCCTTGCGGGCCAGCAGGAAGGCCTCGGCGCAGGCCATGTTGTGGATCGAGATGATCAGGTTGAGGATGTATTTGATCTTCGCGGATTCACCGAACCCGCCGACATGGAGCACGCTGCGGCAGAAACTTTCGAGCGCGGGTCGCACCCGGTCCAACGCGTCCTTGCTGCCGCTGACGAGCATGGCCAAATCACCGGCCTGTGCCTGGGGACGCGCGCCGCTGACCGGACAATCGAGGAGGTCTATGCCCGCCCGCGCGAGTTCCTCATGGGCGCCTTCCTTTTCGGCGATCGGGAAGGTGCACAGGTCGACGACCACAAGCCCGCGCCGGCCGCTGGCGGAGATCGCTGCGAGCGTGGCGCGCCAGGCCGTCATGGTAGCGACGGCCAGCACGACCAGATCGGTCCGCGCCGCAACATCTGCCGCATCCACACCCGCTTCCGCACCCGCGTCGGTGATCCGCTCCGGGTCGAGGTCATAACCGATGACGTGGTGTCCGGCAGCGGCGAGGTTTCTCGCCACGCCGCCGCCGATATTTCCGAGGCCGATGACGCCGGCTGTCAGCGCCATTATTTTTTCTTACGCTTGGCCGGCGCGCGTTTCTTGCGCGGGATTCCGGCCATCTGTTCGTAGACGCGGGTGACCACGCCGGGGTCCTCCTGCCCGAACCCCTGGGCGAGGGCGGCGTAGGTCGAGAACATGCTGGCCTGGAACACGGGCACCGGGGCGTTGAAGTCCTTCGCATACTGCTCGATCAGATTGTTGTCCTTGATCATCACGGTCAGATCGGCGGTCTTGGTTTTCGGGTTGTTGTAATCGTCGTCGAGCATCAGCGGGCCGCGATACTCGATGACCCGGGAGTTGCCGGCCGATTGCGTCAGGGCCTCGGCAAACACGTCCAGGTCGATGCCCGACAGGCGCGCCAGGGTGATCGCCTCGGCGAAGGCCGCACCATGCACGCTGATCAGCATGTTGATCAGCAGTTTCAGCCGCATGCCGTTGCCGAACGGACCAACGTAGTACTGGATCATCGAGAAACCCTCGAGGATTTCACGGACCGCGTTGAAATCCTTCTTCGTGCCGCTCGCCATGGTCGTGATTTGGCCCGACGCGGCCTGCTGCCCGGCGCCGGAAACGGGGCAGTCCACCATGGTCGCGCCCTTCTTGGCGAGCGTGTCGCGGATTTCTTCCTTGTCGGCGATGTCGAGGGTCGATGTCTCGATCAGGATCATGCCCTTGTGCGCGCCCGACGCCATGCCGCCCTTTCCGTTGACCACCGCATCGAGAATGGCCGGGGAGGTGAGGGAGGTGATGACCACGTCGGACTTGCGGGCCACGTCGGCCGGGCTCTTGCCGGCCTTGCCGCCGGCCTTCACCAGCACGTTCACCTTGGACTTCACCGGGTCGAAACCGGTGACCTGGAAACCGGCCTTGACCAGGTTGGCGGCAAATGCGCCGCCCATGATTCCGAGACCGCAAACGCCAACGCGCAATGACATATTTCTTCTCCCCAATGATGTTTTGCCGCGACGCCACGCGCATCGCTGTGTTGCGCCGACTATAGCGGCTGGCCTGAAGGCCGCCTACACTTCTGCCTTACGAGAACAGGAAGGAAATTGGCGATGGCACAGGCCCAATCCCCGGATGACGAACCAATTCTGTTGCGTGACGATGCCGACGGTATTGCGACCCTCACACTGAACCGACCGGGTTCCGGCAACAGCCTGTCCCACGCGCTGGTCGATGACCTCTCGACGATGCTGCGCCAGATCGCAACGGACGCGGATGTGCGGGTTGTCGTGTTGGCCGCGAACGGCAAACATTTCTGCACCGGCCATGATCTCAAGGAATCGATTGCGACAAAGACCGGGGACGAGAAGCGCGCATCGAATGCGGCATGCAACGCGATGATGCAGGCGATCGTCGACCTGCCGCAGCCGGTGATCGCCAAGGTGCGCGGCACGGCGACGGCATCCGGCTGCGAACTCATGGCGAGCTGTGATCTGGCCGTCGCGGCGCAGTCGGCCCGTTTTGCGACACCCGGCGTGAATATCGGTTTCTGGTGTTACACACCGCAGGTGGCATTGAGCCGGGCTGTGTCACGCAAGCACGCGCTGGAGATGTTGCTCACCGGTGAATTGTATCCGTCCGACGAGGCGTTGCGCATGGGGCTCGTGAACCGGGTCGTGCCAGATGATGCGCTCGATGCGGCGGTTGGCGAGCTGGCGGCCAGGATTGCGTCGAAATCCTCGGCCGCCGTGTCGCGGGGGAAACGCTCGTTTCATGCGCAATATGACCTCGATCGGGCCGCTGCCTACGCCCATGTAGAGAGCGTCATACCCGAAGCGTTCGACACCGATGATACGAAGGAAGGTATTGCCGCATTCCTCGAGAAACGCGAGCCCAAATGGACCGGAAATTAGGCGCAACTGTCGATCACGCGAGAGTGATCTCTTCCGGCGGGTGCATGCAGGAATCTTATAGATGACCTGCGCTGCAATCATGATAGCGTCGGGACAACAATAAAACGTATCAAGTCAGGGCAGGATGAGCGCAGAAGCTGAAGCGGACGGTCAGTCGTCCCGTATCGAGATCAATGGCGTGGGCAAGCGCTATGGTGATCTTCAGGTATTCAAGGACATCAATCTGGAGTTTCGCGAGCGCGAGATCGTTACGATCGTGGGCCCGTCGGGTTGCGGCAAGACGACCCTGCTTCGATGCATCGACGGATTGTTGCCGGTCAACGAAGGCGAAATTCGCATAGAAGGCGACGTGATCACTCAGCCGCGCGAAGGCGTGTCGATGGTGTTTCAGCATTTCGGCCTGTTCCCGTGGAAGACCGTTCGCCAGAACGTCGGTTATGGACTGAAGCTGGCGGGGGCCCCGCGCGCAGAGATCGCCGAGAAGGTCCCCTATTACGTCGACCTGGTGGGCCTGAAGGGTTTCGAGGACGCCTATCCCTATCAGCTCTCCGGCGGGATGCAGCAGCGCTGTGGCCTGGCGCGCGCACTCACCATGGAACCGAGTGTGCTGCTGATGGACGAGCCGTTTGCGGCGGTGGATGCCCAGACCCGAGAAATCCTGCAATTCGAGCTGCTGAAAATCTGGCGCATGCGTCCGATGACCATGGTCTTCGTCACCCATTCGATCGAAGAGGCGGTTCTGATGGGCGACAGGGTTGTGGTCTTGAAGGGGCGGCCGAGTAGCGTCTTCGAAGTCATCGACGTGGATCTGCCCGCGCCGCGCGACCGGTCGACGCTCGCCCATCCGCGCTTTACCGAAATTCGCGAGCATGTCTGGACCACCCTCATGGATGAGGTGCGTGCCGCCGAATACGAATTGAACTGAGAAGCCACGAAGAGCTTCCCAACCGTTTGGATACAATTGCAACAGGGAGAAAACGGATGTCACTTCTGTCACAAATCAAACTAACCAAGCCGCTGGCGGCGACCGCTATTGCGGTCGGCATGCTGGCTTCGGCGGCGATATCGTCGGGCGAAGCCGTGGCGCAGGACAAGGAGAAGCTGGTCCTCGCACTGCCGGGCGTGCCGCCGATCTTCGGCAGCGTCTTCACCTATGTCGCGAAGGATATGGGCCTCTATGACAAGTATGGCGTCGATGTCGAACTCCGCCCGATGAATTCGGGCGTGGGTGCCGCACGCGCCGTTGTGTCGGGCAATGTGGACGTGTCCATGTCGCCGACCCCGCCCGTCGCGGTGATGGTGTCCAACGCCGGTGTGCCGCTCAAGGTTATCAGCGGCATGGAGATCAACGACTGGATGCTGGGTTCCATGGACCCGGCGATCAACAGCTGCGAGGCCGTCAAAGGCCAGGCCGTTGGTGTCGACAGCCCGCGTGGTGCGCGCTGGATCCAGCTCGCCAACATGGTCCGCCCGTGCAAGCTGATCCCGGACAAGGACGTCCAGACGGTCAACCTTTCCACAAATGTCGGCGCCGCCATGGTGTCGGGCCAGCTCAAGCTGGGCGTGCTCCACAGCGATGACATTCCGGTCATCGAGCGGGAAAGCGGCAAGAAGGTCACCATCGTGGCCCGTGTCGAGGAAACCTCGCCGGGCAGCCACTATGCTGTGATCGTATCGAACGACAAGGTGGTCGCGGAACGACGCGATGCGCTCGTACGGATGGCCGCAGCGCATATCGAGGCGATGAACCTGCTCTACGACAAGAGCAAGTGGGACGAGATCGCCAAGATCGCTGCACCGACGGGCCGCAGCCCCGGGGACGCCATCAAGGCGCTCGAGCTCTTCACCAACATCGATTACTGGCCCCGAAATGCGGCGGGGCTCGATCAGAAGCGCATCGAGAAGGCTATCGCCATTCAGACCGGCGTTGGCAAACGCACCAAGGGCAAGGCCGGGATCAACCCTGCGAAGTCTCCGGTGGCCTATGGTGATCTGACCGACGCGTCGATCGTTAAGGACGCGTTGGCGCTGATCGCCAAGACCAACTGACGAAAACGGACGGGGCGGCCGCATCGGTCGCCCCGATCCTTTTGCGGATAGATTGATGGATCGCGTTCTGACTTTTGTGAACTCCGACCGGGCCTATGTCCGGTGGGGCACCGTATTGCTCGCGCTGTTGGCGGGCGGCTTGCTCTGGGAGGTCGTCGGCCTCCAGTTCAACCAGGCGATCATGGCGCCGTTGATCGGCGACGGTGTGGATCATCCGGGCACCTTGCCGCGTCTCGGTCGCTATCTGTTCGACGATCCGGAGTATCTGTTGTCGCTGTTGCAGTCGATCCAGCTGTTCGCGACCGGGTTCGGCCTGGCGCTTCTGATCGCCTTGCCGTTCGGCATCATCCTGGCCCGGCTGGTCATGCTTCGCGTGGCGCTCGAATCCTACATTCTGATGCTCTACGTCACGCCGATGATCGCGTTGATCCCGTTCATCCTGTCGATTCTCGGTTTCGACTTCTGGCCCAAGGTGCTGGTTGTCTATCTCTTCGCGTTTTTCCCGATCCTCTACAACACGCTGGAAGGCGCGCGCAGCGTCAAACCAGAGATGCTCGAGGTTGCCAAGTCGTTTCGTTCCAGTGAGTTCGCGATCTGGACCGATATTCTAATTCCCTACACGCTGCCCTTTGCGCTGACCGGCATCCGGCAGGCGGCGGGGCGTGCATTGGTGGGCATGGTTGCCGCGGAGTTCTTCCTTTCGACCAGCGGGCTGGGTGAGGAACTTCAGACCGCGTCGCGCAACTTCGACATGGCCGGTGTGCTGGCGACGATCCTTGTTATCACCGGGCTCGGCATCTCCTTCATGAAAATCGCCGGCGTCTTCGAACAGAAATACTCCGCCTGGCGGGGGCTTGATCGATGACAACGGACGCGCTCACGCAGCCCGCCGATAGCAGGTCCATGGGTTCGCTGCTTTCGAACATATTCTGGGGGACGTCGTTACGGGCCAAGGTGACGGCCGGTATCCTTATCCTGCTGGTCTGGCAGGTGGGCGTTACGTTGTTTGCGCCGTCGTTCGTCGCCACGCCGATCGGTGTGGCGCTCGCTTTCCCTGGCGTGGTGACCAGTAAAGTGTTCCTGATCGCATCGAAGGGCACGCTGTTGGCCGTGTTCCAGGGGCTCGCCATCGCGTTGGTTTTCGGCACCGTCGTCGGTGTCGCCATGGGTCGGATGAAAGTCTTTGACCGGGCACTGAACTTCTATGTCAGCGGCTTCTACACCATGCCGATGATCGCGCTGCTGCCGCTGCTGACGATCTGGTTCGGCTACGGCGGCGATGCGCGGCTTGCGACGGTGATCTTCGCGGCGTTCTTCTCGATTGTCATAAATGTGCGCGATGGCGCGCGTTCGGTGCCGCCCGAGTATCTCGAAGTGTGCAAGGCATACCGCGCCAAGGCGCGCTATGTCTGGTTCGACATCACGGTGTTCGCTTCCTTGCCGTATCTCATTGCCGGCTTCCGCCTGGCGGCGGGGCGCGCGCTCGTTGCGGCGGTCATTGCGGAGTTTTTCGTGTCGCTACAGGACGGGGTCGGCATGTTCGTGCTGTTCAACGCGCGGAACTTCAACCATGACGTCGCCGTCGTGGGGGTCGTGGCGCTGGTCGCGTTCGGGTTGATGTTCGAGATCACGATGAACTGGACCACCCGCCGTTTCTTCCCCTGGTATCGCCGCGAAACCAAGGCCGATTGAGCCTCCAAAAACGTCGATCCGGAGCAGACAAGACCCCGGCCAGCCCGTAATATTGCGGCCAGGGCGCGTGCGCGTATCGCAAGATCACGCCAAGACCCCGAACACAGGAGAATTCGAATGCTCGCAGCAGGAATAGTCGGCGTGGGTTGGTGGGGCCAGAATCTGGTCAACGCATCGGGTGCCGCCAAGAATATCGAGATCATCGCCGGCGCCGTCCGTAACCCGGACAAGGTCGCGGAGTATGCGGATGAGAAGGGCATGACCCTCCATACCGGCCTCGAAGCCATGCTGAACGAGGCCGATCTGGATGCGGTCGTGCTGGCGACGCCCCATTCACTGCATGTGGAACAAATGTTGTTGGCCATCGAGGCCGGCAAGCACGTCCTCAGCGAGAAACCGTTCACCATGTCGAAGGCGGACGCCGAGCGTGTTCTCGATGCGGCTGATGCGGCTGGCGTAACCGCGGTGGTGGGGCATAACCGCCGCTTCGTGCCGTCGATGGCCGAGCTGCGCAAGAAGATCGCGGATGGCTCATTTGGGACACTCCTGCATGTGGAGATGACCGAGACCGGCCCCGCGGCGATTGTGATGCCACAGGACAGCTGGCGGTTTCAGCGTTCCGAATGGCCGGCCGGTGGCATGACCCCGATGGGCGTGCATCTGATCGACAACATGGTCGACCTGTTCGGCACCGTCGAAAGTGTCAACGCCCAGGCGGTGCGCCGTGCGGCCGAAGCCGACATCGATGACACCACGTCGGTCCTGCTGAAATTCTCAAGCGGCATGACCGGTTACCTGGCGGTGATGGTCACGGCGCGCCCGGATTTCCATGCCGCGATCTACGGCCGTGATGCCACGGCACGCATGATCGGCCGGATGTATGACAGTTTCGAGTTTGCCCCGCGCGAGGGTGGTGAGCCGGAGCAGTTCAATTATGACTTCGGGCGCGACACGGATGCGCTGACGGCCGAGCTGGATGCCTTCGGTGCGGCGGCGATGGGCCAGGAAGCCTATCCGGTTTCGCGGGACGAGATCATTCACGTGGTGGCCGTGCTGGAAGCCATCATCAAGTCCGCCGCGAGCGGCGTCGAAGAGAAGATCGGCTGAGCACACACGTGCAGCCCGATCCAGAGAAACAGGGAGAGAGTAAATGAAAGCCGTTGTGATGAACGAGTTCGGGGGCCCCGATGTCCTCAACTATCAGGATGTCGAGACGCCAGAGATCGGCCCCGACGATGTGCTGGTCGAGGTGCATGCGGTTTCGATCAACCGGACCTTCGATCTGTTCATGCGTGAAGACACCTATGCCTACACGCCGGAGTTGCCGCATATCCTCGGCGTCGACCCCTCGGGCGTGATCACGGCGGTGGGCGAGAACGTCACCGACCGCAAGGTCGGCGACCGTGTGTTCTGCAGCATCTTCGTACCGACAACCCGACCCGACCCCTACATGTCTCTGCCGGGCCTTGGGCCGGTCGATTTCCTCGGGGTCACGGTGTGGGGCGGTTATGCGCAGTATATCCGCACGATGGCCTCGCGAACCGTACCCATTCCCGACAATCTGAACTTTCATGAGGCGACGGTGATCGGTCGTCATCTGGCCACGGCGGTGAACCAGGTCGATAACGTTCTGAAGGCCAAAGAGGGCGATACGGTGCTGGTGATGGGGGCCACCGGCGGCCTCGGCGCTGCGTGCGTGCAGGTGGCCAAGTGGAGCGGTGCGACGGTGATCGCAGCGGCGGGGACGGATGACCGTGTGGCAGCGACGCTCGGGTTGGGTGCCGATCACGCCATTAACTACCGTACCCATGATCTGACCGAGGAAATCCTCAAACTGACCGATGGTCAGGGCGTCACGGGGGTGTGCGACAGCGTCGCCGACCCGGAAACCTTCAACCAGGTGATCCATGGCATGGCCCGCGGCGCGACCCTGGTCACCGCCGGCAACGCGTCGGGTGCGCCCGATGTTCCGTTGAGCGTGCGGCGTCTGTATCTCTATTTCCTGAACATCGTGGGTGAGCCGCGCGAAGCCCCCGGCGGGCTCGAAGCGGCGTTTGTCCGGGCCGGTGAGGGCGGCGTGAAGGCGCTCATCGATCAGGTGTTGCCCCTGAGCCAGGCGGCGGACGCCCATCGGCGCGTGGAGTCACGTGCCGGGACCGGCAAAGTGGTGCTCGATCCCACCCTCGACTGAGGAGATTATTGTGGCATTCGGGAACGTTGATTGGATCGCGTTGGTTGCCGCCTTCGTGGCGAGCTACGCCTTTAGTGCTGCGTATTACATCACGCTGGGCAAACCGTGGATGGCGGCCATCGGCAAGACCGAAGCCGAAATCAAAGCCGGGGCCAGCCCCGTGGCCTATGTCGTTGCGATCATCGGCCATATCCTGATCGCCTATATGCTCTCGGTCCTGATGGTGTCGCTTGCCGTGGGATCGATCGCTGGCGGCGTCACGATGGCGTTGTCGATGTGGCTCGCCTTCGTTATCCCGACCATGACGATTAACCACCGCTTCCAGCAATCCAACTGGTCGCACACCATCATTGATGGCGCGCACTGGCTGGGCGTCTTCGTGATCCAGGCGGTCGTGATTGGGCTGGTCGCCAGCTGACGCCTAGCCTGCGAACTCCGCACGGATGGACGCGCCGTTTGCGTCGAGGGCGGGGACCGGTCCCAGATGCGGATCTTCGTCGTCGATCCGTGCCGGCGGGGCGATCATCACAAGCGGGCCCTCGGGCGTTTCCACCTCGACCTTCTGCAACTGCGGATGTGCGGCGAAGTCCGCGACATTGTTGACCGCGCCATGGGCGATTTTCGCATCCAGAAGCCGCGAGACGATTTCGTCGCGGGGCAGGGACCCGAATACCTTGTCGATCTCCCGGTCGAGCGCGGGCCGGTTGGCGACCCGGGCGACATTTTCATGGAAGTCGGGATGGTCGGCGAGGTCGGGCAACTGCAGTACCTCTTCACACAGGCGCCGCCACTCGCGCTGGTTCTGGATAGCGATCACCACCTGCTTGCCGTCGCCAGTATCGTATGCGCCATAGGGCGCGATCGACGGGTGGTGCAGGCCGGCCCGTTCGGGGGCCTTGCCGCCATAGACTTCCTGCAGATAGGGCACGGTCATCCAGTCGGCCATGCCGGCGAACAGGGATGCGTTGATGGCGCGGCCTTGCCCGGTGCGTTCACGATGATAGAGCGCCTCCAGGATGGCGGCATGTGAAGCCATGCCGCAGGCGATGTCGCAGACCGAGACGCCGACCCGGCCGGGGCCGTCCGGCGTGCCCGTGACTTCGCACAAACCGCTCTCGGCCTGGACCAGCAGGTCGTAGGCGCGCATGTCCCGGTAGGGACCGCTGTCGCCGTAGCCGGAGATGTCGCAGGTGATCAGGCGTGGAAATTTCCGCCGCAGGTCGGTGGAGCCAAACCCGGCGCGCGCCGCAGCGCCGGGGGCGAGGTTCTGGATGAACACATCGGCTTGTCCGATCAAACGGTGCAGCAGGGCCTGATCGTCGGGTGCCTTGAAGTCCAGCGCGATGGATTCCTTGCCCCGGTTGAGCCAGACGAAATATGCGCTCTGATTCTGTGCGGCCCGGTCATACGTCCGCGCGAAATCACCTTCCGGACGCTCGATCTTGATGACGCGGGCGCCGGAATCGGCGAGCCGCGATGCGGCATAGGGTGCCGCGACCGCCTGTTCGATGCTCACGACCAGTATTCCGTCCAGGGCGTTGTTCATGGTGATCTCCTGCATTCTGTCTGGCGTACTCTGGTCGGCGCACTCTGGTCGGCGCTCTGGCTAGGCCATGATTGGAGGTGATGATATGATACTGCCGATCAAAAGACCCTTGGGAACATCGTGATGACTGAACAGGCTGTTGTGCAAGACGACGCTATTTCCGAAGTGATTGGCGCGCTGGAAGAGTTGCTCGGCGACCGGATAACGACGTCGATGGCGGTGCGCGAGCATCACGGGCGTGGCGAGGATTATTTCAAGCCCGTGCCGTCCGACGCCGTGTGTTTTCCCCATTCGACCGAGGAAGTGGCCGAGATCGTCAAGCTCTGCGCCGCCCACAAGGTGCCGGTCATTCCGTTCGGCACCGGCACCTCGCTGGAGGGGCATGTCACGGCACCCCATGGCGGCATCACCATCGATCTGATGCAGATGAACAACGTCCTCGAGGTACATCCGGAGGACATGGATTGCCGGGTGCAGGCGGGTGTGACCCGCAAACAGGTCAACGAGTATCTCCGCGATACGGGCATGTTCTTCCCGATCGATCCCGGTGCCGATGCGTCGATAGGCGGTATGGCGGCCACCCGCGCCAGCGGCACCAACGCGGTGCGCTACGGGACGATGAAGGAAAACGTGCTGGGGCTCACGGTGGTGACGGCCGATGGCCGGATCATCAAGACCGGCGGCCGGGCCAAGAAATCGGCCGCGGGCTATGACCTGACGCGGATTTTCGTGGGTTCCGAAGGCACGCTGGGCGTGATCACCGAGGTCCACCTCAAGCTCTATGGCATTCCCGAGAAGATCGCCTCGGCGGTCTGCCAGTATCCGTCCCTCGAGGAGGCGGTGAACAGTGTCATTCTGACGATCCAGGCCGGGGTGCCGATCGCCCGGATCGAGTTGCTGGATAGCCTGATGATGGAGCGCTCGATCGCCTATTCGGACCTCAAGGGCTACGAGGCCAAGCCGACGCTCTTCTACGAATTCCACGGCACCGAGGCCGGGGTCGAGGAACAGGCGCAGCTGGTCCGCGAGATCGCCGATGATTTCGGCGGTTCTGCCTTCCAGTGGACCGTCGATACCGAGGAGCGCAACCATCTCTGGCAGGCGCGCCACGATGCCTATTATGCGGGGATCGCGGCGGAGCCCACCAAACTCGGCATGTCCACGGATGTGTGCGTGCCGATCTCGCGGCTGGCGGAATGTATCCTGGCGACGGAACAGGACACCAAGGGTTCCGGCTTTGATTGCCCGATCGTCGGCCATGTGGGCGACGGCAACTTCCATGTGCTGTTCATGCTCGATCCCGACGACGAAGATGAGGTTCGCCGGGTCAAGGATTGCAACCGCCGCATCGTCGAGCGGGCAATCGCCATGGGCGGGACCTGCACCGGCGAACATGGCGTGGGCGTCGGCAAGATGGATTATCTCGAAGACGAACACGGCGAGGCGGTCGAGCTGATGCGTACGCTGAAGCGCGCCTTCGACCCCGAGAACATCATGAACCCGGGCAAGATGGTCCGGATCTAGCCAGCAGGAGGCCAGGATGTCATCGAATGTAGTGCAGTTGCGGGACGTCGCGTCCGTCCGTGATCGGGTCAGCCCCGAGGAGTGGCAGGCGCGTATCGACCTCGCGGCCGCTTACCGTCTGGCGGACATCTATAATTGGGCCGACAACATCTACAACCACATCTCGATCCGGGTGCCCGGCGAGCCGGATTTCTTCCTGATCAAGGCCCATGAGCTTCTCTATGAAGAGGTCAAGGCATCGAATTTGGTCAAGGTCGATTGCCGCGATGACGACGTCGATGAATCCCAGCATGTGAACAAGCCGGGTTTCACCCTGCACGGCGGCGTGATGCGCGCGCGCCCGGACGTGAATGCGGCCTTTCACACTCATATTCCCGAATGTATCGCGGTGGCGAACCAGCCCGATGGCGTGCTGCCCCTGGCGCAAACGGCGATGCAGTTCTGGGGAAATGTCGGCTATCACGATTACCAGGGCATCACCGAAAACCTCGATGAGCGTGCGGAGATCGCGGCGGCGCTTGGCGACAAGCACACGCTGATGCTGCGCAACCATGGGCCCGTCACCGTGGGCAAGTCGATGCGCGATGCCTTCGTCCTGATGCACGACCTCGAGGTTTCCTGCAAATTGCAGCTGCAGCAGCAGGCCGCCGGCACGTCATTCACCATGCCGAACGAGGCCGTGCTCGAGCAATATGCCGCCCAGCGTAAAACCCATAACGCCGGACGCGGCTCGGCCGATTGGCCGGGCTGGCTACGCCGCCTCGACCGGATCGATCCGTCCTACGCGCAGTAGTTGTTGGCCTGACCGCCGATGTTCCGCCTGATCCGCTATGTGATCCTCGCCGCGCTCGCCTTTGTGGTCGCGACCTGGATCAGTGAATCGCGCGGAGATATGCCCGTGTCACCTATTAAGACCGTTACGCTTCAGATTGCAGGAGAGTTTTCATGATCATCGACCATCGCACCTACTACACCCAGGCCGCGCGCACCGGCGATTTCCTCGCCCTGTGGGAACGCATGGCGCTGCCCTATCAGATGAAGTACCTGGAGAACTTCGTGGGCATGTTCACCTGCGACGTCGGGGATCTCAGCCAGGTCCTGCACATGTGGCAATACGAGGATCAGGGTGATCGCGAGCGCCGCCGCGACGCCATGTATCAGGATCCGGGTTGGCTCGAATATGTCACCGAGCTCAAGAACTCCGGCCTGATGGTGCGGATGGAAAACAAAATTCTCCGCCCGGTACCGTTCTCGCCGATGCAGTAGGGGTGGATACAAGGGACGGGTGGGTTTGAAATCCACCCGTCTACTTCGCCGGGACCGTTTTGCCCCGGGTCATCAGGTAAACCCCGCCGACGACCGCGACCAGCCCGAACAGGTGGAAGCCCTCGAAGGTCTCCCCCAGCAGGAGGATGGCCAGCGCGGCGGTAAACAGCACCCGCATGTAATTCGAAATGCTCGCCTTGTTGGGTCCGAGGCTGCGGATTGCAGCGTTCGTCAGGCCAACCGCGACGGCCGTGACGGCGATCCCGACCCAGATCAGGGCGGCAACGGATTCACCCGTAAACGGGACCGGCCGGACATAGATTGTTTCCGCGATATACAGCGGGGTCGTGAACATCAGCCCGAACAGCTGGACGATGACCAGCAACTGGGGAATGGAGATATCGCGCGGCACATTGCGGACGAGCACATTGTGCAGTGCTGCCGCGCCGATCGCGACGATCATCAGCAGGTCGCCGATATTGAATTCCAGCGCCAGGATCGTGCCCGGGTCACCGCGCGCGATGATGGCGAGCACGCCGGTCGCGGCGATCAGGATGCCGATGCCCTGCTTGCCGTTGATCAGGTCGCGCCACAGAAGGGCGGAAAGCAGCACGGTGATGACCGGTTGGGCTGCCGATACAACGGCGCCATTGAGGGCGGTTGTGAAGGAGTAGGCGGCATAGATACCGCCATTGCCCAGTGGCACGAACAGAAACCCCATCAATGCGAACAGTTTCCAGTGTTTGCGGATCAGGTGTCGTTGCGCCAGCAGTCCGGGAGCCGCGAAAGGCAACAGGACAATCGCACCGATCACCATGCGCCAGAACACGAAGCCCATGGGCGGA
Organism: Rhodospirillaceae bacterium; assembly: GCA_018702955.1. Lineage (GTDB taxonomy): Bacteria > Pseudomonadota > Alphaproteobacteria > UBA6615 > UBA6615 > UBA8079. The sequence goes on along the minus strand of JABJEK010000038.1, from coordinate 104,219 downwards.
ATAACGCCGCCCAGGTAGCGCGCGATGATGTGGTTCGACGCGAAAATCAATGACGCGCCCGCGATGATCAGATACGGCCAGGCGTTCGTCAGGCGGCTATCGCCCCCGTTATCGTCGTTCATCGCCACCAGCACATGCCTGTGATTGTTCCCCGTTTCCGTTGTGGCATCTGCGCGGTTCCCACACAATCGATCGCGCAACGCACAATCGTCGCCTTTTTCGGAGATCGACATGATCCAGACCCGTATCACCCAGCTTCTGGGTATCGAGCATCCCGTCCTCCTGGGGGGCATGGCGTCCGTGACCGCGCCCGAACTGGCGGTCGCGGTCTCCGAGGCCGGCGGCATGGGGGCGGTCGGCGGCAGCTATATCGACGCGGCGCGTATGCGCGATGTTGCGGCGGGCATTCGTGACATGACCGAGCGGCCCTTCGCCATCAACTTCCTGCTGTTCGTCGACAATAGGGACGCCTTTGCCGCGGCGCTCGAGGAAGCCCCCGCCGTGATGGCATTCGCCTGGCCCGCTGACGGCCAGGACCTGGCGCCCTGGTTCGACCAGGCACACGAAGCGGGCAGCAAGGTCATGTTCATGGCCGACAGCGTCGCGGGCGCGGTCCGTGGAGCTGACGCCGGAGCGGACATCATCGTCGCCCAGGGCACCGAGGGCGGTGGGCATGTGGCGTGGATGGCGGCATCGGTGCTCGTTCCGATGATCGTGGATGCCGTGGCGCCGGTCCCGGTGCTGGCGGCGGGCGGCATCGCCGACGGACGCGGGCTGGCCTCGGCCCTGGCGCTGGGGGCGGATGGCGCGCTGCTCGGCACCCGGTTCCTCGCGACGGTTGAATCGCCGCTGCACCCGAATTTCAAACAGGCGATCCTCGACAGTGACGGCCACGACACGGTCCTGACCGAGGTGCCGGACGTGGCCGGTGGCCGGGTCTGGCCGGGCGCCATGGCGCGCGCGCTGCGAAATCGCTTTATCGATCGTTGGGCCGGACGCGAGTGGGCTTTGCGCCAGAATCAGGCCTCGGCGGCCGCGGCGCTGAAGGCCGCGCAGCAGGCCGGGGACGTGGACGAGGGCTCGCTCCTGCTCGGACAGGACGCGGGCTTGATCAACGATCTGCCCGCAGCGGGCGATCTCATCGCGCGCATGGTGGCGGAGGCCGAAGAGATCATGACCGCGCGTCTGCCCGGGCTGGTAAGGGAACGTTAGTCCAGACGCTTGCGCAGCAAGTCGAGCAAGGTGATCACCGCGTAGGAGCGCATCCGGCTGAGCACACCGGGCAGGGCCACGGTCTTTGCATGATCGCCATCGGGCAGGGCCACGGCCGCGAACACGGTGCCCGGTGGGTGGGCGTCCGGATCATTGGGGCCGATCACGGCGATCCCGATATCGGTGCCGATCGCGTCGCGCGCAGCCCGCGCTGCAATGATGGCACCGTCTTCACCATCAAGGTCTCCGACCGGTGACACGACGGCGCCCCGGAAGACTTCCATGTTCGGGTCGAGCGCCGTGATCCGCGTCGACAGGATGCCGCCGGTCAGGCTCTCGCCCGCCGCGACGGTCAGGTCGTGCTCCCGCAGCGTGTCGAGCACGACCGATTCCATGGTCTCGTCGTCATAACCGAAAATATGATCGCCAATTTGTTCGTTAATCAGCTCGACCTCTGCCGCGATGATCTTCTCGGCGGCCGCATGGCTTTCGGCTTTCGCCGTCACGCGCACTTTGATGCCTTCGATGCCGCTCGCCTGAAACGCGATGGTCGCGTGGCCGCTCTCGTCCAGCGCATCCACATGGTCGGCCAGGGTCTCGGCCAGCGCGGACTCGCCATAACCCCAGGTGCGGATGACGCGGGAATGGATAACGGATGTTTCGCCCGAGCGGCGGCGCAGATCGTCGAGCACGGTGCCCGCCATCATTTCGCGCATCTCATGAGGCACGCCCGGCACGGCGTAGATGACCTTGTCACCAACAGGGCAAACCAGCCCCGGCGCGGTGCCCGGCATCTGGGCGATGGTGGTGGCACCCGCGGGCACGTCGGCCTGACGCAGGTTGTTCTCGGGCATGGGGCGGCCGCGGCCCTCGAAGATATCGCGGATATGGTCGGCGATCGCGTCGTCGCGGACCATCTCGACCCCCATGATGGCGGCGATCACGTCGCGGGTGATGTCGTCTTGCGTGGGACCGAGCCCGCCGCAACAGATCACGGCGTCGGAGCGCTCCAGCGCCTGGCGGATGGTCGCCTCCATGCGCCCGAAATTATCGCCGACCTTCACCTGGAACAGGGAATCGATCCCGATCAGGGCGAGGTTCTCGCCGATCCAGGAAGAATTGGTATCCACGATCTGGCCGAGCAGTAACTCGGTGCCGACGGCGACGACTTCACAACGCATGGAAATACTCCGGAATGGGTCTGCTCAGATGGCCTTGCGTGGCCAGATTGAATCGAACCGGTGGGACAGGAAATCCCCGACATGGACCGGATCAAAACGGGGTGGATTGTCCGGGCTCACGAACTCGGGGAAGGGCTCTACAACCGCATCATAGTCCGGGTTCAGGAAATACGGGATGGAATAGCGCTCCGCACCCGAACGGTTGACCACCCTGTGCTTGATCGAAATGAAGCGGCCGTTGGTCCAGTTCTCGAGCATGTCGCCGATGTTGATGACGAAGGTGCCCTCAATTGGCGTGGCCGCGATCCACTCACCGGACCGGGCCTCGACCTCGAGGCCGCCATTCGTGTCCTGCAGCAGGATGGTGAAGGAGCCGGTATCGGAGTGAATACGCGCGCCCATGACCCCGTCATCGAGATCCTCCGGCGGCGGCGGATAGTGCAGCAGGCGCAGCTGGTTGAGGGCGTTCTTGTAGTAGCGCAGGAAATAGTCTTCGGGAAAATCGATGCCGATTGCGAAGGCGCGGTGCAACCGGTTCGCCAGATCACCCATTGCGGCATGGTAGGCGAGCATGACGTCCTTGGCGTTCGACGGCTGGTTCGGCCACTGGTTGGGGCCGGCCAGGGTTTTGCCGGCCGGCGCCTCGGGGTCTCCCTCGGGCCGTTCCTCGCCCATCTGGAAAGCCTCAAGGAAATTGCGTTGGCGCGGGTCGGAGCCCTTGGAATCCAGCGGCAGGTAGCCGCGGTAACAGGTCGAGGTCTCGAGCCCGATTTTCAGCTTCTCCTCCGCGGGCAGCGCGAAAAAAGATGCGGCGGTGGCGAACACGCCGTCGACGAGCTCCTGGGGGACGCCGTGGTTGGCGGCATAGAAGAAGCCCGTGTTTTCGGCCGCGTGGACGATCTCGGCCGAGACACGGCGTTTTGCATCCGCATCGCCGTCGATCAGGGCGGAAAGGTCGATGACTGGAATTTCGCTCGGGTCGGCTTGTCTGACGGGTTCGATAGGCATCGGTTTCTCCTTGTCGTCGGGGTTAGGAATGGGTCCTAGACCGGCATGGGGGGCAGGCCGCCTTCGCGCAGCGCGCGCTCATAGACCGGGATGTCGATGGAGGGCTGCTGGGCGCCCGCCTGACCGAACATGTCGGAGATCCAGCCCCGGTGATACGCGCCGTGCATGGCCAGGTGGGTCAGGCACATGACCCGCGACATGGAGCCGGTGTTGCCGCCGATCAGTTCATAATCGACGATCTCTTCGAGTTCCGCGTCGCTCAGCCCGTCGACATAGTCCTGCAGGGTTTTATCCATCGCTTTGCGGGCGGCCCAGAGTTTGTCGAACTCCTCGATCTTCACGTCGCGCAGGGTCTTGTAGTCGTGGGTCTGGCCGGTCATGTGGCCCATCCACATCACGTCGACATTCCACAGATGGTGCAGGCTGACGTAGATCGAGACGAGCGGCGTCGGGCGCTCCTTCTTGACCTCTTCGGGCGGCAGTTCAGAGACCTTCTGGTACATCTCCTCATTGGCCCAGGCGTTGAAATCGATCAGCGTGCGCAGATAGCTCTTGTCGTGCATTGGTGTTGCTCCCTTGGCGGGCAGAATAGGCCTTCGGATCGAGGATGTCGAAGCGCCAGAGGGTTAGCCCACACCCAATACCGTCATACCCGGACTTGATCCGGGTATCCATCCAAGCGACCCGCTGGGCATTGAGACGTGGATGCCCGGATCAAGTCCGGGCATGACGACTAAGGTAGGGCCTCAGACTTCAACTTCGCCTTGAATACCCGATCGCGCTTGATTGCGGTCTCCCGGCGCAGCGCATCACCGTGGGGCAGGGGGCCTTCGGTGTGGATGACAGACCAGGGGCCGCGCCCGCGGGTGAACTTGGCGCCATTGCCGTCGTTATGGGCGGCGAGCCTCGCGTCCACGTCTTTCGCAATGCCGGTGTAGGTCGTGCCCGCGTCGTTGCGCAGCACATAGACGAAGAAATCGGCCTGAACGGCGGGCATCGGCTAATAGTGCGGCGGCGGCGGTTCGTCCGGGCCCTTGCCGGGGACCGTGTCCTCGACATGCCCCATCCGGTCGGTCAGCCGCCGGAGCTGCTCGCGGAACAAATCGATCACGCGCGCCTGTTCGGCCACCACCCCGGAGAGTTCGTCGAGCGTGTGCTCCTGCTGGGCGAGGCGGGATTCCAAATCGGCAATTTTGTCGGCATCAGACATGAGCCGAATTTATCAGGCGTTCGTGAGTCCTGTCGCGGGCGGGTCACAGAGCCGCAAAATCACCGTCATACGCGGATTTGATCCGCGTATCTCTTGCGCGATGTCGAGAAGATGCCCGGATCAAGTCCGGGCATGACGGAATTTGACGTTACCGCCCCGGCACTGTCACCGCGATTGAGGTCGTGCAGGTCGGATACGGACCTCAATCCACCACTGATCAGGCAACGGTAAATTGCCCCATCATGCCGGCGTCTTCATGCTCGAGTATGTGACAATGGAACATGTAGGGGATGTCGGGCGTGGCAACGTGGTTGCACCGCACGAGTATCCGCGCCTCGCCCTCTACCAGAACTATATCCTTGAGGCCGGTTGAATCGAAGGCGACATCCCGGCGACCATTGTGCAGGACCTGAAACGAGGTGCCGTGGACATGGAAGGGGTGCTTCATTTCCGCGGCCCGGATGGTCCAGAGTTCGGTTTCCCCGCGGTTCATGGCGATGTCGACCCGGTCCATGCTGAATGGGTTGTCGTTGATCCCCATGGAGCCCATCTGCCCGACGGATGGCTGGCCGCCCCGTGGCATCCCGGGGCCGCGTCCATCCGCATGCATGTTCAGTACGAGTTCACGGGTCCTGGCCGGATCGCCGAATTGTGGCCGGGGTGCGCCTGGAAAGGCGTCGGGAATTTTACCTGCTGCACGTGGTTTCCCGTGCGGCTCGAATGAGAGAATCTCGAACTCGCCCGGTTTTCCTTCGGGGAATTGCGCGGGGTCGCCCCCGAGCATCTGTCGCATCATGGCCGGCATGTTCCGGCCCATTGGGTTGTTGTGATCAGGGCCGCTCAGCATGGTCACCCGACGGCCATCGCTGAAGTCGACCAGAATTTCGGCCCGTTCGGCGGGCGCCAGCTGTATCGATGTCAGCGGCACGGGTTTCGGGAGCAGTCCGCCATCGCTTGCAACCTGATGGAAGCCGCGTTCGTCGGAGAAACGCAACAGATAGGTTCTGGAATTGGATCCGTTGAGAAGTCGCAGGCGAACAAGACCTGTCGGCGGTGCTGCGACCGGACGGATGGCGCCGTTGACGAGAATGGTGTCGCCGCGAAAGCCGATCATGCGTGCCGGCCCACGGTTCGCATAATGAAACGCGCCGTCCTCGCGAAAGGCGCGGTCCTGAATGATCAGCGGCAGATCGTCGACACCGTAATCGACGGGAAGGCCGCTGTCGGGTGCGGATGGATCGTCGACGATGATCATGCCGGCGAGGCCCTGATAGACCTGTTCCGCCGTGCGGCCGTGCACGTGTGAATGATACCAAAGTGTCGCTGCCGGTTGATCGATCGGCATTTCCACGGACCATTGACGTTCGGGCAAAATTTGCAGCTGCGGCCCGCCGTCGAGGATCGCGGGGACGTGCAGGCCGTGCCAATGGCTGGTGATCGGTGTGTTGAGCCGGTTGCGTACGTTGACGCGGGCCAACGTGCCGCGCCGGAACCGCAGTGTCGGTCCGAGATAGGGCTGACTGAAACCGAGTGTCGGAGTCGAAAGACCCGGTTGAAAAATGGATGACCCCGATATCGCGTCGAGGGTGACGGGCTCGCCATGCGTTTCCATGACCGGCGGGACGGGAAGGGGGCGTCCTGCGGTATCGGCATGGCTCAGACGGGTCAGTAGGGGCGTCGCGGCGGCTGTCGCCAGTCCGGCAAGAAAAGTACGCCGGGTGGAGCTTTTCATCTTCTGGCCTTCCAGGCTGGTTCAGGCGTGGACGGGACCCACGCGTCATCTCGTGCGAACGCTACACCTTCCAGTAACTGGAAAGTCAACGTCGCCGCAGGAATGCAGTTCGGGCGAATTCTCACGGACACAAAGAAGAAACCCGGACCATGTCCGGGCAGGTCGGAGGTGCGGTTACCGCCCCAGCACCGTCACGACGGTCGCCGCTTCCTCGATGCCGAAGAATCCGCCACCATTTTCCGCCGCGGCGATACGCGCGCCCTCGACCTGGCGCTTGCCGGCTTCTCCGCGCAGCTGTGTCACCAGCTCGTGGATCTGGATGGCGCCCGTGGCCCCGATCGGGTGGCCTTTCGACAGCAAGCCGCCGGATGTGTTCACCGGGATCTTGCCGCCGAGCTTGGTCTCGCCGCGCTCGGCCAGGCTGCCGCCTTCGCCGCGCGCGCAGAAGCCCATGTTTTCGACCTGCACGATCTCCGCGTAGGCCGACGCGTCATGCACCTCGGCGACGTCGACATCATCTGGGCCGACGCCTGCCTGTTCGTAGGCACGCGTGGCGGCCATGCGGCCGATGTGATGCTCGAAATCGTCCGGGTCCCGGTCCGAGCCGCTGACGACCGACGTGCCGAGCACCTTCACGGCGCGGGATTTATCAAAACGATCCAGCGTATCGCCGGTGCACAGCACCAGCGCGCCCGCGCCGTCGGACAGCGGCGCACACATGGAGCGGGTGAGCGGCCAGGAGATCAACCGGTCGGCCATGACCTCGTCGACCGAAAAGTCCTTCTGGTATTGCGCCAGCGGGTTGAGGGTCGAGTGGAAATGGCTTTTGGCGGCGGCGGCCGCGATCTGGCGCTGGGTCGTGCCGAAATGCTTCATGTGCTGACGGGCCAGCGCGGCATAGATGTCCATGAACACGCTGCGTTCGCCGGAATCCTCGCCGGCCTCTGGCGGCAGCGCGAGGCCCTCACCGAGCGACAGCAACCGCGCTTCGGTTTCAACTTGCGTGTGCACGTCCCAACCGCCGCGAAATGCCTGAAACATCAGCTCGCGTTTTTCGGGGTAGAACATCTTCTCCGAGCCCGCGACCAGCGCCACCCCAGCCATGCCTGCCTTAAGGTACGCGAACGCCTGGTTCAGCCCGGTGGATGATGAGCAGCAGGCGTTCTCCACGTTGACGATGGGGATCGACTGGAAGCCCATGGAGCGCAGTGCGCACTGGCCGCGCACGGTATTCTGGCCCTCCATCATCCCCTGGCGCGTGTTGGAGAACCACGCGGCCTCGATGTCTTCCAGTTTCGCACCGGCGTCGGTGAGCGCCGTATTCACCGCGTCGTCGGTGAGCTGCTTGACGCTCCGGTCGGGGAATTTGCCGAGCGGCGTCATGCCGATGCCGACGATGTAGATGTCCGTCATGGTCGCGTTCCTTGTTGGGGAGACGAATATTGCCCGGTTGGACACGCGAGTGCCACTTTTGGAGTTTGTTTGCTCGCGATGTAAGACCCGTACCGCTCCCTCTACCGCCGGGTAACTGCAACGCCTAGACTGGCCGAAAGAGGGGGAGAGTTATCATGTCAGTACGTATCGGGGCCGTGTCGCCCATGGACAACGCGATGGACGCCATCAGCGCGGCCTTCGCCGAGCTGTGGCCCGAGGCGGAGTTGTTCCATGTGCTCGATGAATCCCTCTATCTGGATTTCGCGGGCGGCAAGCCCCAGACCGACGAGACCGGCGAGCGGGTCTCCAGGCTGCTGCACTATGCCGCCGACTGCCACGCCGACGGGTTGCTGTTCACGGGGTCGGTCTTCGGGCGCTGGGTCGAGGCTGCGCGTTCCGATATGGATATCCCCTGCCTGACGTCCCACGAGGCGATGATCGAGGAGGCGGTCGCACTGGGATCACGCCTCGGTATCCTGACGACGGCGCCGGGGTCCCTGAAGTGCCTGGTCGAGGATATCGATCGCTATTCCAAGGAAACCAGCAAGCCAGTGACGATCACCGACCATATTGAGGATGCGGCCCGGCCGATCATCCTGGCGGGCGACGTCGAGACCCATGACCGGATGGTTGCCGACGCGGCGGACAAGATGACCGACTGCGACTGCCTGATGCTCGGCCAGTTTTCGATGACCGGCGCGATGAAGCTGTTCACCGACATGCCCGACCGCCCGGTGCTCACCTCCGCCCACACCGCGGTGCGCAAGCTCCAGCGGTTGCTCGGCTAGGGAACAAAAATGACGTGTAGCCTCCAACTCCTCCCGTCATACGCGGGCTTGACCCGCGTATCTCATGCGCCGCTGCAAGAGATGCCCGGATCAAGTCCGGGCATGACGAATATAGGGTGGAGAGATAAGTTGAACCTGCGGATTACGAGCCACCCATGACCGCTCCCCGTATCGGCGTCGTGTCGCCCACCGAGGTGGCATTTCCCACCGTCCGTGCGGCTTTCGCGGAGCTCTGGCCCGAAGCGGAGATCGCCTGCCAGCTCGACCAGTCGCTCTATCTCGACTTCATTAATGACGACATGACGGTGCCCGATCCGATGCCGGAGGCTGCGTATGAAAGAATCGCGTCCGTCCTGCGCTACAGCCGCGATTGTCGGGTCGACGGCATCATTTTCTGCGGTTCGGTGTTTGGCCGCCTGGTGGAGGCGGGACGCGAGGCTCTCGATGTGCCGGTGCTGACGTCTTACGAGGGGATGATCGAGGCTGCCTTCGCCAACGGTTCGCGGATGGGCATTCTGGCGACGACCCAGGGCACGGTGGACTGCCTGTCCGGCGACATCGAACGTTATGCCGACGAACACAATCTGGATTATACGCTCTCCGGCAAAGTCGCCGAGGGCGCATTCGAGACGCTCATCGGCGGTGACCGGCCCGGCCATGACGACATCGTCGTCGCGGCGGCGGAGACTGTCACCGACTGCGACAGCCTGCTGCTCGGCCAGTTCTCCATGGGGCTGGTGCCGCAAAAGATCACGCCGATCGAGGGCCGCCCGGTTCTCACGGCACCGCATACCGCCGTTGCGAAAATGCGTGCGCTGCTCGCCACCTGAGCGCGTTAGGTTCTACGGATGACAACTCCCACCAGCCTGCACATGACCCCCGTCGAGTGGATATTGCTGTTTATCCTCGGCGGCGTCTGGGGCGGCACCTTCTTCTTCAACGCCATCGCCATCCCCGAGATTCCCCCGCTCGTCGTCATCTTCTTCCGTGTGGCGATCGCGTCGGTCATCCTCTGGCTGTTCGTCTTCGCCGGCGGCATCAAGGTGCCGCGCGATGCGACGACCTGGATCGATCTGGTGATCATGGCGGCGCTGAACTCGGCGCTGCCGTTCTTTTTGATTGCCTGGGGGCAGGTCCATATCGCCAGCGGGCTGGCCTCGATCATGATCGGGACGACGCCGCTGTTCGCTGTCGTGGCCGCACATTTCATGACCAGCGACGAGAAAATGTCACCGGGCAAGGTGCTGGGTGTGCTGGCCGGCCTGGTCGGGGTGGTCGTGCTGATCGGGCCGCAGTTCCTCGGTGATATCGGCAAGGACCTGATTGCCCAGCTGTCTGTCCTGGGGGCCGCGGTGTGTTACGCCGTGTCGGCGATCTACGGGCGTCGTTTCTCCCGGCGCGAGACGCCGCCGATGATGGTCGCGACCGGCCAGATCACGATGGCCGCGCTTTTGCTGCTGCCGTTCACGGTGATCATCGACCGGCCCTGGGAACTCGCGATCCCCAGCATGCAGGCCTGGGGTGCGGTTCTCGGCCTCGCGGTGCTGTCGACGTCTTTCGCCTATCTGATCTTCTTCCGGATCCTCGCGCGGGCCGGGGCGGTCAACATCCTGCTGGTGAACTTCCTGGTGCCCGTCAGCGCGATCCTGCTCGGGGTGTTCATCCTCGGCGAGGTGCTGACGACCGAACAGATGATCGGTATGGCGTTCATTGCGCTCGGCCTCGCCCTCATCGACGGACGGCTGTTTCAGCGGCGGCGCGCGGGTTAACCCTCGGCGATCCCGTTTACCAGGGTGCCGACATTCTCGATCCGGATTTCGCAGCTGTCGCCGATCTGCATGAAAACCTGTGGCTCCCGAGACTGCCCGACACCCGCCGGGGTGCCCGAGGCGATGACGTCGCCGGGCTGCAACTCGGAGATGTGCGAGACGTAGGAGATGGTCGTCGCCACGTCGAAGATCATATCCTTCGTGTTGGCCGACTGAAGCGTTTCGCCATTGAGGACCGTCGAGATGTCGAGGACCTGGGGGTCAGGGATCTCGTCCGCGGTCACCATCCACGGGCCAAACCCGCCGGTGCCCTGGAAGTTCTTGCCCGGGACGACCTGGGCCGTGTGGTACTGCCAGTCCCGCGCGCTGCCCTCGTTGAAGCAGGAATAACCCGCCACGTATTCCAGCGCGTCTTCCTTGCTGATGTAGCGGCCCGGCTTGCCGATGATCACCGCGAGCTCGCACTCATAGTCGAGCTTGTTGACCACAGGCGACTTGAGCATCGGCTGTTGGTGACCGACCAGCGTGTCGGCGTAGCGGCCGAAGATCATCGGATATTCGGACTTGGAACGCGGCAGCCCGGCGTCGATGGCTTCCTGGAGATGGTCCATGTAGTTCACGCCGACGCACCAGATGTGATCCGGGTCGGGAATAACGGGCAGATAGGTCACGCCGTCGAGCGCATGATCGGGGGTTTCGCCGGCGAATTCGGCCATCTCGGCGACCCGGCCTGCGGCGATGAGTTCACGCAGTGAGGTGACGCCCGCGCGGCTGGTGAGGTCGACAATGCCGTCATCGGTGGCGAGGCCGACATGGGCACCGGAACCGGCGTCATAGGTGAGGAGCTTCATTGAATTTCCAATCCTTGCGGTGCGTGGAAGCACCGAATTTGGTTGAGATCGTCAGGCGATGCGATCGCCCTTCTTGATGGGTGCGGTCCGGTTGTCGACGCCCGGCAGCATCTTGCCGGCATCGCGGGTCACGACGATGTCGATGACGTTCGGCTTGTCACGGTTGTCCAGCGCCGTGCGGAAGGCGTCGGCCAGCTGGTCGGGGTGCTCGACGCGAATGCCGCGGCAACCCAGATGTTCGGCGATGGCGGCGTAGTTGAGGTCGGACAGGTCGGCCGACTGGTACTTGCCGCCGAACATCGCGTGCTGGAGGGCCTTGATGTAGCCCGATGCCGCATTGTTGACGACCAGGACCGTCACCGGAACGCCGAGCCGCGCGGCGGTTTCCAGGTCGCCGAGGGTCATGTTCAGCCCGCCATCGCCGGTGAGCGTAAAGACCGGACGGTCGGGGGCGGCCAGCTGCGCGCCGATGCCGCCGGACACGCCGTAACCGATCGAGGCCATGCCGCGATCGACGATGAAACCGCGGCCGGCGCGCTTGGTGTCGTAAAGCAGCCCGGTCCAGTGGGCGGCAAAGCCCCCGTCGGCGACCAGGATCGCGTCCTCGGGCAGGATGTTGTTCAGCTCGTGGACCATGCGGGCCATGTTGACCGGTACCTCTTCGGAAGTGAGCCTTTCCTCGACTTCCGCGCGCCACTTGGCCTTGCCGGCGCCGGCCTCGGCGATATATCCGGCGCGCGCGTCGCGGCGCGCCTCGGCACCGTCGGCCAGCGCGTCGTGCAGGTCGGCGAGGCCCTCGCGCGCATCACCACACAAGGCGATGTCGGTCTGGGCCCAGCGGCCGATTTCCTCGGGCAGGATATCGAGATGGATGATCGGAATGCCGGGCCGCGGGATCGTGTAGCGCTTGGTCGCGATCTCGCCCAGCTTGCAGCCGACCACGAGGATCGCGTCGGCGGAATCCAGCAACCCGTTGGCCGTGCGGTCGTATCGCCCGAACAGGCCCAGCGACAGGTCATGGGTGCAGGCGATCGCGCCTTTGCCCGAGAGCGTGTGCGCCACCGGGATCGCCTGGTCTTCGGCAAATGAGGTCAGGACATCCTGGGCACCGGAAATATGCACACCGCCGCCGGCCAGGATCACCGGGCGCTTCGCGTCGGCCAGCAAAGTGGCGGCACGGTCCACATCCGCGCGAGCGGGGCGGGTGCGTCGCGACGGGGCGTGGGTGGTCGCCGGGTCGGCATAGAGCTCGCTGGCGGCGAACTCGAACATGCCGTGGCTGATGTCTTCCGGCACGTCGAGCAGGACCGGGCCGGGACGGCCCGATGTGGCCACGGCGTAGGCGCGGCGCACATGCTCGGGAATGCGTTCGCCGACTTCCACGCGGATCACTTCCTTGACCGCGGGGCGCAGCATTTCGACCTGCCGGGTCTCCTGGGTCATGTTCTTCCAGGCATGGGTGCGGTTCGCATCACCGGCGATGGCGATGATCGGGATGCCGGCGTTGAGTGATTCCGTGAGTGACGTGAGCAGATTGGTGGCGCCCGGTCCCAGTGTTGCGTCGCAAACCCCGGGCCGGCCGGTCACGCGGGACCATGCGTCGGCCATGAAGGCACCGCTGCGTTCGTCGTTGATCAGCGTATGGGCGAGGCCCAGTTCGCGGATGGCGGCGTAGAAGGGCAGGAGCTGAAACCCGGCCATGCCGAACATCGGGCCGACCTCATGCTGCTGCAGCATCCGGGCGATGGCTTCGCCGCCGGACATTTCGACTGTGAGGTTGTCGCCCGTGTCGGTTGCCTTGTCGTTCATGTTTTCCCCCGAGACGTCGGACTTGTTTTTATGGCGCAGGAACTGGAACCACGACGCGGTCCAAATGCGCACTTGATACCAATGTTCTTCATGCGTCGCGGACAGTCAACGCCAAGCCCTGCGCTCATAAGGTGAGACAGAGTTGACCTGACGCAAATCACTGCAGGCACGAGGACCTATGCTTTGTTTCGTTGCAGGAAACCAAAAGACACGAGGCAGTTAAAATGGAACTCGGATTTTTCACGATGCCGCTTCACCCGGCGGATCGTCCCCTCACGGAAACCCTGAATGAGGACCGGGAAGCGTTTATCCTGGCCGACGAGCTGGGCTTCTCCGAAGCCTATATGGGCGAGCATGTGACCGACAGTTTCGAGCCGGTCCCGAACTCCATGATGTTCCTGTGCTGGGTGGCGCGCGAGATCAAGAATATGACCCTGGCGACCGGGACGGTGAATCTGGGCCACCATCATCCCGCAGCCGTGGCCGCCGAGGCGGCGATGCTCGATCACATGCTCGAGGGTCGGTTCATGCTGGGAGTCAGCCCGGGCAACCTGCCGTCCGATTCCGAAGTGTTCGGGACACTCGATATCGACCGGAACGAGAAGTTCATCGAGTGTTTGAACCAGATCATCGAAATCTGGACGACAGACCCGCCCTACGACATCAAGGGCAAGTACAACTCGATCTCCACGATGCAACATTATGTCGAGGACCTCGGCCAGGGCGTCATCCTGAAGCCTTACCAAAAGCCGACCCCGCCGATTTTCGGGACGGTCGTCGCGCCATTTTCAAAAGGGATCATCGGGCTCGGCGAGCGGGATTGGATTCCGGTGTCCGCCAACTTCCTGCAGCCGAAATGGGTCGCGACCCATTGGCCGAACTATGCCGAGGGTTGTGCGAATGTGGGTCGAGAGGCGGACACGTCCAAGTGGCGAGTTGCGCGCTCGATTTTCGTTGCTGACGACGACAAGGTGGCAGAGGAATACGGCAAGGGCCCGCAATCGCCCTACCGATTCTACTTCTATCAACTCGGCAGCAAACTCCGGAACGGCGGTAAGCTGGGTCTCTTCAAGACAGACAGAGACCAGCCTGACGAAGAGATCACGGATGATTTCATGGTCAATTCTCTCGTCATTGCCGGCACCGTCGACAAGGTCGTGGACGAAATCCTGGCCTTCCGCGAAGAAGTCGGGGATTTCGGAACCCTGGTCTATGCAGGCCATGACTGGGTCGATGCCAAGCTAGGCAAACGCTCGATGGAACTCATGGCCACCGAGGTCATGCCGCGCGTCAACAAGGCAATCGGCGCCTGACAACTGCGTAAACCTGTCCGATAGAGCCTGAGCTTTACCGAGCCGGGGAAAGCGGGTGATACTCCTCGAAACGGGTGCCGGTAAACGTGCACCTGCATCGGGTCGAGGGGGAATGCCTGTGTCCAGCAATCTGGCCAATGAGCCTGCGCGTGTCGTCGAGATGTTCCGGAAGATGCTGGTGATCCGCGCCTTCGAGGAGGCGGCGGGCGAGGCGTTTCACGCCGGCCAGGTGCGCGGCTCGGTGCATCAGTACATCGGCGAGGAATCCATTGCGGTTGGCATCTGTGCGAATCTGCGCGACGACGATTTGCTGACCAGCAATCATCGTGGTCACGGTCATTCCATCGCGAAGGGTGCAGATCCGCGCGCGATGATGCTCGAATTGTTCGGACGTGTGGGCGGCACCAGCGATGGCAAGGGCGGGTCGATGCATATCGCCGACTTCTCGGTCGGTATGCTCGGTGCGAACGGCGTTATCGCAGACGGTTGCACGATCTCGGTCGGGGCGGCCCAATCGATCCGCCTTCTGAAACAGGATCGTATCGTCGTGAACTTCATCGGCGACGGCGGCATCAACCGGGGGCCGTTCATGGAGGCCCTCAACTGGGCCAAGGTCTATGAGCTGCCGGTCCTGTTCGTGTGCGAGAACAACCAGATTGCCGCAACGACGACCACGCGTCTGGTCACCGCGGGTGAGGGGATCGCCAAGCGGGCCGAGAGTTTCGGAATCCCGGCAATCACCATCGATGGAAACGATCTGTTCGAGGTCGACAGCACCACCGCCCGTGTGGTTGCTGAAATTCGCAATGGCAGTGGTCCGCAGCTGATTCAGGCGATGACCTATCGGCTGCGTGGGCATTTCGCTCATGATCCTGCCGGCTACCGCGACCCCAAGGAACTTGAAGAGGCGCTGGGGCGCGAGCCGATGGCCCGGACCGAGGCATGGCTGCTGAAGAACGGGGTCGACGCAGATGAAATCGCGGCGCTGAAGGCCGAGGTCGATGGTGAAATCGCTGGCTATGTGGATGAGGCGGCGAATGCGGCATGGCCGGACGGCGCTCTCGCCTTCACCGATGTACAGGATGTCGGTGCACCCGAATTTCCGGGAGAAAGCCGATGACCGAAATGACTTATGCGCAGGCCGCTCGGCTCGGTCTTCAGGAAGAAATGGCCCGTGACCCCAAGGTCTGGGCGCTGGGCGAAGACCTTGGCTACGAAGGCGGAATGGCTGGTCAGTATAACGATCTGCAGGCCGAATTCGGGCCGGATCGGATCGTCGACACACCGATATCGGAATCGACGATCATGGGGGCAGCGGTTGGGGCGGCGCTGGCAGGTACGCGGCCAATTGCGGAGATGCGATTCTCCGACTTTGCGATGTGTTCGGTCTCGGAACTCGTCAATCAGGCGGCCAAGGCCCGGTACATGTTCGGTGGTCAGGCGCGGGTGCCCATGGTTGCCCGCATGCCGATCGGCATACGTGGCGGGATTGCCGCCCAGCATTCCCAGTCACCGGAGGCCTGGTATGCCCATACACCCGGATTGGTCGTGGTCACGCCGTCGACACCGGCCAACAATCGCGGACTCCTGAAGGCGTCTATCCGCTGTGACGATCCGGTGGTGTACATGGAGCATAAGGGCCTCTGGGGAATGCTTGGTGAGGTTGATGAAAACGATCAGGAGCCTATCCCCCTGGGTGTCGCGGCGACGGTACGTGCGGGGAGTGACATCACCATCGTGAGTTGGGCCGCCCAGGTCGGCGTCGCGGCAGAGGCCGCCGATGTGCTGGCAGCGGACGGGATCTCGGCAGAGGTCATAGATCTGCGCACGCTCTACCCCTGGGACCGGGATGCGGTGATGAACTCGGCAGCCCGAACCGGCAAGTTGCTTGTTGTGCACGAGGCCGTGAGGGTCGGTGGGTTCGGCGGTGAGGTCGCGGCGGAGGTGGCCGAAACGCTGGGCGTGCCCGTTGCACGCCTCGGGGGCGAACGAATTCCGATCCCATTCTCGATCCCGTTGGAAGAAGCCTACAAGATCAAGGCGGACCGGATCGCCGGCCGTGTCAAGGAGATGCTCGCCTAGGGCTTCGCGGCGGATATCATCTCGACAAATTCCCGGCAGGTCGTTCCGGGTGTGGCGCCCGATATCCGCGCCGTCTCGTTCACATGGGAAATAATGCCGTCTTCGTAGGTGGACCTGGCGTCCCCGATCCGCGCGCTCTCGGCCGTAACGGTCGCACCTGCAATGCCCCTCTCGTCGAGATCGGGCAGGCGGGTCGGGAAATCCGATCCGGCATCGTTGAACACGGCCGCCAGCACATCGGGCCGATTGCCCCAGCTTGGCGCTTCCTTCAGGAGGGCGCCGTGGGATGCGGTGATGACGATATCTCCGATGTCGTCGGGGCCCACGAGGGATACGGAATCACAGCCAATGATGCGCGGCGCGCCGGCTGTATCGCGAATGAAAAAGCGTGCTTCGTCGAGAGGCGGCGGCGTGCCCGTGGATCCCGGCGCGGATCGCATTGCATGGGCGCATTCCATGCTTGTCTGTCCCGGCGCGCAGCCGGCGGCGCGTGCGGTCTCGTTGACATGGCTGATGCGGCCGGTCGTCGCCATCGAGGCACCGTCACCGATTCTCGCGCTGTGATGGTCGACGGTCGCCGCAGCGACGGTGAACTCATCGAGATAGGGCAGCGAATTGATCCCCGCAGCGTCCCGTCCGATCCCGGCATCGTGCAGGATGATGCCCCGGAGGCCGGCGCGTACGCCAAGGTACCCGGCGTAAATCGCGCCATGAGAGGCGGCGATGGCAACCTTTCCAGGCGAATCTGCCCCGAACTTGGTCGCGGAGTCCAAAATGAGAATCTCGGATTCGCTCATCATCTTCTTCCTTGCGCTCCGGCGACAGACGGTAACATCGTGTTTACGATGGTTAGCAAATTGTTAACGTTTCGCGTGCGAAACTATTTCTAGAGGCTGGAAAATCTATATGTGCCTTGGATTTACGCCAGTTTCGACAGGTTTCTCGAATTCTCTCTTAAGTTGTAAACAATAGTTACATAAACACGTTAGTGCACATCCCTAAAACATTGTAAAATATACGTATGTCTACTGTTTTGGTGATCGACGATCGAGTGACCAACCGTCACGTCCTCAGCCGTCTGGCGAGTCAGGCCGACGAGGACGCGGTCGTATACACATTTGCCGACCCGCGCGATGCGATTGCCTGGGCGACGGAAAATACGCCCGATCTGGTCGTCACGGACTACAAGATGCCCGGTATGGATGGCGCGGAGTTCACCCGCCAGTTCCGTGCACAGCCGCTTTGCTACGACGTCCCGGTGATTGTGGTGACGATCTATGAGGATCGTTCGTTCCGCTATCGCGCGCTTGATGCCGGCGCAACGGATTTTCTGATCAGCCCGGTTGATCACCAGGAATTCAAGGCGCGGGTGCGGAACCTGCTGCGCATGCGCAATCAGCAGAAGATCATCCATCGCCGGACCCGTTCACTCGAGCGCCGTCTGGCAAACGACAATCTGTTGCATGAAGAAAAGCTGCGCGAATCCCGCGAATTACTCCGCCAGGTGATTGACGGAGTTCCGGCACTTGTTTGTGCGACGGATGAGGCCGGGAAGGTTTTGTTCGCGAATTCATCTGCCGCGAACCGGCTCGGGATCTCGTCGGCCGATGCGGTCGGTATGGATCGCGCGGATGGTCTGGTGGCGGCGGATTCGAAACGCCACATGATGCTGGACAAGCGGCTCTACAGTGGAACGGATGAGGTTCTGACCTTTGAGGAAGAGCTCACCGCGCCCGACGGCACGATTGGCACTTACCTGACGGTGAAGTCGGCGCTGCGCGGGGCCGAGGACGACATACAGGGCGTGGTGACGGTGGCCATCGATATCACCGACCGCAAAGAGGTCGAGCGGGTCGCACAGCGTCAACGCAATCATCTGAGCGTCGTCATCGACAATATTCCTGACTGGATTTACGCGACCGACGAGAACCACCAGATCACGCTCGCCAATCTGGCATTTGCGCGCGCCTTCCGCACAACGCCGGACGAAATGGTGGGCAAAACGCTCTCTGACTTCGTGGAGAATGACGATCAGGTCGAGAATGACCGTCGCGCGAGCGTCGACGTGTTGCGTTCCGGCAAGCCGGAGCATTTGCCGGAAGTCTGCACCTCGGATGTGTTCGGTGAGCGTCAATGGTTGCAAACGGTGAAGCTGCCATTCGTCAGCTCAACCGGCGATATCGAGGTCCTGAACGTTACGACGGAAGTTTCGGCGCATCGGAATGCCGCGGAAGTGTTGCGCGAAGCCAAAGAGCAGGCGGAAGCGGCCAACCGGAACAAGACCGAATTTCTCGCGAATCTGAGCCACGAGCTGCGCACACCGCTCAATCACATCATGGGTTTCGCCCAGGTCATGGCTGAGGAAAGCTATGGTCCGCTGGATGACCAGCGTTATCGTGAATACGCCAACAATATTCATGAAAGCGGCAAGCACCTGCTCGCGATCCTGAATGATATTCTCGATGTTTCCCGCCTTGAGACCGGTGTTTGGCAACTCGTCGAACGCGATGTCGATCTCAATATGGTCGTCGATTCTGTTGCGCGAATGGTGCGCGACCGCACAACACAGGCTGGGCTGACCCTGGATATTTCTTGCGACGCTGACTTGGCGGAAGTGCTGGCGGATGAGCGCATGGTCCGCCAGATGCTCCTCAATTTGCTATCCAATGCCGCGAAATTCACACCCGAGGGCGGCACAATTTCCGTGCAGAGCCTGCGCACCGAGGCGGGAGAGAGCATCTTGCGGGTGCGCGATACCGGCGTCGGAATCGCCGAGGAGAACTTCGAGAAAATTCTGATGCCGTTCGGCCAGGTCGAGAACGCGCTGAGCCGGTCGACGGGTGGTACCGGGCTCGGGCTTTCTCTGGTCAAATCGATGATCGAATTGCACGACGGTGAAATTCGGATCGAAAGCACGCCTGACGAGGGCACATGCTTCTCGCTGGTGTTCCCGTCCTCGCGTAGCGCGGCGTCCAGGGCCGACGGCCAGGCCGCTGAATAGAACGAAACAGATCAGGTCGCGTTTCGAACTCATGACGGACGAACCCTTAAACGACGGACAAGTGTCTGCGGACGCTGGATCCCAAACGAACAGCCGGCTCGCGCGACGTTTCCGTTTGTCCGCGTTGTTGGTCGCCCTTTCGATGGTCGTCACGGCCGGCGGGTTTGCCAGCATCACCCTGCCATCGATCGATGGCATCATCCCGGTATGGACTGCCTATGCCCTTTTGGGCGCGCTGCTCCTGGCGCCGATCTGGCTGGTGGCGCATGCGACCGTGATTGGTCTGGATGCCGCACGCGCGCGCCTCGCCGGCCGCCCGGATAGCGAGCACGAACAAATTCTGCTCAGGGTCGCACTGGTCGCGATCATTCTGATCTATCTGTTCGCGCTGGAAGCCACCGTGCCGGAGACCGGAAACATCGCGCTTTCGGCTGTCTCGATGTCGGCGGGCATGGTGATTTCCTGGCTGTTTCTTGTCGCCATTTGGCATCGGCCCACGCCGTCGGTGCCGCGACGTATCCTGGCGAACATCGCTGATGTGAGCATTCTCTCGTCACTGCTCCACTTGAGCCCGCAGGTGATGGCGCCCTGGTATCTGATTTATCTGTGGGTCACTTTTGGCAACGGCTTTCGCTATGGCGAGCGGTATCTTTTTGTGTCGGCCGGAATCAGTGCCGTCGGGTTTTCCGCCGTGGTGGCGACAACCCCGTTCTGGTCGGAGAATCTTCTTCTCTCCATCGGTCTTCTGGTCGCACTACTGGTTCTGCCGGCCTATGTCTCGACCCTGATCACGAAGCTTCGCCTGGCGATCGAATTGGCCGAGGAAGCCAACCGGGCCAAGACCCGCTTCCTCGCGGCCATGAGCCACGAACTTCGGACACCGCTGAACGCCATCATCGGCACCGGTGACCTTCTTCGTGAGACCCCGCTGGATGCCGAACAATATGATATGGCGCGCACCGTCAGGACGGCGGCGCGCAGTCTGCTGTCTCAGGTCAACGAGATTCTGGATTTCTCGAAAATCGAGGCCGGTCGCGTCGATATCGCAGACCGGACATTCGATCTGTACGGTGCGGTCGCCGGCGTCGAGGCGATCATGCGGCCGCAGGCGGTCGCGAAGAATATCCGGCTCGATGTCACCGTCGCACCGGCCATTGCTCCTGATCTGATGGGAGACCCGGAACATCTTCAGGAAGTGCTGGTGAACCTCGTGGCGAATGCCGTGAAGTTTACGGACACGGGAAGTGTTGGCCTCCGCGTCAGCCCGGTTGAGACAAACGCCGAAAGTCACCGCTTGCGCTTCGAAGTTGTCGATACCGGGATCGGCATTGAGCAGGATCAGGTCAATTCGATCTTCGACAGTTTCACGCAGGCCGACAATTCGATAACCCGCCGGTATGGCGGCACCGGCCTTGGCCTGACGATTTCGCGCCAGTTGATCGAGCATATGGGCAGCGACATCCATGTCGAATCCGAGATAGGGAGCGGCAGTCGGTTCTGGTTTGACCTCGATTTGCGTCGTGCGCCGGCCGAGGAGGTCGATGAAGTCACGTTGTCGTTCGATCCCGACCAGGTTTTCCTCCTGTCGCCCGACATCGAGAAGTTTTCCGGGCTCGACATGGCCATGATGCGTTGGGGCGTGCAGGTCGCTTCAATCGAGTCCGCGGATGAGGCGGTGGCGCGATTGTTGAACGGCCTTTCCCGTGGCGCGCGTCGACCGGTCATACTTCTGGATGCGGGCTGGTCGGAGGCGGAAACGGCGATCACTAAAATCCGTGCGGAAACCGGGGATCGCGAACCCGTCCTGATCTACCTGACGAGCGCGGATGTTACCCGGCCCCACTCTTTGCCCGCACCGTTGGCAAGGCTTCGCACGCCGGTCGATGAATCCATGCTGTTCCGCAGTCTTCGTTTGGCACAGACGATTGTCGGCTCGGCCGGCCATGTCGCGGCGGAGGAAGAGCGAAGCCTGCTGGAGCGCAAGGGAGCGGTCCGCGATCTCTCGGTCCTCGTCGTCGAAGACAATATCGTCAACCGGAAGGTGATCAACAAGATCCTCACGCGCGCCGGTCACCGGGCATTCGTGGTCGACAATGGCGATGCGGCTCTTGATGCCCTGGATACCAACACGTTCGATGTTGTCCTGATGGACGTGAACATGCCGGGTATCAGCGGTCCGGATGCGACCAAACATTATCGATTTTCCCATATCGACGAGCAGCACCTCCCGATTATTGCGCTGACCGCGGATGCCACCCTGGAGACGCGCGAAGAATGTCTGGATGCAGGCATGGACGCCGTCATTACAAAACCGGTCGAGGCCAGAACCCTCCTCGAGATACTCGACGCGATGGTCGCGAAACATGGCCGACGTGCCGAAATGAGCGACGAGCCCGACGAGGTGACGGATCCGGTGCGCCCGAATATCGTTGCGCATCCTCACCTGAAGGTTGTCGCAGAGGCGCCGGTTGACCAGCGTGCCATCGCCAGCTTGCGTGCGCTCGGTGGCGACGACACGTTCTTTGCGGGCGTGATCGCCGACTTCCTGATGGACGGTCACGCAATCATCCAGTCCCTCGAGAACGCCATAGACCTTGGTCATGTGGGAAGTGTTCGCGAACATTCTCACGCGCTTCGCAGCAGTGCGGCACATGTCGGTGCAACGCGCCTGCATACGGTAACTCGTGATCTTTATGATTTGAGCCCCGAGGAACTCAAGGGGCGGGGGCGCGAGTTGCTGGAACTTCTGCGCACCGAGTTCGAGGTCGTGCGTGAGGCGCTCGAAGAGGCGGTTGCCGCGGTCAGCGACGCCGACCGGTTACACTAGAGAACTTGACGCCTCCATGTTTCGCGACATTGTCGCGGCGACGCCCACCGGAGGCGGTGGCAGGCGTCGCCTACTCAAAAAAACCGATTTCGAACAGAGTCTGACTCTACCCGTCTTGCGGCATGTTCATGCTGGCGCAGACAGCGGTGCCTAGCTCTGTTTCGCCCATCGGCGGTCCTGTGCCGCGGCAAGCCGCTCCATACGGCTCAGATCGTCTTCGCCGATCGACATGGCTGCATCCACCCACACGTCGGTGATCTGCGCCATCTCGTCATAGGTGATCGGGTTCACGATGCCGCGCACCTTGTAGATCGAGCGGTGAGACACGAACTGACGACCGTGTTTGATGATGTGATCATACAGGGCCTGTTCACCCGTGCCGTCCTCGACGACGGCGTCGATCACGCCAGTTTCGAGCAATTCCTCGGCGCTGAAAATCTGACCGCTCAGGAGCATACGTTCCGCCTTGGCCGGGTCGATCCGCCGGGCCAGGAACGTGTAGGCGCCCATGCCCGGGAACAGATTGAACAACACCTCGGGCAGGCCAAACTTCGCGCTTTTCTCGGCGATGATCAGGTTCGATGACAACGCGGCTTCGAATCCGCCGCCGAGCGCATCTCCCTGGACCACCGACGCCGTGACGAGCGGGAGATCGAGGCTGGCCGAATTGGCATGGATCACATCGATCGACAGGCGGGAATAACGCTCGAGCGCGTCACGGTTACGCTCGCGGATCAGTTGTGCGAACAGCGCCAGGTCGCCGCCCAGATTGAAGATGCCGGGCATCCGCGAGCTCAAGGCCATGTAACGGATCGGCGGGTCGGTCGGGTTGTTGTGGGCATCGAATATAGTCCGAACCAGGGCCTGCAGGCGTTTGATGTCGTGCATCAGGCCGACGTTGGCGCTGGGGCGGGACACGGGCGACATGAAGTACCAGAGAATGCGCTCGTGGATGTCAAATTCGATCGTCAGTTCTTCATAGGTCTGGGATTCCAGGATCTCCTTGATCTGTTCCGGGGCGAGTGGGCCCACGGGCAGTGCCGGACCTGTCAGTGCGTCGCTGCGCGAAACAGGTGCGTCGTCCAGTCGGGACCTGAAATTCGAAACATTGGTGAGTGTGTTCATAATTGCCTCCTCGGATGGAGCACCGCCAGGTGCTTAAAAAATGGTTAATGAAACAACACCGACTAGTTAGTGTTTCACTGACAAGACAGAAGCCGTTTGGTCTCCGGGACTTAGTGCGTGGTAAGGGGGCAATAAAGGGCATACCATTGCGTGTATCGAAAGTTAAAATGAACCGTATAAGTAGAGTATTGATTTAAAATTCGCGTCTAAAACGCGATAATTCTCTGGGAATATCGGGGGTTAGGCGGGGCGGTTGGGGCGTCCGAGGAGGCCGCGCGCAATAATACCGGCCTGTATTTCGGCGGCACCCTCGAAGATGTTCAAGATTCGGGCATCACACAGAACGCGGCTGATGTCGTACTCCTCGGCATAGCCGTTGCCGCCATGCACCTGCAGGCTGTTGTCGGCATTCGACCAGGCGACACGCGCTGCGAGCAGCTTCGCCATGCCGGCCTCGATGTCGCAGCGCTGGTCGGAATCCTTCTGCCGGGCGGCGAAATAGGTGAGCTGACGGGCGATCATCGTCTCGGTGGCCATCCAGCCGAGCTTGCCGCCCACGCGCGCGAATTCGACGATCGGCTTGCGGAATTGTTCGCGATCCTGCGCATACCCAAAGCCGAGTTCAAGCGCGTTCTGGGCCACACCGATGGCCCGCGCGGCGGTTTGAATGCGCGCGGTTTCGAACGATGTCATGAGCTGCTTGAACCCGTCGCCCTCACGTCCGCCCAACAGACCGTCGGCCGACACTTCGAACCCGTCGAAGCCGAGTTCATATTCCTTCATGCCGCGATAGCCGAGCACGCGGATTTCCGAGCCGGTCATGCCATTGGCGGGGAAGGGGTTGTCCTCCGTCCCCCGGGGCTTGTCCGCCAGGAACATGCTGAGGCCCCGGTAGCCGTTCTCGTCGGGGTCGGTCCGCGCCATGAGGGTCATCATGTCCGTGCGTGCGGCGTGGGTGATCCAGATCTTGTTGCCCGTCACCCGGTACACAGCGCCGTCTCGTGCGGCGCGCGTGCGGATACGCGCCAGATCGGAGCCATGGTTCGGTTCGGTGAAGACCGCCGTCGGCAAAAGCGAGCCCGCAGCGATCGGCGCCAGATAGCGTTCCTTCTGTTCCGGGGTGCCGTTGAGCCGGATGAGTTCGGCCGCGATCTCGGACCGGGTGCCCAGCGAGCCGACCCCGATATAGCCGCGCGACAATTCCTCCGTCACGACGCACATCGAGACCTTGCCCATGCCCAGCCCGCCATCGGCTTCGGGGATGGTCAGGCCGAACACGCCCAGCTCGGCCATGTCCTGAATGACATCCATCGGGATCAGTTCATCACGCACATGCCAGCCATGAGCATAGGGGCTGACGCGCGCGTCGGCGAAACGGTGAAACTGATCGGCGATCATGGTGTTCGTCTCGTCGAGATCGCGATCACCGAAATCACCGCTGCGGTCGCGCAGGCATTCCGCGATTGCCTGGCGCACGGCGATGGCGTTGCCGTTGGCCATCAATTGCCGCGCGGCGGCACTGTTGAAAAATTCGCTCTCGTCGAGGCCGAGGTCGCCGGGCCGGACAATTTCGTCCTGGCTCATGGCGATGCCGTATTTGAGCTGGTTTAGATAGGCGCCGAAGCCGGCCGACAGCATCAGCCGTTCCAGATCACCGAGCCGTCCGGCAGTGTTGAGCCTTTCGGCCCATCCCAGCAATTGTTCGAGTGCCGCCGCATAGGTCGCCATCCAGGCAAACCCGTGAACCGCATACTGGTGCTTCTCGAGCAGTGCGGGCTCGACGGGCCCGCCCGGTGCGGCCATACCGGTCGCCGCGCGTTGCCCGGCATCGCGGAAGGCCCGCACATCGTCGAGGGAGTCCCGGCACAGGCCGAGCAGTTCTTCGGTTGATTGCGTCATAGTCCAAAAGTCCCGTCATGCGCGGACTTGATCCGCGCATCTTGCTTGAAGTGGTCGGGTCGGCGATGAGATGCCCGGATCAAGTCCGGGCATGACACGTTATTGGTTCTCATGCGTCCTCCGGTCCGGCGACAACGCCGGCATCATGCAGTTTTCCAATCTCGCCGTCCGACAGGCCGAGCTCGCCGGTCAGGATCTCGTCGGTGTGCTCTCCCAGCACTGGTGCGCGGGGCACGTTGCGGGGGACGGCTGTGAAATTGTTGGGTGTACCCGGTGCGAGGTAGCGTCCGATCCCGGGCTGGTCGATCTCCCGGAACATCGGGTTTTCGGTCGAGGCCCGCGGGTCTTCCGCGACCATCTGCTGGAAGGTTTGATACGGCCCCCAGCAGACATTATGGGCATCGAACACGTTGCGGATGTCGTCCAGGCTGTGGGCGGCACACCACGCACCGATATGCACGTTGATGGCGTCGCGCGCGGCGAAGCGATGTTCCTCGCGGGTGAAGTTCATCTCCAGCTCCGCCTCCAGGGCATCCATCGCCTCTTCGGTCTCGGTCGCCTCGACCAGCTTCTTCCATTGGGAGACCGAGACCGCGATGATCATCACGCGCCGGCCGTCGGATGTGGGGAAATCATGGCCGTAGCTGCCATACACGTCGTTGCCGATATTGGGCCGGGATTCGCCGTTGATCTGCACCTCGCCGATGTAGCCGAGATTGCCCACGGTGGCGAAGGCCATGTCGGCCAGCGACAGCGAGACATACTGGCCCTCGCCGGTGCGCCGCCGGTGGCGCTCGGCGCCCAGCAGGCCGGTCGCGGCGGCGTAGCCCGTCGAGACATCCCAACCCGGGAACACGTGGTTGACCGGGTCGGTCTCGGCGTCAGGCCCGGTCACGAAGGGAAAGCCCACCGCGGCGTTGACGGTGTAGTCGACCGCGACAGAGCCATCCGGGTTGCCGATGATGTTGAGCGCGATCAGGTCGTCGCGCCTGGCTTTCAGGGTTTCGTAAGCCAGCCAGCCGCGCATCGGAAAGTTGGTCAGC
Organism: Rhodospirillaceae bacterium; assembly: GCA_018702955.1. Taxonomy (GTDB): domain Bacteria; phylum Pseudomonadota; class Alphaproteobacteria; order UBA6615; family UBA6615; genus UBA8079. The sequence continues at coordinate 77,935 of JABJEK010000038.1, read as the reverse complement.
AGGATGCCCCGGTCCTCGCCCGGCTGGGTGATCAGCGCCGAGAGCAACTCCTGGCCCTCGGGCTTGCGGAAATCCACGGCGAGCGAGCGCTTGCCCTTGTTCATCCCGGCCCAGTAGATCGAGTTGCCGTCTTTCGTGACCGGCCAGCGCCGGTAGTCGATGCCGCCGCCGATCATGTCGAAGCGGATCACGTCCGCGCCCATCTGGGCCAGCGTCATCCCCGCCGTGGGCGCGGCAACGAAGGCCGAACCCTCGATCACGCGCAAACCATCCAGTACGCCGCTCATTTGAAACCTTCACTCCTGTCGTCATACGCGGACTTGATCCGCGTATCTTGTCGCTATCAGACGATACCGTTCCGCTAGATGCCCCGATCAAGTCCGGGCATGACGATAATATTCTGTTTCGTCTGTCCCAATGACCTGCGCCGGTTCGGCGTCTACAATGTGTTTTCACCATATCATTTTTAGGGATTGTCACGCATGGCACTCACACCGGAATTGCTTGCCGAGGCGGCGAAGATCGCGTCCTCGACCCTCCACGAGGCCGCGGGCCGGATCGGCGCGTTGCCGTCGTCGATCAAGGCCGTCGCGCCCGGCATGAAAATCTGCGGCCCGGCCTTTCCCGTGAAGGGCCCGCCGTTGGATAATCTCGCCCTGCATTTCGGCATCGACGAGGCGCAACCCGGCGACGTGGTCATCGCCGACGTGGGCGGCCATTACGAGGGCGGCTATTTCGGCGAGGTGATGTGCACTTCGGCCCGGGCGCGCAAGCTCGGCGGTCTGGTGATCGACGGCTGCGTGCGCGACGGCGCGGAGCTGGCCGAGATGGGCTGGCCGGTGTACTCGCGCGGGCTCGCCATGCGGGGAACATTGAAAGATCTCAACGGCGACCTGCGGATCAACGAACGCATCGCCATCGGCGAGGCCATCATCGAGCCGGGCGATCTCGTGGTCGGTGACACCGACGGCGTGGTGGTCATCCCCAAGGCCATGGCGGCGGCGACCATCGAGGCGTCCATCACCCGCGAGGCGAACGAGGCCGCGACGATGGAAATCCTCAAAGCCGGCGAGACGACGCTGGTGAAAATGCGTGGGTGGACGCGGGACTAGGCTCCCCTCTAGGAAAACAGCGCCACTGCGCGGGTCCACCCGGCCGTGCCGCCGCGGATTTTCGTCGGGAAGCACGCCACGATGAAGCCGTTGTCGGGTAGGTCTTCCAGGTGCTGCAGCTTCTCGATCTGGCAATAGGGTTCCTCGATCCCGGCATAATGGCCCTCCCAGATGATCGAGGCGTCCTTGGTCTCCTTCCAGCGTTCCGCCGTGTGCTTGAAGGGCGCGTCCCAGGTCCACGCATCCGTGCCGCACACCCGCACGCCGCGTGACGTGAGATACAGCGTCGCCTCGCGGCCCATGCCGCAGCCGGAATCCACGAAATGATCGGTGCCATAAGCGGCCGCGGCGGAGGTGTTCACCAGCACGATGTCCAGCGGCTGCAGATCGTGTCCGATGCGCGCCAGCTCGGCCTCGATGTCGGCCTCCGTCACCAGATAACCATCATCGAAATGCCGGAAGTCGAACTTCACGCCCGGCCGCATGAACCAGTCGAGCGGCATCTCGTCGATCCCGGGCATCGGGTCGCCGTTCTTGTCGACCGGATGATAATGCTTGGGCGCGTCCACATGGGTGCCGTTATGGGTGGCCAGTGTGATGGTCTCGTAGGCCGAATAGAGTCCGCCCGGCAGGTCGGCCGGGTCGAGGCCGGGATAGTTCTTCTGCAGCCGGTCCAGATTGTCCCCGTGGCTCATCATGGAAATCTTCGGGCGCATGGCCGGCGGGTCGACGATGATCTCGTCGTCGAGGGCCATGGAGATATCGACGATCTTTCCGGGGATTTGCATGGCGCGTTCCTGTGTCGTGGCTGTGGATCGTTCGCCCCATGTGCAAGGCAGCAAGGGCGGGAAACAATGTTAGGCTTTCATGCGCCCGGCGTCAGCCATGCGCTCCAGCGCCACCCGCGATCAAGAGGGCTTTGCCGATGAAAGACCTGCACTACAAGATCGATGAAATATACGTGCCGACAAAGCGCCGGACGGAGATCGACCCCGAAAAGGTGGCGGAAATCGCCGAGAGCATCCTCGAAGAGGGCCAGCAGGTCCCGATCATGGTGCGCGACGACGGCAAACGCCTGATTCTGGTCGAGGGCCTGCAACGCCTCGAGGCCTGCAGGTCACTCGGCGAGGAGACCATCGTCGGCATTCTTGTGCAGGCGCGTCAGCGCTAGGAACTGTCACGAGACGTCTCTTCCGTCGTCATGCCCGGGCGGGTTTGAAACCCGCCCCTACGGGAATCAACCAATGTAGGGGCGGGTCTGCGACCCGCCCGCACTTCGCCTCGGGCGCAGTTTTGTTATTCCTCGTGCCCATACGGGTTCCTCGCCAGTGCGGGCCACATGTCCGTGCGCGGCGGCGAGAAGAACTCCACGATCTCGCAGTCCTCGACGTACCAGACCTCGTGCTCGATCCCGCCGGGGATGAGCACCAGCGATCCCGCCTCGCAGGTCGCCGTCTCGCCGGTGCCGAACTTGTAGTCGAACCGGCCCTTGCGCAGCCAGGTGATCTGCTCGTTCGGGTGGGAGTGGGACGGGATATGGGTTCCCGCCTCGAAATTGGCCCAGAGGGCCTGCACCTGGTCGCCCGCGAGGACCTTCACTTCGCCGCCCGGCATCTTGTGCACCGGTATATCGTCGAGCTGATGGATCAGGCTGGCATGGCGGGTGGTTTGCAGTTCATCGGACATGGCGGCACTCCTGTGATTCCGGATTATTGGCCGGTATGATCGCACCGAATCACCGCGCGGACCAACCGCGCGAACAACAGTTTCAGGGTTTGGGAGAACGAAGATGGTGAAACTCGCGACATCGGATATCAAGACGACGGAAGTCCTGGACTGGAAGGGGCTGCATCTTTTCCACTTCATGGGCTCGTCCTGCTCCCAGAAAACCCGGATCGCGTTTGCGGCCAAGGGCGTGGAATGGGAATCCCACCATGTGGACATCGCCCATTTCGAGAATTTCACCGAGTGGTTCATGGGCATCAACCCGCGCGGCCTGATGCCGACCCTGGTGCATGACGGCGACGTGCATATCGAGAGCAACGACATCATCGAATATGTCGACGCGACGTTCGACGGCCCGAAATTGTTCCCGACCGATCCCGAAGAGCAGGCGTTCATGCAGGCCTCGATGAAGTATGAAGACGACCTGCATCTGTGCGTGCGCGCGCTGACCTTTCGTTACCTCCTGCCCGTCGAAATGATGAAGAAGCCGGAAGAGGCGGTGGACGTCTATGAGGCCGAGGGTGCGGAGACCGTCGGCGGCAAGGTCGATGGCCGCAAGGCGATCGAAGTCGATTTCTGGCGCAAGATGAATGCGAATAACGGCATCACCGATGAACAGGTCATCGACGCCGCGGGCGAGTTTCTCAAGGCGTTCGGCAAGCTCGAGGAACGCCTCGAGCAGCACGAATATCTGTTGGCCAGCGGTCTGTCGGCGCTGGACATTGCCTGGTGGATCACCGTGTTCCGGATCACCAAGCTGGGTTTCCCGACGGATCGCTTCCCGAAGCTGTTTGCCTGGTATGAGAAGCTGCTCGCGCGCGAGGATTTCGCCCGCGAGGTCGCCCCGCCGCCCGAGATGATCGAGGTGTCAAAGGCGCATCAGGCGGCTTGCGAGGCCGAAGGCAAGGGCCTGCAGCAGATGATGGCCGCCGCCGGTCTTTAGGTTTCGTCACCGCGGGCGGGTCGCAGACCCGCCCCTACGTAAGGAACCGGTAGGAGCGGGTTTCAAACCCGCCCGCAGGTCACGTCGGCCGATATTTTCGACTACTTCTACTTCGGGTCCTTGGCGAACAGGGTTCCCCAGACGAAATCCGTCTGCACCGCACGCCGGTTGGCGGTGCCGCGGTCATAGAAGTCACCGTTTTCCGGTTCGCCGCTTACCTGGGTGCCGATGCCGAAATTGTTGAGGCGGCCCGAGGCGCCGACGCCCGGCGCGCCGTTGCCCCCGTCGGCATTCACCGACGCCTGGACGTGGCAACTGATGCAGGATGCGGAGTTCACGAAGCCGCCCTCGTTGATCGAGGAACCGAGAAGCGTCGGGTAGCCGTCGAAGTTGGTGAACCGGGTCTGCGAGCCCTTGAGCCGGTAGCTCTTCCACGCCGGGTCGTTGAGATCCGGGTGCTCCGGATCGACCGTCCCGTCTCCGGTACCGATGCCCATGCCGGCGAACATGTCCGTCAGCGCCTTCGTCATTTCGCCTGCGGGGTAGCGTTTGCCGAGATCGAACAGGTCCTGATTGTCGTTCAACGCGTCGTCCATGATGTTGGGGGCGATGAAGTTGCTTTCGAAGGTGGTGGTGAGCGTCTTGCCCGCTTCGGGTTGCAGTGGTGCCGCGACGGTCACCTCATGCAATGCGCCGAAGCTGTCGTTGCAGCCGATGAAATCGCAGCGGCCGAGATTGGCTGCATGCTCGAACGCAAACCAGTGCCAGCCGGGCAGCGCCTTGGAAGAGGCGGCAACGCTCGCGAGATAGTAAATCCGCTCGTGATAGGTCTTGCCGTTGTCGGACGAGGCCCTGATCTTCTGGGTGATGTAAGGGAGATCCGGGTTCTGCGGCGGAGTCTTCGCGTCCTTGTCGTGGTCGGTGACATAGCCGAGCGCGAGCATTGTTTCCTGATCGATCCAGGCGACCTTGAACATCAAGGCAGAGGACGGATAGGCGACGGGTTGGCCGGTCGGGCGATGGGGGCGGGAGTTTTTGGCCTCACCGGCGACCCGGGCGAACAGTTTTGCGAGGCCGGGCCGGGAATAGAGCTCCTGTGCGGTCGTGTAGCGGACGAAGGCGTCGTTCCGGTACACGATCTCGACCTGGCCCTGACGCGCGACCCGGGCGGGATCGAGTGTGCGCAGGAAGGTCGCGTTGTGGCTGTTGCCGGGCTTGCCGCCGGCGAAGCTTGTCTCGGCCGAACCGCCCCAGTCACCGGGGATGTAGGGGCAGTACTTGCCCGGTGCGCCGACGTCGTCGGGTTTGCGCACGTTCCCTGACGCGTCGCGATAGCCAACCTGCGGTGTCGCACCGATGTCGACGAAACAGCAATCGGTCGCACCATCGCTCGAACAAATCGGCTTCGGATCGGCGACCCAGACCGTCTCGTCATTCGCCCACTGGTTCCAGAACTCGGACTGGATCGTCTCCAGGAAGGATGCCCAGGCAAAGGTATCTGCGCAGGTGGCGGCGGGGCTGTTGATCGCTGCGGGGAAGGAGGTTTTGCCGTCGGTGGCGGTGGCCGTGCATTCCGGCGCATCACGGACCTGGCTGTGGAAATACATGGCGGTGGACGTCGAATCCGCCTGTGCGCCCGTGGTTGCCCCTATCGTCGCTGCGGTCAGCACCAGGCCGGCAAAGAGTGTGCGTTTCATGACTGTTTCTCCCCGTCGAAATACTGACACTGCGCGGGCGAGGAGGCCAGTCCGTCCTCCTATGCGAATAATACCCAGGTCGAGGACGCGGCGAGCGTTGCCAGCGCGATGTTACGGAATGTGCGTTCGCTCGCGAGCCCGAACATCCTGGTGCCGATCACCACGCCCACCACATAGACCGGCACCATCAGGGCAATCCGCCAGAGGACCTCGGTCGTCACGAGGCCCAGCAAGCCGAAGGTGATCACGATGCCCACGAAGATGATCGAAAAATACGCAACCATGTTGGCGCGGACATCGGCCGCGGGGTCGTCGCCCGACATCAGATACAGGATCGCGGGCGGTCCACCCATGCCTGTCGCCCCGGCGAGCGCACCGCCAAGCGCGCCGACCACACCCGATGGTACCAAGCCGCGCGGGCCGCGATAGCGCCAGCCGATCCACATGACGATTGCCAGCAACAGCACGATCGCCGCGATCACGCGGCGCATTTCCTCGGCGGGCGCGTTGAGGAGCACGAGTGAGCCAAGCGGCAGCAGCAGCACCGCAGGCAGTCCCATCGCCCAGGCGGTCGGCCAATGCGCGGTACGTATCGCCTGTGGTGTCATCTGTACGGCCGGCACCACCTCGATCAGGGCGGCGACGGGCACGCCCACGGTGGGGCCCCAGACCAGGCTCAGCATCGGAGCGGTGATCAGGACCGAGCCGAAACCCGAAAACCCGCGGATCAGCGACGCGGCGAAAACTGCCAGGCTCGCGATCAGGAAGTCGTTGCCGAACAGGTCGGCGGGCATGGCCAGGTCGAACAAGCGATCGGGTCGGCGTTATTCGCCGAACCGGATGCCGATTCCCGCCATGGCGTCGCGGGTCTCGCGGCCGAAGCGGCGTTCGACTTCTTCGCCCGCGGCGGCGGCGTGGATGACCGTGTCCTTGGTTTCCTCGGGTGGGGTCTGGATGGCCACGAACAGGCGCCCCATCTCGGTCCCGTTGTTGCGGAACTCCCGGTACACGCCGGCGGGAATGGAAACGAAGTCCAGCGGCCCGAGCGTGATCGCGTTTTCACCTTCGCTGCCCCAGACGATTTCGATTTCTCCCTCGATGCAGAAAAAATTCTCGACGGTGTCCGTGTGCTTGTGCAGGCCCGAACTGTCGCCGGGTGGACATTCCGCGATGGTGACGGTCAGCCCGGGTGCACCCTTGATTGGTGCAATCTTGCTGCGGCCGGCCCAACCCTCGGGGCTCATCACCGGGAAGACCTTGTCCGACGACATCAGTTGCATCGCTTCGGGGGCAATCCCGTGTGCCGCATTCATGGTGTCCTTATAGGGCACCAGGTCGGCAAAGCGGGCCACGCGCTTTTGCATGTCTTCGGGTGTGAGTTCGGTTTCGTCATGCGCCATCGTTCGTGTCCTTGTTTGAGTTAGTACGCCCAGCCGATCCAGTCACACAGTGCGCGTCCCATCACCAGTTCCAGATCATCGCCCGACAACCAGTCGAGTTCTTCGGTGAACTGCGTGACGCACTGACGGTAGGTGCAGGGCAGGCGGGTCAGGTCGGAGCCCCAGAAAACGCGGCTGGGCCCGAACGCATCGACGACACGCTTCAGGGGGTCGCTGGTGTTGGGCCAGGGATAGTCTTGCGAGGAATAGGCCCCGATCGTGCAGGCTTTCACCGAGACATTCTCGTATTGCGCCAGGTCGAGCAGTGTCTGCAGGCCGCCGAAGGCCTCGTCGTCGACCTTCCGTCCCGGCAGATCGAGATGGTCCACGGTGAGGCGCAGGTTCGGATGGGCCGCGGCGATCTTCGCGGTCTCGGCCGCACTCCCGGCCAGCATGAACATCACCGGCAAATCATTGGCTTCCGCGGCCGACCACAGCCATTCCAGACCGCCGGATTTCAGGAGCTCCTGTTCCTCGGGTTTACCCATGGTGAAACGAAGGCCGAGCATGCCGGATTGTTGGGTCCAGTCGGGCAACCGTTCGGCGCCCGCCGGGTCGAACAGGTCCATTCGGCCAAGAATGGCGAGCCGGTCAGGGAACTTGGCGGCGGCCTCACAGGCTTGCGAATTGTCGTTGCCCATCCACATGGGTGGCACGACCACCGCCCGGTCCACGCCGGCTTCGTCCATCTCGGCGATCAGTTCGTCGGCGGTGAAAGCCGGCACCATGCGATGCCAGGGATTGCCGTCACCCCGGAAGCTCCAGAGATGGACCTGTGAGTCTGCGATCATCATGGTTTTCTCCCCCCGGCGTGAATTCGCCGCTGTTTATTTTTGCTCGCTCGGATGCACCACATTGTCCGGGCGCTTCAGGGCGATAATGTTTTCGGATTCTATCTTGGCATAGTCGAGATAGCTAAGCCGGGCGATCAGTTCCATCTTGTGAATATCCACGATGCCGTCGGTGATGACGTCGTCATTGATATGGACGCCCACGACCTCGCCCATCACCACATGTGATTGAGAGTTGCGCCCGGGTGGCAGGTCGATCGTCTGGATATGCTTGCACTCCAGCGCGATGGCGGACGCCTTGACCCGCGGCGGGCTGACATTGTTGCAGGGTGCGGCCTCGATCCCGGCCTTGGCCATTTCATCGACGCTGGCCGGCGCGTGCTCGGCGGTCGCGATCATCTCGTTGCGCAGATCCCAGGTGCACATGTTGAAGACGAACTCGCCCGTGTCCTGGACGTTCTGATAGGAATCCTTCTTCTCGCCCGTACCTGGTTTGACCGCGTTGGGGCAGTACATCACGCAAGGCGGGTCACCGGACAGCGCGTTGAAAAAGCTGAACGGGGCGAGATTGACCACGCCCTCGGCGCTCAGGCTCGATATCCAGCCGATCGGGCGGGGCACGACGAGTGCGCTGTAGACGGAATGTTTGAAGGGTTCCGGCTTCATGCCGACTTCGCGGGGGTCGAAAAACATGACGGGGGTAAATCCTTATCCGATATCCATGGGCAGGGTATCGTCCTTGCCCCATTCCTGCATCGACGCGTCGTAGAGCGCCACGTCTTCGTAGCCAAGCGCCTTCTGGGCGAAGAAGGCCAGGGTCGCGGAGATGCCACCGCCGCAATAGTTGACGATTTTCTTGTCGGGGGTCGCTCCCGCCGCATCGAACATGCGCTTGAGGGACGCGGCGTCGGCGAAGACATTGGATTCCATGTCGCACACATCGGCATAGGGCGCGTTGGTGCTGTTGGCGATCCGGCCCGGGCGTCCGAATACGAGCCCGCCGGTGCCGTGAAACTGTTCCGCCGACAGGGCGTTCACGACGGCCACGTCGGGGTTGTCGAGCACGGCGCGGACATCATCCTTGCCGAAGATGACCTCGCGGCGCGGCCGGGCCGTGAACGTGGCGGAGGCGTGGGTTTCCTCGCCCGTCGCCACCGCACGCCCTTCCGCGGCCCATTTGGGGTAGCCGCCGTCGAGGACCATGCCGCCGTCGAAGCCCATGGCATAGAGCGCCCACCAGGCGCGGGTCGCCCAGAATGGCTGGGTCCGGCTGTACAGGACGAGGCGGGTGTTGTCGCCGATACCCAGCGCGCCGATGCGTGCCGCGAAATCTTCCGGGTCGGGCAGCATGAAGCGGAATTCATGGGGCGTGACCGACATGTCGTCCTGGCAATTCATATAGCCGGCGCCGGGAATATGCCCGGCCGCCCAGCCGTCACGATCACCCTCGACCCGGTATTCGAGTTCCGGGTCCGGGACCAGCACCGTCGTTGCGTCGAAGACCAGCAGGTCCGGATCGTCGAGATGGGCTTCCAACCACTCGGAAGAGACCAGCAACTCGGGGTTCAGTTGAGAATTGTTGTTGTCGGACATTGTTTTTGTTTTCCCCGCATTCTGCATGGACCGGCGTCGATATTGAGCCGCCGACTTTGTTTGGACCAGCGGATTGTGCCTCAGAAGAGCAGCAACGGCGAGGTCCTGTCACAGTTCATGGTGATTTCAATTTCCAGGTGTTCGCCTGCGCCAAGCACACGGAGTTGAAAGTCCGGGATGCTGAATGTGCCCTTGTAAACCATCTCACCCGAGATACCGCCAAAATGGTAGACCGCCTGCGAACCGGTTTGTTCAACACGGATAAAATTCAACGCCGAAGTGGTATCGGGGCCCAGCAGGACGAGGCGTTCAGCTTCGATTTCGAGGAGGACCGATGTCGCGGCATGGTGGCTGGTTTCTTGGGGTGCGCGTCCGGCCTGAGTGTCCACTGAGCCGGTGCAGTAGAAGATGGTTTTCGGCGAATCCTTTTCCTGGGATGTGGCCTCATCGGAAACCGCGATGACGGTCAGCAGCACGCCAAGACAAAATGTTCGCAGGATCACCATATACCGATCCTTTTATCGTGATCGGGACACCCCCGTCACTTCTGACAATTCCGTTGGTTGTACCTTCAATCGGTCGCGTGGATATCTTTGATGTAATACAGTCTGTGCCGATAAATACGTCGCGCCCGGGTTCGGGTCGTGACGCAAATGATAAATTCCGGGGGGAGACATGTCGGGTCGGTTGGCTGGAAAAGTCGTTGCTATCACGGGCGCTGAATCCGGGCTCGGACGCGCGATGGCACTGCGTGCCGCCAGCGAAGGGGCACAGATTGCGGCCGCCGGTCTGGATTCCCAGGGGCTCGACGAGACGGTCGCGTCGATGTCCAACTTCGAGGGAACCGGTATCGCCATTCCCACCGATGTCACCGATCCGGTCGCGCTGCAGGCCATGATCGACGGGACGGTTGGTGAATTTGGGCGCCTGGACGGCACGATCGCCAACGCAGGCGCCTTTATCACGGCGACCAGTTTCCAGGACTGGGACCCTGCCGACTGGCACCGGGTGCTTGCGGTCAACCTGACCGGCGTGTTCATGACCCTGCAGGCCGCCGCGCGTGTGCTGATTGAGCAGGGTGAAGGCGGCTCGCTACTGGCGACCGGGTCGTCGACGGCGATCCGTCCGGTCCCGAACGCATTGCCCTATGTGGCCAGCAAGGGCGGCGTCCACCAGTTGATGCGGGCGCTGGCTGTCGAACTCGCCCCCCACAACATCAGGGTGAACACAATCGTGCCGGGCATGGCGCGCACCCCACCCGTTGAAGATACCGAAGGTTACATCGAGACCGGACTTAAGATGGTCCCGATGAATGCTGTCGTAGAGCCCGAGGAAATTGCCGCGCTGGTCGCATTCGCGTTGTCCGATGAGGCACCGCATATGACCGGCACATTGCTGAAAGTTGACGGCGGCCGAACCTCTGCCTGAGGCGGCCGCTCATCCAAACAAAGAGGAAGTTTCATGGAAATCAAATCCATCCAGATCGCCAAGACAGGCGGCCCGTCGGTCATGAAGTGGAAGACGATCGACCTGCCGAAGCCGAAAAAGGGCGAAGTCACGGTCCGGCACACCGCTATCGGGTTCAACTTCATCGACATCAACCACCGCACGGGCCGCTACCCGCTCGAACTGCCGACCGGTATCGGGTCCGAAGCCGCCGGCGTGATCGAAGCTGTCGGCCGCGGTGTGACCGACCTGAAGGTCGGCCAGCGCGTGGTCTATATCGGCGCCGTCGGCACTTACTCTGAAGCCCAAAACGTCCCGGCCGCGATCTGCGTGCCGATCCCGCGCGATATCACCGACGAAGTCGCCGCCGCGACCCATCTCAAGGGCATGACGACCGAGATGCTTGTCGAGCGTGTTGGCAACGTGAAGAAGGGCGATGTGGTCCTGATGCATTCCGCTTCGGGTGGCGTGGGCCTGCTGTTGTGCCAGTGGGCCAAGGCGCGCGGTGCGACGGTCATCGGCACTGCGTCCTCGGCCTTGAAGTGCAAGGAGATCACCCGCGCGGGTGCCAAGCACGCCATCGACACCTCCAAGAAGGACGTCGCCAAGGAGGTCGCCAAGATCACCAAGGGGCAGGGCGTCGATGTGGTGTTCGATCCCGTCGGCAAGGACACCTACGAGACGTCGCTGGCCTGTCTGAAGGATCGCGGTCTGCTCGCCAGCTTCGGCGGCGCGTCGGGCCCGGTACCGGACGTCAATCTCAACGAATTCCGCTACATGGCACGGGCATGGCGCCTGACCCGGGCCTCGCTGTTCAACTACACCGCCGGCCGCGAGGATCTTCTGCACAGCTCCAAGCGTGTGTTCGCGATGATCCGCTCGGGCAAGGTCAAGGTGAAGATCAAACAGCGCTACCCGCTGAAAGACGCCGCGAAGCTCCACAAGGATGTGGAATCCCGCAAGCTGGCCGGCATCAGCATGCTGGTCCCCTAGGGCCGGGCATTTACCGGGTGGAGGAAACGCCATGCGCGTGATCGATTTTTTCGACCGTGGAGCACTGCTCCACCCGGACCGTGCCTTCATGATCGCCGAGGATGGTGCGGTGACCACGCACCGCGAGGCGCGCGACCTGTCGCACCAGACGGCGCGTGCCATGATCGCGGCCGGGTTTGGCTATCGCAAGAATGCGGCGATATACAGTCCGAACGCGCCCAGCGCGTTCGATGCGTTGCTCGGTATTTACCGGGCCGGTGGTGCATGGGTGCCGATCAATGCGCGTAACGCGATCGCCGAGAATGCCTATATACTCGATCACAATGAAGCAGATTTTCTGTTTTATCACAGTGACTTCGAGGAAAATATTGAAGTTCTGAGAGACAAGTGTCCACGCATCAAGAACTATGTCTGCCTGGACCGGCAGGGTGCTGATGCGCCGTCCTATGCAGACTTCATCGCCGGCCATGAAGGGGTGGCGCCCGACTTCCCCGACAACCCCGACGACATCTGCGGAATATTCGCCTCCGGCGGCACGACAGGCCGCCCCAAGGGGATCCTCTGGACCAACCAGTTGTTCGAGACAATGACCGCAGCCTGGCTGGCCCATCTGCCGCCGAAGAAGCCGCCGGTGCATCTATGCGCAGCGCCCATGACCCACGCGGCCGGTGTGGTGGCCCTTTCGATGATGGCCGAAGGCACGACCAACATCATCATGAACGGGGTGCAACTTCCCAAGCTCATGGAGAACATCGAGAAGCACGGCGTCACCACGATGTTCCTGCCGCCCACCGCGATTTACGTGATGCTGGCCCACCCCGATGTGCGCAACTACGACTACTCGTCGCTGGAATACTTTGTCTATGCCGCCGCCCCCATGTCGGTCGACAAGCTGAAAGAGGCGATCGACGTGTTCGGCCCGGTGATGGCGCAGTCCTACGGTCAGGCCGAGGCGCCGATGATCTGCACCTATATGTCTCCGGAAACGCATATCGAGGCACTGGAGACCAACAAGGCCCACCGACTGGCGAGTTGCGGGCAACCGGCGTTGCTGACGCCCGTCGAGATCATGGACGATGACGAGAATTTCATGCCGCCGGGCGAGAGAGGCGAGATCGTGGTCCGCGGCTCGCTGGTGATGGCCGGCTACTTCAAGAACAAGGAAGCGACCGATGAGGTCTCGACGTCCAACGGCTGGCACCGGACCGGGGATATCGGCCTGAAGGACGAGGACGGCTTCATCTATATCGTCGATCGCAAGAAGGACATGATCATCTCCGGCGGGTTCAACATCTACCCGTCCGAGATCGAGCAGGTCGTGTGGGGGCATGAGGCCGTGCAGGATTGCGCCGTGATCGGCGTGCCCGACGACAAGTGGGGCGAGGCGGTGAAGGCGATCGTCGAGCTCAAACCCGGGCAGCGCGCGGACGAAGACGAGATCATCGCCCTGTGCAAGGACGAACTGGGCAGCGTGAAGGCTCCCAAGACGGTCGAATTCTGGGATGAACTGCCGCGGTCGCCGGTCGGCAAGGTGCGCAAGAAGGACATGCGCGAGAAATTCTGGGAGGGCCGGGACCGCGCCGTCTAGCGCGCCGGCCTCACATCATGAGCCAACGCATCGGTATTCTGGGTCTCGGCGAAATGGGCGGCATGGCGGCCCGCCTCCTGCTGGCACGGGACATGGCGGTATCGGCCGTGGATCGCCCCAGTGCTGCCTGGTTACCCGAGGCGGGCGGCACGTTGGTCGCCGACGCGAAAACCCTGGCGGCACAGTCCGACATCGTCATTTTGCTGCTGGCCACCGAAGACGCCGTCGAGGATGCCATATTTGGTGATAAAGGCCTCGCCGCGGGGGCCGGGGGCGAACTGATCGTCGCCGACATGGGCACGTTTGCCGTGGCACTCAAGGAGCGGGTTCGCGACGCGTTGGAAGGGAAGGGGGCGATCGCTCTCGACACCCCGATCAGCGGTACCCCCCAGGCCATGGAAACCGGGCGGGCCGTGATCATGCTGAGCGGCGACGAGGCGGCGTGCGATCAAGTGCGGCCGGTGCTTGAGGCGCTGGCCCCCAAATGCCCTTTCGTGGGCCCGTTCGGTCACGGCATGAAACTCAAATTCGTGCTCAATGCGCTGGTCACCAACCATGTACTCGTCACGGCCGAGGCGTTGAACATGGGGATCGCCTCGGGGCTTGATCCGCAGCAGATCATCGACGTGGTGAAACCGAGCGTCGCGACCTCGACCCAGTTCGAGCTGCGCGGTCCCCTGATGGCCGAGCGCAAATGGGATCCGCCGACCGCGCCGGCGCGGCTGGTACTCAAGGACACGCACTACATCGTCGATCATGCGCGGGCCCTGGGCGTGCCGGCCCCGGTCTCCACCATCACCCGGGACTATTACGACAAGGTCGCGGAAATGGGACTGCTCGACAAGGAACTGGCGATCATCTTTGAAGCACTTGAAGCCGACAACGAAGTGACGGACTGATCCGCTAGCCGTTTGCGTCGCTGCGGATATGCTTCATCGTTCGCAGGAACGAAAAGACGCTCGTGAGCACGAGAAAACCGATCCCCGTATAGGCCATCTCGAACGACAGTGTCGCGACGACCGCGCCGAAGACGGCCGGGCCGATCACGACCGCGCCGAAGATGATAAAGCCGATGGCACCTGTGGTTCGGCTGACCTCGCCACCGGGCGCGCGACGTGCGGCTTCGGCCAGGTAAACACCGTTCCAGCCGGCCGCACCGGCACCGAAAATCACACCCACGCCATAGATCAGCGCGAGGGGCCACGACGCGGTGAAGGATGCTGTCAGGAAGGCGGCCAGAGAGCCCAGAAGCGCCAGCGCCAGGAGCGTGGTCAACGGGCTCAGATATCTGGATGCAATGGCGCCGAAGATTATCCGGCCGGCGCCGCCGCTCGCCTGGGCCACGGCGAGTATCGCACCGGCGGTCACCACGGACAGCCCGATATCCTCTTGCAGATAGAGCACGATAAATGTTGTGAGGGCGTATTGCGCGATGACCAGCGGCACGCAACCCGCAAGCATCCAGCGCAGGATGGGGCTCTGCAGGACGAGCCGTACCGGGCCGATCAGTTCGAGTTTCACCCGGATCGATGCGTCAGCATGCTGTGCGTATCCACGTGACCAGATTTCGACAATCACGGCTGTGATCAGGCAGGCCATCGCCACGACCAGCATCGCGGTCTGCCAATCCCATAGCAGCATCAGGGGAGGGGCGAGGAATCCGGCCATTGCGCCGCCGATGGGGACGCCCGTTTGCTTGATCGAAAAGACCAGCGGCTGCAGATGGCGCGGCGTTGTTCGCGACAGGATATGGGAACTCGCAGGTGTCGCGGGGCCAAGGCCGGCCCCGATCAGCGCGCTGCCGAGTGCGACCAGGGCAAGATTGCCGGTGGCGATGCACGCGCTTCCAAGTGCGCACAACAGGACCATGGCCTGCGACGCGCGCATTGGATTGAACCGCGCGACCAGTCCCGCAGACATCATCCCGCTGAACATCGCGGCGGTGAACAGGATCGTTGGCTGTAGCCCGATCCAGGCCGGATCGAGCCCCATCTCCGGTAATGCCTGCTTGGCGAGTACGGGCGGCGCGAACACCGCCCACGAGATCATCGCCTGAATCAGGGTGAGCAGGATCGTCGGGCCGACATAGGCGGCGCGTTCACTCATGGATTGATGGTCCGTCGGGTCTAATAGTCGGGCATCGAATAGAGCAGGACGCCGGCCTGCGCACCAATCCGTTCGGCTTCATCGGCGGCGGGGTTGTTCGGATCCCAGGGCTTGGCGTCATACCGCATACCGCTGATCCCATCCGTCACGTCGGAGATCAGCCAGACGATCGGCGCCTTCATCAGGTCCGCCTCGATCAGGTTCGGGACCGCCATCGCCTCGCTGCGTGCCTTCATTTCATCGGACATGCCGGGCGTGGCGGCACCGGCACCGGGATTGAGAATGTTGACGGTGACGCCCGTGCCCTCAAGATCCTTGTGCCAGATCTCCGTGGCGCATTCGAGCGCGGCCTTGGACGGCCCGTAGGGCGACGAGCCCTGTTTGGTCATGGTCCGATACATGGTGGTGACATTGATGATCCGGCCCCAACCCTGCTCGATCATCAGCGGCGCGACCCGGCGGGCAAGCTTGTCGCCGCCAACGAAATTCGCGTTCATCACATTCTGGACGACCTCGTCGCTGGCCTCGTAGAATTTCGGCATCTCGCCGGTCGCTTCCCACTCCGGGCGCTTATGTCCATCCGGCCAGATATAGGTGAACGTCAGGCCGGCATTGTTCACCAGCCCGTGGATCGCCCCAAACGCATCCAGGCCTTCCGCGACGATACGGTCACAGTCTTCGGATTCTCGAATATCGGCGGTGACGCAATGGATCTTGCCGGGGTTATCCGCACAGGCGGCTTCCAGTTCGGGGAAGTCGTTGTCGATATGTGCGGCGGCAACGACATTGGCGCCGGCCTCGGTCAGGGCTTCGGTCATGGCCTTACCCAAACCTCGGCCGGCTCCGGTCATGATCACCACGCGACCGTTCAAATCATACTCAGACATGCTCATTTCCCCCACGCGCCGTATTGTTCGTTTGTTTCTGGGTGCAAGCTACAGAGTTGGCACTTGCTATCGCAACCATACTGATCCGTTGCAATTGAGAGCCGGTGAAACCAGTTGGTTTTACCATGTGACCAAATCACACTTGTGCCTCTGTTGATTGGACTGTTATGAATCTAGGGAACTCACGAAAAAGTGAGTCATCGAGAGAACATGGATCCCAGCTCACGAAACAAGTTTTGAGTTTTTGAATCAGGCCGGAAAAAAGAGTCTGAAATAAGCGGGTTCGGATCTCGATGTGTTCTTACCAAGATTCACGGGTTCGTGAATCTGTGTGAAACGTGAACACCTAGGGAGGGTGCACATGACCCGAAATCTCACAAACAGAGTGCGCGTATGGCTGGTTGCTGGCCTGTTCGCGGCGTCCGTCGTTCTGTCGGGGTCGTTCGCGACCACCGCGCAGGCGCAAAACAAGGATCCGATCAAGATCGGCTTCAGCATGGCGCTGACCGGTGCATTGGCCGGTGGTGGACAGCAGTCGCTGCTCGCCATGCAGATCTGGGCCGAAGACATCAACAAGAAGGGTGGCCTTATCGGGCGTCCGGTCGAACTCGTCTTCTATGATGATCAGACCAACCCGAAGAATGTCCCCGGCATCTATTCGAAGCTTATCGATATCGACAAGGTCGACCTGATCGTCAGCGGTTACGGCACCAACCTGATCGCCCCGGCGATGCCGATCGCGATCGAACGCGAAATGGTGTTCATGGGCCTGTTCGGCATGGACAACAATTCGAAGTGGAAATACGAGAAATATTTCCAGATCCTGCCCGCCGGTCCCAATCCGGCTGTCGGCTTCTCCCAGTACTGGTTCGAAGCTGTCGAGAGCCTCAAGCCCAAGACGATCGCTGTGATCGCGGCTGATGCGGAATTTGCGCAGAACCTGAAGAAGGGTGCTGTGACGAATGCCGAGAAGATGGGCCTCGAAATCGTCTATGAGCAGAACTACAACCCGAAGACGGCTGACTTCACGCCAATTCTGCGTGCGGCGAACGCCAAGAAGCCCGATGTGATCTATATCGCATCCTACCCGAACGGTTCGGCCGGGCTCGTGCGGGCGCTTGCCGAAGTCGGTACCGATGCGAAAGCTGTCGGTGGCGGCATGGTCGGTCTGCAGTTCTCGGGCCTCATGGCGGGCCTCGGCCCGATGCTCAATGGCATCTCGAACTATGACTTCTTCGTGCCGGAACCCACCATGGATCTGTATCCGGGTGCGGGCGATCTGATCGCGCGTTATCAGGCCAAGGTGAAGGCGGACAGCCTCAAGGTTGATGCGCTTGGTTACTATCTGGTGCCCTGGTCCTATGCCTATGTCGACATTCTCGGCCAGGCTGTGAACGCTGTTGGTTCGCTCGATCAGGACGCGATCGCGGCATATATCGCCAAGACCAAGTTCACCACGGTTGTGGGCGATGTGAAGTTCGGTCCGAACGGTGAGTGGGACCAGTCGCGTACGCTTGTTGTTCAGTATCAGGACATCAAGAACAACGATCTGAGCCAGTTCGCCCAGCCGGGTACGCGGAAAATCCTGCTGCCGGGTGATATCAAGACGGGTGACCTCCAGACGTTTGGTTCACTGCGTAAATAACGCCTAATAGGACGGCGGCACTCCATCGGGTGCCGCCGCCTCCTTTTTCATTCTGACGCCCGGTCCGGGCGTGGAGTTCTGCCATGGCTGTGTTTATTGATCTCCTGCTCAACGCGCTGGTGATCGGCATCCTTCTCGGCGGCTTTTACGCCGCTCTGGCGATTGGGTTGTCCATCACGTTCGGCTTGCTCGACGTGGTGAACATCGCTCATCCCACGATGCTTGTTCTGGGCGCATTCATTGCATTTTTGCTCAATTCCACTCTCGGGATCGATCCGATCCTGGCGGGAGTCATTGCAACGCCATTCTTTTTCATTCTCGGCTGGCTGATTTATCAGGTCTATTACAACGTCTTCGAGAAGTCGGGCGCGGAGTCTCTGCGCGGCCTGGCGTTCTTCTTCGGCCTGCTCTTCATCATCGAAGTGGGCCTGGTCATTCAATTCGGCGTCGATCATCGCCTCGTCGAAGCACCTTATATTGGCGAATCGTGGAACATCATTATCGGTGAAGAGATCGATGTCGCGATCCCGTTCCGGTTGCTCGTGGCCTTCGTGGTTGCGTCGATCGCGACCCTGGCGATCCGCGCCTATCTCACAAAGACATTCTTCGGCCGCGCGGTTCGTGCTGTCGCGCAGGACATGATGGCCCTGCGCCTCATGGGTGTGGACCCGATCCGGGTGAAGCGCATCGCCTTTGCAATGGGTGTTGCGACGGCAGGTGTGGGCGGCGCGTTGATGATTATCGTGCTGCCGATCGAACCGTCCCTCGGGCGGCTCTATCTGGGTAATGTCTTTGCCATTGTCGTGCTGGGGGGGCTGGGCTCGATCAGTGGGACACTTCTCGCTGCCGTGATCATCGGTGTCGCCGAAAGCATCGTGGCCACCTTCTTCGGTCCGTCCTGGGCCCCTGCCGTTTCGTTCGGCATTCTGCTTGCTGTGTTGGCCTTTCGACCTGAAGGGTTGTTCGGCAAGACGGCGGGAGCGCATTGATGAAGTACAAGTTCGAAATTATCTGCTTGCTGCTGATAGTCGGCCTGTTTGCCCTGACCCAGATTGTGGGCAACCAGTTCTACTTCTTCATCGGCTTCGTGATCTTGCAATACATGGTCATGGCGATCGCCTGGAATGTCCTGGGTGGATACGGCGGCTATGTGAATTTCGGCAGTGCCGGTTTCCTGGCCACGGGTGCCTATACAGCTGTCGCATTGATCAACTTCCTGGATGTTGGGCTGGTTGAGCAGATGATCGCGGGTGGCATCATCGCCGGTCTCCTGGGGCTTGCGACCGGCTATCTGACCCTTCGTCTGCGCGGCGTGTATTTCGCCATTGCGACCCTGGCGCTCGCGATCATCCTCGAGACCATCGTCGCCCATTGGGACTATGTCGGCGGCGCGGCAGGAACGTCGATCCTGCCGAAGCGCAAGCCGGAACTCTTGGGTGAGCTGATCGTCGATCGCAAGGAAGGGATATTCGGCAACTACAAGGAATTCCTGTTTTTCCTTATGGGGACAGTCGCGATCATCTGTGTCTGGATCTCGCGCTATATCGAAAACAGCAAGCTCGGGCGTGGCCTGAATGCGATCAAGGACAGCGAGGAAGCAGCCGAATGCATGGGTGTTCCCACGATGCGCCTCAAGCTGATTGCAACGGCCATCAGCGGGGGCATGATGGGGGTCGCGGGTGCGCCGCTCGCGAGTTATCTCACATTTATTGATCCGCTCTCGGCGTTCAATCTCGAATATGCGATTAACGCGATCGCGATGCCGATGATCGGTGGCACGGTCAGTTGGGCCGGCCCGGTGATTGGCGCGTTGCTGCTGGGAACCGCGCAGCAGGTGTCTTCGCTCTGGATTCAGTCTGAACTGAACTTGCTGATCGTCGGCGTGGTCCTTGTGGTCTTCGTGATCATAGCGCCGGAGGGAATAATCGGCTGGTTCAGGAAATCACGTAAGGGGTCAGCCCGATGAGTGAAGCGCTTCTGAAAGTAGATGGCGTCTCGAAGCATTTCGGTGGTTTCACCGCGTTGTCGAACGTCACGACCCATGTGAGCCAGGGTGAACGGTTCGGGCTGATCGGCCCCAACGGGTCCGGCAAGACGACGATGATCAATTGTGTTTCCGGGTTGCTGCGCAACGAGGAAGGCAAGATCATCTTCGACGGCAAGGATGTGACAAACCTCAAGCCGCACAAACGCACCGGGGCCGGTATTGCCCGCAGTTTCCAGATCCCGCGGCCTTTTCACACGATGACCGTGATCGAAAATCTGATGATTCCGGCAGAGTTCGTGGGGCACCATCGCGGCGAGAAAGTCGATGATCGCGCCGAGGCCATGGAAATCCTCGAGACCATGGGGATGGCCGAGAAGGCCAATGATACGACCCTGGATTTGACTCAGATCGAACTGCGCAAGCTTGAGTTGGCGCGGGCGATGGCGGCCAAGCCGAAACTGTTGATTTCGGATGAGGCCATGGCGGGTCTGACCGGGCAGGAGGTCGACGAAGTCATCGATATCCTGTTCAAGATGAACGAGCGCGGGATCACGATCATTATGATCGAGCACATCATGCGCGCCGTGATGCGTTTCTCTCAAAGGATCATCTGCCTCGATGCGGGTCAGTTGATTGCCGAGGGAACCCCTGATGAAATCGTAAAAAACAAGGACGTCGAGCGGGCGTATCTGGGAAGCGACGACGATGGTTGAGCTTGTTATCAAGGACCTGAATGCCGGCTACGGCGCGGTCACCGTTCTGAACAACGTGTCGATCGACGTCCCGAACGGACAGACCGTCGCGTTGCTGGGCACCAACGGCAACGGCAAGTCGACGCTGATGCGCTGTGTCTCGGGCCTGATCAAGCCGAGCGCGGGCTCCATTGAGTTGCACGAGGATGACGGCACCGTTGTCGATCTGACGGAGGCGAGCCCGCAGGAAATCGTCGAAGCTGGTGTCGCCCAGGTTCCCGAAGGTCGTCGGTTGTTTCCGGATTTGACCGTCGAGGAAAACCTTACACTCGGGGCGTACCGGCAGGCGGCTCGTGCCACACTTGCGACCAATCTCGATTATGCTTTCACGCTATTCCCCCGGTTGGCCGAGCGGAAAACACAGCTGGCCGGCAGCATGAGTGGCGGTGAACAGCAGATGCTGGCCGTCGGACGCGCATTGATGAGCGATCCGAGGCTCCTTCTGGTCGATGAGCCGTCGGTTGGCCTGGCCCCGATCCTGGTCAGTCAGATGATCACAAAAATTGGCGAATTGGGTGAAAGCCGGGGTCTCACGATCCTGATGGCCGAGCAGAATTTCAATCAGGCCATCCGCATCGCCGACAGGGGCTACATCATCGTCCATGGCGAGATCGCGTTCGCCAGTAAGGACGCAACGGATTTGCGCGAAAACGACATGGTGAAGAGCTACTATCTGGGTGCCTGAACACCCGGCGTAGGCGCCGCCCTAGGCGGCTTTCTTCCCCTGCATCAGTTCCCAAATCCGCTCGGGCGTTGCCGGCATGTCGATATGCGACACGTCGAACTCCCTTAACGCGTTGGCAATTGCGGCGATGACGACCGGCGGTGCGACGAGTGCACCGGCTTCGCCGGCACCTTTAACTCCCAGAATGTTCGTCGTGCAGGGCACCTCGTTGGTGTCGAGCTCGATCATCGGCAGGTCGTCGGCGCGGGGCATGGTGTAGTCCATGAACGAACTGGTGATCATCTGGCCGTTCTGCGGGTCATAGAAGGTGTTCTCCAGGATAGCCTGGCCGACGCCCTGGGCGACCCCGCCATGTACCTGGCCGGCGACGAGCATCGGGTTGATCACCTTGCCCACATCGTCGATTGCGCAATAGCGGACGATGTCGATGACGCCGGTGTCCTCGTCGATTTCGAGCTCGCAGATGTGGCAGCCGTTGGGGTAGCTCCAGTTTTCGATCGTGTGGGTATCCGTGCCGCTGAGTGCGCCTTGCAATTCTTCGGGAAGGTCCGTGGATGTGCGGGCATGTTTGGCGACGTCAAACAGGGTGACCGCGCGGTCCGTGCCGGCAACGCGGAATTCACCCTCCTTGAATTCGATGTCCACGGCCGCGGTCTCGAGCATTTCCGATGCGATCAGGATGCCCTTGGAGATGACCTCGTCGCTGGAATTCAGCGTTGCGACACTGCCGATATGGCTGGTGCGCGAGCCGTGGCTGCCGCCCCCGCTGGGCAGGTTGTCGCTGTCGCTGGTATCGATCAGAACCTGTTCGAACTCGACGCCGAGCTTTTCGGAGACGAGCTGCATGAACGATGTGTCATGACCCTGGCCCATCGGTTGCGTGCCGACCCGGACGATCACCTGCTCGTCGGCGACTTCCACCTCGGCGCTTTCCGTCGGGTTGCCGGCCGTCGTCTCCAGATACTGGCTGACCGCGATGCCGCTGAGTTTGCCGCGTTTGCGGGCATCCGCCCGGCGCGCTTCGTGGGTTCCCCAGTCCGCCATCTGGGCGACGAGGTCCATATTCTCCTCGAACGCGCCGCTGTCGTAGGTCGTGCCGACGGCGTTGGTGTAAGGGAAACGATCATTGGCGATCAGGTTGCGCCGCCGGATCTCCAGCGGGTCGATTCCGAGGTCATGGGCGGCGACATCCACCAGCCGCTCCATCACATAGATCGCTTCTGGACGGCCCGCACCGCGATAAGGGCCGACGGGAGCGGTGTTGGTGACGACGCATTTCACTTCGACGTCCGCGAGCGGGACGTCATAGACGCTGGTGAGGATCTTGGGCCCGATCTGGGTCGGGACCGATACCCCGGCGGAACAGGAGTAGGCGCCGATATTGGCGACAGTTTTCACGCGGACCGCCAGGAACTTGCCGTCCTTGTCCATGGCCAGCTCGCAATCCGAAATATGATCGCGGCCGTGGAGATCGCTCAGGAAGGCTTCCGTGCGGTCGCTGATCCACCGCACGGTCCGTCCGATCCGTTTGGCCGCAACGAGCACGAGAACCTGTTCGGGATAGGGGTGGGTCTTCATGCCGAAACCGCCACCGACATCGTCCACCAGCACCCTTACATTCGCAGGGTCGCATTTGAGGAACGAATTCGCGATCCAGTCGCGCAGCATGTGCCGGTTCTGGTTCGAGGTGTAGACGGTGTAACGACCGCTATCGGCGTCGTAGCTCCCGATTGCACCGCGAACTTCCATGGAGTTCTGCACAATGCGCTGGTTAACGAGGCGGACCGAGGACACGTGGTCCGCAGCTTCAAAGGCCTTGTCTGTTTCGTCCGCATCGCCGATCTGAGCCTGGAACAGGAAGTTCTTCGGGACATCGTCCCAGAGCTGGACGACCCCGTCGTTCATTGCGTCGTCTGTCCCGACGACGGCGGGAAGGGGGGCATAGTCGACGTCGATGGCCTCCGATGCGTCGCGCGCCTGCTCGAGGGTCTCGGCAACGACGAACGCGACCGGATCACCGACATAGCGCGCCCGGTCCGACGTCAGGGCGTATTGCGGCGGATAGGCCAGGGGCGATCCGTCGGGCTTCGTCAGGGATGCAAAGAACGGCGGCGGTCCGGGGAAACCGCCGATCCCGTCGTCGGCGAGGTCTTGGCCGGTGAGAACAGCGAGTACGCCAGGCATGGCCTTCGCGGCGCTGGTGTCGATGGATCGGATGTCGGCATGGGCATGTGGCGAGCGGAGCACGAAGCTCATGGCCTCACCGTCACGGGGCAGGTCGTCGTTGAATTTGCCGCGGCCCGTCAGAAGTCGCGGGTCTTCGGTGCGCCGCACCGGTTGTCCAACACCGTATTTGGTCATTTTCTTCCCCCCTGCCTGTATGTCCTTATTCGGGATATTATGAAACGAACGGGTCGGTTGTGCGACACTCAATGCGCCGCGATTGGCCGAATAAGAGCCTTTTATTGGGGGAAATACCGTGTCGATACCAAACCAGCGCACCGTCTTTTTGAATGGTGACTACATTCCCGAGAACGAGGCGCGGATTCCGTTCCGCGATCGTGGGGTGAAGTATGGCGATGCGGTGTTCGATACGACCCGCACCTTTGGCCATGAGATATTCAAGCTGCGCGAACATCTGGAGCGCCTGTACCGCTCTCTGCGCTACATCGGGATCGATCCCGGCATGTCGCTGGATGAGATGGCGGCGGTCACGGAGGAAGTCGTGCGCCGAAACCTGCCCACGATTGCGGCAGATGAAGACCTTTGGGTCTCGCAACGGATTACCCGCGGGATCGTCGATCCGAACGAACGCTCCGCCTGGCCGGACTATGTCGGACCCACGGTGATTGTCGAATGCCTGCCGTTGCCGCTGTCCACACGCGCCAAGGTCTATCGCGACGGGATCGATATGATCGTGTCATCGGTTCGCCGCACCGCGCCGGACATGCTGAGCCCGCGGGCCAAGACCCACAACTATCTGAACCTGATCATGGCCGACGAGGAAGTCTCGGCGCAGAATCCCGAGGCCTATGCGTTGATGCTGGACCATAACGGCAATGTCGCGGAGGGACGGGGCAGCAACGTGTTCTTCGTTTCAGAAGGACGGCTCTACACGCCGCAGGAACGCTATGTGTTGCCGGGGATCAGCCGGCAGACGGTCATGGAGCTTGCGGGGAAGATCGGCATCCCGTGCGAGGAAAAGGATTTCGACCTCTACGATGCCTATAACGCGGACGAGGCGTTCATTTCCTCAACGAGTTTCTGCATCTGCCCGTGCCGCAGCGTCAGCGGGCGCGTGTTTGGCGACGGCGCCGTGCCGGGACCCGTCACCCGGCAGCTGATGGATGCCTATGTCGAGTATGTCGGCTTCGACTGGGTCGAACAATATGCGCGCTATCCGGTCGAGGACGCGCCGCGGCTCTGATCCCTTACGGCGTTTGTTTCGCGAACCAGTCTGTCAGCGTCTGCATCGATTTCTCCGCTTCCTCCATCAGGAAGAAGTGGCTCGATTTCTCGAAGATGACCGTCTCGCTACCGGCGATTCCCGCCGACAACTGGTCTGTTCCCTGCATGGAGCAGATCGGATCCTGCCGTCCGGCCATGATCAGTGTCGGGCATGCAATTTCACCTAGTCTGCCGCTGGTGTCATGGGTAAGCGCCGTGTGGTTGAGGTTCACATAGGAGACCTTGCTGCGTGCCTCGTTCCCGACCAATGCTTCGATGCGCGCCATCGCCTCGGGGTTGTCGTTGTAGAAGGCCGGTGAGACGAACACATGGGCCGAGTGGCGGGCCCAGTCGGCCCAGTTGTCGCGCCACTCCAGGACTTCACGCATGTTTTCCAGGATACGCTTGCCGATCGGGTCCACGGCCGGGGTGGATGCGGCGAGGACCATCGATTGAATGCGGTCAGGCGCGCGCAACATCATGTGCTGCCCGATCAACCCACCCAGCGAACGACCAACGACATGCGCCTTGTCCACCCCGAGATTGTCCATCAGCGCGATCATGGTGTCGGCCAGTTCCTCGGTCGTGCACGGCGTATCGACCGGAGAGCTTTCACCCGACCCGGGATTGTCCATCGCGATGACACGGTAGCGATCCTTGAAGGCCGCGATCTGTGGCAGCCATGCCGTATGGTCGCCGGCCAGTCCGTGAATGAGCACAATGGGGAAGCCGTCGCCGTCCTCGACATAGTTCACGTCGAAACGGCCGCAATTGACGATTGGCATCGCTGAAGTCCTCTTTCTTGGGTTATGCGGCGTTCTTCGCGAGCCAGCCTTCGATGGTGGCCATGGCTTTCGCGGCTTCTTCCATCAGGAAGAAGTGGCTGGATTCCTCAAACAACATGAACTCGGCGTTGGGGAGTTTGTCCATCATCCAGTTCTGCGCGGTCATCGAGCAGATCGGGTCGTAACGTCCACCCATCACCAGGGTCGGCGTTTGAATCTCCGACAGGCGGTCGAGCGCATCATGCTCGATGCAGGCCGTCGCGAGGTGATCATAGGAGACCATGTCGCGATCCTCGCCACTGACCAATGCGGTGATCTTCGCGATGAGTTCAGGATTGGTATTGAAGAATGAAGGCGCCACGAACAGATAGACGGCGTGGGGCGCCCATTCGGCCCAGCTCGGGCGCCATTCCAGCAATTGCTGCAGGTTTCGGATGACCTGGGCACCCAGCGGGTCGAGGCGTGCAAACGAAGCGGCCATCGCCATTGAGCGAACCCGGTCGGGGGCCTTCAGCGCCATATGCTGTGCCACCGCACCGCCCATGGAGCGTCCGATGATCTGTGCTGCGTCGATTCCGAGCTGGTCCATCAGGCCCAGGGTCGCGTCGGCGAGGTCCGCTGTGCCGGCGGGCTCCGAGACGAGGGAGCTGTCACCCGAACCCGGATTGTCGAACGCGATGACCCGGTAACGGTCCTTGAGTGCTGCGACCTGCGGCAGCCAGGCGGTGTGATCACCGGCCAGCCCGTGAATCAGGATAACGGGTTCGCCGTCACCTTCCTCGATGTAGTTGATGTCAAAGCGTCCGGTGTTGACGATCGGCATGATTGTGTCTCCTCAATAAAAACGCCACGAACCAGTACGGCGCGCGGCGTTTTCAGTTTTGCATCGGCCGTGAAGCCTATCAGCGAATACGGTCGCCGTTGGCGTCGAACAGGAAGATCGCGTCGTCGGGGAACCCGACATCGACATTCGCATGACGTTTCACTTCTTGTGTGCCCTCGACAACGGCCACGAAAGGCCGGTCCGCATCGGTACCGAAATAGAGCAAGGTGTCCTTGCCCAGCGGCTCGACCAACTCGATTTCGCTATTGATGGAGGCGCCGCCGCCGGTCTCGCCGATGGTCACGTTCTCCGGGCGAATGCCCAGGGAGCCTTTGCCCGGTGTGGCGTCCTTGAACTTCCCGGGTAGCGGAATGTTGAACTGCGAGGAGTGGAATTCGAGGCCGTTCGCACCCGCGACGAATTCACCCTCGACCAGGTTCATGGCCGGGTTGCCGAAGAAGTCCGCGACGAAATAGGAAACCGGGTTGCTGTAGATTTCCATGGGCGAACCCATCTGCACGATCTTGCCCTGGTTCATCACCACGATCCGGTCGGCCAGCGTCATCGCCTCCTCCTGATCATGAGTGACGTAGACGAAGGTTTTCTGCAATTCGTCATGCAGCCGGTCGCATTCCGCGCGCAGTTCGCGGCGCAGCTTGGCGTCGAGACTGGAGAGCGGTTCGTCGAGCAGGAAGTTGGATGGCTCGGTCACCAGGGTGCGCGCCAGCGCGATGCGCTGGGACTCACCACCCGAACATTGCGCGGGCATCTTCCCGAGCAGGTGCGTGATCCGGACGAGTTCCGAGACTTCCTGGACCTTTCGCGCCTGTTCGTCCTTCGGAACCTTCTTCATCCGCAGGCCGAAGGCGATATTATCGGCAACATTCTTGTGCGGAAACAGCGCGTGGCTCTGGAACACCATGCCCAGATCCCGGTCGCCCGGTTCCTTTTCGTTGACCACTTCGCCGTTGATCCGAATATCTCCGGCGGTCGGGTCTTCGAAACCTGCGATCATCCGCAATGTGGTTGTCTTGCCGCAGCCCGATGGTCCGACGAAAACGATGAACTCACCGTCCTCGATTGTCAGATCCATACTGTTGACGGCAACGACGTTGCCGTATTCCTTGCGTAGGTTGACGAGTTCAATACGTGACACGGCTCGCTACCTCCTCACCATTCCAAAACTAAATCCACGCGCAAGATGTTTGCGGATCATGAGACCCACCACGATGAGTGGCAGAGTGATGCCAACGGAGAGGGCCGCCTGGCGTCCGTAGACGCGGCCTTCCGTCGAACCTTGATACTTCGACAATTCGACCGGAAGCGTGACCACCTCGGTCTTCGACAGGAGCAGGGCAAGCAGATACTCGCTCCAGGTCAAAATCAGGATGAACAGGAAGGTCGCCACCAGGCCCGATCGAACCAATGGCAAGACCACTTCCCAGATCGTCCGCATGCGGCTGGCCCCGAGAATTTCGGCCGCCTGTTCCATTTCGCGCGGGACTTCGTCGATGAAGCTTTTCGACATCCAGACGGCGTAGGGCAGTGTGGTCAAAAAATACAACATGACCAAACCTGTTATCGAATCGAGCAACCCCAGTGCGCTGTACCAGATTGATATGGGCGCGATGAGCACTATTGGAGGCACCATGCGGAGCATGAGTAATTGGAACATTCGCCCTTCGGATAATATCCCGTATCTCGAAACCCCGTAGGCGAGAACGGATCCGAACAACACCGTGAGCGTCGTCGAGATGACCGAGATCAGGGCGCTGTTGCCCAGCGCCTCCCACGGCCGCTGGAGCGACTGGGTATAGGTCTCGAGCTTGCCCGTTTCGTCGGTGGCATATTCGCTGACGTCGGCCCAGACCGTGAGATAGTTCTGCAGGGTCGCGTTCTCGGAAATATAGACCGGCGGCCAGGCGAACCATTCGCGATCCGGCTTGAACGAGGTGGAAACCATCCAGAAAATCGGGAAGGCGACAATCAGCAACCAGATCGTCAGGACAAAGTAACGGAAGGCGGAAAAGGCGTGGCGCCGTTGTGATTTCGTCATGGACATGGGGCGTTCCTCAACCTTCCTGAGGCTTCGAATCATACATGGCGTCGAGGCTCTTCTTCTCGCGACGCAACAGCCAGATCGCCGACATCACAATTGCGGCCATCATGAACAGGATGAGATAGGACAGCACCGCGCCATAAGAGATATCGAAGAACTGCCACGCGTTTATGAAGATGTAGACCGGAACGGTCTCTGTTGCCGAGCCGGGGCCGCCCTGGAGCAGTCCCCAGGTCTTGGGGAACTCGGCCATTGATTCCAGGAAACGCAGGATCAGCGCCAGCAGGATCACCGGGCGGAGCAGGGGAACCTGGACCTCCCAGAAGATACGCCACTTGTTGGCACCCAGAATTTGTGCTGCTTCCTGCGGTTCCTTGGGCAGAGACGCGAGTCCGGCCATCATGATGATGAAGCTGAACGGGGTCCAGTTCCATATCTCCAGGAGGGCGATACTCGTGAGCGCCACTTCCTGTTTGTACAGGAACTGCGCCTCAACGCGCGTCTGCGTGAGAATGCTGAGGATGTCGTTCAGGGGTCCGTTTTGGTACAGGATCATCTCGCCGGTGTAGGCGATCACGATCGGCACCGTCAGCATCGGCAGAATGAAGAAGATGTAATAGACGCCCTGGCCACGGAACGGGCGATACATCAGCAGCGCCAGCATAAATCCGAGGATGAAACAGCCAACTGTCACGCCGGTGGCGAACAGCAGCGAGCGGATAATCGCAAAACCAAACTTGTCGTCACTGAGGGCATCGGCCCAGAGGTCGAGCCCGACCCATTCTGATGCCTCAAAATAGGATGAAAAGCCCGTGTTGTCGCCCGCGTCGAAAATCGAGAAGGCGAAAAACGAGAAATAACCCTGCAGAACAAACGCCGGCATCAGGATGAACAACATCAGCGCCAGGAAGGGGGTCAGCACGGCCCATTTGAATCGGCGAATGCCCTGGGCACGGGTGCGTTCCCGTTTGGAGCCGGGCGCAGGTGTGGTGTTAATGGTCGCGTCAGCGGTCATGTCTTGGAAACCTCGACGACCCCGGGGCGCGATGGGCGCCCCGGGGCTATGTCACGAGAGCACAGGCAATACTGCCTGCCGTCGATCAGGTCGGAAGGTCGATGGTCGGAAGCAGCGCCTTGTAGGTGGCGAACTCTTCCTTCAGACGACGCTTGCCAATACGGCGGACCGAACGGGCCCAGGCATCGGTCGTGTCCTTGTTGACCTGCTTGGCCGTCTTGTCACCGGCATAGGCTTCCGAGAGGTTCCGCTTGAGTTCGGTCTCGAACTCGAGCAGGCCGGTCAGGTAGATCGGCGGGGTCGTGATCTGCAGATTTTGCTCGATCGCGGCCATGCCGCCCGGCGTATAGGTCTTCGCCGGCAGTGAGCCTTCCTTGAAGTGTTCGACATGCCACGGATCGTGGAATGTGTTCACCCGGTCACCAACGATCCGCGCGCTGTTGTCTGCCGTTGCCATGTAGGCCGCGAAATACCCAGCGGCTTCTTTACGCGGGCTGTGGCGGTTCACCAGCATCGACACGATCGGTGTCGAGATCGAACGCTTGATCAGCTTGCCGCTAAACTTCGAACCCGGAACCGGGCCGTAGGACCACTTACCGGCGGTCTTCGACTTGTCGGGGTTCTCGGCCAGGGCAATGATGCCGTCCCAATACTGGCAGGAGAAGGCGTTGCCGTTGATGATCCGCGGGATCATCTGCGGGGTACCCCAACCAGCAGCTTCGGGATGTGACGCGGACTTGACGTTGAGGTACGTCTGCACGGCGTACTCACCGGCGTCGTTGTCGATGTTCGGCTCGAGGTCTTCGGTGAACGGGAACCCGCCGGCGCTGTAGAGGTACATGTACCACCAAGCGAGGGAGGAACCACGATCACGCAGGTTCGCCGAACCCCAGAGATTGTCTTCCGGGCGGGTGAAGAAGTTCATGAGCTCAAGCTCTTCTTCCCACGTCTCCGGCCAGGTCATCTCGCGGCCGTGCTTGTCGGCGAAGGCCTTACGCTCGTCGGGATCCTCGAACAGGTCCTTACGGATGAACTGGACATGCACGTTGCCGTCCGTCGGAACGCCGTAGGTCTTGCCCTTGTAGGTCATGAACTCGCCGAAGTTGCCGACCGCGTTGATCTTGACGCCGGCGGCATCGAGATACTGGTCCAGCGGCTCCAGAAGGCCGGCAGAAGCCAGCGACGGGATCATGTTCGAGTCAACGTGGAAGATATCGAACTCGGGCGATTTCGAAAGCGCTTCGGCCATCGCACGCTGCGGAATTTCGAACGTCGAGATGTCCTGGATTTTCTTCAGGTCGATCCCGGTCGCGTCACCGAATTCCTTGGACGGGCCGGAAAGGGCGACCTGGTAGTTCGACCAGATGATGCCAGTAATATCCTGACCGCCCGGTACAGCTTTCTTTGCAGCCGCGATGACGGCATTTTCTTCCGAGCCGGCGAAGGCTTTGCCGGCCATCCCCGTGCTGGCAGCACCAACTGCCGCAGCGGCTGCGCCGGTTTTGAGCGCGTCACGACGCGTCAATTCTGTCTTACCGATTTTCATAGTTCACTTCCTCCCAGTTCCTGCCGAATGAATTTGTATGCGCTAGGCAAGTTTTTGACGGTCGCTCATCTGCGACGACCTAGGCAAAACGTTACACCACTTTTGTCTTATAGGAAAAGTTTTCTTAAACTACGAAAATACACCGAATTAGAGGGGTTTTAGCTGTGGTATGCGTTTTTGTGATGGCCGTTTGATTCGGCATAGCGGCGTGGCCTGAACGTTTTGACCCGACAGTTGTGACGTCCTGGTGGTTGTGACGTGACGAGTCGCGCTGTTAGGTGAGCGCAGGAATAGCGGGAGAAGTGGCATGGACGATTTGCGGACCGAACACGGATCGGTCAACGGGCCGACGCTCGGAACCAAGGTGCGTGCACTTCGAAAAGCACAAGGCAACACTCTGGCCGAAGTTTCGGAGGCGACGGGCTTGTCCATTTCCGCCCTGTCGAAAATCGAAAATGACCAGGTCTCGCCGACCTTTGCAAACCTGATGCGCCTGGCCGAGGGCCTGCAGATCTCGCTCGGCGATCTGGTGACGCTGAAGGAAGATGAGGGAAATGTTTCGGCACGCATGACCTTCAGTCGCAAGTCGGACACGGTTTTTCGGTCGACGCCGAAATACGATATGTACGCGTTGTGCTCCGAGCTGCGGCGCAAGCGCATGACGCCGCTGATCGAACGGGTCAAGGCCGATGAACCCAGCCCCCTCGACGGCATGGTTAGTCACTCCGGCGAGGAATTTTTCTTTGTGCTGAACGGTGCCATCGAAGTGCATACCGAGCATTACAGCCCGGTGCGCCTGGACAAGGGGGACAGCGCCTATCTCGATAGCACGATGGCCCACACCCTGGTCGCGCTGGATGGCAAGGATGCCGATATCCTTATGGTCTGGCTCGGCCCTTCACCGGTTGGCCAGGAAGACGGCGCTTCGATGGCCGAGGCGATTCTGAACCAGGATTGCTGACCGACGACAACAATCAAGAAATTTTTGGGGGAAGTTTTATGGACGTACGTCAACTGGACGTGGCGAACGCTGATGTCATTCAGGCCGGAGAAGGGCCTGACCTTTTGTTGGTTCATTCATTGCTCGCCGAACGCACGGCGTTCGACCGGGCATTGCCTGAGCTGGCGGCGAACCACCGGGTCACGGTGCCCAATCTGCCGGGTTATGGCGCCACGCCGCCGTTGGCCAATGCAAATCCCGATGTGCGTGAATTCGCCGACTTTCTTGCCGGGGTGATGGATGCCGCCGGTCTGCCGGAAGATACGTCCGTGCTGGGCAACGGCGCGGGTGGTTTCATGTGTGTGGCGCTCGGCATTCACCATGGTGATCGCTTCGGCAAACTGATCCTCGCCGACACGGGTCCGGGGTTTCCCGAAGCGGCGAAGAAGCCGCTGCATATTCTCGCGGAAAAGGTGGAAGCGGACGGTATGGACGCCGTCCTTGATGCGGCGATCCTGCGCATGTTCCCGCAACCCTATATCGATGCCAATCCCGACGTGATCGCCGAGCGCAAGTCCGCCCTCGCAACAGCCAACCCGGCGGCTTTCGCTGCGACGGCGCGCGCCTTGGCAAATGTGGAAATGGCTGATGAGATCGGCGGGATCGCGAACGAGACAATGGTGATGATTGGATTGGACGACGCCACGACACCGCCGGCCATGTCCTATGCCCTGCATCAGGGCATCGCCGGTGCGACCTTGGTCGAGATTCCCGATTGCGGCCATTGCCCGCAAATTCAGGCCAAGGATGCGTTCGTCGAATCTGTTCTCGGTTTCATTGACGCCTAGGCGTCAGGAGACACGCGCGGCACCAGCCATACGGACTGCAAGATCGCCATACTGGTCGGCCAGGTCCTCGACCGTAAGTGCGCCTTCGGTGCGGAACCAGTAGACGGCGAAATCGACGATACCAATGATCGCGAATGCGGTGGTGGTGGTGTTCTCGAACGCAAACACACCATCCTTCTTGCCCGTGTTGAGTATTTCCCTGAGCCTGTCGAGAAAACTGCGTTGCATCTGTATGAGCTTGCGCCGCCGGGTCGCCGGAAGCCCGCCGATGAGCTGGTCGACGTTATAGAGGCCGGCATTGAGCATCGGCATGATGTCCACATTGCCGACGTCGTGCTGGACATGGGCGCGCACGAAGCTTCGCAACTGCGCGACGGGCGAGGGGCCGGCCGCCGTGACCCCTTCCGCGGACATCAGGTTCAATTGAACCAGGGTGTTCTCCAGCGTCGCGTATAGAATCTCGTCCTTGGAATCGAAATGATAGTAGAGCGCGGGTGCGCTGATGCCGATCGCGCTCGCGATCGCCCCCAGGCTGGTTCGCTCATAACCGCGCGACGCAAACAATTTGGCAGCCTCCTGGATGATCAAGGCCTTGGTCTCGCCGGCACTGCGTGAACGTTTTCGCACTTGGGCCATTCGGCCACCTCCGTTGGCGACGAGTATAGTTACTTAATGGCCATTAATTAAACTTGGTTGTGCTGCAAACCGCCTGTTAATCTGACACCCTGATGCGGGCGTCCTACGGTGCCGGACGCACGTGCATGCACTAAAGGCACCGTGGGGAAGAGGGCTACGATGCGGTTTGCTGTCGATACGGGCGGAACATTTACCGACCTGATTGTTGAGGACGATGACAACGGTCTTCATATGTACAAGGCCTCAACCACGCCGGGAGATCCGATCAACGGTGTCCTGGACAGTTTGAAACTCGCCGCCGACGATTTTGGTCTTGGTCTGGATGCGCTCCTCGCAAAGGGCGACCTGTTCATTCACGGCACGACCCACGCGATCAATGCGATCGTGACCGGGAACACTGCCAAAACAGCATTCCTGACCACCGAGGGCCATCGCGATATCCTCGTGTTCCG
This sequence comes from Rhodospirillaceae bacterium, assembly GCA_018702955.1. Classification (GTDB taxonomy): domain Bacteria; phylum Pseudomonadota; class Alphaproteobacteria; order UBA6615; family UBA6615; genus UBA8079. Next base: position 43,995 of record JABJEK010000038.1, on the reverse strand, counting down.
CGAAGGCGGGCGCATGGAGCCGTTCAATTTCACGGTTCCCTATCCGCAGCCCTATTTGCCGCGCGCGCTGTCATATGAAGTGCCGGGTCGCATTCTGTCGGATGCATCCGAAATGGCACCGCTCGATGAAGGTCGGGTGGTGGAAATCCTCAAAGAGCTCAAGTCGAAAGACGTCGAAGCGGTCGCGGTCTGCCTGTTGTGGTCGATCATCAATTCCGCCCATGAGGACCGGGTCGGTGAGTTGATCGAGCAGCATTTGCCGGGTGTTCCCTACACGCTTTCCCATGTACTGAATCCTTCTCTGCGTGAGTATCGGCGTGCGTCCTCGGCGGCCATCGACGCGTCGCTCAAGCCGTTGATGAGTGCGTATATGCACAATCTGACTGGCCGCCTTTCGGATGCCGGTTTCGGCGGACGCGTGCTGATCGTCACGTCCCAGGGCGGCATGATGGACGCGGTCGATGTCGCCGAACACCCGATCCATCTGATCAATTCCGGGCCGTCGATGGCGCCGGTGTCCGGGCGCTATTTTGCCCGCGAGGACGAAGGCTCGGACACGGCGGTCATCGCCGATACGGGCGGCACGACCTATGACGTCAGTCTGGTGCGCCGCGGACGCATTCCCTGGACCCGTGAGACATGGATCGGCCAACCCTATCGCGGGCATATGACCGGCTTTCCGTCAGTGGATGTGAAATCAATTGGTGCCGGGGGTGGCTCCATCGCCTGGGTCGATGACGGCGGCATGCTGCATGTCGGGCCACAGAGTGCGGGCGCGGTGCCCGGGCCTTCCTGCTACGGGCAGGGGGGCGACAAGCCGACCGTGACCGACGCCTCGCTCGTACTCGGCTATCTCGATCCCGAGTTCTTTCTCGGCGGATCGATGGGCCTCGACCTCGAGGCCGCGCGTGGCGCGATTGAACGCGATGTCGCGAAGCCCATGGGGATCGGGCTTGAGGATGCGGCCGCGGCGATCATCGCGATCGCGACCGAGAACATGGTGCAGGCCATCGTCGACATCACCGTCAATCAGGGCATCGACCCACGCGACGCGATTTTGATCGGCGGCGGCGGTGCGGCCGGATTGAACTCGACGGCAATCGGTCGGCGTCTCGGCAGTGAGCGCGTGGTGATCCCGGAAGTGGGTGCCGCGCTGAGTGCGGCCGGTGCGATGATGTCCGATCTTCATTCGCAATACACCCGGACATTCTTTGCCACGTCGGAGGCTTTTGACGCCGCGGGCGTCAATCAAATTCTTGATGGGCTCGAAGCCAGGTGTAACGCGTTCATCAATGGCCCGGGTGCGGGTTCGATCAGCCAGACGATCGAGTTTTTCGCCGAGGCGCGCTATCCCGAACAGGTCTGGGAGATCGAGGTGCCGCTCGCGTCCCCCCGGTTCGAAAGCGATGCCGACGTGGCAGCTCTCGTCGAGGAATTCCACAAGGTTCACGAGGATATCTTCGCGATCAACGACCCGGAATCGAGCATCGAAGTCGTGGGCTGGACCGCATCGGTCAAATGCCTGCTGAAGGAAACCGAAAGCGGTTCGCTCGCAGCGGCAGAAGAGGCCGCGTCAGCTGACGGTACGCGCAAGGTGTATTTTGCGGAAACCGGGTATGTGGATGCGACGGTCCGCAGGTTCGAGGCGATGAAGGCCGGCGAGACGCTACCCGGGCCGGCGATCATAGAATCGCCGTTCACGACAGTGGTGGTTGATCCCGGTGCGACGGCAGAGCGGAGGGAATCGGGAAGCGTTTCGATCGTTCCCGGCGTCGCCCCGGCGGCGAAATAGGAGGAGCGACAGATGGCTGACAAAATTGATGGCGTAAAACTCGCACTCCTGTCCAATCGGCTCGAGGGTATCTCGCGAAAAATGGGCAACACGTTGATGCGCACGGGGCGTTCCGGTGTGCTCAACATCGCGCGCGATTTTTCCTGCTGCATTCTGACCGCCGACGACAAGCTCGCGGCCGTGGCCGAGAGCCTGCCGATCCACGTTCTTTCGGGGCCGGACATGATGGCCGCGACGATGAAGGAATATCACCCCGACCTGAAACGGGGGGACGCGTTCCTGCACAATTCGCCCTATCACGGCTGTTCCCATCCGGCGGATCACACGATCCTGATACCCGTCATCGATGATGACGGCATTCACCGGTACACCATGGCCGCAAAGGCCCATCAGGCGGATATCGGAAACTCGATCCCGACCACTTACCACGGCACGGCGCGCGACGTATACGAGGAAGGCGCGCTGATCTTTCCTGCGGTGAAGGTGCAGGAAAATTACGAGCACAACATGGACATCGTGCGGATGTGCCGCATGCGAATCCGTGTGCCCGATCAGTGGTGGGGTGACTATCTGGCGATGATCGGCGCAGCCCGGATCGGCGAGCGCGAGTTGCTTGCGCTCGGACGCGAAGTCGGTTGGGACACGCTCGAGGCGTTCAACGAGCAATGGTTCGACTATTCGGAGGAGCGCATGGTCGGGGCGATCCGACAGTTGCCGGCCGGGTCCGCCACCCGCACCTCGACCCATGACGCGATCCCCGGGACACCGGAAGAGGGGATCATGATCACCAGCACGGTGACGATCGATCCCGACGGCGGTGAAGTCACCGTTGATCTGATGGACAACCCCGATGCCCAGCCCTGCGGTCTGAACCTATCGGAGGCCTGCGCGCGCACGGCGGCGATGGTTGGTGTGTTCAATTCGATCGATCATTCGGTGCCCAAAAACGCGGGCTCGTTCCGGCGCATCAAAGTTTTGTTGCGAGAGGATTCAGTCTGCGGCATTCCGAAGCATCCGACGTCATGTTCTGCCGCCACGACCAATATTGCCGACCGGGTTGCCAATCCGACCCAGGCCGCAATCGCGGAAATTGCCGATGGCTTCGGGCTTGCTGAATGCGGCGCGATCATTCCGCCGGCCGTCGGTGTGGTGTCGGGAATGAATGACGAGACCGGACAGCCCTTCGTGAACCAGGTGTTCCTCGGGCTCACCGGGGGCGCGGGCGCGCCGGAGGCCGACTGCTGGCAGTCGATCTGCCATGTCGGCAATGGCGGGCTTTGCTATCAGGATTCCATCGAGCTCGACGAGCTCCGTCAGCCGATCTTCGTCAAGACGCGCACCTTCGCGCCGGACACGGAAGGCGCGGGACAGTTTTGTGGTGCCCGTTCCGCCTACACCGAATTCGGACCCCGCGTCGGTAACCTCGATATCGCCTATGTCAGCGACGGCGGCATCAACGGCCCCAAGGGTGTTCGCGGCGGCCTCGGCGGGTCGGTATCCGGTCAGTACAAGATCACCCGCAACAACGAACGAGAAGACTTGCCGAACTGCGCCGTGGTGACCCTAGTCGCCGGCGAATTGATCAGCTCCCAGTCTTGCGGCGGGGGCGGTTACGGCACGCCGACCGAGCGTGATCCAGAGTCGGTCGCGCGCGATGTGCTTGAGGATTATGTCTCGGCCGAGCGCGCGCGCAGCGTCTATGGCGTGGTTCTGGATGCGGTGGGCAAAGTTGATGCCGCCGCGACGACGAAACTGCGCACTGAAATGACCGCCTGATGGATAGGGTCGGCGAAGCCACGGATGGAGAATCGTTCGACGGGGTCCAGCTTGCGCTGTTGTCGAACCGGCTCGACGGCATCGTCAAGAAGATGGCCAACACCCTGCTGCGAACCGGCCGTTCCGGCGTCCTCAACATGGCCCGGGATTTCTCCTGCTGCATCGTGACCGCGGACCATGAGTTACTCACCGCGACCGAGAGCCTGCCGATCCATGTGTTGTCGGGCCCGGATATCATGGCGGCCTGGATGTGCGAGGTGCACCCGGACCTGAAGCGCGGCGACGCCTTCCTGCACAATTCGCCTTATCATGGGTGTTCGCATCCCGCCGATCACACGATCCTGGTGCCTGTCCTGGACGACGCCGGTGTTCATCGTTTTACGCTTGCCGCAAAGGCCCATCAGGCGGACATCGGCAACTCGATTCCGACCACCTATCACGCGCGGGCACGCGATGTTTATGAGGAAGGCGCACTGATTTTTCCCGCGGTCCAGATTCAACGCGACTATCAGAACATCGACGACATCGTGCGCATGTGCCAGATGCGGATCCGGGTGCCCGGTCAATGGTGGGGGGACTATCTGGCCATGATCGGCGCGGCGCGGATCGGCGAACGTGAGCTCATGGCCCTGGGAGAAGATGTCGGCTGGGATCGGCTCGACGCCTTCGCCGGGCAGTTTTTCGACTATTCCGAGGCGCGCATGGTGTCGGCTTTGCGCGAGCTTCCGGCCGGTAGTGCATCTCATTCCAGTACCCACGACCCGATACCGGGCACGCCGGAGGAAGGGGTCAAGATCAACGTGACCGTTGCCGTCGATCCCGAGGCGGCGCGTGTGCGGGTCGATCTGCGTGACAATCCCGACGCGATGCCCTGCGGCCTTAACCTGTCCGAGGGTTGCTCGCGGACCGCCGCGATGGTCGGCGTGTTCAATTCGATCGACCATACGGTGCCCAAGAACGCCGGTGCGTTCCGTCGGATCGATGTGGATTTGCGTGACGATTGCGTCGTCGGTATCCCCAGGCATCCCACCAGCTGTTCGGCCGCGACCACGAACGTCGCCGACCGTGTTTCCAACTCGGTCCAGGCCTCGATGGCCAAGATTTCGGAAGATATCGGACTTGCCGAATGTGGCGCCTCGAGCCCGCCGGCCGCGGCGGTGGTGTCGGGGGTGAACCCCGAAACCGGCAAGCCGTATATCAACCAGGTGTTCCTGGGTCGCACGAACGGTGCGGCGTCCGCGAAAACAGACGCCTGGTGGACCATCGGCCATGTCGGCAATGCCGGCATGTGTTTCCTGGATTCCGTCGAGCTCGACGAACTGCGTCTGCCGATCTATGTCCATGCCCGCGGGTTCATCCCCGACACCGAGGGTGCAGGTCGGACCTGTGGCGCGCCCCAGGGTTTCGCGGTCTACGGCCCGCGGGTTGGAACCATGTCCCTGATCTACAATTCGGACGGCACGATCAACGGGCCCAAGGGGGTCAACGGCGGGCTCGGCGGTGCAAATGCGGGCCAGGAAAAGCTGACGGCGAATGGCGCGGAAGAAGAAGTGCCGCGCGTCGGCCAGGTCCATCTGGACGCCGGCGAGATGATCGTGTCGCGATCATGCGGCGGGGGCGGCTTCGGGCCGCCTGCGGAGCGCGATCCGGAGCTTGTGCGTTACCAGGTGGCGGAGGGCTTCGTCAGCCGGGACCGCGCTCGCGAGGTGTACGGCGTTGCACTGGCCGAGGATGGTGCCCTGTTGAGCAAGGAAACGGACGATTTGCGAGCGGAGGCAACATCATGAGTGATATTCCTGTTTCGGGTCACTGCGACCCGAAGTTTGCGGCCGTTGAGGACGCGTTTCGGCGCAACATGAACGAGGGCGATCCGGTTTGTGGTGATGAACTCGGCGCATGTGTTTCCGTCTGCATAGACGGCGAGGCCGTGGTCGATCTGTGGGGTGGCTACCGGGACGCGGCGCGGACCCGGCCATGGGAGGCGGACACCATCACTTGCATGATGTCGGTCACCAAGGCCTGTGCCGCGATCGCGCTGCTCCGGCTCGTCGGCACCGGAATGGTCGATCTGGAAGAGAAGGTTGCCACCTATTGGCCGGAATTCGGAAAAAACGGCAAGGAGACGATGACGGTCCGGACCCTGATTTCCCATCAGTCGGGCGTGATCTTTGCCGATGGTGCGCCCGCAGGCTCGTTGTGGGATGACTATCCGGTCGAACGCGCGCTCGAAGACGCGACCCCGGAGTGGGAGCCAGGCACGGCCGGGTCCTATCACTCGTTTACCTACGGACCACTTCTGCATGGCCTCATCCGTCACGTGACCGGACGGGGTGTCGGTGATGTCTGGCGCGAGGACATCGCCGATCCCTTTGGCATCGACTATCACATCGGTCTCAACGACGCCGAGGCGGCCCGGCGCGCCGACTTCGTGGAAACGCCCGGCACGCCGTCGCGTGACGGCATCAAGGGGGACGCAGAATCGCCCCTGACACGGGCATGGAATCCCATGCCGCGCGACGAAGACTTCAATTCAGAAGGCTGGGTCCGCGGCTCGTTCGCGTCGGCCAACGGTCATGGCAACGCGCGTGCCATCGCAAAGCTCTACAGCGGGCTTGCCGGTGACGGCACGATCGACGGCCGGCAGCTTCTGTCGAAAGAGCTGATTGCCGACGCGATCAGCGAGCACTGGGACGATATGGACCGGATGACCAACCGGCCGTTCCGGTTCGGCTGCGGGTTCATGTTGTCGTGTGACGCGTTTCCATTCGGCGGACGGCGCAAGAATTTCGGACACACGGGAATCGGCGGGGCGATTGGTTTCGGTGACCCTGATCGCGGTCTCGGGTTCAGCTATTGTGGCAACCGGATGGCGCCGATCGCCAACACCGGCCCGTTCGGCGGGCCGCTGATCGATGCTGCTTACGCGGCGATTTGAGCTTTTGGGGAATGAGCATGCGGTTTGAAGGCAAGGTAGCGCTGGTAACGGGTGGTTCGTCGGGAATTGGTGCCGAAACTTGCGTGCGTTTCGCCGAAGAGGGCGCGCAGGTCGCCGTGGTGGCGAGTTCGTCTCTGGATCGCGCGCAGGCGACCGTCGATCGATGCGGGGGGAATGCCAAGCCGTTCGCGTGCGACGTCGGCGACGTCGCCCAGGTCGACAAGCTGGTGGCGGACGTCATGGCCCGGTTCGGCCGGATCGATGTGCTGGTGAACGCGGCCGGGGTCTTTTACCCGACCCGGATCGGCGAGACCGATGAGTCCATGTTCGACGAGATGTGTGACGCCAACCTCAAGGGCTGCTTCTTCATGTGCAACGCCGTGGCGCAGCAGATGATCCCCTCCGGCGGCGGCAAGATCGTCAATCTCGGCTCGGCGGCCGGGACAGCCGGGCGCAGCAACTACATCGTCTATTCCGCCGTGAAGGCGGGGGTCATCAACATGACCCGCTCGCTCGCGGCAGCCCTCGCACCCCACGATATCAACGTGAACTGCCTGGCACCCGGCAACACCGCGACCCCGATGAACGAGAATGTGCGCACCGAGGCCGAGTACGCGGAGATTTACGAGACCATCAAGGAAAAGACGTTGAGCAACAGGCCGTTCGCCGACCCGCGCGAGATGGCGGGCACGATCCTGTTCCTGTGCTCCGACGATGCACGGGCCGCGCACGGCGCGATGTTGCTCATGGATGAAGGCGTTTCGGCCGGATATTGATCACGGACAAGCAGAGCGAAGGGAAAGACCATGGAACTCAGAAACAAGGTGGCACTGATCAGCGGTGGCTCGTCGGGCATCGGCGAGGCGATCGCACGCAAGTTCGCATCGGAGGGCGCGACCTGTGCCGTGATCGCCAGCTCGAACATCCGCAAGGCCAACAAGGTCGCCAAGGAGCTCAAGCGCAAGTCGAAGGGCTATGTCTGTGACGTGACCAAGCCCAAGGATGCCGAGGCCACCGTGGCGAAGGTTCTGAAAAATCACGGCAAGATCGATATTCTGGTGAACGCGGCGGGCGTCTTCTACCCGACACCCGCGGGTGACACGAAGCCGGTCGATATGAACCGCATGGTCGATATCAACCTCAAGGGCCAGTGGAACATGATCAACGCGGTGTCGCCGCACATGGTGTCGCGCAAACGCGGCAACATCATCAACATGGCGTCGGTCGCGGGCCTGGTGGCGCTGCCGTCCTACGGCATGTACTGCGCGACCAAGGCCGGGATCATCATGCTGACCAAGTGCATGGCCGTCGAGCTGTCGCGCTCGGGCATCCATGTGAACTCGATCTCGCCGGGCAACACCGCGAGCCCGATGAACGAGGACATCCGCACCGATCCGGAGCTCAAACCGGTGCTCGACTTCATGGAAATGCTGACCCCGTCGGGCCGGACATATTCCTCGACAGAAGAGATGGCCAATGCGGCGCTGTTCCTGGCGTCGCCGAAGACCGGCAATCCGATCTACGGCGCCAACTTCACCCTCGATGAGGGGTTTGCGGCCGGCTTATTTATCGCTGGATAAATTAGTAATTTATCAGTTGATAAATTAGGAGCCGTTATTCGCCCATCGGCGGCATTTTGGCGAACCGCGGGAGGGTATCGTCGAACCGGTCCCAGGGCTGGGCGCTGGATTCGAAGATATCCATCTGCGGGGCGAACCCGCCCGGGTCGTCCAGCGTGATCACGTGCAGAAACAGGATTTCCTCACCCTCGATCTGACCCATGATCGGGGTCCCGCAGGTGGGGCAGAAGGCGCGCATCGACTGGCCGCCGCGGTCGTTCTGGATTTTGTACCAGGTGACATCCCCGGTGTGGGAGAACGCTGCCGCGGGCAGCCCGATCCCGGGGATATGCGTGCTGCCGCTGGTCATCTGGCAATGGCGACAGTGGCAGTTCACCGCGAACAGCGGCTCGGCGTCGCTCTCGTAACGAACGGCGCCACACAGGCAGCCGCCTTCGATCTTCTTTGACATGGGAAATCCTCAGCTTTCTTCCATCGGCGGCAGTTTATCAAATTTCGGCAGTGCGGGGTCCATATGTGTCCATGGTTGGGCGCTGGAGACATAAACCTCCATCTGCGGCTCGACCCAACTGGCGTCGTCCAGGGTCACGGCGTTGACGGCGGTCGCGCCGAAACCATCACTGATTCCATAGACATAGGCGCCGCACTTGGCACAGGAGAAGCGGTGGACGAGGGTCCCGAGATCGGATGTCTGGGTGTGTTCAATCACGTCACCCGAGATGGTCATGTTTTCCCGTTGCACCGCGACCGCGGTCGTGAAGGGCGCGCCGCTCGCCTGCTGGCAGTGGGTGCAGTGGCAGTTGAACGTGACCATGGGTTCGGCGTCGGTGCTGTAACGCACCGCCCCGCACTGACAGCCGCCTTTGATCTTGTGGCTCATCTTCAATCTCCTCTTCGCGCGATCAGTCGTAGGAATTCCGGGGGAACCAGCCGTCGCGCCCCTCGGGTGTCATATCGAGCAGGTTCCAGACCGGCCAAATCATATCGGCGTGACGGGGGTGCTGGCCTTCGGCGGCCGGCGCGTAGAACAGCTCCGAGCCCCAGCTATGGAAAATACCATCCGGGGTACGCCTGAAGACGTTGATGATCGGGATCTGGCTCTCACCATCGCGTTCGGTCACGTAGTCGCTGTTGTAGCTGGTGGCGTTGGTCGACAGGAGGCGGACGTTCCGCCAGCCGCGCGCACGCGCCCAGTCGCGGAACACGTTGATCGGCGTCTTGGCGAAGACGGCGAAGTTCACCCGATCGGTGACATGTGGCGCCAGGCCGTCGAGACCATCGATCAGCGACGTGCAGGCGGGGCAGGGATTGCCGCCTTCCGGGTACATGAACGAATACACGATCAGTGTGTCCTTGCCGGGTGCGAACAGCGTCGAGAAGCGCGTCTGGACCTCGGCGTCGTCCGTGGACAGGTCCGCCGGGCCTTCCGACAGCAGGTAATCCTCTTTCAACGCGCCACCGAGCGGCAGGGCACGCCGCAACGCGGCGACCTCCTCGACCTTCGCGCGAAGCTCCATTTCCGCCGTCAGCAGGGTGTCGCGGGCGGCGCGGTAGTCGTCGGTTTCGTTCGGAAACCTGTCGTCATGCAGGTGAGCCATCGGCTGTTCCTCTATATTAAACCATTTGGTTAAATATAGTGATTCCGATCCCAAACGCAATTCCGAAGCGCAGCTTCAGGTCAGGTTGGTCATCACGATGTAGATACCCAGCAGGAAAAGCGCGGCCAGCAGCAGTTTGCGGAACTGCGCCTCGGGGATGCGGCTGCGGACCTTGGCACCCAGATAGTAGCCGCCGAGCGTGGGCAGTGACCCAAGCGCCGACGCGACGCCGATTTCGGCCGTCAGGAGTCCCCGGTAGGTGAAGGAGATCGCGATCATCGTGGAGCCGAGCAGGAACAGGATTCCCATCGCCTGGATCAGCATGTCGCGCGAGAGCCCGATCGCCTGCATATAGGGTACGCCGGGCATGACGTCGGACCCGGTCATGCCCCCGACAATCCCCGTAATTCCGCCGATGACCGGCGACATCCACGTCTCGTGGCGCCCGGGCGACGGAATGCGCGGCGTGAACAGCGCGTAGGCGGCATAGATGATCAGCAGAATGCCCAGAAGGACGGCCAGATGTGCGGGGTTCGAGGCGGCGAGAATCTCGGTGCCGAACCACACGCCGACGCAGACCATCACGAACAGGCTCCAGGTGCGCCGCAGGGTCTCGCGAAGTGGCGGGCCGCCGAACACCTGCCAGATGTTGGTGGTGACGGCCGGCAGAATGATGATCGCGATCGCCACGGGCAGCTCGACGATGGTCGCCAGCAGGCCCAGCACCACGATCTTCATGCCCAGCCCGACCGTGCCTTTCACCGCGCCGCCCAGGAAGAGGGCGAAAAACGCGAAGGCATACTGGAACGGGGTTAAATCAAGCAGGGGCATGTTGGTGTTGGGCCTTCGGCCCTAAATTTCCCACTCGACGTTGCCGTCCATGCCGATTTCCTGGCCGGTGATGTGCCGGCCGGCGTCGGATGCCAGGAACACCGCGAGATCGCCGACTTCCGTGGGGTCGATCCAGCATTTGAGCGAGATGAATTCGAGGAACTCCGCCTCGCGCTCTTCGACGGAGATGCCGCGCTCGGCGGCTTGGTTGGCGACGATCCCCCGGCCGCGCGCGTTGTCGATCAAGCCCGGCAGGATCGTGTTGCAGCGGATACCAAACGGGCCGTATTCGCGCGCCACGGTGTGGGACAGCCCCAGCACGCCGACCTTCGACGCCACATAGGGCGAGCGCATGGGCAGGGCCACCTTGGCCGACGCGGTCGAGATGTTGACGATACAGCCTGATTTCTGGGCCTTCATGTGGGGGGCGACGTTCTTGATGCAGTAGAACATGCCGTTCAAATTGACCCCGATCGTGCGGTCCCAATCGGCGTAGGAGATGTCTTCGAGTGCTGCACGTGGGCCGCCGATACCGGCATTGTTCACCAGCACGTCGATCCCGCCCATCACCTCGACTGCGGCGGCGACCATTTCCTCGACGTCTTTCGGCTCTCCCACGTCGGCGAGGCTGCCGCTTATACGGTCATCGCTGGCAATGACGCCATCGAGGAGTTCTTGCTGTACGTCGCAGGTGTGCACCCGCGCGCCGCCGGCCACGAAACGGTCGACGATTGCGCGACCGATGCCCGAGCCGCCGGCGGTTACAATTACCCGCTGGGCGTCGATTCCGTTCGACATGAAGTTAATCCCCTAAATTACTAATTATAAACACTATTTATTGTTCGACAATTCTTTCCAACGCCCCATGATCGCGGCGAGTTCCTCGCGCAACAGGTCTACGAAACGCGCCGCCGCGCCGGTCAGCGGCCGCCGCGTCTGGCGCACCAGATAATACTCCACGGGCGCCTTGGGACGCACGATCGGATTAATGATCAGCGCGCCGGTATCCGCTGCGTCGATGACCGAGGCTACCGCAGTCAGCGTGGACCATCCGGAATGGCGAATATACTCGAGCGTGGTGTTGAGGCCGTCGGATTCGATCATCGCGTCCACGGTCAGTTCGGCGCGCGCGATCTGGCTGTCGATCATGCGCCGGATCGCATGGCGTTGGGTCGGGAGGACCAGGCGCAGGGGCGGCAAATCCTGCAACCGGATCCGTTCGAAGGGCCGAAGTCCGGATCCCGGGCCTGAAACGAGTGCCAGTTCATGCTCGGCGAGCAACGTTACCTCTATGCCTTCGTGTTTTACAGCACTGGTCACCACGGCGAAATCCAGCTCTCCTGCGGCCACGCGTTCGGTCAGGGTGCCGCCATAGGCCTCGTCGAGGGTCAGTTCCACATCGGGATAGGCTTCGGTGAACCGCGAGAGTGCTGCGGGCAGTGCGCTGCGAGAGACCGACGGGACGGTGCCGGCCGTGATCGCGCCCGTGACGTTGCCCGCCAGCTCTCGGACCGCCATCTCGGTGTCGGCCACCGAGTTGAGGATCGAAAGCCCGCGGGCATACAGGCGTTTGCCCGCGACGGTCGGCTGCACACCGCGCCGGTTGCGGGTGAAAAGAGATACACCCAGCTCGTTTTCGAGGTTCCGGATCTGCACGGAAAGCCCGGGCTGGGTGCAGTTCGCACGCCGTGCGGCGCGCGAGAAGCTGCCTTCCTCGTAAACGGCGACGAACTGTTCAAGCTGACGGAAATCCATAACTCAAACAGCTTGGCGAGGCGCTGCAGCTATAACAAGCCTTTATGGTGCCCAAGTGCCGGCCGGTACGAGTTAGGCATCGGAATCCGTCAGCTTCCGCCACGCGGCGGCATTCCCTTGCAGGGTGGATTCCAGGCGTCCCACGAGTTCGCGCGCGGGTTGGCGCAGGGGGTGGCGGGTCTGATGCACCAGGAAAAACTCGAAGGTCGTGAGCGGTTCGACAATCGGATTGACGACCAATTCTCCCTTTCCAAGGTCGGCGATCACGGTCGAGATGGGGAGAATTGCCGACCAGTCCGAGTTGCGAATGAAATCCAGCTCGCCGAAGAGGCCATCCATTTCGATCAGGTTTTCGACCGATATGTTCCCCAGTTGGATGTACTGCTCGAGCATGCTGCGCAGGCTGTGTTGCGGGGAGGGCATGACGAGTTTGATCGGGGGCAACTCGTGCAGTTTGACGGGCCGAAGATGTTCGAAACTGCTGCGCGGCCCCGATACCAGCGCCAGTTGTTCGGTCGACAGCACCCGCATTTCCAGGCCGGTCTGGCTGGCCGGACGTGTGACGACCGCGAAGTCGAGCTGGCCGTCGACCACCCAATCGGTCAGCGTGCCGCTAAACGCCTCGACGACACGTATCTGTACGTTGGGCAGGTCGGCCGTAAAATCGGGCAGGATGTGCGGTAGCGCGCCTTTGGTGACTGTCGGGATCAGGCCGATGTGGAGAGAACCCGAATCACCGTGGGACCAGTCGTGCATATCCTGTTCGGCATTTTCGACACTCCCCAGAATACCCAGGCAGTGCTCATAGAAACGGTTGCCTTCCGGCGTTGCGCGTACGCCGCGCGGGTGCCTTTCAAAAAGGCTCACGCCGAGGGATTCTTCGAGACTACGTAACTGCACGCTGAGGCTCGGTTGTGCGGTGTTCAGACGATTCGCCGCGCGATTGATGCTGCCTTCTTCGTAGGCCGCGACGAAGGAACGAATCTGGCGAAGGTCCATGGCTGCCCTATATTCGGAAGCTATAAAAAGTATCGAACCTTACTATTAGCGCATATCCCATAAAATTTTTAGGGTTTCTCTCGTCGTTCAGGTGGCCATCGCATTGGTGCGGTTGGTTCTTGGTCAATTATGGGATGAGGGAAATTCAAATGGCGTTACCGAAAGTAATTCTGCAGCTGTATCCAATGTTCCCGTCGGATGGTGAGGAGGGCCGCAAGGCTCAGCGCCCTCTGGGAAACAATTCCGAGATGTACAACAAGATCCTGCACGAATGGGACGAGGTGGTCGTCGAGGCCGACGAGATGGGGGTTTGGGGGCTCGGCACGATCGAGCATCACCTTCATTCGGAAGGCTACGAAGTCGGTCCCAATCCCGGTGTGTTGAACGCGCGCTGGTCCACCCTGGTGAAGAACGCCAATATCGGCGCGCTCGGTTACGTCGTGGCGACCCAGGATCCGATCCGGGTGGCCGAGGAAACCGCGATCATCGATCACATGTGCGACGGTAAGTTCTTCGTCGGTTTTGCCCGCGGCTACCAGGCGCGCTGGACGAATATCCTGGGCCAGTTCTCGGGCGCGGAGGCGACGGTTTCGGACAAGAGCGAGGCCGATCACTTCAACCGCAAGGTCTTCGAGGAACGTGTCGAGCAGGTGATCGCGGCCTGGACGCAGGAATCGATCGAGTTCGACGGCGATCATTACAAGGCGCCTTTTCCCAAGGATACGGGGGTTCAGAACTACCCGGCCCGGGAAATCACCCGTGAGGCCGGCGCCATAGGCGAAGTCGACGAGCAGGGCAACATACGCCGGGTTTGCGTGGTACCGAAGCCCTACCAGAGGCCGCATCCGCCGGTCATGGTGGCGGCGTCAAAGAGCCCGGAATCGATTCAGTTTTGTGCCCGGAACCGGTTCATTCCGACCTATTTCATGCACACGCTGAGCTTCGTCGAGATGGCCAATCTGTATGTCGAGGAAGGCGCGAAGCACGGGGTCGACTACGCGCTCGGCCAGAACCAGAACATCGTGCGCTGGCCGCATATCACGAAAACGCGCGAGGAGTATCTCCAGCGGCTGCGTGACTATGATCTGGATATCTACAAGAACTTCTACGGGCCGTTTTTCCCGCAATTCCCGCAGAGTGCGGATGAATCCGAGTATCTGTCGAGCATGGAGGAGTCCGGCATCTTCATTGGTGGGACCGTCGAGGAATCGATCCGACAGTGGAAAGAACTCTTCGATCAGGTGCCCTCCGAATACATCACGCTGATCTGGCACTGGGCCCAGGTGCCCAAGGAAGTGATGATGGAGGAATTGCAGCTGTTCATGGACAAGGTGCTGCCGGAACTCGAAATTCCGGATTTTGAGCCGATCCCGGCTGTGGCCGCAGAGTAAACTCTTCTCGCCGATACAAGGCGCGTATCAAGCCCCGTCGCTGGTATTCAGCGGCGGGGTTTTCATATAGATATTCTGTATAGAAGTTATTGTTTCCTATTATTGGTCGAGACAAGCGCGAATGGTTAGGGTCGCGCCTCACTTCGCGCGAATGCGTCTTTGAATCATTCTTACAGGTGCTCCAAATGGCTAAACCCAAGGTAATTGTTCAGCTCTATCCGATGTTCCCATCCGACGGCGAGGAAGACCGCAAGGCCAAGCGCCCGCTCGGCAATGACAACGAGATGTATCACCGCATCGTCCACGAATGGACCGACATCGTTAAGGCCGCGGACAAGATGGGTGTGTGGGGCCTCGGCACCATCGAGCATCACTTCCATTCCGAAGGCTACGAGGTCGGCCCCAACCCGGGCATCCTGAACGCCTATTGGGCGAGCCTTGTGGAGAACGCCCATGTGGGCGCGCTGGGCTATGTCGCCGCGACCCATGATCCGCTGCGTGTCGCCGAAGAGACGGCGATCCTCGATCATCTGACGAAGGGCAAATACTTCGTCGGTTTCGCCCGCGGCTACCAGTCGCGCTGGGCCAATGTGATGGGCCAGTGGTCGGACTCTCCTGCCACGGTGTCGGACGGCAGCGATGCCGACGAACGAAACCGGCAGATCTTCGAGGAACGGGTCAACATGGTGATCGAGGCCTGGACCCAGGAGACGGTTCGGGTGAAGGGCGAGTTCTACGAGGCGCCGTATCCGTACGAGACGGGTGTCGAGGGTTATCCGGCCTGGGAAATCGCCCGCGATGCCGGTGCCGAAGGTGAAATCGGCCCGGACGGCAGCGTCCAGCGCGTCTGCGTGGTACCGAAGCCCTATCAGAAGCCGCATCCGCCGGTGTTCATCGCGGCGTCGAAGAGCCAGGCATCGATCGATTATTGCGCACGCAACGGTTTCATCCCGACCTACTTCATGCCGGACAAGGGCGTGATCGAGATGACACGCTACTACCAGAAGGTCGCGAACGAAGCCGGGTTCAATGTTCAACTCGGTCAGAACCAGAACCTCGTGCGCTGGCCGCACGTCACCAAGACGTCGGAGGATTTCGATCGCAAGCTGCGTGAGTATGATCTCGACATCTACAAGAACTTCTACGGTCCGTTCTTCCCGCAATTCCCGCAGGGCGACGACAGTGAACTGGTGCAGGGCATGAAGGATTCCCAGCTCTTCATCGGTGGCACTGTCGATGAATGTGTCGCGGGCTGGAAGAAGATCTTTGACCAGGCACCGTGTGAGTACATCACGTTGATCTGGCATTGGGCGCAGCAGCCCAAGGAAGACATGCTGGAAGAGCTTCAGCTGTTCATGAACGAGATCCTGCCTGAGCTCGAGGTTCCCGATTTCGAGCCTGTGTCGGCGGCAGCCGAATAAAGAATTCGCGACATTGCGATTGATTGGGCCGCCCCATCGGGGCGGCCTTTTCATTTCCGGGCGTTGACCGGTATCGCGGGCCGGTGCGAACGTGAGGGTCCGGTTTTTGGGGGAGACTGTGGGCATGCAGCAAGACGCACTCGGTGTGGCGGTTATAGGTTGCGGGCGCATTGGTTCGTTGCGGGCCAACCTGTCTTCTACCCACCCCGGCGTCGGGTTTCTGGCGCTTTCCGACAAGAGCCGGAAACAGGCCGATGTGCTGGCGCAGCGAACGGGGGCGGACCTCGTCACCACCGACAACCTGGCGGCCATCACCGACGATCGCGTCGGGGCGGTGTTTATTTCCACCCCCGAGCATGACCATCGCGAGGCGGTAATCCAGGCCCTGGAGGCGGGGAAGGCGGTCTTCGTCGAGAAGCCGATCGCGCTGACCCTCGAGGATGCCGACGCCATTATCGAGGCGGCGGACCGCACGGGGTCGGAGCTTCGGATCGGCTATTCGCGCCGCCACGACCGGCGATGGATGCTGGCGAAGGAGCAATTGCTGCAGGGCCGCGTGGGCGAAGTGCTGGGCATTCAGTCCCGGGTCTACAATACGCGCGCGCAGCTGCTGCAAATCCTCGAGCGCGCGCCGGATGCCACGCCGGTGAACGATGTGCTGACCTATTATGTGGATATGGCGTGCTGGTTCCTCGAGGGTATCCGCCCCGTCGAAGTGGTGGCCCGTGCCCAGTCGAAGGTGTTTAAGGCGATGGGACACAAGGCGTCCGACGTGACCTGGGCGATCATCACCTTCGAGAACGGCGCGGTCGTCAATCTTGGTGTCAGCTATGTCCTGCCCGCAACCTATCCGACGGTCGGCCAGAGTTCCCGTTTCGAGATCATCGGCGATGAGGGTGTGATCCTGCTGGACGCCGACAACAAGGACAGCCTGCTGTTCACCGATCGCGGCGCGCCGCACAGCTATGTGCCCGATCACAACATCAACATGATGTTCATGCAGACCACCTCGGCAGCGGATTTCGCGGTGGGGGATTATTGGGGTGCCGTGGCCAGCGAGACCCGGTCGTGGCTCGATCACCTGATGACCGGCCGGCCGAGCCCGCACACCACCCCGCGAGATGCGCGACGTACCCTGGCGGTGACCCTGGCGATCGAAGAGGCCGCGCGCACCGGCGAATCCGTCGCGCTGCCGGACTGAGCGCGGGCGGGACAGACATGAGCGCGGAGTATTTGCGATGAACCGGATCAATGTCGGCGTGATCGGCGCCGGGTGGGTCGGCGGTATCCGGGCCAATGCGTGCGCGGTACATCCGCTCGTCGATGAACTGCACGTGGCCGAAATCAATCCCGCGCGCGCGGCCGAAATTGCGGCCGAGACGGACGCGGTCCGGGTCACCGAGGATTGGAAAGAGTTGGTGTCGAGCCCGCAGATCGACGCGGTGATCATCGCGTCGACCCCGGAATCCCAACGCTTTCCAATCGTTCGCGCCACGCTGGAGGCCGGCAAGCATGTGTTGATCGAGAAGCCTTTGGCGCCGACGCCGGAGGAGGCGGATGAGGCCATCGCATTGTGTGATGCCGGCAACCTCAAGCTGGCAATCGGCTACACGCGCCGGTTCGATCCGAAATACGCCTATATCAACAAGGCCATCAAGGCCGGCGGGATTGGCGAACCCGTGACTTGCCTGGTGAGCCGAAACATCACGCGCGAGATCGGCGCCAAGATCAAAGGCCGATCCCGGATGTCGCCGGCAGCCATGGGCGGCACGCATTCGATCGACTTCCTGCTCTGGTGTTTGCAGCCGCGTCTGCCCGTGAAGGTATATTCGCAGCAATCCGGCAAGTTGTTCAGCAAGGTGAGTGATACGCCGGACCACCAGTGGATCATGGTGACGATGGATGACGGCACCACGATCACGGCCGGGTCGGGCTGGGTTCTGCCGCTTGGTTATCCGCAATATTCACAGAGCTGGATCGAGATCGTCGGCACCGAAGGCGCCCTGACTGTCGATGATACCCACCGTGAAATCAGCATCAACACGACCGAACACGGCATACGCTATCCGCTGTCATCGATGCCCGGGGAGCCGGTTGATCATGTCTTTGCCGGTGCGATGGTCAGCGAGACAAACCACTTCATCGATGCCGTCGCCCTCGACCGGCCGGTGCTGGCGAACGCCCGCGAGGCGCGTCTGGTGATGGATGTGACGATGGCGGCCGATCTGTCGGCCGAGACCGGCGAGCCGGTCGACTTGTCGGTGCGGCGGTAGGCGCGCAGAAGTTACGACGCCGACGACTGGAAACCCGGTCGATTTTGTCTCATATTTCAAGACAGCTTCGTTATCTGACATTCGACAACTAACCGCCGCATGATTGTCAGGCCGGGGTACGGGGACGAAAGTATGGCCACTTACAAGAACCAGTCGCTCGAGCGCGGGTTTCAAATTCTTGAGTATCTGGGTGACAGCACCAAGGGGCGGGCCGTGTCCGACGTGGCGCGGGCGACGGGCCTGCATCGGGCGACCGCACATCGGCTTCTCGAGGTGCTCTGCGGCATGGGATATGCCTACAAGGGCGAGGATCGCCGCTATTGGATCGGTTACAACTCGCATCTGTTCGGAAACCGGTCGAACATGGTTGCGCGGATCACCCATCACGCGCACCCGTATCTTGTGACCCTGGCGCACGAGGTCGACGAGACGATCGCGCTTGGTTTCCTCGAAGGCATCCAGGTGTTTATTGCCGACCGGGTCTCCACCGAGCGGGCGCACCGCTCCGACGTCCAGATCGGCACCTATTTCGATGCCCATGCGACAAGCCTCGGCAAGGCGCTGCTGTCGGTCAGGCCGGTCAATGAAGTCCGCGCGAGCTACAAGAATACGCGTTTGAGCGCCTATACGGGCAAGACGATTACCGATGTCGAATCCCTTCTGCGCGACCTCACGAACATCAAGAAACGCGGCTATTCGATCAATGATGAGGAGGGCTCACCGGGTATTCGCTCGGTATCGGCACCCGTCCTCAACCCTCTTGGGCGTGCGGCCTGCGCCTTGGCGGTGAGCGGCCCGCGTGCGCGCCTCGATGATTCGAAGATCGAGCGCGTTGGCGTCTTGTTGCAGAATGTCGCGAACGAGATCGTCGCTCAGGTCGCGAAACAGGGCGCGGACACCTAGTGCCGGCGTTGTTCGCGCGGCTATTTTCGCGCGCTGATATCGACCGCGAAGACCGGCCCGAAGGGCCGGTGGCCGGTGAACTCGATTTCTGAAAACCCCGCGCGTGCCAGCAACGCCCGAAACTCCGCTTCTTCCACAACACCGCCGAGCGAGCTGGCCATCGCCATGGGGTCCGCCAGGATTTCGGCTGGCAAAGGCCCGCTGCGGATGAGATCAGCGGCGTGCAGGCAGCCGCCGGGGCAGAGAATGCGCGCGATCTCCGTGAAGGCCGCGGCCTTGTCCGTTGCGAGATTGAGCGACGCGTTGGCGATCACGACATCCACGACACCATCCGCGAGCGGGAGACGCTCCATGTCAGCCGCGAGTGTCCGGACATTCGCACCGTTGATGCCCGAGACGGTGTCATGGACACGGGCCAGCAACTCGGGCGTGAGATCGAGGGCGATCACATCGCTGTCGGCGGGTAATTGCTCTGCGGCAAAGCGCGTGTCGAGGCCGCCGCCGCAACCCAGGTCGACCACAATGGCGTGGTTCCAATTTTTCAGGGTGCCGGCCGGCCAGCCGCAGCCGGAAAATACACCGGCAATGCGCGGCGGCAGGGCGTCGAACCACGCCAGCGGAACGCCGGCGGCGCGTGCCTTGTCGCGCGCGTCCGCGTGAAACGAGTCCGCCGTCGCTAGCTGCGCATAGCGACGGCGGATCAAGGCCTTGGCCTGAGCCTCCCAAGGGGTTGGGTCAGGTGTGTGTGTCATAGCGACACTCCGGACGCGGAGCGGCCTAGTGAGGCATATGGTCGGGGTTCCAGAAGTAGCCCGTCCGGATCATCTTGGCGATACGATCGCCATGGGGGATCCAGCAATTTTCGTTGAGCTTCGCCTGCTCTTCGAAATCACCATCGACACGCTTGGTCTGACAATCCCATTTGCCGTCGCCGAGATACTCGACCGTTGCATAGGACGGGCGCGGATCGCCGTCCCAGCTCATGCCGACCGCGGCGGCGCAAACGAGGGTCTTGTCGCGGACCTGACGGACATAGCCACCATGAATATGGCCGAAGGACATTACGTCCGCGTCGACGTCGCCGATCTTTTCCCACATCTCGTCGTCGGTGAGGCGTGGCGGAAGGGCGTCTTCATCGCCGATCTCGTCCGGTGTCGCGTGGAACACATGGAAATTATGGTTATGCTCGGGGGTGTAGGTCATCGCGAACGGCAACTTGTTCAGCCAGTCGAGCTGCTCCTGGGTCATGCGCTCGCGGGTGAGGCGGGCCATGTCGAGCATCCACTCGTGATAGATGTTCTTCGGCGTCTTGGTCTCCCAGAACTTGTCGACCACCCACATGTCCAGATTGCCGATCAGGATGTCGACATTCTGACGGACATTCATGAAGTGATCAACCACCTCGGCGGGTTGCGGGCCGAGCATGATCAGATCGCCGATCAGAATTTCCTTGTCGGCATTTTCCTTGTCGACGGCTTCGAGAACGGCTTCCATCTGCGGAATCTGCGCATGGATATCCGCATAAAGAACAAATTTCATGGGTGTCTCCTTTTCCCCTAGCCGCACGTTACCGGCGGCGTTGACTGGATCATAACACGGCTAGGGCACGCGTCGTGATGCACGGCCAGCCGGTGAGTTGTTCCCGTGATTTGTACAATTTTCGAATATCTGTGTCATCTGAACAAAAATTCGAAAATAGGAAGTTTCACTCTGCGGTCGTGCCCGTGAGGTAAATTTCGCCCGCGCGTTCCTCGAAGGCCAACGGCGTCAGTTTCGCACCCTCGCAAGGCCCGTCGATGCATTCACCGCTTTCGATCCGGAAGATCGCGCCATGCATGCCGCAGCGCAGGAAGCCGCCGTCCGGTGTGAAGAACTGGCCCTGGATGTGATCGAGCAAGGCACCGGCATGGGGGCATCTGTTCAGGTACAGATGCAGCGCACCGTCCTGACGCACGGCGAAGATGTTCCGCTGCATGCCGTCGACGCGGCCCACATAGCCGCGCGCCTCCATCTCGCCGATGTCATCGGCCGCGCAGATGTGCTCATCGGCCATGCCGGTCAGCCGATCGCGCCGTCGTCGCGAAGCGTGGCAATTCGGTCGTCGTCGTAGCCCAGCACATCGCGCAGGACCTCGTCCGTGTGCTGACCGAGGAGAGGCGGGTGATGGCGATATGCGACGGGTGTCCCGGACAGCTTCAACGGGCTCGCGATCAGCTGCGCGCCGTCCGGTCCGGCCAGCGGGTGGGGCACGTTCACGACCATCTCGCGTGCCTTGACGTGGGGATCCTCGAAGACCTGATCGAGCGTGTTGATCGGCCCGCAGCCGATCTTGTTGGCCTCCAGTTCGGTGAGCCAGTGTTTCGAAGACTGGGTTTTCATGATCGCCTGGAGGTGGGCCACGACCTCGTCGCGGTTGCGCACGCGTGAATCATTGGTCGCGAACAAGGGCTGATCGGCCAGCTCGGGTTCGCCGAGAATGCCGGCGAAGGTTCGGAACTGGTTGTCATTGCCGACCGCGACCACGATGTGGCCGTCCGCGGTCTCGAACACCTGATAGGGAACGATGTTGGGATGGGCATTGCCCAGGCGCTCGGCCTGTCCGGAATGCAGGAAATTCATGCCCTGGTTCACCAGCCATGCGACCTGGGTGTCGAGCATACCGATGTCGATATACTGGCCCTGGCCGGTTACCGCTGCGTGTCGCAGGGCGGCGTTAATGGCGACGGCGGCGAACATGCCCGACATGATGTCGGCGATGGGTACGCCGACCTTCTGGGGCTCGCCATCGGCCTCGCCGGTGATGGACATGATCCCGCCCATGCCTTGAATCAAAAAGTCGTAGCCGGGGCGCGCGGCGTAGGGTCCGGTCTGCCCGAACCCGGTGATCGAGCAATAGACCAGCTTGGGGTTTGCATCCTTGAGATCGTCATACCCAAGTCCGTATTTGGCCAGGTTTCCGGTCTTGAAGTTCTCGACGATGACATCCGCCTTCATCGCAAGCTCGCGCACGAGTGCCTGACCGGTCTCGCTGGTGAGGTCGACTTCGACGGAGCGTTTGTTGCGGTTGGCGCTCATGAAGTAGGCGCTCTCGGACGAATCCTCGCCATCGGGGCCCGCCATGAACGGCGGTGCGAAACGCCTTGTGTCGTCGCCGGCGCCGGGGCGCTCGATCTTGATGACGTCGGCGCCCAGGTCACCGAGCATCTGGGTGCAGTAGGGGCCGGCGAGAACGCGCGTTAAGTCGAGGACGGTTATGCCGGAAAGGGCGCCAACGGATTCGGACATGATTTGCTCCAGATGTGCCCTTCTGCGCGAGGGGCCAAGATTGGTCTCGAACAGCCTCAATAATGCATTCGGACGGCACGCTCAACGCCGGGGGATGCGTTCGGTCAGCGAACCCGGGTTTGATGCGAATTGACATTGATGGCCGCGTCTCACATGTAGTCATCAACCGAGGACATGGTTCGGCGATGCGCCCGCGTAGCCGACGAAAAACAGGGGAAGAATAATGTCAGTTGAAGAAGCTCTCGCCGCGGCCCAGGCCGAGATCGAGGAATGCCGGACCCGGATTCAGGCGCTCGACGGAAATTCGAGGGACCTGTTGTTCCTCAAGGCCCGCAATCACAACTGGTGGCAGGACCGCGACGTCAGCGATGACCAGTTGCGTGAAGCCTTTGACCTGACCCGCATGGGTCCGACGAGTGCCAACACCCAGCCGATGCGGGTTGTATTCGTGCGTTCGAAGGAGGCCAAGGAACGGCTTGGACCGGCGGTCAACGAGCGGAATCGGGAGAAGACGATGGAAGCCCCGGTGACGGCGATCATCGCCTACGACAACACGTTCTTTGAGGACTTCCCGAAGTTCAATCCGTTCAACGAAGCGATGCCCAAGCGCTTCGAAGGAAACGAGAAGCTCGCGGACGGATTTGGGCGTACCCAGGCCGTTTTGCAGGGCGCCTACTTCATCATGGCGTTGCGCGCGATCGGCCTTGATGCCGGCGCGATGGGCGGTTTCGATGCCGAGGCGGTCGACGCGGAGTTCTTCAAGGACACGCCCGTGAAGTCGATCTTCCTGTGCAACATCGGCTATGGCGACGTCTCGGGGATCAAGGGGCCGCGCATGTATCGTTACGGTTTCGACGAGGTCTGTGACGTCCTGTAGCGGGAGGTCATTTCCATTTGAAACGGCGGCGCGTGAGCGTCGCCGTTTTGCGTTCAGCGCGGCAGTTGAGCGGTGATCTTCCGGGATGCGTCGTGGAGCACCGGCAGGAAACGTGACGTCATATCGTCGAGCCGCGTGCGCGCGGCGTGGGTGCCGACATTCAGGGCCGCCAGGATGCGGCCGTTGCGGTCGAGGATGGGAACGGAGAGGGAGCGGAGCCCGGTTTCGAGTTCCTGGTCAACCAGCGCGTAGCCCTTGAGCCGCACCGTATCGAGTGCTTCGCGCAATTCGGCGCGGTTCGTTTTCGTGCGTTCGGTGAATTGCTGCGGTGTCAGGTCGGCCAGATACCGGTCGAGATATTCCGGTGACTGATGGGCCAGCAACACCCGCCCAAGCGATGTCACATAGGCAGGCAGACGGGTACCGATGCCAAGATTGATCGACATGATCCGCGTTGCCGAGACGCGCGCGACATAGATCACCTCCTGGCCGTCGAGAACGGCCGCGGAGCATGATTCCTGCAACTCATGGACGGCCGTTTCCATATGTGGTTGTGCGATCTGCCACCATTCGAGTGACGACAGATAGGCGTAACCCAGACCGAGCACGTGCGGTGTCAGGGAAAACCTTCGACCGTTGGACTGGATGTGACCGAGTGATTCGAGGGTCAGCAGGAAGCGCCGCGCCGTTGCGCGTGTCGTGCCGGTGGCCTCCGCGACCTCACTAATGGTCATGTCCGGTCGCTCGGCACCGAACGCCTGAATGACGGCGAGCCCGCGTTGCAGTGACTGTACGAATTCCGAACCTTCGCGTGACGTGGCCATTGGTGCGTCTCCCGGCAAACCACAAAGTTCAATGAGCGAACAATAGTTCGATGTATGAACATCGTTGTGCAATGTCCAGTCTGGTCCTGAGTTTTTCGAGGGTGTCGTCGCCGAGGGGGCTGCTGTCGACAGCGATTGCGCTAGTATCAGCGCCAGTTTGTATTCAGTGGAGGAGTAAACGTGATGAGCCTGGACGGAATGAAAGTCGGTTGGATCGGTGCCGGCAAGATGGGAGGGCCCATGAGCCGCCGCTTGACCGGTGCCGGGGCCACACTCGCTGTCCATGACCCTGTCGCCGCCAATGCCGAAGCGGTCGTCGCGACAGGAGCCCGCGCGGCCAGTTCCAATCACGACGCCACTGTGGACGCCGATATCGTCGTCTCGATGATCCCGAACGACGCCGTGCTCAGGGCCATTACCATCGGCGACGAGGGGATCATCGCAAACCTCGCGCCGGGCACCATTTATGTCGATATGAGTACGGTCTCGCCGGAAGTTTCAGCGGAAGTGGCTGCCGCGGCGACGGCGGCCGGTATTGAATATTTGCGGGCACCCGTGTCCGGCAGCACCGTCCTGGCGGAAGCGGGCAAACTGACGATCATGGTGTCGGGTCCGAAGGACGCAGCTGACAAGTGTGCGAACCTGTTTGCCGCGATGAGCGCGGAGCAAATCTATCTCGGTGCGG
This sequence comes from Rhodospirillaceae bacterium, assembly GCA_018702955.1. Lineage (GTDB taxonomy): Bacteria > Pseudomonadota > Alphaproteobacteria > UBA6615 > UBA6615 > UBA8079. The sequence goes on along the minus strand of JABJEK010000038.1, from coordinate 19,070 downwards.
ATGATCAGGCCCGTTATCTGAAGCTGGTGATAAACCTGTTGGTCGGGTCCACCGCTGCCATTCTCGCGGAGGCCCTCACACTTGGTCGGAAAGGTGGCCTCGATTGGGAGCAGATGATCGATGTCATCGGGGTGAGTGCGGCCGCATCACCCTATATTCAGTACAACGTCGCGCCGCTGAAGGCGCGTGACTTCTCGGCGTTGTTCACCACCGAACAGATGGTCAAGGATTCGAAGCTGATCTGTGATGCGGGTGCCGTTGCCGGGGTGCCGATGGCCTTTGGAACTGCCATGCTCCAGAGGTTCCAGGACTCGGTGGAAGCCGGCTACGGCAAGGAAAACCTCACCGCAGCCATAAAGCTTCTCGAAGCGCGCGCGGGGCTGGGCGAACTGTAGTTCGGGACGTCGTCGTCCTAAAGGGCGTCGGACCCGGTCTCGCCGGTACGCACACGCACCGCGGACTGGAGATCGAGGACGAAAATCTTGCCGTCGCCGATCTTCTCGGTGTTTGCCGCGTTGCGGATAGCGTCCACCACATTGTCGACAACTGCGTCGTCGACCGCGACTTCGATTTTGACTTTCGGCACGAAGTTAACCTGATATTCGGCACCCCGATAAATTTCGGTCTGCCCCTTCTGGCGGCCATAGCCTTTGACTTCGCTGGCCGTCATGCCTTCGATGCCTACCCCGGCCAACGCCTCACGCACGTCGTCGAGCTTGTGCGGTTTGATGATCGCAACAATGAATTTCATGGTTGATCCTGTGTCGTTGGGGGGCGGCACCGGCAAATGCGCAGGCACCGCCCCAAGGTTACGTCGAGATAATCGGCCCGGCTACATATTGTGGTAGCCGCGCTCCCCATGCAGTGCCAGATCGAGGCCCTGGAGTTCGGTTTCCTCGTCCACCCGGAACGTCAGGAACATCTTCAGTACCATGACGATAATGGCTGTGAGGACGCCGGACCAGATGGCCACGATGACGATGCCGAGCGCTTGCACGCCGAGCTGGCTGCCGATCGTCATGCCTTCGGCAAGACCGTTACCACCGAGCGCCACGGACACGAATACCGCCGTTAGCATTGTACCCAGCATGCCGCCGACACCATGGACCGCGAAAACGTCGAGGGAATCGTCGATCTTGAACCGCTGCTTTATGAGTTGCGTGACCATGTAGCAGACAACGCCACCGGCAAGGCCGAGGACGAGGCCCCCGACCGGGCCGACAGAGCCCGAGGCCGGTGTGATCGTGGCGAGGCCGGCGACCATACCGGTGACCGCGCCCACGAGACTGGCCTTGCGATATCGGATCAACTCCATCACCGACCAGGCGATGGCGCCGGCCGCGGCCGAAATATGCGTCACCGTCATGGCCATACTTGCCACACCGTCCGCGGCGAGGGCCGAGCCGGCATTGAAGCCAAACCAGCCGACCCACAACATGGCGGCACCGATCATGGTGAGGCCGGGGCTATGGGGAGGTTGAACTTCTTTCGGGAAACCGCGACGCGGCCCGAGCATCATCGCCAGAACCAGCGCGGACACCCCCGCGGTCACATGGACCACGACACCGCCGGCGAAATCGAGCAAGCCCATCTGGGCGAGGAACCCGCCGCCCCAGACCCAGTGCACGACCGGGGCATAGACGATGACGACCCAGATGAGAGAGAAGGCGATCACGAAGGAGAAGTGAATGCGTTCGGGATAGGCACCGACAATCAGTGCCGGTGTGATGATCGCGAATGTCATCTGGAACATGAAGAACAGATTTTCGGGAATTGTCCCCACAAGGCTGTCGACGCCGACCCCGGAGAGGAATGACTTTCCGAGCCCGCCCCACCAGGCGTTGCCGTCACCGAAGGCGATCGAATAGCCGACCGCGAACCAGAGAATGGAAACCGTCGCCGCGATGGCGAAACAGTTCATGAGAACCGACAGCACGTTTTGCGACCGTACGAGGCCCGCATAGAACAGTGCGAGACCGGGTAGGGTCATAAACAAAACCAGCGCCGTCGAGGTCAGAATCCAAGCCGTATCGGCTCCTTGCATGATTCCGCTCCTTCATATGTTGGTTGTTACATTTTCTTATTGTTTGAGGGCTGCCGAATGAATTGGCACATTGCGACCACGGGCGTCGCCCGCGGCCTCGAAGAGGCGCTGGTTCTTTCGGAATCCCTACTACGGCGAGTGTGCGGTTATGTTTCTTATTTGGCCGCCGGTAGGCTTCGCGCAGGATAATATCGGGCTGACAGGCGATCGCAAGGGGCACATGTGAGCAAATCCATAACAAATGATGCAGGGACAATCCTCGCGCCGGAGTTTCTGCGCGGCTTGTTTTCGTCGGCGGTTGCCGCAGCAGATCCGATGACGTGCGTGCCACCATCGCTTCCGTCCCCCGCTGTGACCGGTCGTATCGTCGTCGTCGGTGCGGGCAAGGCGTCGGCAGCCATGGCGCTGGCCGTCGAGCGCCAGGCGGATAAGCAAGGATGGCGCGACCGCCTGGAAGGGCTGGTGGTGACCCGCTACGGGCATGGTGCCGACTGTGACAGCATTGAAATCATCGAGGCGGCGCACCCGGTGCCGGACGCGGCCGGTGCGGATGCGGCACGACGTATTCAGGCATTGGCCTCGGGTCTCACGTCGGACGACCTGCTGCTCTGCCTGATTTCCGGCGGCGGATCGGCGCTCCTCGCGGCACCGGCCGATGGCATCAGCGCGGATGAGAAGGCCGCCGTGACCCGTGCGTTACTGCGCAGCGGTGCCCCGATCGGCGAGATGAACTGCGTGCGCAAGCACATCTCCGCGATAAAGGGTGGTCGTCTCGCCCGCAGCGCAGCACCGGCGCGCGTGCTTAGTTTGATGATCTCGGATGTTCCCGGCGACGATCCTTCGGTCATCGCCTCGGGGCCGACGGTTCCTGATCCGACCACACGCCATGAGGCGCTCGAGATTCTGACGCGATATCGTATCGACGCGCCGGCCTCGGTAACAACCTTGTTGAACAGTCCGGCCGGGGAGACGCCGAAACCCGACGATCCGCTGTTCGCCTATGTGGAGAATGTGATCGTCTCGCGGCCGTCCGACATGCTGGCTGCAACGGAGATGGCCGCACACGAAGCAGGATGTGCTGTTGTTTCGTTGGGTGCAGACCTGGAGGGTGAGGCGCGGGACGTGGGCGCGCAGCACGCGGCGCTAGCACTCCGGCTTCAGAAGGAACGCGCCGGGGAGTTACCGCTCGTCATCCTGTCGGGGGGCGAGACGACCGTGACCGTGACCGGCGACGGCCGCGGCGGGCGTAATGCCGAGTATGCGCTCGGGCTCGCACACGCGCTTTCGGGTGCGACGGGAATTCATGCGATCGCGTGCGACACGGACGGCATCGATGGCGTGGAGGACAACGCCGGGGTGCTGGTCACGCCGGACACGCTCGACCGGGCGTGTGCAGTGGGTTTCGAGGCCGCTGAGACATTGGCGCGAAATGACGCCTACGGCCTGTTTTCGGCGATTGATGATCTGGTGGTCACAGGACCGACCCGCACCAATGTGAATGATTTCCGGGCAATTCTGATTACTTGAATAAAAAAAGGCCGGGGCCCGCATTGGGGGCGCCCGGCCTTTCTGAACTCGGAGGCAGTGTTTGCGTCGGCTTATGCGGCCTGTTTGCGTGCCTTGCGCTTTGCCCACCAGGTCTGAATATCCAGCTTGAAATGCATGTAATAGACCTTGGGGAAGATGATCAGGATGTCATAGAGCGCTACCCAACCGCCTTTGAGGGTCACGGGAATGGTGATCCAGGGGGCTGCGCCGATGATCGCGACATGCTCGTTGGTGTTGATCGTGTCGCGGTTTTCCAGCGCGCGCTCAACGAGATGCGCGAATGACCAGTCGGCGCGGTAGATGACTTGTCCGTCGGGATTAATCACATACACGGTGTTGGGCAGAAGGCCCCACTCGTGATGCCATTTTCCGGCAACGTCATCGACGATGATCTTGCGCTCTTCCTTGTAGTCGTCGCGGTTGCGCTTGGCGTATTCGATCTTCTCGTCCATCGAGACCGCCTGCTTGGCTTTCTCGCCCGGATGCGCTTCACGGACATAGACGACCAACCATTCAACGTCGGGATATTTTTCCTTCAGCTTGGCATATGGCTTCACGTTCTTGACGTACATCGGGCAGGTGAGGCTGCCGGACTCGATGACGAGCCACTTGCCCTTGTAGTCGGCAAGCTTGACCTCGTTTCCGTCGAGGTCCGTCAACGTGTAGTCGAAGTTCACCTCTTCGCCGGCCTTCGGGCCGGGGAAGTAGCCGAGCTCGTAATTGCTCATCTTAAAGCGCGAGTAATTGTATGTGTCGTCGCGTGCGGGTGCGCCCATCGGTTCGCTCTCCTTGGGGACTTCATCGGGAAGTCCAAGTCATTGGGTTGCGCGAATATTACAGCATAAAGGGCCGGTTCGGTAGCAACAGAAGCGTGAAAACGTGCACAACAATGCGGCTTTCTGGCTGAAAGCCGGACTTTAGACCACGGTCCAGCCGCCATCAATGGTTAAGCTGGCGCCGGTGATCAACTCCGAGGCGGGCGAGGCGAGGAATATGACGGACCCCGTGACGTCGGATATCTTGCCGAGCCGCCCCATCAGGATGCGGTCCATCACGAACTCCCTGAATTCCGGATTCTCGAACATCGGCTTCGTCATCGGTGTCTCGATGAAGGTCGGGCCGATGCAATTGCTGCGGATGTTCTGGGGTGCGAGCTCGGCCGCAATCGCCTTGCTCATGCCTTCGACGGCATGTTTGGTTGCGCAATAGTTGGTGCGGTTGGGCGATCCGACATGTCCCATCTGTGACGACATGTGAATGATCGAGCCACCGCGGCCATTCGCGAGCATGCGCCGTGCGGCCGCCTGGGCCACCAGGAACATGGACTTCACGTTGATGTTGAGGAGGAAGTCGAGATGCTCCTCGGTCACATCGACGAACGGTTCGGGGATGTTGGCACCCGCGTTGTTCATCAGGATGTCGATCCGCTCGAGGCTCTCGATTCGTTCGGTTACCTGTGCGGCATCGGTCACGTCGCATACAACAGTGCGCGCGGTGCCGCCGGCCTCGGTGATGCGTTCGGCAACCTCGTCGAGATCGCTCTGGGTGCGGCTGACCAGCACGAGTTCGGCCCCGGCGTCGGCGAGCGCCAGCGCGATGCCACGCCCCAGGCCACGACCAGCGCCGGAGACCACGGCAACCAGACCATCAAGTCGTAGCGATGGTGATTTATTGTCTTCTGCTTCAACAGCGCTCATCTCGTTCTTTCCCTGTCACAATGTGGTCAAACCCGGCGGATTGCATGCTTGCAATCCGATTTTGGTGCGACCATAACCGAGCCCGAAGCCGGACGTAAGACCGGCAAAGCAGATCAATTTTGAGATTAGACAAAGGCGAGGCAAGGACATGGCCAAGAAAGCAACTGCACGCAAACCAGCCGCTAAAAAGAAACCAGCCGCGAAAAAGAGCGCGGCCCGCAAGGGCAAGAAGCTGCTCACCAAAGCGGACGTGATGCGCAAGTGCAAGGAGCTGAGCAACTGGGGCAAGTGGGGCAAGAACGACGAGCTCGGTGTTCTCAACTACATCACCCCGGAAGACATCGCCAACGCCGCCAAGCTGATTCAGAAGGGCAAGGTGTTCCGCCTCGGTCTGAACCTTGACGAGAACGGCCCGCAGAACGGGTTGTTCGGCGGCCGCTGGAACCCGATGCATCAGATGCTCGCCACCGGCACGGATGCGGTCCAGGGCATTCAGGAGCCGCTCGCCGGCATGCGTTACGCCGATGATGCCATCAATCTGCCGACCCAGGCCGCGACCCAGTGGGACGCGCTCTCCCATGTCTTCACCGACGACAAGATGTGGAACGGCTATGACGCGACGCTCGTCGACGTGCGTGGCGCCCACAAGAACGGCATCGAGAAATTTGCCGACAAGATGGTCGGTCGTGGCGTGTTGCTCGACGTCGCCCGCTACAAGGGAAAGAAACGCCTCGCGGACGGCTATGAGATCACCATCAAGGACCTCGAAGCCACTGCGAAGAAGCAGGGCGTCGAAGTGCGCCGCGGTGACTTCGTGATCTTCAACACCGGCCAGATGGCGGATTGCCTGGATAAGGGCGAATGGGGCGGTTACGGCGGCGGCGACGCGCCGGGCCTTGGTTTCGAGACCGTTGACTGGATCCACGAGAAACAGATCTCCGGCATCTGCTCGGACACCTGGGGCATCGAAGTGCGCCCCAACAAGAGTGTCCCGGGTCTCAATCAGCCCTGGCATTGGGTAACGATCCCGCATATCGGCATCGTTCACGGCGAGATCTGGTATCTGCGCGAGCTGGTTGAAGACTGCGCCGAGGACGGCGTCTATGAGTTCTTCCTCTGCGCCCCGCCGCTGGTGATCACCCGCGGCACGGGTTCACCGATCAACCCGCAGGCCATCAAGTAAATTTGACGGCAGTTATGCAGTTTTAGGGGTCACGTTCCATTGGAGCGTGGCCCCTTTGTTTTGCTATAGTTCCATTATAATAAAATCCGCCCGCACGAGGCGGGCGCAACCGAGATTTACGGGGGAGACCTGAGATGCATCGTTACGACGATCCGAAATTCCAGATGGACATGGACACCATCAAGGAGAAGTCCGAGCGCAACAAGAACTGGGGCAAATGGGGGCCCGACGATGAGTGGGGCACGATCAACTATGTGGGCGATGAGGAGCGCAAGGCGGCAGCCCAGTTGGTCAAGCGGGGCGAGGTCTTTGCGCTGGGCCTGAACTTCGACGGTGACGGCCCTCAGAATGGTTTGTTCGGCGGCCGCTGGAACCCGATCCACACCATGCTGGCCACCGGCACCGATGCCGTTCAGGGCAAACAAACGGTGCCTGGAAAGAAATACCCGAGCCAGTACGCCGATGACGCCGTGTCGCTGCCGCTGCAATGCGGCACCCAGTGGGACGCACTCGGCCACGTCTTCAATAGCGACAAGATGTGGAACGGCTACGACGCAACGCTGGTCGGGGCCAACGGTGCGGAGAAAAACGCGATCCACAAGATGCGCAATAAGATGGTCGGCCGCGGTGTGCTGCTCGACATCGCGCGTTGGGCCGGTGTCGATTCTCTGGAAGATGGTACGGCGATCGATGCCGACGATCTCGATGCGTGCGCCAAGGCGCAGGGTGTCGAGATCAGGCGCGGCGACTTCGTGATCTACCGCACCGGCCATATGGAACGCTGCCTGGCGGCGGGTGAGTGGGGCGGATATGCGGGCGGCGATGCGCCGGGCGTGTCTTTCCACACCTGTGACTGGATGCACGACATGGAAATCGCCGCGATCTGCGCCGATACCTGGGGCTGCGAAGTCATCCCGAACGAGACCGACGATGTGTTCCAGCCCTGGCACTGGATCGTGATCCCGCAGATCGGCATCACCATGGGCGAGATATTCTATCTCAAGGACCTGGCGAACGACTGTGACGCCGACAAGGTGTATGAGTTCATGTTCGTCGCGCCGCCGCTGCCGATCACCAGGGGTGTCGGCTCACCGATCAATCCGCAGGCCATCAAGTAGCATCTGCGGACAATATTCGGATCGGGCGGTGCCGGGGTTGTCGGTGCCGCCCGCTCTGTTTTAAGACACTGCGAAATACACACCCATACGAGGAAAAGTGACATGGCCATCGAGTTCCTGAAGCAGGGGATGGACGCCGACGCGACCGACGAAGCCGATATCAAGGTTCGTGGGATTGTTGAGGGGATTCTCGGCGACGTGAAATCCCGCGGCGACGCGGCCCTGCGCGAGCTGTCGGAGAAGTTCGACAAGTGGACGCCCGACAGTTTCCGTCTGTCCGATGCGCAGGTGAAGGAACTCGTCGATTCTCTGCCCGAGCAGACGATTGAGGACATCAAGTTTGCGCAGACCCAGGTCCGCAACTTCGCGCAGATACAGCGTGATTCCATGAAGGATGTCGAAGTCGAAACGCTTCCGGGCGTGACCCTGGGCCACAAGAATATTCCCGTGAACAGCGTTGGTTGCTACGTGCCGGGCGGCCGCTACCCGATGGTCGCGTCGGCCCATATGTCGATCGTGACGGCCAAGGTCGCCGGCGTGCCGCGGGTGATCGCCTGCACGCCGCCGAACGAAGGTGGCCCGCACGCGGCGACGATCGCGGCGATGCATTTCGCCGGGGCAGATGAGATTTACTGTCTTGGTGGTGTGCAGGCTGTGGCGGCGATGGGCATCGGCACCGAGACGATCTCGCCCTGCGACATGCTGGTCGGACCAGGCAATGCGTATGTTGCGGAGGCCAAGCGCCAGCTCTACGGCAAGGTGGGGATCGATCTGTTTGCCGGCCCCACGGAAGTGCTCGTGATTGCCGACGACACCGCCGACGTCGAAATGGTGGTGGTCGATCTGCTCGGTCAGGCCGAACACGGCCCGAACTCACCGGCGGCCGTGATCACGACGTCGCGGGAACTGGCCGAGGCCATTCCGGCGGAGATCGAGCGCCAGTTGAAGATATTGCCGACGGCGGACGTGGCGTCCGTGGCGTGGCGCGATTACGGCCAGATCATCCTGTGCGGCGACCGCGAGGAGATGCGGATCGAGGCGGACCGTCTCGCCTATGAGCATGTCGAGATCCTGACCGAAGACCCGCGCTGGTTCCTCGACAACATGACCAACTTCGGTGCGCTGTTCATCGGGCCCGAGACCAATGTGGCCTATGGCGACAAGGTCATCGGCACGAACCACACGCTGCCGACGAAGGGTGCGGCTCGCTACACCGGCGGCCTGTGGGTCGGCAAGTTCATGAAGACCTGCACCTATCAGCAAGTCACGGAAGAGGCGAGTGCGCTGGTCGGCGACTATTGTTCGCGACTGTGCGAGGTTGAGCGCTTCTGGGGTCACAAGGAACAGGCCGATCTGCGCCTGCGCCGCTACGCCGGCCGGAATATCGGTATCGGGGCAACTGACGCTGCCGAGTAGAGCCAGCGACGAGCCGAACAGAGAAGGGCGGCCTTTGGGCCGCCCTTTCCGTTTTCGATGAGATCGACTTTTAGTTGATCGTGTATTTGTGGACCGGCTTGGCGCCGTTGGCGATTGCGAGTTCGATCAGCCGGCGGAACGTGGCCTTACCGGGCACGCCAGCATCTTCATACTCCTGTGCCTTCTGGTTGACCCACGGTTCGATGGCTTGCGCCATTTCCCGCCGTACGGCCGGATCGAGATCCTGCACAGTGACCCCTTGTTCCTTGAGCTTCTTGAGGGCCGTCACATATTTGATCGTGCTTTCTTCCTCGATGGCGGCTTCATAAACCGGAATTTCTTCCTGAATGATTTTTTTCACATTCGCCGGCAGTTTGGCCCAGCTGTCCTTGTTCACGGCCAGCGGATAGGCCGTAACAGAGCCCCATCCCATGGTCGTGTAGAACTTGGCGACTTCGCCGAACTTGAACCCGAAATAGGGAGCGGGGAAGATGACGATGCCGTCATAGACGCCAGATTGCAGAGCGTTATAGACCTCATTCAGATTGGTCTGGACCTTTGCCGCGCCGGCGAAGTCGAGCCAGGGCAGGTTTGGACCCGCGGCACCGATCTTGACGCCCTTCAGGTCCGACATTTTCGACCATGCGAAGGTGGTGCCCAACCCGTAATCATCGACGGCACCACCGCCGAGGAATGTCTGGTTGTAGCGATCGAAGGTCTTCGAGAAATAGTCGAATTCGTCGTGAAGCTGGCGGGTCGCCGGTCCCATGATCTTCGGGTCGCCTGACACGAACGGCGTAAAGTAGTTGATGTTGTGCACAAAGAGCTTGGTCGGCTCGAAGCACGAACACATCGATCCGAAATCAACCAGGCCTTTCTGGGTGGATTCCAGCACTTCGAACAGATTGGCGATGGTCCCGCCATACCCTTCGATGAATCTGATCTTGTGCTCGGTCTCGGCAGCGACGCGCTTGGTCACGTTCGGGACGAATGTTTTCTGCAGCTGATTGACTTGTGACAGCGGCGCTGCCGGATGGCCGGCGGCGATCCGCATCGTAAAGCTGTCTGCTACGGAAGGTGCCTGAAAAGTGGCCATGCCGAAGGTGACTGTGCCCGCGAAAAGGGCAGTACGGACTATTTGAGATGAGAATTGCATTGGGATTTCCCCCTGATCGTTTCCGTTATTGAAGCCCGGTTGGGCACATACTGGAACGCAAGTGGAACGTGCTCATACGCAATGCCGTCAGTGTGGATCGAATTGGGCTTGAGGGGAAGGGACTTGCAGGTGGTGTTAGCCGACAAAGAAAAAGGGCGACCCGGAGGCCGCCCTTTCGCAAATCGATGTAATCGATTTTACTTGATGTTGTACTGGTGAACCGGCTTGGCGCCGTTCTCGATTGCCAGTGCCATCAGGCGTTTGAAGGTTGCCTTACCCGGGAAACCTTTGGCCTCATACTCTTCGGCCTTCTGGTTCACCCACGGCTCGATCACACGAGCCATCTTGCCACGCTCTTCGTCGCCGAGGTCACGAACCGTGACGCCCTGCTTCTTGAGGTTGGCAAGCGCGGAGGAGAATTTCCGAACGCCTTCGTCTTCAACGGCCACGTTGTAGACGTCGGTCTCTTCCATGATGATCTTCTTCACGGAATCAGGCAGCTTCGCCCATGTGTCGTTGTTGACGGTCACCGGGTAGGCGACAACCGAACCCCAGCCCATGGTCGTGTAGTACTTCGCGACTTCGCCAAACTTGAAGCCGAAATACGGCGCCGGGAAAATCACGACGCCCGAGAACACACCGGACTGCAGCGCGTTGTAGACTTCGTTCAGGTTGGTCTGAACCTTCGCGGCACCAGCATAGTCGAGCCAGGGAAGGTTCGGGCCAGCGGCACCGATCTTCACACCCTTGAGCTCTTCCATCTTGGTCCAGGGGAACTTCGTACCCAGGCCGTAATCGTCGAACGCACCGTTGGCGATATAGGTCTGGTTATAGTTGTCGGAGAAGACCTTGTAGAAGTAGTCGAACTCCTTGTGGATCTGACGCGAGGTCGGACCCATGATCTTCGGATCGCCCGAGATGAACGGGTTGAAGTAGTTCATGTTGTGGACGAACAACTTCGTCGGCTCGAAGCACGAGCACATCGCGCCGATGTCGACGAGACCCTTCTGGGTGGATTCCAGAACCTCGAAGAGGTTGGCGATCGTGCCGCCGTATCCCTCGATGAACCGAACCTTATGGTCGGTCTCCGCCGCGACGCGCTTGGTCACGTTCGGAACGAAGGTCTTGTTGAGTTGGTTCACACTGGCGAGCGGTGCCGAAGGATGGCCCGCGGCAATGCGCAGCGTGAAGCTGTCTGCTACTGCGGATGTCGTCGTCGCGGTTGCCGCAACGGCCATCACACCAGCAGCAGCAACAGTTGCAAGATGCTTACGTGCTTTCACTGATCGTCTCCCTTTAAACATTTATTTGTTGTGCACAACGTCTGCGAGTTTCAGCGGTAACGGAATGTGCTGGTAATCGCATAAGTCGGAGCACAACAAAGCAGGAATCGGTAACAAAAGCTAGCGGTTATCGCGCTTTCATTGCGCCGCCGAAAGGCACCCGTGCCGCCCTCCCGACGGCACTGCGAAAGACGCCAGCACGCACAGCGCATGACGTCAGATTCAACGTTGCTGTCGGATTGTGGCGGAACCATCACGGTTGTTTGATGAATTCGCGCATCGGCGGGGCAAAAAAAAGGCGCTCAAGCGCGAACGTTGAGTTTACATAGGGTTTCAGTCTGGTAACTTCGCGCAGTGCTCGTTTGGGAGGACCTGCGAGTCGGACAAAAATACCGCCTGAGTTCACAGGCGGACAGGGAGCCAGTACATGGTTGATAACGTCGTAAACACCGTTACGCGTGTTTGCAGTACCGTCGCAGCATTCTGGGCGATGGCCCTCGCATTTCTTATCCTGTGGGATATCACCGGCCGGACGTTCTTTAACGCGCCGTTTGATGGAACCATTGAGATCGTTGCCAACTCGATGGTGTCGATTCTGTTCCTGCAGTTGCCCTACACGATCTATCGCGGGGCTCACCTGCGCACGACCGTTGTATATCAGAACCTGCCCAACATCGGTCGCCGGCTGATCGACATTTTCGTTGCGATTCTCGGCATCTGGTTCTTCTGGTCGGTCGCGGTTGGTGGCTGGGAAGACATGATCATCGGCTGGGAGGTCGATGAGCGCGAGGGCGAGGGCTCCATCCGGGTGCCGATTTACCCGGTGCGTTCGCTGATTATCGTTTTCGCGATTGTGTCGATGTTCGTCTATGCGGTTTTGCTCTGGCATTTCGTGTTCGGCACGGAGCCGATCACGGATGAAGAAGAAGGCTCAGTCGAAGGCGTGTCGGGCTCACAAATCTAAGCTTTTAGAACAACAACCCGTCCGCCCGGACGTAACCGGGCAAATGATCAAACGGGACAAGGGGACGAAAAAAATGGATCCGACAACAGCTGTCATATTGATGCTGATCTTGCTGATCATCGCCGTGGTGGTCGGTGTTCACATCGGAATATCTTTGGGTGTCACCGCGCTTGTCGGGACATGGCTGATGTTCGGCACGTACGAGATGGCCTCGGGACAGATCGGCAGTACATCATTCTTCGCACTGCGAAACTTTGTATTCGCCGTTATTCCGCTATTCGTCTTGATGGGCGAGTTCGTCAGCCGATCTGGCTCTGCGGGCGATCTGTACCGGGTGATGAATTTCGGGTTGAAGCGCATTCCGGGCCGGCTTGCCGTCGCGACCGTGGCGGGCAACGCTATTTTCGCCGCCGTGACCGGAACCAGCCTCGCTTCAGCCGCTGCTTTCTCCCGTCTGGCCTATCCGGAAATGATTACCGCCGGCTACAGCCGCAAATACGCGCTGGGTTCGGTCGCGGGCAGTGCGTGCCTTGGCATGTTGATCCCACCGAGTGTGCTGCTGATCATCTGGGGCATTGTGACCGAGATCTCGATCGGCTTCCTGTTCCTCGCGGGCATCCTGCCGGGTATTTTCCTCGCACTGTTGATGGCCTTCTACAGCTCGGGCACGGCGATCCTGAAGCCCGAAGTTGCCCCGAACGTCGATCTCTCCAACGAGAAGCTCACCGGTCAGGAAATGATCAGTGGTGGTGGTGTCATCTTCCTGATCTTTGCCGTGCTCGGCAGCATCTGGGCCGGTTTCGCCACACCATCCGAGGCGGCCGCGCTGGGTGCCTTGTTCGGGCTGATTCTGGCGTTGATCAAGGGCGTCAAATGGGATGGCATTCGCGAGGCCATTATCGATTCCGGTAAGGTTATCGCACCGATCCTGTTCCTGCTGCTGACGGCGCAGATGTATGCCCGGTTGCTGACAACCGGTGGCATCGTCAATCTGATCCAGGACACGGTCGGCGGTGCGGGCATCGACCCGAATATTGCCATCTTCATCATGATCGTGATCTGGCTGATCCTCGGGACGCTGTTGGATTCAGGTTCGATCATCCTGCTGACCGTGCCCATCTTCTGGCCGATTGCACAGAATTTCGGCTACAACGAATATGCCTTCGCGATCATGGGTATTCTGGCGATTGAAGCCGGTCTCCTGACCCCACCTGTCGGGTTGTTGGTCTATGCGGTGAAGGGCGCTGTGCCGGATAATACGGTGCAGTTATCCGAGATTTTTGCGGGTTCAATCCCGTACTGGATACTGATGCTCTTCGTTCTGGCGATGGTCTGGATATTCCCTGAATTGGCGACCGAGCCGATCAGCTGGAGTACGGATATCAACTTCAATCATCAGATCGGGATCAGTTTCAGAGGAAACTAGTCTGATCAGCGATATAGAATAACGGCGGCGTTCCTTTCGGAGCGCCGCCGTTTTCTTTTCTGAGGCTGTGTTTGGGTGGGAGCTATCCCACCGGCAGGCGTCCGAGGCCGCTAGGCGTTGCGCTCGTTCGCAACCCGCTCGATCGCGTCGACGATGGCCTGATATCCGGTGCAACGGCAGTAATTGCCGGAGATGAATTCGCGGATATCCTCGCGCGACGGCGATGGGTTCTTTTGCAGAAGTTCTTCGGCCGTCAGCAACATGCCCGGCGTGCAGAAGCCGCACTGGACGGCGTTGCGCTCGTGAAAGGCCTGCTGCAGGTCCGAAATGGAACCATCATCGGACAACCCTTCGATGGTCTCGACCTCGGCTCCGTCGGCCTGTGCTGCCAGCATCAGGCAACCGCGGACGATCTGGCCATCGACCCGGATCGTGCAGGCGCCACACACACCATGTTCGCAACCCACATGGCTTCCCGTGAGTTCGAGCTCGTAGCGCACGAAGTCCACCAGATTGGTCCGCGCGGGGACCCGTCGGGTCACCGATTGGCCATTCACCTTCAATGTGATGTCGACGTTCTGATCCATTTTCGTCGTTCCCCTAAGCCGCGAATGCGGTGAGGGCGCGTTTCGTGAGCACGCGCGCCAGGTGCATTTTCATTTCGGGCGGGCCATTGAGGTCCGCCATCGGGTCGAGATCGGCGTCGAGAGCTGACTGCGCAGCCGCGACCGTCTCGTCATTATGTGGATTGCCGTTCAATGCGTCGCAAGCCGCGCTTGCGAGAATGGGGCGGTCTCCGGCACCGAGAAACACGATGCGCATATCGGAGAATGTGCCGCTGTCGAGGCGACCCTGTACGCCAATCCCGACGATCGCGTAGTCGCCGCTTCGGCGGGCGAGTTCCAGGAACGCCGTCCGCTCGCCGTCGGCAATACCGGGGACCTCGACGGCGACGAGGATCTCACTCGGCTGCATGGCGGTCTCGAACAGGCCGAGGAAGAAGTCGTTGGCCTCGACGCTCCGCGTGCCATCACGGCCTTGCAGGATCATCCTGGCGTTAATCGCCCGGCTGACAGCCGGCAGCTCGGCAGCCGGGTCCGCAAAGGCGATCGATCCGCCGAAGGTTCCCCGATTGCGAATGGCCTGGTGGGCCACATGCGGCATCGCCTGGGCGATGAGCGGTGCCATCCTGGCGACGTCGGCTGATTCGAGTACCTGAGAATGGCGGGCCAGTGCGCCGATGCGCAACGTCGTGCCGTCGCTTGTGATGTCCGACAATCCATCGATGTGATTGATGTCGATCAGAATTTCGGGTGCCGAGAGGCGCATGTTCAGGGTGGCCATGAGGCTTTGGCCGCCTGCCAGGATGCGCGCGTCGTCACCATGCTCGTCGAGCAGGTCAAAGACCTGATCGAAGTTCTCGGCGCGGACATAGGCAAATGGTGCGGGTTTCAAGCTGCGTCTCCCCAGGTCGAATTTGTTTGTCCGAGCTTCATTGTCGGCTCGGCACAGATGTTTTCTAAACAACAGCATACAGCACGTCTATGCGAACGGTGCATGCATCCCTATTTAACACCCTTACATTTTTGATTTCACTTAGGAGTACCCAATGGCTGAAGGCAAAATTACGGTCAAACCGGCGATTTATACAATGCACGGTGTGTCCACGTCGCACTCACGCACTGACATCACGGTGCGCGATGTTTCGGTGACGACCGATGAACCGTTGGAGCGGAACGGGACGAATGTCGCAGCATCGCCCACCGAGACAATGATTTCAGCCCTCATTGGGTGCACGAACAACGTCACGATCCGCATCGCGGAGCACAAGAAGCTGAATTTCGAACTGATCAGCATCGACGCCGATGTGATTTTTGATCGTCGCGGCGTGGTCCTGGCCGAGGAAATTGAGGTACCGTTTCCGGAGATCACGCTGACGATCACCGCCAAGACGGATGCGAGCGCCGAGCAGCTCAAGGAAATGCAGGAAATGCTTCCGATCTTTTGCCCGGTATCGCGGGTCTTTCAGGCGGCGGGGACCAACGTCATCGAGAAGTGGAACATCGTTGACTAGATTTTAGCGTCAACAAACGGGAGCAGGGCATGTCGCTCACGATCTGGGGCCGTCACACATCGTCCAACGTACAGAAGCTGCTATGGGGCTGCGCCGAAATGGGCGTGGCCTATTCGCGGCCGGACATGGCTGGCAAATTCGGGTTTACCGAGGACTATCTCTCGATGAACCCGAACCGGGTTGTGCCGACCATCGATGATGACGGGTTCATCCTGTGGGAATCGAATGCGTGCCTTCGCTACCTCGCCGAGAAACACGGTCGCGGCACGTTGTGGCCGGAAGACCCGCATGTCCGTGCGGATGCGGATCGGTGGATGGACTGGCAAACGACCACCTTCTGGGCCGCGTTGCGGCCGGTCTTCCACCAACTTATCCGCACGCCACCCGATCAGCAGAATCGCGAGATGATCGATCAGGGAATCAAGGCGGCCGGCGAAGCCAGTGCCATACTGGATGACGCACTCGCGGATCGTCGGTTTGTTGCTGGCGATCAATTGACCATGGGCGACATTCCCATCGGGGGCGTTGTTTACCGCTGGTACGAAATGGATATCGCGCGGCCCGAACGCCCCCATCTGCGGGCCTGGTATGAACGGCTGCAGGAACGGCCCGGTTATGCCGAGCACGTCGTGATCCCGCTGCAATAGGCGCTTGGTAGGCCTAGGGCCAGAGCTGCTCCGACGCCATCCGCGCGCCCTCGGTCATCGAGGCGAACTTCATCCAGACGATATTACGGTCCACCTGGACGCGTCCGGCAAATGTGCCGAACCCGCAATCGCCGCCGACCATCACATTCTCCCGGCCCACGACGCTCGCGTAATTCTGGATCCGATCCGAGACCAGTTCCGGGTGCTCGACGAAATTTGATGTCGTGTCGATGACCCCGGGGATAATCACCTTGCCGTCGGGCAGTTTGACGTCACGCCATATCTTCCACTCATGCTCATGACGGGGATTAGCGCCGGGGAACGAGAACGCCATCGGCTTGGCGCCGAGAACGATATCCACGATATCGATCAACGGGACATCCTCGTGATGCGGGCCCATGGTGCTGGCCCAGCAGAGATGCATCCGGACCTTGTCGGCGGGGATGTTCGCCACCGCATGGTTGAGCGCATCCACATGCATCGAGATTTCCTTGCGGAAGTCCTCGAGGCTGAGATGTTTGAAGATCGTGTGGCGGCTGAGTGCCAGGTCCGGGCAATCGAGTTGCAGGATCAGGCCGGCGTCGACGATGGCTTCATATTCGCGCCGCATCACATCGGCCAGGGCGAAGATGTACTCCTCTTCCGAGCCGTAATAGAGGTTGGGCAGGAAGCGTGAAATTTGCCCCGGGGAGGGCGATGTCATGAAGGCTTCCTCCGCACCGGCGGTACCGACGACACTCGCAGCCCGGTCAATATCGGCCTGTGCGGCGTCCCAATCCTGCCACGCGACCGGGCCGGAGCAGGCCGGGCGATGTGTGAGCGGCGTCAGGAAGGGAGCGAGCATCTGTGCGAGCTCGGGAAATTCCTCTTTGTCGGCACCGGACGGCTTGGGTTGGTTGGGGCCGTCATAGCCGGTGAGGCGGTCCTTCACATGGATCGTATAGTCCGCACGGCCCTGTTCCCCATCGTTGATGACGTCGAGACCCGCCGCGACCTGTTTGGCAACAACGCCTTCGACCGCGCGCGCGACAGCGGCATCCATGTCAGCACCGCCGCCGCCCGGGTTGGTTTCCTCGGCCAGCAGGAAATCGACCACGTCCTGTGGGCGCGGCAAACTGCCGGTGTGTGTCGTAATAATTCTGTCGGTGCTGCGCTTCATGGTTTCCCCCTTCAGGCACGATCCCGTTGGTCGGGATTCGCGGAGAATCTAGCACAGTGCGGCCGTTAGTATCGGCAAAGGCGCGTGTTCCCTGCCGGTATACGAACAGGTTTATTTTTCGCACCTACGTAAGAACGGATGATTGTTTCCGCCTAGACGGCGATTTTTCCGGCCGGAAGCGATAGTCCGGAGTGGATGATAATTTCCATGGTCTTGCGCAAATGGGCGTGGTGGGCTTCGACGGCGGCCTCCACATCGCCCGAGAGCGCTTTGTCCATGAGGGTCTTGTGTTCATCACCCTCGGACCGGGCGGGGAAGCTGATCGACGCGGCGAGCTGGCGATAGCGTTTCGACTGGTCGGCCAGCAGCTCGCAATGTGCCAGCAGGCGAGGCGAGCCGCAGTTCGCAAGAAATGCCGTATGAAATACAAGGTGCAGCACTTCCCATTCCGGATTGAACTCGAACTTTTCGGATTGGGCCGAACGGGGCGTACGTGACAGGCGGTGATAAGCCAGCACGATCGACTCTTCCCATTCCGGCGTCGCGTTGGCCATCGATTCGCGCAGGGCGGTCTCCTCCGCCCAGCATCGCATGCGAATGAGATCGTAGAGATCTTCCTCACCTATACCCGCGACGTGAAACCCCTTCTGATCTTCAAAGCAGACGAGCTTTTCAGCTAAAAGCCGGTTAAGCGCTTCACGCACCGGGCTGATACCGACATCGTATCGACCGCGCAGCTGATCCGTTCCCAGGCGGTGTCCCGGTTCGATGGCACCCTTGATGATATCGTCCCGCAGCTGGTCATAGACCGATGTCGCGATGGTCGGTCCGCCTGCGCGGCTATCGCGTTTGCTGGTTTTCTTGACGGCCATCATGGTTCCAATTTCGGGGTACAGGAGGGGAGTCCTCATCCGATAGTCGTAGACCCTATATTCGAAAATATTTCAGTGGAAGAAAAATATTCGAATATTATTGACTCCGGACACCGAAAATCGGTTCTATCCGTTTAACAAAAGCGCGTACCAAAAAAACAAAGATAAGCAATCTTGAATAGGGCGAGGCCCTGGGAGAACACGATGATCAAATCCAAGTCATTCCTCAAAAAACTCGGCGCCGTCAGCGCCGGTGCTATCGTCGCGACGATGGCGCATGCGGGTGCGGCGAATGCCGCAGAGACCATCAAGGTCGCCGCAATCGATGGTTATTCGCCCAAGTCACTTTGGGTGAAGGAATTCATCGACTATTACATCCCCGAGATCGACAAGCGTCTCGCTGCCACCGGCAACTACGAGATCGAGTGGAACCAGGCCTGGGGCCAGATCGTGAAGGTTCGCGGTGTGCTCGGCGGGCTGCAG
>JABJEK010000037.1 GCA_018702955.1 Rhodospirillaceae bacterium | reverse complement strand
ACAGTCCATCGAATCTGATAGATTTAAGTATCTGTTATAATGATGTTTTCGTTTAGTTTCAGATAGATAATATTTATGCCAGATAATCCATACTCAGCCCAAACCCGGCTTGCAAGCACTGCGGGCCCCGATGAAAACGAGAAAATGACGGAAGCGACGACCAAATGACCGACCAGACCAGCGCACAAGATTCCCGCGATCCGGCGGAGTTGGAGAAGTTCCGGCGCATGGCGGACGAGTGGTGGGACCCGACCGGCAAGTTCAAGCCCCTGCATCGGTTCAACCCGGTGCGCCTGGAGTACATCCGCGACCGGGTATGCGAGCATTTCGGCCGCGACAAGCATTCGACCCGCCCGCTCGAAGGGCTCAGCCTTGTCGATGTGGGTTGTGGCGGCGGTCTTTTGTGCGAACCGATGGCGCGCCTGGGCGCAAAAGTGACCGGGATCGACGCCGTCGCCCAGAACATCGAAATCGCCTCGCTCCATGCAGAAGAATCCGGCCTGGACATTGACTACCGGTCGATGACCGCCGAGGCGTTGCTTGCCGCCAACGCGGGCTTCGATATCGTGCTCAGCATGGAGGTGGTCGAACATGTGGCCGACCCGGCGGCCTTCCTAGGGGATTGTGCCCGACTGGTCGCGCCCGGCGGGCTCACCTTCGCGGCGACCCTGAACAGGACTCCGAAGGCGTTTGCGCTGGCGATTGTCGGCGCCGAGTACGTCATGCGCTGGCTGCCGCGCGGGACCCACAACTGGCGCAAGTTCGTCAAACCGTCGGAAATGGTCAACGGATTGGAGGCCGGCGGGATCGAAATGCTCGAACTGACGGGCGTCGTGTTCAACCCGCTCACGGGCAGCTGGTCTCGCAACCGGTCCGATATGGATGTGAATTATATGGGTGTGGGCTGCCGCCACGCCTGATCCGGCGCCCGGGGACGCTCTAGTTGTCGGCGCGTTTTACCCAGGGCAGCTTGCCGACCGGGACGCCCTCGTCGGCCAGTTCCTTCGCATCCTCGTCCGTGGCGTTGCCATAGATCGGGCGCTCATCGGATTCCCCGTAGTAAATCTTGCGCGCTTCATCGGTGAAGTCATCGCCCACATCGTCGAAGTTGGTTTCAACATAATCGCGAACTTCACCGAGCATCTTGCGCACCTTGCGGGCCTGCTCCGCCTTTTCGGTACGGCCGGCACGCACCGTATCCTTGGCACCCACGACCGGCGCCATCAGCGATTTCGTGACTTCGGTGTTGTCGCAATCCGGACACGCGATCAGCTGCTTCTTCGCCTGACGGTCAAAGTCGGCCGAATTGCGGAACCAACCTTCAAACTCGTGGTCGTTCTTGCAGATCAGATTGAAGCTAATCACCGCGAACGGTCCCTGTTGCAACTTATCGGCGCGTGCCGACATGATAGAATACGAAGGTCTAAGAATTGGTGCTATTTCAGGGAAAATACAAGCCTCCATCGAGCACAATCATGGCATCCGACAGCCCACCATCCTCCTGGATCACCAGGTTTTCCGCACAGGCAAACGGCCCGGTACTCGATGTCGCATGCGGTTCGGGCCGTCACACGAGGTTGTTTCTGGAATTGGGGCACGACGTCACCGCGGTCGACCGGGACACGTCGCGGCTGGGCGATATCGCGCGCCATCCAAAGCTGACCATCCTCGAAACCGATCTCGAAAATGACACCGACCCCTGGCGTCCCGCCGCCGCAACATATGGGGCGGTGGTGGTGACCAACTATCTTTGGCGGTCGCTACTGCCGGCTCTGGTCGACGCCGTGGCGCCGGGCGGCATGCTGCTTTACGAGACATTCGCCCAGGGAAACGAGCGGTTCGGAAAGCCGTCAAACCCAGACTTCCTGCTGGCACCGGATGAACTGAAGGACGCGGTCGCGGGCAAACTGGATGTGGTCGCCTATGAACAGGGCGATGTCACCGAGCCGCGCCCGGCGGTGATCCAGCGTATTTGTGGGTTAAAGGGTCTCTGAGAGAACCGACAGCCGAATTCGGGTCAGGAAATCCCGAGCATGGCATCGAGCTTGCCGGCGGATTCAAGCGCGTAGAGGTCGTCGCAGCCGCCGATATGGGCGTCATCGATGAAAATCTGCGGTACCGAGTGCTGGCCGTTCGCGCGCGCCATCATTTCACCGCGCTTGCCGCTGGAGAAGCTGACATCGGTCTCGTCGAAATCGACACCCTTTTTCTTCAGCAGACGTTTGGCGGCCGAACAGTAGCCGCACATCATGCCCGTGTAGATTTCGATCTTCGCCATGGCGTCAGTTCCCCTTCATCTCTGTGACCCATTATCTAGGGAACATGCACCCGCTTGACCAGTGGCCACGACGCCAAGCGGTTCACAACGATGTCATCACGTATGCCGCCTAGCGGGGTCGGTCGACCCGCGCGAGCACCAGCGCATCCACGGCTGCAGCGCCGGAACCAAGCAAGGCCGCCGCGCAGGCATCGAGCGTCGCCCCGGTCGTGAAGACATCATCGACCAGCAATATCCTGGCGCCGACGACGGCCTGGCGGTGACGGGTGTTGAGCGAGAACGCACCGCGCACATTGCGCCGCCGCTCGGCCGCGTTGAGCCCACCCTGGCTTGGTGTGGCGCGCGTTCGGCTCAGAAGATCGAGGCTCAGGGCCGGTTCACCGCCGGTGTTTTTCACAATCGCCTGGGCCAGCAATGCGGACTGGTTGAAGCGCCGCCGCCAGAGGCGCCCGCGATGCAGCGGCACGGGCGCAATCAGGTCCGCATTGGCAAGAAGTTCGCGGCCGGCCCGGGCGAGCCAGCCCCCCAGCGCCGGTGCCGCATGGGTGCGGTCGCGATATTTCAGTCCGGTCGCCAGATTGCGGCTGACGTCGTTGTAGATAAACACCGCACGGGCCCGTTCTATGCGCGGGCGATCACGCAGGCACGCGCCGCACAGCGCATCCGGCCCATGATCGAATTCGAACGGCGTGCCACAGGCTGCACAGAGCGGGGCGGAGACGAATACAGCACCGTCCCAGCAGGCATGACACAGAGTCCCGGGCGTCGAGACGAGCGCGTCGCAGGCCAGACATTGCGGCGGCAAGAGCACGTCGAGCGATACGCGCACGGCCTGCAGCGCAGGTCGCATAACAGCCACCGCCACGTCCCGTTTATGATCCAGATGGTCCGACATGACGATCATTCTGGCCGGAAAGTGGTTATCGGAGTCAATCACGGCCAATTCCGCGCGGATATACGCTTTCAAGTTCACGTCTGTGCGCAATCACGCAGCCTCCACTTTGCCCTTGGCTGGGGCCATGCCATATAGCTTTCATGAGCGGACCCGTGGACATCTTCGATCGGACACTGCTGCGCCAGCGCCGGTCGCGGGCCGCACCGGAATTCGCTGCCCATGACTTCCTGTTCCGCGAAATTGCCGAACGGCTCGCCGAACGCACCGCCGATGTCCGCCGCGACTTCGACACAGCCCTCGATTGGGGGGGCCGCACCGGGCTCTATGCCGACGCCGCACAGCGCCTCGCGCCAGGCAAGATTGGCCGGCTGGTCCACAGCGAAATTTCCTTCGATCTGGCCGATGCCGGGCGCCGGACGCACGGCAACCCGACAATCGTGGCCGATGAGGAAGCGCTGCCTTTCGCCGATCACAGATTCGATCTCGTGGTCAGCGCCGGCACGCTTCATGCCGTGAACGACGTGCCCGGGGCGCTGGCGCAGATTCAGCGCGCGCTGAAGCCCGACGGCCTGTTTCTGGGGGCCCTGCTCGGCGGCGAGACCCTGCACGAGCTGCGCACGGCCTGGCTGGCCGCCGAGGCCGAGATCGAGGGCGGCGCCAGCCCGCGTGTCGCGCCATTCGCAGAGCTGGCGGACGCCGCCGGTCTGCTGCAACGCGCCGGCTTCGCATTGCCCGTGGCCGATCTGGACCCCATTCAGGTCACTTACGAACACCCGCTGAAACTGATGCACGACCTGCGCGGCATGGGCGAGACGAACATCCGCCGCGACCGCCGGCGCACACCGACCCGGCGGGAAACGCTGTTTCGGACGGCCGAAATCTACGCCGAGCGTTTCGCCGGGCCCGACAACCGGATACCCGCCACGTTCGAACTCTTCTTCCTCACCGGCTGGGCACCCGATGCGAGCCAGCCTCAGCCACTGCGCCCCGGCAGCGCAGACACGCGGCTCGCCGATGCGCTCGAGACGGTCGAACAGGCATCCGGAGATGCCGCCAACCCACGTCCAACCAAGGAACAGGGCTGATGCCGCTCACATTGTTTGCCTCTCTCGGCACCGCCTACCGCTTTTTATGGAACGAACGCCGGGACCTGTTCGCCTATGCGTTCCTGCCCGTGCTGCTGGTCTCGTTCGTCCAGATCGCCGGCCTGTGGGCCACCGGCGACTGGCAGCTTCATTTTGAACCACCGGTGCCGCCGGTTCCCGCCGAACCGGGCGCACCACCGGTCACGTTCGACTTCGACGACGTCGACCCGACCCACCTGATGGCGTTCATCGCCAACGGCGTAGCGGCCTTCGTTGCCTATGTGATGTTCGCGGTCGCCTGGTTCCGGCGCTACCTGATCGGGCCCGAGGGCATGACCGTGGGTGCGGCCATGCGGTGGGGACCGCGCCAGTGGCGGTTCATCGCGCGGTTTTTCATGCTGGTCGGCCTCGTGCTGCTCCTCGGCTTCCTGATCACCGGACCGATCAACCTGCTGACTTCGATCAACCCGGCACTCGGAATATTCGGGCGCGCGGCGATCGTCGTCGGGACGCTGCTGATCACGTCGCGCTTGCTGCTGGTCCTGCCGGCCGCTGCGGTCGACCAGAAATTCGGGTTTCGCGATGCTGGCAACGTCACCCGCGGCAAGAGCTGGTACATGCTGGGCATCTACCTGTTCTCCCTGCTGCCGGCGCTGTTCGCGCTGGTGATCGTCGCCCAACTTATGGTCGGGCTGTCGGATTCACTCAGCGGGCCGTCCCTGTCCTTCCTGTTTGTCGTCCTGCTGGTACAGCAGGCGATCATGTTCGTCGCCATCGCGTCGCAGGTGACCGCGCTGGCCGAGGCGTTCCGCCAACTCGCGCCCCCGCCAGCCGCGACCACCTGACGGGAGCCCGACCATGAACTACAAGCTGCCCATCTTCGCGACCATTGCCGACGGCTACCGGTTCCTTGGCACGCAGTTCACCGGCTGGTTTCAGCTCGCCATCCTGCCCCTGGTCATCTGGATCGGTCTGAACGTCGCCATCGCCAACGGCTGGCTCGCCGGGGGAAACCTGGGGGCTGGCAGCGAAACACCGACCTTCGCCTATATGCTCCTCAACGCACCGTTCATCCTCGCCTATGCCGTCATCACGGCGAGCCTGCTCATGTATGCCGTCGCGCTCCACCGGCTGGTCCTCGGCACCAACGGTCGCAGCGGGCCGCTGGCCTGGCTGGCATGGCGGGCCCGGCACTGGCGTTACATCGGTCAGGGCGTGGTCATCGTCGCCATCATCGGCCTCGGCCTCATCGTGACAGCGACCTTCGTGCCGGCCATCGGCACCATCGCGGGCACCGCGGGGGTCCTCGAATCGGCGGCCGGTCAGGTCACGCTCACCTTCATCGTCCTGATCCTGTTCGCCGTCCCGATCGCACTGCTCACCTGCATGGTCCTGCCGGCCCTGCCCGCAGCGGCGGTCGACGACCATGCCGTCAGCCTGTCCGAGGCCTCGAACCAGGCCCGCGGCAACCTCTGGCGCATGACCATCATCTTTGTGCTGGGTGTGATGCTGCCGTTCTGGCTGATCGAGAAAGGCGTCGGCTTATTGATCAACCGATCAATAAGCGATGGCGGCCTGCCGGAACTGGTGACGCCGATCGTGATCAATTTTATCGGCTTCACGGTGACCATCGCGCTGTTGTCGGTGATCTACCGCCGTTTGCGCGACAACACGACACTGCGCACGGACGTTCCGGCGCGTTAGTCAAGCCTGTATGGGCGCTGGACGGCGCCATCAGAGGTTGTGCTAGCCTTATCCCGATACCGCGTTAATGGGGGGATCAGCGCATGTACAAGCTACCGGTCTGGCAGACGATCAAGGACGGCTACAGCTTCATCTGGGCAGAAAGACGGGCATGGCTCGACTACGCGCTTGGACCGATTCTGGTAATCGCGGCGCTCCTCGTGGGAATATTCACGATCCTCGGCCCGAGTTTCATCACGGACCCCGAGACACTCGAGTTGTCCATTGGGCGCGGGGAAATTGCACAAATTGGTGCCGCGCTCGCCATTTTCCTGGTTGTAAATCTAATCGTGTATGTCTCATTCGCAGTCGCCTGGCACAGGCGCTTTTTAATCGATTCCACGATGACGTCACCGCGCGAGCTCCTCACCTGGCGAAAGCGCCATTGGATATTCCTCCTCCGCCTCATCCTGGTGGCCCTGATTTCGATGATCGTGGCCGCAATCATCGGGTTTTTGATCTCACTCCCCACCGGCATCGTGGTTGCAATCGCCGGCGCGGGCACCGCAAGCGCCGAATTCGGAATCGGGGCATTTATCGTGTTCTTTTTCAATTGGCTCGCCACGATCATTCTGACCTATGTCTTGCTCGCCGGCCTCCTCCTTTCCTTCCCCGCCGCCGCCATCGAAGACGACGAAGTTGGATTTGGGGCGGGATGGCGTATGGCAAAAGGCAACCGCTGGCGGATGTTCGCCATCGTCTTGGTCGGCGCGGCGATCCCGACGTTTGTCCTGACTGTGATCGCTGCACTGATCATCGAAGGCATTGCGCTGGGTTTCGAGGTGGCGGTCGGAGCTTCGATTACTGTCCAGTTCGTGTCTGAACTTTTCGGTCAGGCGATTACGTTCCTCGGGATCGCGATCGGGGTGTCGATGCTGTCGATCATGTACCGCCGCATGCGCGACAACGTGCCCCTCGAGGCGACGAAGTCCGCCTAGAGAAAATCCTGCATAAAAACGCGACGCATGACGCGTCGTCTCAGCGAGGACAGCGCATGTACAAGCTACCGGTAATCCAGACCGTCATCGATGCCTATCGGTTCACCTTCGGTCAGTGGCGCTGGGTCCTGGCATATGCAGCGCCGCTCCTCATACTGATCGTTTTACTCGCACTGGTTGGAGCCTACTTCTCCGCGGATAACCGGGACATGCCAGGTCCAGTGTTCGCACTCTTTGCGATTGTCGTGGTTGGCGGGCTTGCACTGGCCGTCGGGTTTGCCGTGGCCATGCATCGCCATTACCTCATTGGGCCCGATCCGAGAGGCATCAAGACAATACTGACCTGGCAACGACGGCACTGGCGGTTCCTAGGTGGAGCGATTCTTATCTCCATCGCCATGGGACTTCTGTCGGCTCTGTTCTTGGTACCCATATTTGCCGCCTTCGCGCTTAACCTTCCTGGCATCATCAACGCGACATTCAACAACCTTCTGCTATCGGGCCTCATCAACTCGGTGATCGGCCTGGCGATCTGGTCGTTGGTGTTCATGATCGTATGTTCGTCGCTGCTGAAGTTTCCGCTACGCGCGATCGAGGCACCTGACGAAGACTTTGAGACAACGGACAGGCTCGTTCACGGGAACATACGTCGCATGACAGCCGTATTCATCCTCGGGGACTTCATCCCTTTCACGATCTTCGATTACGCCCTGTCAGCATGGTGGGGGGTCTCGGCCGGGGCACAGACACTCGGTGTGGAGCCAGCATCAATCGGCCTCGCCTTGTCAGAGCAAATTTTCACTGTCGTGTATGTTTTAGGAGGGCTTCTCTGGCTCGCCGTGACCGCCGTGATGCTGTCGATGATCTACAAGCAGCTCAGCGAGAACGTGACCCTGCCGGAAAAGCTTCCGGCTATGCCGTCCGCAAGCGATCCCGCCTAAAGCAGATCCTGCAGCTGGGCGACCAGCGGTACGTCGGCGGGTGGCATCGGGTAGTCCCGCATCGCGTTGGGGCGCACCCAGGCCAGCGTCTGGCCCTCGCGCGGCCGGGGCGCGCCCTCCCAGACCCGGCACACGAACAGCGGCATCAGCAGGTGGAAGTCGTCATATGCGTGGCTGGCGAAGCCGATGGGTGCGAGACAGCTCTCATAGGTGTCGATGCCGAGCTCCTCGTCGAGCTCTCGGATCAGTGCGGCCTCCGGCGTCTCGCCGTCCTGCACCTTGCCGCCGGGAAACTCCCAAAGACCGGCCATGGACTTGCCCTCGGGCCGCTGCGCCAGCAGCACCCGGTCATCCGCATCGATCAGCGCGACAGCGCTGACCAGCAACAGGGACGCGCCGGACAAGTCGCCTAGCTCCGATAATCGGCGTTGATCGTGATGTAGCCGTGGGTCAGATCGCAGGTCCACACGGTCCCGCGCCCGCGGCCGACGCCCAGATCGATATCGATATCGATCTCCTTGTCTTTCATATGGGCCGCGACCGGCGTCTCGTCATAATCCGGCACGAGCTGGCCGAGGCGCGTGATTTGCACGCCACCGACGGCGATCGACAACCGATCGCGGTCTGCCTTCTCACCAGCCTTGCCGACCGCCATGACGATCCGGCCCCAGTTGGCGTCCTCGCCGGCAATGGCCGTCTTGACCAGCGGCGAATTCGCGACCGCGAGGCCGACGGCGCGCGCCGCGCGTTTTGATTCCGCACCCTTGACGTTGATGGTCACGAA
The DNA here is from genome assembly GCA_018702955.1 of Rhodospirillaceae bacterium. GTDB lineage: Bacteria > Pseudomonadota > Alphaproteobacteria > UBA6615 > UBA6615 > UBA8079. Next base: position 15,886 of record JABJEK010000037.1, on the reverse strand, counting down.
TTTCTGCGCGCCCTCGCCGTCGCGCACGACCTGCTGGGCGAGATCGACGAACACTTCGCGGAGTGCTGCCTTGAAGTCGGCGAGATGCTTGTCGCCCGCGCCCTTGATCCGGGGCTGGCCCTTTGCCTTGCCGGTCGCAAACAGCAAGACCGTGTCGGACGTGGACGTGTCGCTGTCGACGGTAATGGCGTTGAAGGATTCGTCCGACGCCCAGCGCACGAGCCGCTGTAACACCGGTGCGGGGATCTTCGCGTCCGTGAACACGAAACCCAGCATCGTCGCCATGTCGGGCGCGATCATGCCCGAGCCCTTGGCGAAACCCGAGATAGTGACCAGCGTTTTGCCGATCCGCACCTTGCGGCTCGAACCCTTGGCAAAGGTATCCGTCGTCATGATCGCATCGGCGGCGTCACGCCACTTGCCCGCGCCCAGTGCCCGTTTCATGGCGGGCAGTTTGCCCGCGACATAGTCGGGCTCGCGGGGCTCACCGATCACCCCCGTCGAGGCGATATAGACATCCTGGGCGCGACAGCCGAACAGATGCGCCGCCTCGCCAGCGGTCTGCGCCACCTGCAGATCGCCCGCGAGGCCCGTGAACGCGTTGGCGTTACCGGAATTGACCACCAGCACCCGCGCCTTGCCGCGCGGCAGGATGGCCCGGCACCACTCGACGGGCGCGGACGGACATTTGGATCGGGTTAGCACGCCGGCGGCGGTGGTTCCGGGTGCGAACGCCGCGACCATCAGATCCTTGACGCCGCGTTGCTTTTTCAGGCCGACCGACAGACCCGCCAGCCGTACGCCGCGGACATTCACCACGTCGGGAAAGCGCGCGGGCGCCAACGGCGAACGCGCCAGCACCGGCGCCTTGGTCGCAGCCGTTTTGGATTTGGACTTTGGTTTGGCTTTGGCAGCTTTCGCCATGGCAGGAACCCCCGGTAAGTCTTCGACCGGGGTCACCTCCGTGGCGCAGCTGCTACTGCTTGGGGGCGACCTCGACCGGCGAGCCGTCGAGATTGAACATCGTGATCTCGGCGTTGCTCCGCAATTCAGCCATATGCGTGGCGATCAACTCGCGCGTCAACTGCTGTTCGAGCGTGGGCAACGATTCCTCGAAAGTGGGTGCGGGCTGGCGGCGCTTGTCGAGGACCTTGATCACGTGCCAACCGAAGTCCGTCTGGACCGGATCCGGGCCGATCGAGCCCGGCTCTATCGCAAAGGCCGCACTGGAAAATGGCCCCACCATCTGGCTGCGGGTGAAGTAACCCAAATCACCGCCGCGCGGGGCGCTGGGGCCCTGGGAACGTTCGCGCGCGAGGTCCCCGAAATCGGCTCCGCCTTCGAGCGCCTTGATGATGTCGTAGCCGTCCTCTTCGCTCTCGAGCAAAATATGCTGCGCATGGACCTCGAGCGGCCCCTCGGTGTTGGCGATGGTCGTCTCATAGGCGGCGCGCAAATCCTCTTCATTGAGGCCTTCGACGATCAGGCGGTTCATGTAGGTCTGCTGGACCGCAACCCGCGCGAACTCGGCGATCTGGGCCTGCACCTCGGGATCATTCTCGAGATCGACCTCACGGCCGGCTTTGACGATCAGCTCACCATCCACCAGCTGCTGCACGAGCTGGGTAAAAACCTGGCCGACCGGCGCCTGGCGGAACTGCTCGGGCAGACGCTGGAACGCGATGGCCACGTCCGACTGGCGTATCTCGAACCCGTCCACCACGGCCACGACCGGGTTGTCGGGTGCATCCGCCGCGCTATCTACCCCACTATCCGCCTCACCGGCGCCCTGCTGGGCCATGGCGGGCGCCATACCGAGGGTCATGAAAACGAGCACGAACAACGCAGCGAGGGTACGGAACATCTGGAAACTCCTGTGGATGACCGGTCGGGGAGACGTGGCCCCGGACAGCCTTTTCGTAAGGCGGGCTAGACTGCCGTGTTCGCGAATTGGGCACAAGATGCACACGGCGGTGGCGGCATTCGCCACACGGCAATGTGAATCGGAATTCGGGCGACAAAACGGCATTCCGGTGATGGTCCGGTGCCTGCACCCGCGCCGACGTTGACACATGTTCGGGCGCGCCCTAGACAATGCGCCCACAATCCCCATCTATCCGGGAGCAGTAACCGGCCCCCGGAACCAGCGGTGTCTCGCGGGCAGGCCCCTGCCGGAGATGTCAGCACAAACGGGTTCGAGGTAGAGGTATGGTCCTCAGTCTGGTCACACGGGCCTTCGGAACAGCGAACGACCGCTATCTGAAGCGGCTCCATAAGAACGTCGAGGCGATCAACGCGCTCGAACCGGAACTGGAGGCGCTCGACGACGCGGCGCTGCGGGCGCGCACCGATGCCTTCCGCGCACGGCTTGAGGCCGGCGAGAAGGTTGACGATCTCCTCGTCGAGGCCTTCGCGACGGTCCGCGAGGCCGCGAAGCGCACGCTGGGCCAGCGCCATTTCGATGTGCAGCTCCTCGGCGCGATGATCCTGCACAACGGCATGATTTCCGAGATGAAGACCGGCGAGGGCAAGACCCTCGTCGCGACGCTGGCTGTCTATCTGAATGCGCTCGAAGGCAAGGGCGTCCATGTGGTCACGGTCAACGACTATCTGGCGCAGCGTGACTCCAGCTGGATGGGCCAGATCTATGAGTTCCTCGGCCTGAACACCGGTTGCATTACCAATTCCATGTCCGACGAGGAACGCCGCGCGGCCTACGCCGCAGACGTGACCTACGGCACGAACAACGAGTTCGGCTTCGACTATCTGCGCGACAACATGAAGTTCCATCTCGACGAGATGGTGCAGCGCGACTTCAACTTCGCGATTGTCGATGAGGTGGATTCGATCCTGATCGACGAGGCGCGCACGCCGCTGATCATCTCGGGTCCTGTCGAGGACTCGTCGGAAGCCTACATCCAGGCCGACAAGCTGATGCCGTTGCTGGTCGACGAGGATTTCGAGGTCGACGAGAAGGCCCGCGCCGCGACCCTGACCGAAGAAGGCGTCGAACATGTCGAAACGCTCCTCGCAAAAGACGGGCTACTCGAGGAAGGTGCCGGCCTCTACGACATCACCAGCGTCACGATCCTGCATCACGTGAACCAGGCGCTGCGCGCACACAAACTGTTCCAGCGCGACAAGGATTATATCTCCCATGAAGGCCGGATCGTCATCATCGACGAGTTCACCGGCCGCATGATGGAAGGCCGGCGTTTCTCCGACGGCCTGCACCAGGCGCTGGAGGCCAAGGAAGGCGTGGACGTTCAGAACGAGAACCAGACCCTCGCCTCGATCACGTTCCAGAATTACTTCCGGCTCTATCCCAAGCTTGGCGGCATGACCGGCACGGCGATGACGGAATCAGCCGAGTTTGCGGAGATCTACAAGCTCGAAGTGGTCGACATTCCGACCCACCGGCCGATGGTACGCGACGACCAGAATGACGAGGTCTATCGGACCCTCGACGAGAAATACAACGCCATCAACGAGCTTATCGAAGACGCCAACAAGCGTGGCCAACCCGTGCTGGTCGGCACGGTCTCGATCGAGAAATCCGAAGAAGTCTCCGACGCGCTGAAGGCGCGCAAGATCCCCCATGAAGTGCTGAACGCACGCCACCACGAACGCGAGGCCCAGATCATCGGCCAGGCGGGTGTACCGGGCGCGGTCACAATCGCAACCAACATGGCCGGCCGCGGCACCGACATTCAGCTCGGCGGCAATCTGGACATGCGCCTCGAGGCCGAGCTCGCCGACATGGAAGACGGGCCGGCACGCGACGAGAAAGAAGCCACCATTCGCGCCGAGGTCGAAAAACTCCATGACGAGGTGATCGCGGCGGGCGGCCTGATGGTCATCGGCACCGAGCGCCATGAAAGCCGACGGATCGACAACCAGCTGCGCGGCCGGTCGGGGCGCCAGGGCGATCCGGGCACGTCACGTTTCTTCCTGTCGTTGCAGGATGATCTGATGCGCATCTTCGGGTCCGAGCGCATGGACGGCATGCTGACCAAGCTCGGCATCGAAGAGGGCGAGGCGATCGTCCATCCGTGGATCAACAAGGCGCTTGAGAAGGCGCAACAGAAGGTCGAGGCCCGCAACTTCGAGATCCGCAAGCAGCTGCTGCAATATGACGACGTCATGAATGACCAGCGCAAGGTCATCTATGAGCAGCGCAAGGATCTGATGCGCACCGACGACGTGTCCGACACAATCAAGGCCATGCGGGCAGAAGCCCTCGAAGACCTGATCGCCCGTACGATCCCCCAGAAGGCATTCGCCGAACAGTGGGATACGAGCCTGCTGCACGAAGAGACGCTGCGTATCTTCGGGCTCGACGTCCCGGTCGAGGAATGGGCGGCCGAGGAAGGCATCGCCGACGAGGAAATCCACGACCGGCTCGAAAAACTCTCCGACGAACACATGGCCGCCAAGGTCGCCAATTATGGCGAAGAAATCATGCGCATGGCCGAGAAGAACCTGCTGCTGCAGATTCTCGACCAGCACTGGAAAGACCATCTGCTGCGCCTCGACCATCTGCGCCAGGGCATCGGCCTGCGCGCGTTCGGCCAGAAGAACCCGCTGAACGAGTACAAGCGCGAAGCCTTCGACATGTTCCAGGACATGCTCGGGCGTCTGCGCGAAGGCGTGACCCAACTGCTCAGCCACATCGAGATCCAGGTCAACGCGCCCGAGGCGGTGCCGCAGCCCCGATCACCACAAAACATCGAAGCAGAGCATTCAACGGTGGGACAATTCGGTGATGCCGCTCCGCGCGCCGACAATTCAGGCAACGCCGGTTCAGTGGCACGCAAACAGGCCGCGGCGGCCACGATCGACCCCGAAGACCCGTCCACCTGGGGCAAGGTGCCGCGCAATGCGGCATGCCCGTGTGGCACCGGCAAGAAGTACAAGCACTGCCACGGCCGAAGCGTCTAGGACGGGAAACACACAATGGTCGATTTTGGTGTCTTTGATCACCTCGACCGCCGGGCCGGCGTGCCCGATCAGACAATCTATGAAGACCGGCTCCGCCTGATCTCGGCCTATGACGAGGCCGGGATCGCGATGTATCACCTGGCCGAACATCATGCCACGCCGCTCGGCCTCGCGCCGTCCCCCAGCGTGTTCCTGTCGGCCGTCGCCCAGCGCACCACGAACATGCATTTCGGCCCGATGGTCTATTGCCTGCCACTGTATGAGCCGCTGCGCCTGATCGAGGAAATCTGCATGCTCGACCAGATGAGCGGTGGGCGTTTCGAGTTCGGCGTCGGCCGGGGCATCTCGCCCTTCGAGGTCTCCTATTTCGGGATCGACAAGGAGAATGCCGGCCCGATCTATCTGGAGGCTTTCGAGGCCCTCAAACGCGGTCTGACATCGGATGTCCTCAACTTCGAGGGCGAACATTTCCACTATGACGACGTGCCCATGGTGGTGACGCCGGTCAACAAGCCCCACCCACCGATGTGGTACGGCGTGGCGACGCCCGATGGTGCGGCCTGGCCCGCATCCCAGAAGATCAACGTGATCAGCAATTCGCCCTGTGAGATCGCCCGCAGCGCGACGGATCAGTATCGCGAGACCTGGGACCGCGAACATGGCGGTCCCGTCACGTCGAAGCTCGGCGTAGCGCGACATGTGTATGTGGGCGAGACCCAGGCCGAGGCCGACGGGATCGCCGGGCGCGCATACGCGGCCTGGTACGAGAATTTCATCCATCTCTGGCGCAAGTTCGGCGTCGAGGACCCGGCCTATGCCTCGACCCTCGAGACCGCGCGCGAACGCGACGCGATCATCGCCGGCACGCCGGACATGGTGGCATCCGAGATCGAACGCCAGATCGAGGCGGCCGGGCTGAATTATTTCGTGTGCCGGTTCGCCTATGGCGATCTGAGCTTCGAGGAAGCCTCGGGCTCACTAGACCTGTTTGCGCGCGAGGTGATGCCGCGCATCACCGGATAGTCGGACCTGGGCTCAGGCCAGACCGGCGCTGCCCAAATTCAGGAATTTCTCGCGCCGCTGCGCCTGCAGGGCCGGGCCATCCATCCCGTCCATCGTGCGCAATGCCGTGTCCATCGCGTTGTCGACCGCGGCTATCGCGGCGGCAGGCTCGCGATGGGCACCGCCCAGCGGCTCCGGCACGATCCCGTCGATCAAATTGAGCTCGGCCAGATCCTGCGCCGTGATCTTGAGCGCCTCGGCCGCGTCCTGTGCCCGTTCGCCGTCGCGCCAGAGGATCGACGCGCAACCCTCGGGCGAGATCACTGAATAGACGGCGTGTTCCATCATCAGCACGGTGTTCGCCGTGGCGATCGCGACGGCGCCGCCCGATCCGCCCTCGCCGATAATCACCGACACAAACGGCACCTGCAGGCTCATGGAGGCCTGGATGGCTCGCGCGATCGCCTCGGACTGACCCCGTTCCTCCGCGCCCACGCCCGGGTAGGCGCCCGACGTGTCCACGAAGGACAGGATCGGCATGTCGAACCGGTTCGCAAGGTCCATGAGGCGTTGCGCCTTGCGGTAGCCCTCGGGCCGCGCCATGCCGAAATTATGATGAATGCGGCTTTCCGTGTCGTTGCCCTTTTCCTGACCGAGCACGATGACGGGGCGGCCGTGATATCGGCCCATACCGGCCACCAGCGCGTTGTCCTCCGCATACAGCCGGTCGCCCGCCAGGGGCACGAATTCGGTGATCAGCCCGGAAACATAGTCGCCGCATTTCGGCCGGCCCGGATGGCGCGCGACCTGAACCTTCTGCCAGGCCGAAAGCCGGTCATAGGTCTGGTGCAGCTGTCGATCGACCTTTTCTTCGAGCTTGCCGACTTCCTCGGCGATGTTGAGGTCGCCATTGTCGGACAGTCTGCGAAGCTCTTCGATCTGACCTTCGAGCTCGGCGAGCGGTTTTTCAAATTCCAGAAAATGAGCCATGGCGTTCTACTAATTGGCGTGCGCGCGGCTGGCAAGCGGATGATGGTCGGCAACAAGCTTACGCATCCGCTCATCGAGCACATGGGTGTAGATCTGGGTGGTCGAAATGTCAGCGTGGCCGAGCATTTGCTGGACACTGCGCAGGTCGGCATCGTGATGCAACAAATGCGTTGCAAAAGCGTGGCGCAGCACATGGGGGCTGACTTTCTGCGGGTCGAGTTTCGCTTCCGACGCGAGTGTCTTCAAAAGCTGGAAGAAGCGCTGGCGGCTCAGATGCTTGCCGCCGCGTCCGGGAAACAGGAACGGGTTCGTGGTCCCCGCCGGCACGAAGACGTCACGCACCGACAGATAATCACGCACGGCCTGACGGGCAGGCGGGCTCATCGGGACCATCCGTTCCTTGTCGCCCTTCCCGCGCACGATCAGCACCTCCGGGTCACGCTGCACGGCCGCGAGCGGCAATCCGACGAGTTCGGTAACCCGCATGCCCGTCGCGTAGCAAAGCTCGACGAGGGCGCAGATCCGCTTGCCCTCCGGGCCGTCGCGGTCCGCGGCGGTTTTGAGCAGCGCGCCGACGTCATTTTCGGAGAGAATCTTCGGCAGCGAGCGACCCTGCCGGGGGCTCTCGAGGATGGCGCTCGGGTCGTCGGTGCGCAAACCATCGGCATACAGGAAGCGATAGAACTGGCGCAGCGTGGACAGGCGCCGGGCCGATGTCCGCGCGGCCATGCCGCGGCTTTCCAGATGCTTCAGATAGCGCCGCAAATCATCCGTCGACGCGCCGTCGAGCGACGCCCTGTTCTTCTCGCCGGCGCCGGCCAGGAATAGCGCCGCGTCCTCCAGATCGTGCCGATAGGCCATAACGGTATTTGTCGACGCACCGCGTTCGGCCAGCAACAGTTCCAGAAATGCCTCGAAATACCGGCTGACATTCGCCGGAGAGATGGTCTCGCGCCGCCGGCTCATTGCACCCGTGCGACAAGTGCCGCGCGGGCGATCGCCTGCGCATCGGCGTCCAACCCAACACGTTGCAGGCCGCGCACCACGTTGGCGACCACGCCGGCATGGGGTGTCTCCCCGGCTTGCCCGAGGACGATCATCGCGTAGAGCGTGACTTCCGCACGCCGCTTCGCGATCGCCGCGCGTGCCAACCCGGCAAGCGCCGCAGTACTCGGGATTGTTCCACGATCATCCGTTGCGGGGTCAGTCGCGACCGGCACGCTGCGCCAATGTTCTTCCGACACCGGGTCGCCAAGGATCTGCAGCAGATACAGCGCCGTGCCGATATCGGCCGTCCCTTCGTTGTTGCCCGCCAGGTCAATCCAGCGGGACAGGCGCGTGGGGCTCCAGGGTACCGGTGCGCGTGGCGTTTGCGCGATCAGTTGCCCGAGCCTGTCGGCGGCCGCGGGACTGACCACCGCCCCGGTGATGGGCGCGGCAATGTTGGCCGGCACGCCGGTTCGCGGATCCGTGTTTTGCGCCGGAGCGGCAACGGGTTCGGCTTCGGGTGCGTCAGGCAGATTACGTCCGATAACCCGCATTTCCGGCCACATGAGCGCCGTCGCCCGCGCCATATCCGCCACGGATCGCGCCTGGCGAACGACGAGCTGATACCATTCGATCGCCAGATCGTGCTCGCCCGCCAACAGCGCCGCACGCGTCGCCGCGGCGGCGAGCCAGCCGAAATCCGATGTCGCGGGGACATCCGCGAGCAGTGCTGCCGTGGTGGTCATGACGATATCGTCGAGTTCCGCCGCCTGGGCCAATGTCCAGGCTTCCCACAAGGCCTCGGAGCGGGCAATCGCGACAGTCTGGTTGCGTGCCGCGAGGTACAGATAGGCGAGCCAGACATCGCGATCGACGGTGTCCGGCTCGAGCAACGCCGCGGCAATGTCCTCGTCGCTCGCGCCCAGTCCGTCATAGACGGCCACAACGTCGCCGGCATCCACCACGCCGTGGCGCAATGCGCGATGCGCCAGGGCGAGCTTGCGCGCCTGATCAACCTGCGGCGACACCAGCATTGCCCGCACCAGCGCTGGATCGTTGCTTGCGAGCATCCAGTCCGGCAACTCGGCCCTGGCGACGGTCAGCATTGCAAATGTCAGAATGTCCGCGGCACCCGGGGTTTCAAGCTGTTCCGGTGCGACCGGTGCACCCACCGCCGCCGAATAGGCAATATTCTGAAAGACGCCGTCCGTGTCGCCGCGCTCCTCGCGCAGCAGATCGAGCCCCAGGGACGCTTCCGCGCCCTTGCCGGCGACGATCTGACAAATGACCAGCGCCTTTTGCCAGAAGGGATCCACATAGCCGGCCTCATACCCGTCCAGCACGTCACAACCGGCGGTGAGGTCGCCGCGCAGGAAATTTGCGCTGACAATTGACCGGGCGAGATGATCCGGCACCCGGCGCGAATGCGCCGCCCGCGCCAGCTCAATCGCATCACCGGGGGCACCTATGGAAACCAACCCCGCCACGCGGGCGGCAAGCAAACCGGACTTCCCGCCGTCTGCAACTGGTCCGCCACCGGTCGGCGGCGTCGCGACGGATAGCAGGAGACGGCGGATCAGTTCCCGCGCCTCCCCGACCGGGTAGCGCGACGGCAGGGTCGTCAGGAGGCGGACCGCGGTGGTGTGATCGGTCCCGGCCCACATATCATCGCCAAGGCCACCATTGGGAACATCCAGCACGCCGACAGCATCCTCGGCCACGGCGTCGAGACCACGGATCAGCACGCCGCCCGGTTTGAGAGCGGCATCTCGCGACGTCGTCGGTTGTTCAACGGCCCTCACGGGGCCATTGGTGGGCGCGCCGTCGGAAAGGGATTCAGGTGGCGGCAACGGCGCCAGGCGGATCGGCCCGGACTGTTGTGCATTGGCGGTCGGCGCACCGCCGGCCAGCGCACCGAGCGAAAGTGCGAAAATCGATACAAATGTGACGGCGAAATGGCGCATGGGACGTTAACGCGGGAAGCGATCGTTGGGGATCGTTTTCTCTACGCTTTCCGTCGGCGCGGGTATGTCCCATGTCGCAAGGAACACACCACCGGCGACGATCACGGCAAGAAACAGGACAATGATGTACTTGGCCAAGCGATCCTCCTAGCGAATCTGACAGGCGAGATTGAGACACGAAGACCCTGCCATGACAATCTCCGGTCTCGCAGGGCGTCACGGGAATGATTATTATGCCATTCGAACCATGGCGATAACGCGGCGAATCGTTTGCCGGACTGAATCGTATCAAGATAGCAGCGCATGAGCGATTCTGAACAAGCCGAAGACAAGCGTGAACCAGCCGAACTTCGAGCAGCGGCAGGCGATGCGGAACGATCGATCGTCATGGTCGGGCTGATGGGGGCGGGCAAATCATCCATCGGGCGTCGCCTCGCGACTCGTCTGAACCTGCCCTTCGTCGATGCCGACACCGAAATCGAGGCGGCGGCCGGGTGCACCATCGCCGAATTCTTCGAACGCCATGGCGAGGCAGAGTTTCGCGATGGCGAACGCCGGGTGATCGCGCGGCTGCTGGAGGACGAGCCCAAGGTTCTGGCGACCGGCGGCGGCGCCTTCATGGACGCGGAAACCCGTGCCGCAATCGCCCAGGCCGGCATTTCGGTCTGGTTGCGCGCCGATCTCGATACGCTGGTGCGTCGGACGGCCCGGCGCACCGATCGCCCGTTGCTCAACAATGGTGATCCGACAAACACGTTGGAAAGCTTGATGGAGACCCGTCATCCGGTCTATGCGCAGGCAGACATAGTCGTCGACAGCAACGACGGCCCGCCCGACGAAACCGTCGAGCGCGTGGTCGAGGCGCTCGCGGCATTCACGGACAGGACAGAGGCATCGCCCGGACAATGAATTTCACGGCTGAAAGCACGCGAACCATTCGCGTTGATCTGGGCGTGCGCTCCTACGATATCGCGATCGGTCCCGGACTGATCGACCAGGCCGGTACGCTGCTCGCCGAGCGGCTGGGTGAGCGCCGGGTGGTCATCATCACCGACACGAATGTCGGCCCGCTTTATGCCGACCGGCTCGATGCCGCGCTCCGCCAAGCGGGACACCAGACGCGCACGATTACCGTCGCGGCAGGTGAAGCGTCCAAATCATACGCCCAGCTCGAGGACCTGCTGGAGGATTTGATCAACGGCGGCCTCGAACGCGGCAGCGTCCTGATCGCGCTCGGCGGCGGCGTCATGGGTGATCTCACCGGGTTTGCCGCGAGCATCGCGCTGCGCGGCGTGGAATTCGTGCAGGTTCCAACCACCCTCCTGGCGCAGGTCGACAGCTCGGTTGGCGGCAAGACCGCGATCAATTCCCGCCACGGGAAGAATCTGGTCGGCACCTTCTACCAGCCGCGCCTGGTCATCGCGGACACCGACACGCTGGTGACGCTGCCGGCTGCGGAAATGCGCGCCGGCTACGCGGAAACAGCCAAATACGGCATGCTCGGTGACGCGGAATTCTTCGAATGGCTCGAGACCAACGCCGCCGCAATTCTCGGCGGCGACGCCCCGGCGCAGATCCACGCCATCGAACGGGCATGCGAGATGAAGGCCGAAATCGTCAATCAGGACGAGCGCGAAACAGGGCGCCGCGCGTTGTTGAACCTCGGCCACACATTCGCCCACGCGCTGGAAGCCGAAACCGGGTTCGGCGAGGGTCTGCTGCATGGCGAAGCTGTCTCCATCGGCATGGTCCTGGCGTTCGAACTGTCGGCACGGATGGGTTTGTGCACCCCCGTCGATGCCATGCGGGTCCGTGCGCATCTCGACGCCGCGGGCCTGCCCACGGGTTTCCCCGTGCACCCCGGCAGCGGTTGGGATGCGGATATCCTGCTGGCCCATATGGGCCGCGACAAGAAAGTCCAGGAAGGGCGTATTACTTTCATCCTTGCGAACGGCATTGGCGACACGTTTGTAACCAACGAGGTGGCGCTCGACGATGTGTCACGCCTCCTTACCGAGATGGCGACCGCCGCCTGACACATCTGCAACAGGCCAAAAAATCATGAGTGATCCCCTTATCCTTGTCGTCATCGGAATTGTTGTTCTCTTGGCGCTTTCGGCGTTCTTCTCAGGGTCCGAAACGGCGCTGACCGGTGCGTCGCGACCGCGCATGCATCTGCTGGAAAGCGAAGGCAACCGACGCGCCGGCACGGTCAACCTCTTGCACGCGCAGCAGGAGCGCCTGATCGGCGGCATCCTGATCGGCAACAATATCGTCAACATCCTCGCCTCGGCACTCGCGACCAGCATGATGATCACCCTGTTCGGAGATGCCGGGGTCGCCTATGCGACGATCGCCATGACGACCCTCGTCGTGATCTTCTCCGAGGTCCTGCCGAAGACCTATGCCATTCGCCATGCCGATGATGTTGCGATTGCCGTCGCGCCCCCGATCCGGTTTATCGTCATCGCGCTGACGCCATTGTCCCGCGCGATCGAGGCGATCGTCGGGTTGCTCCTGAGTCTGTTGGGCGAAAAAACTTCCGCAGAAGCGGACGCGGCGCGCGAACAGGAGCTGCGTGGCGCCATCCGCATGCACGCCGACACCAACAGCGTGTCCGCCCATGAGGGGCTGATGCTCGGCGGGGTCATGGACCTCGACGATGTCGAGGTCGGCGAGATCATGACCCATCGCACCGATGTCCAGATGGTCGACGCCGGGCTATCGGCCAGCGAGATCGTGACCAGGGTTCTGGATTGCCCGTTTACCCGGGTGCCGCTGTATATGGACGACCCGGACAATATCGTCGGCGTATTGCACGCCAAGGCGCTGCTGCGCGAAGTCCAGAGCCATGACGGGCATATCGACGAGATCGATGTCCGCGCGGTCGCTTCCGAACCCTGGTTCGTTCCGGAATCGACCGACTGCCTGCGCCAACTGCACGAATTTCGTGACCGGCGCGAACATTTCGCGCTCGTGGTCGACGAATATGGCGCGCTGCAGGGCGTCGTCTCGCTGGAAGACATTATCGAGGAGATCGTCGGCGAGATCGATGACGAGCACGATATTCCCGTCCCCGGCATGCGCCGCCAGGCCGATGACACGTATATCGTCGATGGCCGCGTGACCATCCGGGACCTAAATCGCGAGTTCGACTGGGACTTGCCCGATGAGGAAGCCTCGACGATCGCGGGCCTCGTGCTGCACGAGGCGCGGTTCATCCCCGAAGAGGGCCAGAGCTTCGATATCGAGGGCCTGAAGATCGATATCCTGCGACGCAACGGCAATCAGCTCCGTTCGCTGCGAATCACACGGCGCGCGCCCGAGACCGAAGTTGACGGCGCCGAGACACCGACGGCCTAGCGCCAAGTCAGGGCGCAACCCTGATCGGGCGCTATTCTTGACCCGGACCGGGACGATCCTATAGTCCCGCTCCACGATATTTTCCTTTGAGGACTGATCCCATGCCACTGTCGAGCCCGGCCGAGCGCGAGCATATTCACAATCGGACCGTCGAGTGTAACGGCTACCGACGCAAGGACGGGCTGTGGGATATCGAGGGGCGCCTCGTCGATGTGAAAACCTACACCTTCCATAATAATGAACGCGGCGATATTCCCCCGGGCGAACCCGTGCATGAGATGTTGATCCGCCTGACGGTCGACGATGACCTTAAAATCCACGGCGTTGAGGCCACGACCGAGTACAGCCCGTTTTCAATCTGCAAGCAGGTCGCGCCGAATTTCGAGCGCCTCGTCGGGGTCAGCATCGGTCCGGGCTGGCGCAAACGGGTGCGCGACCGGGTCGGCGGGGTCGAGGGATGCACACATATCGTGGAGATGCTCGGGCCCGTCGCCACCACGGCGTTCCAGACCATCTATCCGCTTAAAAACAAGGAGCAGCCGGAAGGCGAGAGGGCATCGACGCGTCCGCCGCGCCTGCTGAACACCTGCCACGCATTTCGCAGCGACGGTCCGAAGGTGAAGGAATTCTGGCCCGACCATTATGACGGGCCCGCCGGCGACTAACGGCGGGTGCTAACGACCGGAGGCCACGTGCCCCTATCCGACGGCGCGTGTCGCCGGGATATAGGGTGCACGAAACGGCGCCGGCCGTTCGATCATCGTCGGCGAAGTTGCCGTCGTGGAGAGGCCCTCGCGGGTCCGGATTTCCGCAAAATAGCTGGCGATGAACACACGGATTGCCGCCGTGCGCCCCAATTCGCCTGTATTGGCGTCGATGATGGTGCAGAGGCGATCAACCGTAAGCTGTTCGCGCGCCGCGATATCCGACAAGGCTTCCCAGAACTGAGGTTCCAACCGCACGCTGGTGCGCAACGAACCCACTGTGATGTTGCGATTTACAAGCATTTTGGCTGCCCTTTCGACCCCCAACGGGGTCAGCAAATGACGACTGGCAGCACGGTAGAACGCATGACACGTGTTTGCAACAGATAGATGATTTTTGTTTCAATTTGTTTCGCTCTGGGCCTCTACAGGAGTCAGCGCACGCACCGAAAGCGCATGCAATCCACCCTCAAATTCGGCGGAAAGCAAGGCATAAACCGACCGCTGCCGGACCACGCGCGATTGCCCCGCAAAATCGGGGCTCACGATCACCACATCAAAATGTGTTTCCCCTTCGGGCCGAGCGCCTGCATGACCTGCATGCATGTGCGAGTCGTCCCGCACCTCGATCCGCTGGACGTCGAGCCCATTTTGAAGTGCGGCCTGGATGCGTTCTGCGCGATTCATCGAATTCTCCACCGTTTAATGTCCCCAACGTATTTGTTTTGCGGCCCGTTATTGCCTCGAACTGGCCCACCAGACATATTCCGCACATGACGAAGCGGCGCAAATCCATCGACCTGGACGACCTGCTCACCGAAAGCGGTGACGGCGGGTCAGGCCTGCGCGCATGCGAGCAGGCTGGCTGCGAACTCCCGGGAGAATTCCGGGCGCCAAAGTCACGCGACAATGTGCGCGAATATATCTGGTTCTGCCTCGATCATGTGCGCACATACAACAGTTCCTGGAACTACTATGCGGGAATGTCGGAGGACGAGATAGAAACCGACCGGCACGGCACCACTTTCTGGCACCGCCCGACCTGGCCCCTGAACGGCAAACGCCCGGGCGAAGGCATCCGGGATGATTTCGGTTTCTTCGAGTCCGAGGCCGACACGGCGGCCGGACCGGCAGCGGGTGCAAATACAACCGGGATGGACTCCGAAACTATTGACGCGCTTGCTATAATGAAATTGTCGCCTCCGCTGACAGCAGACGCTATAAAGCGGCGCTATAAGGAGCTGGTCAAGCAGCACCATCCTGACGCGAATGGCGGCGACAAGCTGGCGGAAGAACGTCTCAAGACGATCAACCAAGCCTACGCAACGTTAATGCAATCGGTCGGCCCCTGAGGGGGCCGCACCGCACGAAGAAAATTTGACGAAAGTGGACCGGATTATGGAAGCGACAGAATCGATTACAAGTGCGGATATGCCCGAGAATCCGGAGCCCGACATCAAGGTGTCGGCCCGGCAGGTTTTCGGCATCGATTCCGATATGGAGGTCCCGGCCTTCTCCGAGCAAACCGTTCATGTGCCGGCGCTCGACGAGAGCTACCGTTTCGACCATGACACCACGCTCGCGATCCTCGCCGGCTTTGCCCACAATCGCCGGGTGATGATCCAAGGCTATCACGGCACCGGAAAGTCGACCCATATTGAACAGGTCGCCGCGCGCCTCAACTGGCCGACCGTCCGGGTCAACCTCGACAGCCACATCAGCCGCATCGACTTGATCGGCAAGGATGCGATCGTCCTGCGCGATGGCGTGCAGGTCACCGAGTTTCGCGAGGGCCTGCTGCCCTGGACGCTGCAACACCCCTGCGCGCTCGTCTTCGACGAATATGATGCGGGCCGGCCGGACGTCATGTTCGTGATCCAGCGCGTGCTGGAGGCGGACAGCAAGCTGACCCTGCTCGACCAGAACAAGGTCATT
>JABJEK010000036.1 GCA_018702955.1 Rhodospirillaceae bacterium | reverse complement strand
GTTGCCGAGCGCGATGATGTTCTCGCGGCGCTCAACATATTCACAGCGCGCCAGCTCCACGACCAGCATCTTGTTGAGCGATGGGATGGCCTTGAAGTCGAAGGCATCGAGGCTTTTGACGGCGGGGAACCTGGCCTGCCTGATCCGCCGCTCAACCATCCGGCGTTCGCGGTCGATCAGTTCCAGTTCAGCGAGGCGGACCAGATAGCGCACATGGTCGGCGCCCTCGGCGGCGCACTGGCGGGCCAGCTTGTCGTATTCGCGCAAAAAGGTCGGCAGCTTCAGGGTCTTGAGGTGATGGGCCAGCAACAGTTGCGGCGTATCGGTCATGACGCGCCTCCCCCCAACAGGCTCATATAACTGGCGGCCGCCGTGGTCGCCACGTTGGCCCGGGGCAGGTAGGGATACACATCCAGATCGAGTTTAGGCGGGCGGCGCTCGATGCGGCACAGCACCAGATGCTTGACGGCATCGTAGCCGATCGCGCCGAGCCGCAGGGCGTCCCTCACCGCGCCGTGAAGCGCTTCCAGATCGAAGGTCTCCAGAAGCCGCAGGACCTGCACGTATTCCCGCTTGCCGGCCTTGCCCATGCGCCCCTCCAGCAGACGACGCAGGGTCGGGAATGCGTCGGGCAGTTCCCACCCGGCCAGCGGCGCGGCCTGGTCCAGAGCGCCGATCTTCTGCTCCAGCAAAGCCAGATAGTGGATAGGATCGAAGACCATATCCTCCCGCTCGTACGAACGGGCGTGCCGGGCGATGATCCCGCCACCGCAACCGATGACCACCTCATGGACATAGCCACGGATCCAGACCTCCCGGTGGCCGTAGGCGACGGGCACGGAATAGTCATTCGTCCGGTAGCGTACCAGCGACAGGGAACTGACCCGTGTGCCCTGCCTGTCGCAGGCATCGAACGGCGCCGGCGGCAAAACCATCAACGCTTCGCAATCGCGCCCGAGGCGCTCGCCGATGGTCTCGCGGTGGCCGCGCACGACGTCGCTCTGCCGTTTGCGGCATTGCTCCTCCAGGTAAGCATTGAAGGCGTCCCAGCTCGCGAACCGGGGACGCGGCGTCATGAAGTTCCGCCGGGCAAAGCCGACTATCCCCTCAACATTGCCTTTATCGTTACCCTTGCCGGGACGGCCATAACGATCCTCGAACAGGTAATGGGACTGCAGCCCGCTGAACGACCGCGTTCGTTGCCGCGTGCCGTCCGGCAGGATGCGCGATACCAGGCACTTGTCGTTGTCGTAGAGAATCGATTGGGGAACCCCACCGAAAAAGATAAAGGCCCTGTTGTGCCCGTCCAGCCAGGCCTCCGTCGTCGCCGCCGGGTAGGAAGCGACGAAGCAGGCATCGCTGTGGGGAAAGGTCATAACAAAAAAATGCGCCCGATGCATGACGCCGGCAATGATCGCATCCGCCTCGCCAAAGTCCGCCTGGGCATGACCCGGAGCATGCGCCAGTGGTACGAACATCTCCCGCAGACGACGGCGACGTTCGCGAACGTAATCCTTCACGATCGTCTGCTTGCCCGTGAAGCCATGTTCGTCGCGAAGACGCTCGAATATCCGCTTCGCCGTGTGATGCTGCTTGCGGTGAACCGTGCGGTCCTCTTCAAGAATACGGTCGATGATAGCCGTGAAGGGCGCCAGCTTCGGGCGCTTCGGCGGCTCGCGGCGCCGATATCCCGGTGGTTCCGCATGCCGCAGCATCTTCCTCACCGTCTCACGCGCTATACCAAATCGACTGGCCGCCTCCCGCTCGCTTATCCCATCAACATGACAGGCGAGCCGAACTCGTAAGTAAAGATCCACGGTGTACATCCTCCCGCCTTCCATCCCCAAAAAGATCGAAGGCTACAGGTGGCAGAGTTTTACTCCGCCCGCGGCAGGAAAATCTCCCGCTTCCGTGGTCTAATTTGTCACCGCCGCATACACTCCTATCTCGACTACCGGTCGCTTGAATCGCGTCGCCATTTCTGTGAGCGGGAAGTCATCGTAAACCGGCGGACGGCGCCGGACATCTATCTGGCGGCAATACCGGTGCGGTTGACCGAAGCGGGCAGGCTTGTCCTGTCCGGCGCCGAAGGCGAGATCGTCGACTGGCTGGTATACATGCGGCGTTTCGATCAGGCCGCTCTACTCGACAGAATAG
>JABJEK010000035.1 GCA_018702955.1 Rhodospirillaceae bacterium | reverse complement strand
GTACCGTCCGGACTATCGAGGCATATATCCAAACGATGAAGGCTGACGACGCATGAGCGGTGAACTAGGCACCTCGCCCTTGCTCGCGATTGCGGGTGGCCCCGGGCTGCGCATCAACGGCGAGAAGGTTTATCTGCGGCCTCTCGGCCATGCGGACGCAAACGACCGTTATCACGCCTGGCTGAATGACGACGAACTCAACCGTTACAGCGAACGCCGCGGCACTTCCTATTCGCATGACGACATCCTCGCCTATCTGGACGACGCAAACACTTCGCCGGCGCTGCTGCAACAAGGCGTCTTCATGATCGAAGACAACAACCATGTCGGCAATATTTCCCTCCGCGTGACCAATGTTGGCGCCAGGGTGGCCGAGGTGGCCACCCTGATCGGCGAGAAGGATTACTGGGGCCGCGGTGTCATCGTCGACGCTGGGAAGGCGCTGATTCACTTCGCATTCCAGAATCTGAAACTGCGCAAGGTCACTTTGGGCAACTACGCCATCAACCGCGCCTCGACCTTTAAATCCCGCCAGCTGGGCGCGAAGCCCGAAGGCCGGTTCCGGCAAGCCGCCCTGATCGACGGCGAGTATGTAGACGTCCTCGAATTCGGCCTTTTCGCCGAGGAATTCTACGAAACCTTCCCGGATCTCACCGGCCGACCAGCTTCGGCATAACTATTTTTGACAGGCACTCATGAGTAAATACAGGGTCGTTATCCGCGCCTTCACGCTCCGGCGCGATGTGGGCATCGCCATTGTTCTGGCGCGCGTCCTCGAGGCGAAGGGCTGTGAGGTCCTGATCGCGAGCTCACGCAATTTTCAGGACATCCTGACCCACTGGCGTCCCCATGCCGTGGTGATCAACACCAATTCCCAGATCGACGTGGTCAAACGTTGCGCGCCCGAAGCTGCCCTGATCTGCCTGCATGGCGAGGGCGCACAGGACAAGGACACCAGCTACGTTCTCGATCTCAGTCGCAACCCAGAACGCTACGAACAACTCGACCGGGTTCTCGTCTGGGGCCGGCGCATGCTGCCCTGGTTCGATGAATTGCTGCCCAACCACAATCACCAGGGCAAGGTTTTCCTTTGCGGCAACCCGCGCCTCGACCTGATCAAATACAATCCGGACATCATGGACGCGTCCAAGCGCACCGGCATCGGTGTGACGGGGCGGTTCCATCAGCTCAACTACTTCGATGGCCGCCCGACCATCTTTGCCCTGATGAAGGAAGAGAACCTGCTGCCGGTGATCAAGCAGGCCGAAAGTTTCACGCTCGTCGCCAAGGTCGTTCGTTTTCTGACCGAGAACACCGATATCCCGATCAGCATCCGTCCTCACCCGCTGGAAGCGCCGGAAGGCTATGACTGTGTACGCGAGCATATCTCGTCAAAGATCGAGATCGACGCGTCCCTCGACTTCGTCGACTGGGCCTCGCGCCAACGGATGATCATGATGCCGTCCTCGACGAGCTTCCTGGAGGCCTATCTGCTGAAGGTTCCGCTGCTGAACATCTCACGCATTACCGATGGATCGGGACGCACCGATGAGCCGCTGGCGGCCATGTCCCAGACGCTGGCTCTGTTACCCGGCTCCTTCGAGGAATTGCTCGAGATGCTGAACGGCGATCTGCCGGACGTGCCGCAAATGGATTCGATCGACGAGCATCTCGATACGGTTCACGACTGGTTTTACGAAGGTTCAGCCGTGCTACGCAGCGCCAACGCGATCATGGACACGATCCATGCTCACGCGTTTCCGAAAAAATTCCACTGGCCCACCACGGCCGTGAAGTGGAAGGACGATATCAGGTTCAAGCGGCTGGTGAAGCGTGAACCGTTACACCCGAACTTCAGTTACAAGTCGGGATACCACGTCGCACCGCCCCACTATCAGACGGTCGTCGAGAATATTCTGGCAAGCGAACGCGGCGCCTAGCGCACGCGAACATCGATACACACAGACAGTCACGAGGATGGTGTGAGCGAAAACAAGATAGCGAATAATCCGGCAGCGCTGGACGAGATGATGGCCGATCTCGCCGCCTATGACGGTGATCTCGGTCCCGGTCCCTACTGGGCTGCCAATCAGCGCGCGACCCTCGACTGGCTGCGCACCAACGATCTCAACACCTTCCGCACTTTCGAACCGGTGGGCAAGGCTCTGGCGAATTTCGGAGGGGGCAGTTGGTGGCCCCATATCGACGTGGTCCAGGCCAATCAGTCTGCGCTGTCTCATGCCTTCCTCCACAAAGTCTCACAGAAGCTGCGCTTCGGGCCTGGCATCAATCACTATGGGCGGCAGGCCAAGCGCGCCGCGGATGAGTTGCGCCTGCGCAACATGTTCTTGATCCAGCTGGAGGCCCTGTGTCGGACTCGCGACACGGAAAACGAACTCGGCGGGATCGAAGCCAATGTCAGGGGCGCACCCTCTGACGTGCTGGAAATGGACGGACGCCCCTATACGACGAACTTCCTGCTTTCGTTTCTGCGATATCTCGACATGCGCGAACATATCGATTTTGACACCATCGACAGCTATGTCGAAGTTGGCCCCGGCGCCGGTCTTTTCGTGGAAGTACTCGCAAAGCTGAAAACCAACCTGAACGTTTTCCTGATCGACATTCCGCCCCAGCTCTATGTGCTGCAGCAGGTGCTCCAGGCGATCTTTGGTGACAGGGTCGCAACCTATGCCGAAATCAAAGCCGACCCGTCGGTCCTGCAATCGCGTGAGGGGCGCATCTTCCTGATCGCTCCATGGCAGATTGATTTGCTTGAACTCGACGGTGTGGGGCTCGCCCACAATTCCGGGTTCGGCGAGATGCGCAAGGACACGGTGGAGGCCTATCTGTCCTATTTCACCAAATGGAAGGCGCAGTACATCTATATCTGCGCGCTCGACATTCCCAAGACGGACATCAGCATCAAGACCGACGATTATGACGGGCTCCTGCCGGATCACGAGATGCTCGCGCGGTTGCAAACCCGAAGCGCCAGTTCGCTGCTGCCGAGGACTTCCACCGGACAGGTGATCGACATCCGCCCCGCAAGCGACGTCTGTTTCCGGCGTGTGAGCTAGATCGGTATTGGCTCAACAATGCCCGCGAACACCGCCACGGTAGTGTCTGCACAACCTGATCTGAACGGGGAATCACCGTGGGGAACCGAACGCCCGTTCTCGGACGGCGTGCGTATGTTCCATCAGCACTTGGCCTCAGCAGACTGGCCAGGGCGTGCATCGAGCTTCGTGTTCGTGCGGGACTACGAGGGCCTACCCGGGCACGCGCCCTTCGACATTGACGCCATGGCCAGCGCGGACGATCTATTGGATTGCCGTGCCGTATTCGAAGAAACAGCAAAGGCACTCGGGCTGATCTGTCTGGTCCAGCCGGGCTCGACAGGGATCAACATTCTGATTTTGGAGTTAACCCGGGCCCCGGCGCAGCGCACCTGGTCCTATTTCGAGATCGCAACCCACAAGAAACTGGCGCGTGACTTCACTGTGCGACCGCGCGAGATGACAATCGAACGATCAAGCGGATTGCCCGTTCCGTCCAATGCTTGGCGGTTTGCAATCAACCTGTTGCAGGCGCTGCGCC
>JABJEK010000034.1 GCA_018702955.1 Rhodospirillaceae bacterium | reverse complement strand
CGGCGAGCCGATGAAATATCGCCCGCAACCGCCGCTTGCCGTCGGCCGGGTGCGCTATGTCGGCGACCCGGTCGCCCTGATCGTTGCCGATACATTGGCGCAGGCGCAGGACGCCGCAGAAACAGTGGAGGTGGATTACACCGCCCTGCCGTCGATCACCGATACCGCGCGCACCGTAGACGCCGATGCGCCGCTGGTGTGGGACGATTATCCCGACAACGTTTCCGGTCTGTTTCAGGCGGGTGATGCGGCAGCGACGGAGGCCGCCTTTGCACAGGCCCACCGCGTGGTCAGCCGCCGGTTCGTGATCTCCCGGGTATTCGCCCAGTATATGGAGGCACGCGGTGCTATTGGCGCATATGACGAACGCGAAGACCGGTTTTTACTCCATGCCGATGTCCAGTACCCCCACCGGGTACGCCAACTTCTGGCAGAAAAGATATTCCAGGTGCCAGAACAGAGCGTCCGTGTGATCGCCCGCGATGTCGGCGGAGGGTTCGGCACCAAGGGCTGGCAATACGCGGAACACCGGTTGGTGCTGTGGGCGGCACGCAAACTCGGTCGCCCGGTCAAATGGGCGTGCGAACGCTCCGAAGCCGTTCAGGCAGACGAACACGGCCGCGACAACGTCACCGATGCGGAACTGGCGTTCGACGAGAACGGTAAGGTGGTTGGTCTTCGCGTGAAGACCATTGCCAATATCGGTGCCTATCTGTCGGCGATCCGAAACCTGCTGGCGGCCTTTACCAATGTCGGCACCCTGATCGGCGTCTATGACATACCGGCGGCTCACGCGGCCGTGCGCACCGTGCATTCCAACACTAACCCGACCGCGCCCTATCGCGGCGCGGGCCGGCCTGAAGCAACCTATGTGATCGAACGTATGTTCGACGAAGCGGCGCGGGAACTGGGCCTGGACCCGACCGAGCTGCGGGCGAAGAACATGATCGCGCCCGACGCCATGCCGGTGAAAACCGCTCTCGGTCTCACCTATGACTGCGGTGAGTTCGCGATCAACCAGGCCGCCGTCCTCGAAATGGCGGATTACCGGGGCTTTTCCGCCCGCCGCGATGCTGCGAAGGCGCGCGGTAAACTGCGCGGAATCGGCACCGCCAATCCGATCGAACGCTCGGCATCGCCGTCGCCGGACTACGCCGAGATACGGTTCAGCACCGACGGCACGGCGTCCATCCTGATGGGTACCAAAAGCCAGGGTCAGGGGCATGAGACCGTCTACAAGCAGATCGTCCATGAACGCCTCGGTCTCGATCCCGCACGGATGCGGGTGATCGACGGCGATACCGACCGGGTTGCGTTCGGCATCGGTACCATGGGCTCACGCTCCACGGTCATCGGCGGCTCGGCGCTGTATTTCGCCGCCGAAAAGATCATCGACAAGGCAAAAACCATTGCCGCTCACCTGCTGGAAGCAAGCGACGTCGATATGGAATTTGCCGACGGTGTCTTTACCGTGGCGGGCACCGACCGCAGCGTGACCCTGACCGAGGTCGCCAAGGTGTCTTTCACCCCGGCGCGCCTGCCGAAAGGGGTGGAGCCCGGGCTGTTCGAATCCGCGACGTTTGCGCCGGAAGACGACACCTATCCCAATGGCAGCCATGTCTGTGAGGTCGAGATCGATCCCGATACCGGTGTGACGAAACTTGTCGGCTACTGGGTGGTCGACGATGTCGGCACGATGGTGAACCCGGTGATCGTGAAGGGCCAGATCCACGGCGGCATCGCTCAGGGCGTCGGCCAGGCGCTGGCCGAGCAGGTCGCCTACGATCCGGATAGCGGTCAGCTGCTCAGCGCCTCGTTCATGGATTACTGCATGCCGCGGGCGGAGGATTTTCCCGACATCGCCATCGCCGCCAATGAAGTGCCGACAAAGCGCAACCCGCTCGGGGTCAAGGGCGCAGGCGAAGCCGGCACCGTCGGCGCGCTGCCGGCGACTATGAATGCAGTGATGAACGCGCTGGCGGAAGTTGGTGTGACCGATTTGGATATGCCGGCGACGCCGAACCGGGTGTGGCAGGCGATCCGCGACGCGAAAGACTAGCTACCGCGCCTCTTCAAGCCCCATTCCCGCCAGTTCGTCGGCGCGCTCGTTTCCCGGGTGGCCGGCATGGCCTTTGACCCAGTGCCATTTCACGTCGTGGCGGGCGACGGCCTCGTCAAGGCGCCGCCACAGGTCATCGTTCTTCACCGGTT
>JABJEK010000033.1 GCA_018702955.1 Rhodospirillaceae bacterium | reverse complement strand
CGGATACTTTTCGGCAAGCTCTCCAACGGTCGGGAGGAACTCATGCGCGAGCAAGCCAACCGGCATCTTCTGTTCGTTCGCGATTGGCCAGATCCAGTCAAGGGTACCGTCCGTCGGCCATGTCTCGCGACCCGGTGCGATGAACAGGAAACGCAGTCCGGCCATTCCCGGCGTGTCAAGCCAGCCGGCGAGTTTGGCCGCCCCAATCTCCGGCTGGTCCATGTGCACCCAGCCGAGTACCCGAAACTTGTCGGGGTGGGCGTTGGCTGCGGCGATGGCGACTTCGTTGCCGTTCGGGACAATGCCTGGCGGGTGTAGGATCACCCGGTCGACACCGGCCACGTCCATCTCGGCGATCAGGTCCCCGGCCGTGAAGTTCGGGATCTGCCGGTGGATAGCTCCCATCGTGGTGTTGATCCAGATATGGACCTGTGAGTCGACAATCAGCATGGCGTTGTTCCTCTGACCCGGATAAAGCCTAGTCTTCCGTGACGGTGAGCGAGAACCGGTCGTCTGCCGCCCGGCATTCGGCCAGCGGCAGCCCGAGTTCCTCGCGAACAATATTGGTGCCCAGGACCATCGCGACCATCTTGTAGGTGGCATGGCGCCGGCTCATACCCTCGCGTCCCATGCCGCAGTCGGACGAGATGATCAGGCGTTCGGCCGGAATGTATTTCAGGGCCTCACGGATCAGGTCCGCAATCTGATCGGGACGCTCGACCTGCAGCGTGTGATGGTCGATGACACCGATGGCGATCTTCTTGTCCTCGATGACAGTGCCGATCGCCTCCAGGTCGCCGGGCCCCGAGCTGCATGTCTCGAAGGTCAGAACGTCGGCTTCGACCTGATTCATCCATTCGAGGGTCGGCTGATAACTCTGGACGTCTCGGAAAATACGCTGCTGGGACGGGTTGCCCCAGCATGTGTGGCACCAGACTTCGGTCTTGTCGCGCAGGCCTCTCGTGGTGTTGTTGAACACCTCGACCAGCGCTTTCTCATCGAGCTTGCCGAACAGAGGGCCGCGCACCGGCGTCATGTGGATCTGCGGCTCTTCCATCTGGATCACCGGGCAGCCGGCGTCGGCCAGTTCGTTCAACTCCTCGTTGAGCGCGTCGCTCAGTGCCATCGTCCGCTCAACCGGGTCCTTGTAGAAATGATCGGGCGTGGAGGCGGCGAGAAGTTCCGGTGTGATGGTGCCGAACTTGATCGGCTTTGCGGTCATGCGCTGGGCGGCCTTCCACATGGCCGTGTATTGCAGGTTGCCGCGGCCCACCGGGCCGACGATAGCCGGCATGACTCGTCCTTCGAGTGAATCATGGAGGATATGACCGCGCTGCCAGGCCACATTGCCGACCTTGTAGACAGTCGGCTTTGGCTTCTCCACCTCGTAGCCGTCCATGTGGAATACGGGGTAGGACTGCCAGCTGCCGCCGGCGACCTGCTCGTCGTAATGCGCGTCGCCATCCGTGCAGATGTCGAGACCGGCCATTTCCTGCGCCTTGAGGTGGACGCCGACTGTGTCTTCATATTGTTCGCGGAAGACCGAGGAAGACATGGAATGGAGGAAGCTTCGTGCTTCGAGGCTTTCGGTGAACCAGCTCGGCCGGGGCAATGACCCGATGATCGATGTGGGCAGAACCACGTCTGCAGATGCTTTGTACATTTCATTTCCCCCCGTTTGGCGTGTCGCGACAGTCTCACATATTTGAATTGGCCCCGCGAACCGGATTTATCTCGCGTCCGACAGAATCATATCGGATGCTTTCTCTCCAATCATGATTGCCGGCGCGTTGGTGTTGCCGGAAACCAGCGACGGCATGATCGATACATCGGCTACGCGCAGCCCCTCGAACCCGTGCACGCAAAGGCGCTCGTCGACGACATCGTCGGGATTCGAGCCCATGCGGCAGGTGCTGGAGGGATGATAGCTCGTCCGGCCGCGCCGCTGGAGATAATCGAGCCATTCGTCATCGCTTGTGCAGCCGAGACCGGGCTCGTGCTCCTCGGAGATAAACTCCTGGAACGGCTGCTGCATGACGATGTCGCGCGCGATCTTCATGCCGCCAATCAGGATGTCGCGGTCTTTTTGTGCGGTGAGATAGTTGGGTTGTATTTCCGGTTTCGTGAAGGGGTCGGATGAGACAATGTTCACATGTCCCCGGCTTTCCGGCCGCAACAGCGCGTTCACCACCGTGGCACCCGGGAACGGGTGCGGCATGCCACCCACATCGTGAGAGCTGAACAGCATGACCTGGGACTGGATTTCCGGGGCAACCGCAGCCGGGTCGACCTTGTAGAAGCCGCCGCCGACAGAAACGCCCATCGCCAGGAAACCCTTGCGGGTGAGGGCGTAGCGTATGCCGGTACGAATGCGCTGCGCCATGCTGTTCACTACGTCGTTGGCGCTGATGTTTCGGTTCAGCCGGAACATCAGGGGACCGTTGATATGATCCTGCAGATGCTGGCCGACTCCCGGTATATCGGCGATCACGTCGATACCGTGGGTGCGGAGGAGATCGGCGGGGCCGAGTCCGGACAGTTGCAGCAGTTGCGGCGAATTAATCGCGCCACCCGACACGATTACCTCGCCGCCGGCATGCGCGGTTTTGGTCTCGCCGTTCTGGTCATATTCAACCCCCACCGCTCGGCGACCGTCGAACAGCACGCGCAATCCTAGTGCGTTGGTGGCAACCGTGAGATTCGGCCGTTTTCGCGCCGGCTTCAGATAGCCGACCGCGGTCGAACAGCGCCGTCCGTTGCGCATGGTCCACTGCACATAGCCGAAGCCTTCCTGCTCGGCGCCGTTGAAGTCGTCGTTGCGTTCGAAGCCCGCATCAACGGCGGACTCGATAAAGGCGGCGGCCAGCGGGTGTTTTTCATAGACATCCGAGACGGCCAATGGCCCGCCAACCCCGTGGAATTCGTCCTCGCCTCGCTGCTGGTCTTCGGCTTTTTTAAAATAGGGCAGAACATCGTCATAGCTCCAGCCCGCATTGCCGAATTGCCGCCATTGGTCATAGTCGCTGGCGTGTCCTCGGATATAGACCATGCCGTTGATTGCGCTTGAGCCGCCAAGGGTTTTGCCGCGCGGTTGAGGTATACGCCGGTTCACCTGCTCGGCGTTGGCTTCTGTCGAATAGAGCCAGTTGTAGGTCGCATTCGTGAAGAGTTTGCCGTAGCCGAGCGGGATATGAATCCAGGGGTTCTTGTCCTCGGGGCCCGCCTCGAGCAGTAGCACCTTGTGGCGCCCATTTTCGGTCAGGCGGCTGGCGATGACAGCGCCCGCGCTGCCGGCGCCGACGACGATGTAGTCGTAATTCGGTTGGTCGGTCATGTGTGGATGCTATTCCTCGATAAAACCGGCGGTGCCGGGCAAAAACAAATCCTCGATCTCAGGCAGTTCCGAAATCAGCTTCTGCTCATGCAAATAGCGCAGCAGCGTGCCGACATTGTTTCGGTTGCTCTCGGTCAGCCCCATGGGGAAGGGATCGCCGTCGAACACGGCCATGGTCTCGGTCCAGTACTCCTTGCCCCAGGGCACGAAGGTCGAACCGATCCGCCGGGCCAGCGCGCGCTTCTTGCCATGGCAGTAAGCCGCGAAGATGGCCGCGGCTGCATCCGGGAAGTCGTCGAGGAGTTCGCGGCGCATCACCACCGTGTGGTTGATCGGATAAATGCCCGTGCGCGTGAAATATTCGCGTTCGACGTCCTGAACATCGTGGAAGACCGTCCGCAATTCGCGATCTGCGACCGGCTTTTGAAGATCGCGGGGCCGCGGCGAGATAAACGCGTCGAGCTCGCCAGCAAGCAGCATTTCTTCCGGGTCGCCGTCGACCAGTTCCAGCGGCACGCCGTCGACCGTGGGAAACCGCTGTTCGGCGTTGGCGAACCAGTTGATGTCACGCCAGTCCGTGTCGTATTCGTCGAGCAGGGTGCCGCGCAGCCATACTGCGGCTGTCATGGTGTAATCACGCACGCCAACCCGTTTGCCGGCGAGCTGACCAGCGGATTCGAGCGGGCTGTCATTGCGGACCCAGATGATCGAGTGGCGAAAGTCGCGATTGGCGAACACGGGAATCGCCGCCAGCCAGTCCGCACCCCGGTCGCGCATCATCGTGAAGTTAGAGAGCGAGAATTCGCACGCCTGAAAAGGCTGGTTATTCAGGACCTTGGCGTAAATTTCCTCGAGCACGCCCGGCTCATACCGAATTGCCGTGTCTTCATAAGTGCCAGCCATCTCCAAGGTAAACTCATAGTCGTTGCCCCGGAGCAGGATCTCGTTTGCATCTGCCATTTCCGTTCCTCCTGTCGCCGGTCTGCGCCGACGTTCTACTCCTGCACATAGCATGATCTGCGCGCTGCGACGATACGATGTTCGTGGGCACCATCGCCTGTTAGGCTGCGCGCCGAATACAATGTCAGTGGAGGAAATTGACCATGCGCGCCGTATTTGCGTTTACACCTTGGGAATCAAAACGTCTGATCGGAAAGGCCGTCGCGGCGTTGCCTGAGGTTGCATACGCGCTTGAGCATGCCCAGATCGTCATCGCCCATGGATCGACCAATGTCTACGTCGCCGAGGAGGTAACGGGCGATTGCCCCGAGCGGGACCGCTACGTCTCCGGCCAGGTGATCAACGGCACCCTGTGTCAGACCCAGCCCGAGGAAAAACCGGCGCTGATGCGTCTGGTCCAGGGCAAGCCCGTCCCCCCGGTTCCGACCATGGAAGAAACGCTGGCGGGGTGGGACGACAAGTCCCTCTTCATCAAGGGCGCCAACGCTGTAGATCACGAGTTCAATGCCGGCATTTTCAATGCCCACCACGCGGCGGGGACCATCGGCTGGGCCTATGGCGCGATTTGCGGCACCGGTATCCCGTTGATCGTGCCGGTGGGGCTCGAAAAGCTTGTCCCGTCAATCCGGGCAGCGACGAACGAGCTGGGCCATGCAAAGGCCGACTATTTCTATGGCACCAAGATCGGCATGTTGCCGCTGATGAACGCCAAGGTGATTACCGAGATACAGGCCTTCGATATCCTGTTTGGGTTGACGGCCGTACATGTCGGTGGCGGCGGGGTATCCGGCTCGGAAGGCACCGTTGTCATTTCGGTCACGGGAGAGGATGCGGAAGTTCGTGCCGCAATCGAACTGGTGGAGACCTTCAAGGGCGAACCACCCCTGAAGCTGCTCAAGCGGCGTTGTGCGGATTGCTTCGCGCCGCCACCGGCCTTTACGTCCGGTACCGACGCGGCGAAGGATGTCGGGACAGTGACGGCCGAGGAGGCGAAGGCGATCCGCCAGTGTATCTTCTCGGGCACAGCCGAAGAAGACCTGCCGGACTGGTTCCACAAGCGCGAGCCGGTCGCCTGATAGGGCGCCATGCGCAATGTTCAATCCGGCCATGCGTCGACACGGTCCGGGTTTCATGCGATCAAATCGACCAACCAAATTCGTAAAAACAGGACACGCGATCAATGAGCACAATGGAAACGACTGAAGCTGTGGAAACGATCGAGGGATCAGGATTCCCGATTGGCTTCAAGTTCCGGCAGGGTACCGCCCGGCCGGATATTCTCGGTGTGGGTCCCGCACGCGATGTCTATGTGACCGAGGCCCGGGCGATGTCCGGATACCAGAAGGAAGGCATTGTCCATGAGGGCGAGACCGGCAGCGCCTGGCGGATGGCGACCGACGAGGGTCTGCATCTGGGCGGCGCCGATGTCG
>JABJEK010000032.1 GCA_018702955.1 Rhodospirillaceae bacterium | reverse complement strand
TCTTCGGCCCACGGGTCGCCATAGGCGATGTTGTTCTCCAGCGATGTCGTAAACAGGAACGGGTCCTGGGGGACGGTCAGCACCTGACGGCGGAGCGATTCCAGGGTGATATCGCGGATATCCTGGCCGTCCAGTGTAATGCGGCCATCGGAGACGTCGTAGAAGCGGGTGAGCAGCTGGGCGATGGTCGATTTTCCGCTGCCCGGCGGTCCGACGATGCCGAGCGATTGGCCGCGGCGGACCTCGAACGAGACCCCGTGCAGTGTCGGAGGGGCGTCATCGCCACCGTAGCCGAACGAGACATTCTCGTAACGAACCAGGGAGTCCTTGATTTCCAGCGGCTTTGCGCCGGGCCGGTCGGTGATTGTCGGTTCCAGATCGAGGACCGCAAACAGCCGGCGCCCGGTGGTCGAGGCCCGGGCGAAGGAATTCACCAGCAGGCCCAGTTGGCGGACCGGCAATTGAAGGATCGTCATGAAGGCGAGGAATTCGGTTAGTTCACCCACGGTCAAACGACCGTCGAGTACCTGCAATCCACCCACCCACAGAACAAGACCCATGGCGATGAAATAGGCGAAGGTCATGATCGTGGTCGACGCCACCCTGGTCTTGATGCGTCGGTCGGCGAGCGCCATCGCGGTGTCCGCCGCTTCACCGTATTTGGCGAGCTCGTAGTTTTCGGCGCCGAAGGCGCGCACCACCCGGATGCCCGTGAGGTTCTCGTCCATGATTCGGCCGATGATCCCCATGCGCTCCTGCAAGGCCAGCCACAGTGACCGCAGCTTGAGCCGCGCCACGGCCGATCGCCAGGCGACGAACGGCACGAAACTGAGGCTCATGGCGCCGAGCAGCAGGTCGGCCGAGAGCAGCAGATAGGCGCCGCCGCCGATCAGAACGCACAACAGGACGAGGCGCACCAGGCCGGTGCTGACGAACATCCGCACGCCTTCCAGGTCGAGCATGCCGCGGGTGATCAGCTCTCCGGTATGGACCCGATCGTGGAACGAAAAACTCAAACTTTGCAGCTTGTCATAGAAGGCGAGCCGGAGGTCGGAGGCCATCAAATGGCCGACGGCCTCGCCGGTATAATTGTGTATGAGGGTGAACAAGCCGCGCAGAATCGAGACGCCGAGCAGCAGTGCTGCGGTCTGGAACAGTGCGGCGCGGGCTGCTGCTGCCGTGGCATTTCCGCTGTCGAGAAGGCCCAGCGCGTCGTCAACGGCACTGCCGAGAAGCGGTGGCACGGTGAGTTGGAACAGGGCGGCGATCACGGTTGCGCCGACGGCGATGGCAACGCGGCTGCGATAGCGCAGGCACAGCCGGATGATGCGCCATAATATCTGCGCGTCGTTGCCTAACTGGCGATCGATATCGGAAGGCGAAGTCGTCAAAGGTTGATCCAGTTTAGATTTCGGAAGCGGCATTGGTGGCGCGCCACCGATACCCGAAACGGCTGCTGGTGGAGTTCCTGTTATTGCTGCGGTGGCTAGTTTTACTCGAGGTTATACAACTCTTGGGGGGTAGGGCTAAATCCTGCATATCCTTGATATTCGCCGCCGCGATCCGAATGCATCGGGTTCAAGGTCATTCGTATTCGCGGTGGCGCGGGTACCTGGGTGAGGTGTTTGTGCAGATCAACGGCGAGACGCATTGTCTCTGGCGCGCGTTCGACCAGGAAGGTGAAGTACCAGAATATTTCGCGACGAAACGGCGCGATTGTAAGGTCGCGTAGACTTTTTCAGGCGGCTTGATTTTTTGGCGCAAGAGGCCATTTTGTAGTTGTCACCCACCCACGCATACGAACCTGGATTGTCCGGGTTGATGTTAGGAGGAAAGGATAGACCATGCTGACGCTACTCTCCCCTGCAAAAAAAATGAACATGGACCCCGCCCAAACGGGCGTCCCTGTCACACAGCCACGCCTGCACGACGATATGCACGAGCTTGCGACTGTCGCCAAGACCCAGACTGCGGAAGACCTGAAGCGTCTCATGCATATTAGCGACAATCTCGCGACCATGAATTTCGAGCGGTTTCAGGCCTTCAATC
>JABJEK010000006.1 GCA_018702955.1 Rhodospirillaceae bacterium | reverse complement strand
TCCTGTGTTCAAGCTGCATGAAGTCGGCAAGTACTACACGACCATCGGCTTCGGCTCGATCACCTGGCATGGCCTGACGGTCAACAACCGGTTCTGGGATCGTCTCCCGGCCGACGCCAAGCCGATCGTCCAGGAAGTGGCGGGTCGTTTCCAGGCCCTCACCGGCACCGGCAACAAAGCCGGTTACGAGAAGGACATGAAGTGGCTGCGTGAGAACATCACCGTCACCGACCTGCCTGCTGACGTGCGTCAGAGCTGGGCCGAGGGTCTGGCTCACTGGCCGCAGAAGCATGCCGATGAGCTCGAAGGCAAGGGCTTCCCGGCCAAGGCCATTCTCAATGACTACCTCGCCGCTGCCGAAAAGCAGGGCTACAAATGGCCGGTGCGCTACGTCGTTAAGTAGCACCCGGAATTGTCGGCCAGAGCCGATTTGACTGAATAGCCGGCTGGAGCCCTGTGATGGGGTTTCCAGCCGGTCGTTCATTGGGCCCGGAATTTCCCGGTGACCCGGACACCCCTTCCGAACATCGATGCGCCACATCGCATCTCAGGGAAGACGAAAATGAACCTGATTATTCTGAGCGACCGCATCTCGAAGCTATTGATGATCGTGGCCGCGCTGTGGGCCTTCGGCCTGACCTTCATGATTCTCGCGGACGTCATTGGACGCGGCGCGTTTGCAGCACCCATCAACGGCACCACGGAACTCGTCACGGCCTCCATCGTGATCATCGTATTCCTGCAGGCCGGCTATGCCATTCGCAGCCGCTCGATGCTGCGCGCCGACTTCCTGGTCGTCCACCTGCCGCCGGGCGTGCAGCGCACGCTCGCGGCGATCGGCTATCTGCTGGGTGCGGCCTTCTTCCTGATGATCATCACCGGCGGCTGGGAGGAGAGCATCGCCTCCTTCGTCGAAGGCGAATATGAGGGCGAAGGCGCGCTGCGCGTGCCGTCATGGCCCGCCCGCTGGACCGTGATCGGCGGCTCTGCCCTAGCGTTGGTCAACTATCTGGTCATGGCCTATATCGACCTCTTCAAACCCGAATTGCTGGATTCCGAAGTGGATCCGGACGCGACGCCGCAGCACTAGCGCGCGACGAATAAGGAATCACTGACGTGTTCGAAGCCAATATCGCAATCCTGCTGATCGTGTGCCTGATCACCCTGGTGGCCATCGGCGTGCACATCGCCATCGCCCTGGGCATGACCAGCGCACTCGGCATTTTCCTGGTGACGGGGGCCGACAGCTACGCCTTCAACACCGTCCAGCGCATGCTCGCCGCGACCGCCTATGAGGCGATCCGCGAGTTCGTGTTCGCCGTGATCCCCCTGTTCCTGCTGATGGGTGAATTCATCAGCAAATCGGGCACCGTCACGGACGTCTATCGCGGGCTCAACCGACTGCTGCGCCGCCTGCCCGGCCGCCTCGGCATCGCCACGGTCCTGGGCAACGCGCTGTTCTCGTTCGTCACGGGGGTCAGCATCGCCTCCGCCGCGACCTTCTCGCGCATCGCCTATCCGGAGATGAAGCGGTTCGGCTATCACCCGGGTTTCGCACTCGGCACCGTGGCCGGCTCCAGCTGCCTGGGCATGCTCATCCCGCCCAGCGTGCTAATGATCGTCTGGGGCATCCTGACCGAACAATCCATCGGTCAGCTCTTCGCGGGCGGCATCCTGCCCGGCCTGATGCTGACGTCCATGTTCATCATGTATGTCTTCGCCATGGCGATCCTGAAGCCCAGCGTCGTCGGCGTCGGCGTTGTCCAGAATCCGGCAGCCATTGCGGATGCCGGCGAAGAAGCGCCCGAAGTCTCGACGTCGCAGTTTCTGATCAGCCTGTTCGGCATCGTCGCCGTGATCGTCGCCGTCCTCGGCGGCATCTGGTTCGGCATCTTCTCGCCGACCGAGGGTGCGGGTGCGGGTGCCTTCATCGGCCTGGTTCTGGCCCTCCTCAAGGGCATGAAGTTCAGGGACTTCATCGACGCGGTCCTGTCGGTCGGCAAGACGTCCGCACCGATCCTGCTGTTACTGGTCGCCGCCTCGCTGTATTCGCGCACGCTGGCCATGACCGGCATGGCGAACGCCATCGAGAGCCTGTTCATCGGTTCGGGCATGGAGCCCTGGATGATCATCGCCGTGATGGTGCTGATCTGGTTCGCGCTGGGCATGATTATCGATTCGATCTCGATCATGCTGCTGACCGCGGCGATCTTCTCGCCGATCGCCATCCAGCTCGGCTACGACCCGATCGCCTTCGCCATCATCGCCATCATCGCCATCGAGGCCGGGCTGCTAACGCCGCCCTTTGGGCTCTTGGTCTATACGGTCAAATCAGCGATCCAGGATATCGATCCAACGATGAACGTGATGACCATCTTCAAGAGCTCGATCCCCTACTGGATCATCATGCTCATCGCCATGGCGCTGCTCGTGCGGTTCCCGGAGATCGCGACGCTGTTGCCCAATGCGCTGTTCCCGTAGCACCAGCGGGACATTAGAGTAAGAATGACAAAAGCCGTCGGGACCACCCGGCGGCTTTTTCATCATCTGAGGACGAGAATATGGAAACGGCACCGGCCAACTTCGCGATGCACCAGGGCACGACCGAGCGCCAGTGGGGTTTCGTCGAATCCGTCGAGGGCTATGCCCGCCACGGCATCCGGGCGCTGACCGTGCGCCGTTCTTCGATCGAAGAGTACGGCGTCACGAAGGCAGCGAAGCTGATTTCCGACGCCGACCTCAAGGTCTTGGGCGTGTCGCGTTGCGCCTCGCTCACCGAAGACGACCCGGCGAAGATCGCCAAAAACCACGACGAGAACATCCGCGCCATCGCGCTGTCGGCGGAGCTACAGGCCACGAATCTGGCGATGATCTCCAGCGGCCTGCCGGCGGACTCGAAAGATCTGGCCGGCGCACGCTCGCGCGCCCGCGACGCGGTGGCCAAGCTGCTGCCCGAGGCGCGCGCGGCCGGGGTCAGCCTGGCGCTCGAGGCAATCCACCCCATGCGCGCGGCCAGCGGCTGCGTCTGGAGCACGCTGGGCCAGGCCAACAAGGTCTGCGAGGAACTGGGTGACGGCACCGGCCTGATCGTCGACGCCTATCACGTCTGGTGGGACCCGGACCTGACCGCCTCCATCGAGGCCGCAAAGGGCCGCATCGTGTCGTTCCAGATCAGCGACTGGCTGCGCGACACCACGGCGGCGGATGGTTCGGACCGGGGCATGCCCGGCGACGGCGTGATCCCGTTGCGTGAGATGGGGGCACAAGTTCGCCAGGCGGGCTTCGACGGCTACGACGATCTGGAGCTCTTCTCGGAGCGCAACTGGTGGCAGCGCGACCCGGACGAATTGATCGACGTCGCCATCGCCCGCCACCGCGAGATTTTTGGCGACGATTAACGCGCACCCCCGGAACGAGAAAAGCCGCCGGTTACCCGGCGGCTTTTCCTATTCAGTGCCGGCAACTCGCCGGACGCCTTTCCCAATCTCAGCGGAGCCTAGCTCCAATTCTCCTGGGGGTTGGCGCGGGCGAAGTCGTTGACGTCCATCTTCAGGAGGCCGGCGGAGGTGAGGCCGCACATCGCCTCCTTGTCAGCTGCCGAGAAGTCTTCGAGACCCATGATGTGCTCGGTCGGGTCATAGTCGGCCATGTCGAACGGATAGTCGGTGCCGAGCACGATCTTGTCCGCGCCGTACTTCTTGGCGAGGAAGTCGAGCTGGTCCGTCGAGAACACCGTCGTGTCGAAATACATCTGCTTGAGGTAGCTCGTCGGCGGCTGGTCGATATGCAGGCAGCAATCCTCGCGCTGGCCCCAGGCATGGTCCATGCGCGCGGCATAGGCCGCAACGAAGGCACCGCCATGGACAGCCACGATCTTCAGGCCCGGGTAACGCGCCAGCACGCCGTCGAAGATCAGATAGTGGATCGCGACCGTGGTATCGAGCGGGTTGCCGATGATGTTGGTCAGGTAGTGGGCGCCGAAACGCTCACTCGCAAACGACGTCGGGTGGAGCAGGATCGGAATGTCGAGCTCCTCGCAACGGGCCCAGAAGGGCTCGAGACGTTCGGCGGAGAGTTCGTCGTCACCGACCTGGGCACCGATTTGGATACCCTTGAATCCGAGCTCGCCAGTCAACCGGTCAAGCTCCTTGAGCGCCATGTCGGTGTTCTGCAGCGGCACGGTGCCGAGACCGACCAGGCGGTCAGGCGCCTGGGAGACCGCATTGGCGATGTTGTTGTTCACCTTCTCGGCGGTTTCCTGACCCAACGCATCGGGTGCTGCATAGTGCATCTGCGGCGGCTGGGGCGAGATCGCCATCACGTCGACGCACATGTCGTCCATGTCCGCGAGGCGCTTGGTCACGCCGACCAGCTCCTCGTGGCGGTCTGCATTCTGCTTCTTGTTCAGCTCGCGGGTCAGCGGGCTCGCATACTTGACCGCATCCAGCGACATGGCGGGGACGTGCTTGCGCACCTCTTCATCGACACCTTCGGTCATGATGTGACCATGGATGTCGACGATCAGGGTGTCCGGGCGCTTGTAGTGGTCGGGATGGACCCGGCCCGCGCTGGGACCATAGGGATCAATATTTGCAACATTGCCGGCCATGGCCGCGCCTCCAGTTTTTCTTTTTGTGAAATTCGAGTGGGGGGTGTCCCAAACGGGGGACGTTGCGTCAAGCGCTAGTTGGCGACGCAGGCAGCCTGGGCTGCCTCCTGATCACGCAGGAGCGCAGCTTTCGCACAGGCCGCGCAGCTCGATGACGGTACTGGTAGCGTGGAACCCCTCGGTCCGCGCCCAACCCTGCAGCCTTTTCACCACATCCTGTTCGGCGAATTCGGTCACACCGCCGCATTCCTCGCAGATCGCGAAGGCCACCGTGCCGTGGGATTCGCCCGGCGCATCACCCGCCGGGTGGTTGCACGCCACGAAGGCATTGAGGCTCTCGAGACGATGCACGAGGCCAAACTCGACCAGCTTGTCGAGCGCCCGGTAGACCTGTAGTGGCGCGCGCAAGCCGTCGTCGCGAAGCTGATCGAGGATTGTGTAGGCGCTGAGCGGGCCTTCCGCGCCCGACAACGCACCGAAGACAAGCGCCTGGTTACGGGTCAGGTCGGGCGTGGATTCCGTGTCGTGGGTCATCGACCAGCACTCCCTTCCGAGGCGAGGCGGCGTCGCGCAATCAACGCCACGGGCAACAGCACAAGGACGAACAATGTCGCCGCCGCGACCACGATCGACGGGCCCGACGGTGTGTCCCATTCAAGTGATCCGAACAGGCCGGCGACGACCGCGATCACGCCGAGAACGGCCGCGATCAACGCCATTTGTTCGGGCCCGCGGGCCAACTGCCGCGCGGTCGCAGCCGGGATAATCAACAAGGCGGTGATCAGCAACACACCGACAATCTTCATCGAGATCGCGATCACGACCGCCATCAACAGCATGAAGACGATGTTCGCCCGGTCGGGCCGCAGCCCCTCGGCCTCGGCCAGGTCATAGTTGACCGTCGCCGCGAACAGCGCGCGCCAGACAAAAACCAGCACCGCGATGACGATGCCGCCACCGATGTAGATGATGGCCAGGTCGAGGCGCGACACCGCCAGAATATCGCCGAATAGGAACCCCATCAGATCCACGCGAACGGACGACATGAAGGCCAGTGCGACGAGGCCGAGGGCCAGCGAAGAATGCGCGAGCATGCCCAGCAGGGAATCCGATGACAGGCTCGCGTTGCGCTGCAGCGCTAATACAGACAACGCGACGGCGGCGCAGACGCCGAACACGGCCAGCGTGATGTTGATCTGCAGCAGAAATGCCAGGACCACACCCAGCAGCGCGGAATGGGAAAGGGTATCTCCGAAATAGGCCAACCGCCGCCAGACGATAAAGCAGCCGAGAGGCCCCGCCACCAATGCCACACCGACGCCGGCGAGCAGCGCCCGGATGAAGAAATCATCAAGCATGGTCCGCCTCACCCCGTTGTGGTTCGTGCTCGTCCTCATGATGGTGCCCATCATCGGGGTGGCAGTATTCGGTTACGGAGCCGTCGGCGTGACGCACGGTGCCGTCGGGCAGATGGGTGTGGTCATGGGCGTGCTCGTAGACGGCCAGCGCGGACGCGGCGCGGCCGCCGAACAATTCGCGGTATTCGCTGCTCTCGGCCACCGCGTGGGGTGTGCCCTGGCAGCAGACATGGCCATTCAGGCAGACAACGCTGTCGGTCGAGGCCATCACCACATGCAGGTCATGAGAAATCATCAGGATGCCGCAGCCCAGTTCGGTCCGGATGTTGGATATCAACTCGTAGAGCGCGATCTCGCCCGAGAAATCAACACCCTGGACCGGCTCATCGAGCACCAGAAGATCGGGCTTCCGCGCGATCGCCCGGGCCAGGAGCGCGCGCTGGAACTCACCACCTGACAGATGGCGCACTTCGCTGTCGATTAGAGGAGCGATCCC
Source organism: Rhodospirillaceae bacterium (assembly GCA_018702955.1). Lineage (GTDB taxonomy): Bacteria > Pseudomonadota > Alphaproteobacteria > UBA6615 > UBA6615 > UBA8079. Next base: position 7,802 of record JABJEK010000006.1, on the reverse strand, counting down.
AACCAGATCAAGTGCCGCTGCGATCTCGGTTCCGGAGACTCGACTGGTCAAACCCATGAAACGGGCGACCGTGAGCGGCAGGGTCCAGTCGATAGAAAGTTTCTGGGGTACATAGCCGACGGACAGGCCCGGGGCACGGGTGGCACTGCCTTCGTCGGGTGCGAGCAGACCGAGCGCTATCTTGGCCGTGGTGGATTTACCGGCGCCGTTGGGGCCGATCAGCGTAACGATCTCGCCGCGCCGGACCGCCAGGTCCACACCACGCACGAGCCAGTCACCGCCCCGGTTAAGGCCGGCGTTTTCCAGAATCACTAAATCTGCGCTGCGGTCGAGCATGAAACGAACAGTGCTTTCGGCGTTGAACTTGCCAGCCCCGTCTATAGACGTTATATCATCACACCTCAAACGTTATGACATAACATTTCATCACCCTGTTCGGATGACCCTCTATGTACGCTACGAAGCGCGCGGCCAGCATCTGCGCCACCCTCCTTGCCGTCCTCGCGACCGCACCTGCTGCCCAGGCAGATCCGGAGATCATCGCCTCAATCAAACCCATCCATTCCCTGGTCGCCGGGGTGATGGAGGGCGATCTGGCACCGAAGCTGGTCGTCGAAGGAGCAGCCTCTCCTCACACCTACAGCCTGCGCCCATCCGGCGCACGCGCGCTGGGACGCGCTGACCTGATCTTCTGGGTCGGACACAATCTGGAACCCTTTTTGGAGAAGCCCATAAAATCGCTGGGCACGGGCGCAACGGTCGTCACGTTGATGGACGCACCGGGCGTGCGCACCCTGGCATACCGCGAAGGCACCACCTTCGAAGGGCATGACCATGCGAAAGACGATCACGCCGACGAGAAGCATGAAGAGAGTGATCACAATGACGATGACCATGACAAACATGACGACCACGCCGACGGCGACCTCGACGGACATATCTGGCTCGACCCGGTGAATGCCCAGGCGATGGTCCGCGCCATCGCCGACGCGCTGATCACCGCAGATCCGGAACACGCGCCGCTCTATGCCGCCAACGCACAGAGCATGCACGAACGCATCGAGGCGCTATCGACGGAGATCGACGCCATACTGACGCCCGTGCGTGGGCAACCCTTCTTCGTGTTCCACGACGCCTATCACTATATGGAGCAGCGCTACGGCCTTGCCGCAGCGGGATCGATCACGCTCACACCGGACCTGTCGCCCGGTGCGGGAAGAATCCGCGACATTCGCAACAAGGTTCGCGAGCTGGGGGCCACTTGCGTGTTTACCGAACCCCAGTTCCCAACCAGCCTCGTCGACGTCGTGACCGCAAACACGGCCGCGAAGACCGGCTTGCTCGACCCGTTGGGAACATCGCTGCTCGCCGGGCCCGATCTCTATTTCACATTGATGCGTAATATGGCCACAGCGATGCGCGCCTGCCTGTCGCGGGACGGCTAAGTCTTTACTCAGCCGCCACAGGGATATCGCCCAGCGCCTCGAAACCGCCCGCGTCGAGCGAGTTTGCGCCTTCATGCAGGCCAATGGTGACCAGAGGGTCTGCGCCGATCGATGCGAACCAATGCGGCGTTCCCGCCGGCACATGCACGCATGACCCAACACTCAGATCGGCGACCTCGTCGCCGACCCCGGCCCGACCTGTCCCGGAGACGACAAGATAGAACTCATCGGCGTTGTTATGCCGGTGGGTCTTCAGGGCCTGGCCATCGGTAAGCACCGGTTGCCAGGTCGAATGGCCGATCCCCTGGGCCGCACCCAGGCAGGCACGAAATTCCGTGCCGCTCCAGCCCTCGATGCCGCTCATATCGGATGGTGCGACATCCGCCACATTCATCAGCGAGCCCACATCGTAGCCGTTGTGCGGGCCCTTCAGATCGGCCTCGGTGACATCACCCATATAGACGTAGCCGGTGGCGGCGACATTGCCCGCACCGAGATACCAGCCGACCACGATGATCGGCTCGTCGTCGCTCTCGTTGGCCAACCAATGTTCGGTATCGGCGGGGACATAGTGGAAATGCCCTGCACCGATCTCCTCCGTCGCACCACCCGCACCGGCAATGCCTTGGCCGCTGATGATGTAATAGATTTCTTCGCAATTCTCGTGCTTGTGCTTCTTGTGCACAGCACCCGGATTAAACTGTGCATGGAACATGGTGGTGCCAAGTCCCTGCCGGTCGCTGAAGGGCAGCCGGAACTCGGTGATCAGCCAGCCGTCGCCGGCATCCATGTTCTCCGGCGTCACGTCTTTGATGTGGGTGAAGTGCTTGCTCGCCATGGGCCTGTCCTCTTGTCGGTTCCGGCGCGACTCTAGGGTGCGTTGCGGCGCGCGGCAACGGGTGACAACCGGACGGGATTCAGTCGGTTCCCCAGTCGATGCCCTTGCCCGGCGGCTCGGCAGTCAGATGCAGCGCCTCGGCCAGCCGGTTGGTGCAGTTCCACAGGGCCGTCGTGTAGGTGAGTTCGACGATTTCCTCGTGTGAGAAATGCTCACCCATGGCATCGAACGCCGCCTGGTCACGCGCGGCGCTCATATGGGTGACCGCATCGGACCAGTCGAGCACGACCTTCTCCTGCTCGGAAAAGTCGTCATTCTCGCGCCATGTTCCGGCGGCAATCGCCGCCAGCTGCGCGTCGCTGTAGCCCAGCCCGCGCGCCAGATTGACGTTGTGATGGGAACAATTGTGGCAGGAGTTGTCGAGCGAGGGCTTCAGGATCGCCAGCACCTGCATGCGCGAGCGCTCGCGTTCGCCGGCGCGGAGCGCCGCAACCTTGATCTCCTCGTCGAACTTCAGAAAGCTCTTCGCGGTGCCCGGCGCGTGGGCCAGGAGCTGGATGAACTTCGGCACCATGCCGTAGAGATCACGGCACTGGTCATAGATACCGGCGACCTCGGGCGTTTCTGTGCCCGGCTCAATCAGCGGCACACGGGTCGCGATCGGGCACGCCATCGCACCCAGGACATCGTCGATGGTCGCCTCGGGCGAGGATGCAGTGTTGTCACTAATGTCAGCCTGACTCATGTCGGTCCCCTCTTCCGCCTTCCTGCAAAACTCTACAGTCCACAGCTTGGCATAATGTCAGATCGACAGCACCTCCCTATCGGCGTGGACAGTCATTGCCGCCGGTTGATCCGATAAGGCGGTCGGCAATGGACCCGGATTAACGCTGGCCGCGCGTCTGGCCATGTTGTTCAATTGGACCTAACGGGAGGACTGCCAAATGATTCGATTTGTTATTCCGGCCATCGCGGCGCTGGGCCTCGCCGCAACAGTTGCCTTCACGCCCATCGACGCCCATGCATACACCGTCCTTGGCAATGTGGAATGCCCGGATGTCGTGAAGGAAGATGGCAATGAATCCTTCCGCCTGGCGAACCAGTTTTGGGTGCTGGGTTACATCTCCGCGCGTAATTACGAAGACGACACTCAGGTTGGGAGCGGCGTGGAAGACGAAGTCATCTATGGAATGATGCTGGCTTACTGCAAAAAGAATCCGAGTTCCGACATGGATGATGCCGCAATCAGGGTCTACAAAATTCTCTCAAACCTCTAGCCCGCCTCGGCAGCCCTCACCTCTTCAAAGGCTGCGCGCAACCCGGCCTCCAGCTCTGTAAATGCAAAATCCGGGAACAGCCGCTTGACCTCCGACGGGTCGAACGGACGATAACCGTTGTGGGGCATCGGCCCGGAACGCGACAGATTTTCAATTTCGATCGACTGATCGGCAAAACCAATCGTCATCTCGGCCAAATTCCGGAACGACGCGACGACCCCGGTGGTGGCGTTGAGCGCGCCGCGGGTGCGCCGTTCAAGCATGCGCACCGCAAGCCCGGCCACATCCAGCACACTGACATGGTCGCGGCGCTCCTCACCATTGCCGAACAGCACGATATTTTCGCCTGCCAGCACCAGGCGGCGATACCGGTTCGGGCCGTAGCCGTTATGGGGATCACCGGCGCCGTAGATCAACGTCGGCCGCAGTGACGCAAATACCGTATCCGGATTCGATTCCGCGAGCGCAGCGGCGAACATGATCTCGCGCGCCGCATGCATCTGCCCGTGCAAATTGTCCGGTGCCGTGACTGACGCCTCGGTCAACGGGCCGTCGAAATCGCTGTAGACAGCGTCCGAACTGACATAGAGAAGCTGCGACAGCGGCTGGCCGGCGAGCCCGTCGAGAGCATTCTTCGCCATGCGGATGTTCTGCTCGAACATGACGTAGTCCTTGCACGGCGCCAGCGCCGATACGAAGACCACCGCATCGCCGGGCTTCAGCAATCCGCGCAGCGTGTCACCGGCACCGTCTGCCAATAGATCGACTTCGCCCCGCCCCAGCGGCAGCACGTCAAACCCACGATCACGCGCGGCCGTGACGATGGCCGAACCGACGAAACCGCCCGCACCGATCACCACCACGCGTTCCGGCGCTGTCGCCGCGTCATTCAGATTTTCAGCCATTTCGATCACTCACATGCTTCGCCAAATTTCTCCGCCAAACCTAGAGGTTGACGGTGCACAACAGCAAGCGCGCTTCGGGCTGCGTCGCGCGCAGGATATCCAGCGGACACAGGCTGCGATCGAACGGGAAGACCACGGCGTGTGATGTTAAGTTCGGGACTACAATTCAAGGCCCGGCCCACTCCGGCCGATTGCTTCAGGAGAAGAGTATGCCCGAGCTCATTCTACACGGCGGCCCCCGCAGCAACCTCGTGCGCACCTGCCTCATCGCGCTGGCTGAAAAGGGTGTCGAATGCACCCACGACCCGGCCAAGCCCCAGACCCCCGAGCAACTCGCGCGCCACCCCTGGGGCAAACTCCCGGCGCTGACCCACGGGGACATCTGCCTGTATGAAACGCTGGCAATCACCCGCTACATCGATGAAGCCTTCGATGGCCCAGCCCTGCAGCCGCCGGACCCGGCCGGACGGGCGCGCATGGATCAATGGATCTCGGTCTACAGCGCCTATTTCGATCCGCCCGTGATGCGCCAGATCGTCATCCAGCGGCTGCTGCGCGACCCGTCGGACGAAGAGATGATCGCCGCCGGCATCCCGGCCGCAAAAAAGAGCCTCGCCGTGGTCGACGAGGCCCTCGGGCAGTCGCCGTATTTCGCGGGCGACGACCTGAGCCTGGCCGACTGCTTCTATGTGCCCGTCGTCGACTACATGACGATGGCACCGGAGGGCATCGAACTACTCAAGGACACGAGCAACATCACGGCCTGGCTTGAGCGGATGCAGGCCCGCGACGGGGTGAAAGCGGTTCTTTCCCCCTAGTCGTCGCGGCCGACACGCCGATCAGCTGATATCGCTAGCGTCGTGGCGCTCGGGTACCTGCAGTTCCTCAGGCCCCCTGATTCTGTTCACCCGCCGGCCGCGCTGGACCGCTGGGCGGGCCTGAATCTCCTCGGCCCACCGAACAACATTCTTGTAGGACTTCACGTCGAGGAATTCGGTCGCCTCATACTGATCATTCAGGACGAGGTTGCCGTACCAGGCATAGGTCGCGATATCGGCGATGTTGTAATCGTCACCACACAGGAATTGACGCTCCGCCAGGTTCCGTTCGAGGACGTCGAGCTGGCGCTTCACCTCCATCGCAAAGCGGTCGATCGGGTATTCGTACTTCTCATGAGCGTAGTGATAAAAATGTCCGAAGCCGCCGCCGAGATACGGCGCGCTGCCCATCTGCCAGAACAGCCAGGACATGCATTCGGCCCGCGCCGATTGCTCGGTCGGCACGAACGCGCCGAACTTCTCCGCCAAATACAGCAGGATCGCGCCGGACTCGAACACCCGCGTGGGCGTCTTCGTGCTGTAGTCCATCAGCGCCGGGATCTTCGAATTGGGGTTCACCTCAACGAAACCGCTACCGAACTGCTCGCCGTCACCGATCCTGATCAGCCAGGCATCATACTCCGCCTCTTCCTTGCCGAGCGCGAGCAGTTCCTCGAACAGAACCGTCACCTTGACGCCGTTAGGCGTGGCCAGGGAGTAGAGCTGGTGGGGATGCTTGCCGCGCGGCAATTCCTTGTCATGGGTTGCACCGGCGATGGGCCGGTTCAAACTCGACCACTGGCTCTCTTCGTCAGTGTGCCATTCCCAAACTTTCGGCGGCGTATAGCTGGTCTTTTCGGCCATGATTGGTGCGTTCCATTTGTGATCGGGCCCGCGCAGGCGGGAACTAGAAGGGCGGTTCAATAACCTTCGTTGATATCTGGGACGTAAGCCTTCCCAAGGCAACCCGCAGCCTAGCCTTTCGCTTCGACCGCGAGGTTGAGGAGCCGGGCCGCGTTGCCTCCCCAGACCAGCGCCTTGTCGGCGTCCGACAGGCCCTCGACCGAATCCACATGGCCGACCGGGTCCGTCTCCGCCATATCATAGGGATAATCCGTCCCCATGAGGATATGGTCCGGCCCCCAGGCCTCGATCAAATGGCGTAGCTGCATTTCCGTGAACACGACCGTGTCGAAATGAAGTTTTTTGAGATAATGGGACGGCGGGTGCGGCAGGTCGCCATGCACGTCCGCGCGGGTCGGATAAGGATGGTCGAAGCGGCCATAATAGCTGGGCAGATACCCGCCGCCATGGGCGATGCAGACCTTCAGGTTGGGGTGGCGTTCCAGATAACCGTCGAACACCAGATGACCGACCGCCAGGGCTGATTCCAGCGGGTGACCGATGAGGTTGGTGAAGTAGTGATCCTTCATCCGGTCCCCCTCGGTCGTGCCGATGGGGTGCATGAAGATCAGCATGTCGAGCTCCTCGACCTTCGCGAAGAACTTCTCCAACCCGATCCGCGTCAGCTCCTTGCCGCCCACATTGGTGCCGATCTCCACACCGCGCATGCCATGTTCCTTGTGGCAGCGCTCAAGCTCTGCCACGGCCAACTCAGGCGCCTGCAGCGGCACAGTGCACATGGGGATCAGCCGGTCGGGATATTTGGCGCCCAGCTCGGCCATGTGATCATTGGTATATACGGCCGTCTCACGGCCCAGATCCGGGTCGGCCCAGTAGCAATAATGCCAGGGCGCGGGCGAGATGGCCTGCATATCCACGCCGCACGCATCCATATCGGCGATCCGCAGCTCGGGCTGGGTCAGCTTCGGCATCAGAATTTCGTTCTGCTCGACATTCAGCCCGCGGGTCAGGTCGCTGGCAAAATGGATCGCGGGAATGTCTTCCGGGCCCCACTGGCCCTCGGTCATGGCGTCAACTTCGGGAATGTGGACATGACAATGGATGTCGACCGTCAGATGTTTCTTGCCGTTGGTGACTGTCTGGGCATGGCCGTGATCGGCCGCCGGTGCGTGGTTGGCACATTTAAAAAGCATTCTGATTTCCCCCCGGAAGAATATCTCGCCTTAAGTCCGGCTGTTGGGTGCCGGTTCGGCCTGGATTGATCCCGTCAATCTGCCCCGAATCCCGGATCGTGTCGATATCGCCGAGATAAGGTCACGCGACGATACGCCAACAACGACATGGCTGAGTGTATTTGGCTTTCTCGATCGGGGTCAGGCCGCCGACTGGGCCTGCTTCATCTTGCGCCATCTGGGCCTGGTGTAGAAACGGTCCACGAACCATTTCGAGTAGCGGGTTTCCTCGCGGCCGAACACGATCGCATTGAAAAGTACCCGCGCCACCCGGTGAGGCCGCACCAGGAAGGAGATCACGTAGAAATTGACGAACATCCAGTTCATCATGAAGAACAATCGCCGGGTCGAAACCGCGTCCGCATATGACGGTGCCTCGGTCGTATAGAAATCCATCGGCGATTCAAAGAACGCGTCATCGAG
>JABJEK010000031.1 GCA_018702955.1 Rhodospirillaceae bacterium | reverse complement strand
GCCCAGTCTTCGTCGGCCTCGACGGCGCGCATGAACGCGTCGGATACCAGCACGCCGTGGTGCAGGTTCTGGGCCTTGCGGTTCGGATCACCACCCGTGGGCCGGCGGATCTCGATGAACTCCTCGATTTCCGGATGGTCGATCGGCAGATAGACCGCCGCCGAGCCGCGCCGCAGCGAGCCCTGGCTGATGGCGAGCGTGAGCGAATCCATCACCCGGATGAACGGGACGACACCCGAGGTCTTGCCGTTATGGCCGACCTGCTCGCCGATCGAGCGAAGATTTCCCCAGTAGCTGCCGATGCCGCCGCCGCGCGCGGCGAGCCAGACATTCTCGTTCCACAGATCGACGATACCTTCGAGTGAATCGGAGGCCTCGTTGAGGAAGCAGGAGATCGGCAGGCCGCGCTGGGTGCCGCCATTGGACAGAACAGGCGTGGCCGGCATGAACCAGAGCTTGGAAATGTAATCGTAGATGCGCTGGGCGTGCTCGGAATCGTCGGCGTAATGACACGCGACACGGGCGAACAGCTTCTGGGGCGTACCCTTCTCGTCGTTCAGAAGGTAGCGGTCTTCCAGGGTTTCCTTGCCGAAGGCCGTCAATTTCTCGTCGCGTGACGGGTCGATAATGATACGGACGCGATCGGTCTGATAGACGTTCGCGGTCTCGTCATCCGGGCCCACCAGGTCTTTATCCACATCGCGCTGTGCTTCGGGCGCGGCCGCATGCACATCCGATTGCGCATCCGACTCTGCGGATTCGGCCTCGGAAGGCTCCAAATCGAGCGAATCAAACAGGTCCATTTCCTTGTTTTCTTCCAGTTTGAGCGCCTTTTCCACAGCGCTGTTTTCAGTCGGAATCCCAGTAGATCCGTCCATTTATAAAGGCCCCCTCCACGCGACAATCCAGGTGCTCCACACCTTGTGGGCAGTTTTCAGTGGAAAACGTGCATAACCCACAACATCTAGAGCCGTAACATTAAGTAAACACTAAATGTTGGCGACCTGTCACCGTGAACAAGACGAGAACATTGTAATCTTTCGGGTAGGGGAGTCAATGTGGGATCCAGGTGAAGGCCCGGAAATCCCCGATATTTGCCAGATCGTTACGTCTTGTCGCCATAATCGAACCGATCCGTTTGTGCCCGGTTTGTACCCCGAAACCCAAAATCTTGTGGTCGGTCCAAAAGCGACTCGGGAATTTAGCGGCGAACGAAACGAGATCACGGCCAGAACCCTGTCTGAAACAGTGTAAAATAGCGATATGTGCGGACGATTCGGCCTGATTCATTCCTGGGAACAGATCCACGCGGCCTATGGGCTGGTGTCGGCGACCTTCATGTTGCAACCGCGCTACAACATCGCGCCGTCCCAGGCGATCGTCGCGATCATCCGCGCGGCCAGCCGGGACGATGCGGGCGGCGATGTTGATGCGCTCGCCCGTGTGCCCGCGCTGTTCGGCTGGGGGCTCGTGCCGTCCTGGGCCAAGGATCCGAGTATGGGCGCGCGGATGACCAATGCGCGGGCAGAGACCATCGCCGAGAAACCTTCCTTCCGCACCCCGTTCCGCCGGCGCCGCTGTCTTATTCCGGCCAGCGGGTTCTACGAATGGCAGGCGACCGGCACCGGGCCCAAGCAGCCGGTCTGGATATCACGGCCCGATGGGGGGCTGATCAGCTTTGCGGGATTGTGGGATGCCTGGCTCGGGGCCGACGGCTCGGAACTCGAGACCGCGACCATCATCACCACAGAGGCGAACGAGACCCTGCGCCCGTTCCATCACCGCATGCCGGTGATCCTGAACCCCGACAGTTTTGGCGCATGGCTGGGCAACGGCACCGATGATCGGTTCGATCGGGAGGCGGCGGGAGAACTTCTGCAGCCCGCGCCGGAAGACAGCGTCCGGGTTGTGCCCGTAGGCCGCGCCGTCAACGACATCCGCAACGACGGCCCGGAATTGCTGACGCCGCACACGCTGATCGACGAACCACCCGATCAGGGGGAGTTGTTTTAGGAGCGCGCGCTACGCCGCGTCGCGCTTCGGCAGTTTCCAGTCCGGGCGCACGAAGTGGCAGGTGTAGCCACCGGGGTTGCGCTCCAGATAATCCTGATGCTCCGGCTCGGCCGGCCAGAACGCCCCGGCCTGGGTGACTTGCGTCACGACTTTGCCCGGCCACAGGCCCGACGCCTCGACGTCGGCGATGGTGTCGACCGCGGTTTCGCGTTGCGCCTCATCGCTCCAGAAGATCGCCGAGCGGTATTGCGTACCCCGGTCGTTGCCCTGGCGGTCAGCGGTGCTCGGGTCGTGGATCTGGAAGAACAGCTCGAGGATGTCCCGGTAGCTCACGGCCGCCGGGTCGAACACGACTTCGATCGCCTCGGTGTGGCCGGTCGAGCCCGTGCGCACATGCTGATAGGTCGCGTTCGGCAACTCACCGCCGGTGTAGCCGACTTGGGTGGAGACGACGCCCGGCAGGCGCCGGATCAGATCCTGCATGCCCCAGAAGCAGCCGCCGGCCAGATATGCGGTTTCGGTCATCATGTGTCTCCTCGATTGAATTCAGACATTCGTCAGATAGGTTCCGCGTATCGCCTGTGCAAGTCGCGGATTACGCGGCCTCCGCATCCCGGATCGCCTGCCAGACCTTCAGGGGCGTGCAGGGCGTGTCGATATGCGCGACTCCCAGATGCGACAGCGCGTCGACGATGGCGTTGGTGCCCGCCGACAGCGAGCCCACCGTGCCCGCTTCGCCCGCGCCCTTGACCCCGAGCGGGTTGGTCGGCGACGGCACTTCGTTTTCCTCGAAGTTCACGTGGCAGAAGTCACGCGCGCGCGGCATGCAGTAATCCATGAACGACCCGGCGATGAGCTGGCCGCTCTCGGGGTCGTAGGTCTTGTCCTCCATCAGCACCTGGCCCATGCCCTGGGCGATGCCGCCCATGATCTGGCCGCGCACCAGCATCGGGTTGATGATCGTGCCGACGTCGTCGACGACGCAGTAGTTGACCATCTCGGTGACGCCGGTGTCCGGGTCGATCTCGACCTCGCAGACGTGGCAGCCGTTGGGGAAGTTGCCGGTCGTGGCGTTGTAGGTGCCGGTCTCGTAGAGGCCGGGCTCCATCTCGTCGGGCAGGTTGTTGCTGTCGTAGGCCGCCGCGGCGACTTCGTGCACGGTGATCAGCTTGTCCGTGCCCGCGACGGTGAAGTTCCCGTCGGCGAACTCGATATCGGCTTCCGACGCTTCCAGCAGGTGTGCCGCGAGTTTCTTGCCCTTCTCGATGATCTTGCGCGCGGCAATGGTCAGCGCGCTGCCGGTCATGATGGTCGAGCGCGACCCGCCGGTGCCCATGCCGAAGGCCGACACATCCGTGTCGCCCTGGAGCACGGCCACCCGTTCGGGTTCGACACCCAGCAGGTCGACGATGATCTGGGTCTGGATCGTCCGGTGCCCCTGGCCGTGGGAAATGGTCGAGGCGACAAACGTCAGATCGCCCGACGGATCGAAGCGCAATTCCGCCGTCTCGGTCGTGTTGTCGGCGGCCCATTCCAGCGTGTTCGACATGCCGATGCCGCGCAGCTTGCCCCGCGTGGCGGCCTCCGTGCGCCGCGCCTCGAAGCCGGCCCAGTCGGCGGTCGCCATGGCCATGTCCATGTCCATGTTCTTTTCGAACTCGCCGCAGTCATAGGTGTAGATCAGCGGCGTCTTGTAGGGCATCGCTTCCGACGGGATGATATTGCGCCGCCGCAGTTCCGCCGGGTCCATGCCCAGCGTGTCGGCGGCCCGTTCGACCAGCCGCTCGATCATGAACGAGGATTCCGGACGGCCCGCGCCGCGATAGGGCGAGGTGCAGTGAGTGTTGGTCAGCATGCCGGAGATTTCGACATGCGCCACCGGGGTCGTGTAGACGCCGATCACGGTGCCGATATGGACCACGGGCGGGGCCGCCCCGCGATACGAAACGAACGCACCGAGATTGCCCCAGCTGCGCACCCGGACCGCCTGAAATTTGCCGTCGGCATCGAACGCCAGGCCGACCTTGACGATATTGTCGCGCCCGTCATCGTCGCTGAGATGGCTCTCGGACCGGTCGGCGACCCATTTGACTGAACGCCCGACATGCTTGGATGCCCAGGGCATCAGCACCATCTCGGGATAGATCGAGCCGCGCAGGCCGTAGCTGCCGCCGATATCGTCGGTCACCAGGCGGATCTGGGTCTCGGGCACATGGAAGGATTGCTCGGCGAGGCTCTTGCGGAACAACCACGGGCGCTGGAAGCCGCAGCGGATCGTGATGCGGCCCGTGCCCTGGTCCCAGTCGCCGATCACCGCGCGGTTTTCCATCGCGTTGGCCGTCACCCGGTTGATGGTCATGTCCTGCTCGACCACATGGTCGGCGGCGGCGAAGGCGGCGTCGGTCGCGGCCTTGTCGCCGGCATCGTAGAAATAGGATTCGTTGTTCGGGCAGTCGTCATAGAGCTGGGGCGCGCCGTCCAGGTGGGCGTCGTAGCAGGAGATGACGACCGGCAGCGGGTTGTAGTCCACGTCGATCAGCTCGATCGCGTCGCGCGCCTGGGCTTCGGTTTCGGCCACGGCCATCGCCACCGGATAGCCGATATGCATGACCTTGCCGACGGCGAGAGCCGGGCGGTCGGGGATATACATCGGGCTGCCGTCGCGTTGGGTGTAGTTGCCCATGCACGGCACCACACCCATGCCGTCGGCGCGATAGTCAGCACCCGTGAACACCGCGTGCACGCCGGGGGCGGCTTCGGCGGCGGTTTTGTCGATGGATTTGATCTCGGCATGCGCGTGGGGCGAGCGAAGGATCACCGCATAGAGCTGGCGGTCGTAATTGATGTCGTCGAGATAGCGGCCCTGACCTTTGAGCAAACGCGGATCTTCGAGCCGCGTGACCGGCTGGCCGATGGAAAACTCACCCATGAAACACGTCCTCCTGAGGGGAGGTGCAGACTAGTGAGTCGGCCCGAACAATTCCAATCCCGAGCGGTGCGCTTGAAAGGCGACTTAAGCTACCCCTGCATCAGAAGGAGGTTTCGTTGCGCCTTGGTGTCGGCGAATGTGCGTATTGTGATTCCTGCTCGCTATCGAGTAGCAGACCATGTGCCGGAGCATTGACCGTCACTGGTAGACCATGTGCCCGTTCCACCTGAGGGTGAGATTGAGCCTTTCAAACTGGTGCTTGCAATTGCACCAACTGCTTTGGCGTTTTGCAGTGTGCCGTTCGCAGCGATAGTGCCCGAGAGGCGTAAGAAGCCAGCTTGAGAATGAGAGATGCCCCCGATGAGCCGGTTGCCTTTGATTTCGAATTTATCCCAAACCAATCCCTGACAAGCCAGACCGCTGCTTGTTGCGGTAATTGATGGATTGTATGTGCCTTCTATCTTTTCGTCGTCGGCGAGCAAGGATGTGCCGACCAGGACGAGCGATGCTGTGAACAACAGGATGCGTTTGAGTTGCATGATTTACCTCCCAAAGTGAGGGAACGATAATATTCTTCTTTCAATGCCACGAAAGTCACTTTGCGAAAATGGTGGAACTGACTGGAGAGGCTGGGCGCTTGTCGTAGCTTCCCGCCTTCAGGTCCGGGTGCAGCGTTTGTCAAACTCCGCATCGGTGTTGTTTATGATGCGCCGTGCCGTCCACGAACAGGAAACAGAAACCATGACCTACAAAATCGAATGCGTTGTCGCTTGCGAGAATTATCTGGGTGAGAGCCCGCTCTGGGATGTGGAGACCGGCCTGTTCTACTGGGTCGACGGCACCGGGCGGCGCAAGGGCAAGGACAATGTCTTCCGGCTCGATCCGCGCAGCGGCGCTGTCGAGACCCGCTCGATCCCCGATCACGACATCGGCGCGCTGGCGATCCGCAAGGATGGCGGGCTGGTGATGGCCGTCGACGACGGATTCTACTTCTATGATTTTGATACTGAAAAACTCGACCTGATTCACAAGGTCGAGGAGGACCAGCCGCGCACACGGCTGAACGACGGCAAGGTGGATCGGCGCGGGCGTTTTGTTGCCGGCGGCATGGACGATGAGGAAGAACTCGCGATCTGCGGCCTCTGGCGGCTCGACCCGGATTTATCCGTCACCCGGATCGGCGGCGGAATCATCTGTACAAATGGCCCCAGCTGGTCGCCCGACGACAAGACCTTCTATGTCACCTGTTCCTTTCAGGACACGATGTGGGCCTATGACTACGACATCGAGACCGGCTCGCTTTCCAATCAGCGCGAGTTTGCCTCGACGAAGGACAGCGACGCCATCTGCGACGGCTCGACGGTCGACGCCGAGGGTTGTGTGTGGACGGCGGAGATCAGGACCGGCGAGGTGGTCCGCCGCACGCCGGACGGTGCCGAAGAGCGCCGGATCGGCATGCCGGTCCGAAACGTCACGAGCGTGATGTTCGGCGGCGATAACCTGGATGAGATCTACGTCACCACGATGGGCCGGATCGACCATCCCGGTGCGGCCCACCACGACACCTTCGTGGTCGAGACCAAGCCGCAATTCGGCGCAGGGTCGCTGTTCCGGATCACCGGGCTGGGCATCCAGGGCGTCCCGGAACCCCGTTTCGGGGGGTAGGTTTTAGCAGCGTGGATGGGGTGCGATCGTCGCGACCCCGCCGAAAGGAAACACCTTATGAAGATTGCGATCACTGGCGCGACCGGGGTGGTGGGACGGAACATCGTGCCGCGCCTGCTGGCGCGCGGCCATGAGGTTCGGGCGATTGTTCGCCGTGCCGGTGCGGCGCCGCGATTTGCGGCAATCGGTGCGGAGACCGCGATAGCGGACATCTTCGACGCCGACGCACTGGCCGCTGCGCTCGACGGCTGCGATGCCGCAGCCAACCTTGCGTCTGTTGTCCCGAGACCTGGTACGCCATCGGGTTGGGACGAGAACACCAAGGTGCGCGTCGACGGAACACGTTCTTATGTGGCTGCCGCGAAAGCTGCAGGCGTGCGCAGAACGGTGCACCAGAGCATCGCCATGATCAACAAAAGCGACGATGGCGCATGGGTCGACGAGACCTCGGCCTACCACGCCACGCCGCACACCAATTCTGCAATCGAACTGGAAAACATTGCGCAAGAAAGTGATCTCGACTGGCGGATTATACGCGGTGCCCTTTTCTACGGCCCGGGTACCGGGCGTGACGAGTTCTGGCGCAGCGAAGCGCATGCGGGACGGTTGCAAGTTCAGGGTGACGGGACCGACTATCTGTCGCTCATTCACATATCCGACATGGCCAGCGCGGTCGTCGCGGTATTGGAGGCGTCGGACGAACGGGAAACGTATATGGCGTGCGATGACGAACCGGTCACGTACAACAACTTGTTCGACTACATTTGCAGGCTGGAAGAATGCGATGGCCCGCAGCCGGGCGGGCCAAATATTCTTCCCTCGTTTCGGGCTCGCAATAACAAGCTCCGGAAACTTGGATGGACACCACATTTCCCGACATTTCGGTGCGGCATCGTGTGAGCGATCGAAGGGTATGGTCGAGATGAAGCCGCGTTTCGGAGGCTAGAGGCCTACGCCCACTAGTTGGGTTTGATCGCGATCGCTCCGCTGTCGGCGATCAACAGTTTCCACTCCTCGGCCGGTGTCCCTTCCAGGTCGAGATGCCCGGTCAGCCAGTGGAGGCGGTCGGTGTCGGGGCCCTCGGCCGAACAGAACCGGTCCTGCAGGAAGAACGGCGGCGTGGCCTGGTAGTAGAGCCGCGCGCGCACGGACGCGGGTGTTCCGGTGAGGGCATCGCGCGAGACGACATAGGTCAGAGTATCGCCACCGCCGGTGCTGTAGTCGGGGTCGTCGCCGACCGCCGTTGAGCCGGAATCCTCGGCGAGGTCGTCGCCCGCGCCAAGCTCCCGGACGATCGCCTTGCGTGCCGGCAGCGCCAGGTAACCCTCGGGCAGCAGCCGGTTGTCCTTCACCTCGGCACAGATCGACAGGAAGCTTGTCGTCAATATGCCTTCCGGCTTCGCATCGTGGCCGCAGGTCACGTCGGCACGGTCAGGCGGCGTCGATACCAGTTCCTGATAGATCTGCGCCTGGTCCTCGGCCGTCACCGACTGGAAATGCGGCTGGTGCGCGCGTGTCGCCCGATCGGCCGGAACGGAGCAACTTGGCCCCCACCAGTCCTCACCGGCGATCGGGGAGCCCGCGCGGTCGACCAGCCGGCCGACCTCGTCGGTTCGACCGGACGCCCAGAGGACATCGCCGGCTGCATCGAGCACTTCGAAGGTGATGAAGGCGCGACGGAAGCCGACACCCGAGGGGAACTTGTGCCCCACCCAGTTCTCCACCTTCACACTGGCTTGTAATGCGTCGCCTTTGATCTCGGGTTTCCCGACGGTGATCGAGGCGACATCGCGGGCAGCACTCTCATAGATCAGCCGCTCGGTCGCCGCGACGGGTGGCACACCCTTCGAGACCAGCATCGGGTCCTGCTTGCGCACGCCGAATATGTCGGGGAACTGGCGAGACATGCGCACGAGGAACGAATTGAGGCCAACCAGCACATGGGGTGAATAGTCTTCGCGGACCGGGAGGTCGAGCTCGCTGGCAGCCGCGGTGAACTCCGCGGCCGGGAAGTTGGAAACCTCCTGGATGCTGGCGATCTTGCTGCGCGTCAGCTGGCCATTGCGCAGATGGCATCCCGCGCAGGTTTCCGGTTTTGCGCCCGGGCCTCCGGGCAGCTTCCCGGCAGTGGGAGATTCGCCTGTTCGAAAGTCGCTGAACGCCCATTCGGCAAAGGTCGTCTGCTCGTATGTGTGGGCGACGGTCTTGCCGCGATGCAGCACCGGGAGATGCACCGTGTGGCAGCTGCCGCAGGTTTCCGAAGCGCTGATGGACATATCCTGGTGCGGTGTCAGCCCAAGCGATTCCTGCATCGGCCGGGTCCGGGGCTCGGCGACAGGTCCGATGATGCGATCGCTCGGGCCGGTCAGGAACGATCCGGAGAATGTTTTCGCGAGCCCCGTCGCGTCGGGGTTGAGTGTCTGCTGGCGTTCGATGGCGCAGGCGTTTCGCGGGTCTTTGGCGGCGGCTTCGTTGGCTTTCGTGCCGATGGCCATCTGGTGGCAGGCCATGCAGGAAATGCCGTCGCGCGCCAGCGCGCCATAGTCGGCCTTGTCGGCATGGGGGTTGTTGGCGGGCCAGGGTATGGCGTTGACGTCGTCGCGGGTGAACGCACCGCATTGGCCGGTCGCGGCATGCTGGTCGATCTGCGTCTGGCGCTGGCCGAGGATGCCATGACAACCCAGGCAAGTGGTTTCCACGAATTCCTTGTCGTCGGGGTGGAAGCTCTGGGTCTCGCTGGCGAGCTGGGCGAAGAAGATCGGGTCGCGCCCCGCAAGCCCCATTGGCGAGGTTCGCCAGGTCGCATAGGGCGAGAGGTTGAGCAATTTCCCCGTCTCGGGATCGGGCACGGTCATGTCGAAGTGCAGGCCCGTACTGCCGGCATCGTGGCAGCCGAGGCACTGGTCGGACGTCACGAACGGGCCGTGATCGTTGGGCGCGCCGGCCGGCATATAGGCGTTGTCATAGGTCTGCGACGGCATCTCGACGACGTCTTTTCGCGTGATGGCCACGCCGTCCAGTTTGGGAAACGCCTCTTTGAAGCCGGCCAGCCATTCCTTGAGCGGCACGTCATGGTCGGGTTTTGCGGCGGGCTTCTTCGCTGGGGGCGCCGCCATGACCTTTTCGAGGTGTGCCGGCGGCAGCGGCGTGTGCTGCACCTCGTCCTGACTCAGATAGAACAGCGGCTCGCCCGGTTCACCAGCCATGTTCCGTGTCGAAGCGAATGTCAGGTTATCGCGCGCGGAGGCGTGGCAGTTCACGCAATACTGGCCGAAACCGGCATAGGGCAGCCGGTTCGTCGTCCGGTCGGCAGGCCAGTCGGGTGTCCAGCCTTCCCAGCCGAACCAGCCCCAGTACCAGCCGTCGCGCGACGCCTCGCTGTCGCGCACCATGAGGGCGGCGCCGTTTGTTGGAATCAAAGTCAGCGGGTCTTCGCTCGCGCAGCTGGAGGCCGGTGCGGGATACATTTCCTTGATCAGCATCGCGCCGTCGGGCACCGGCGTCTTGTCGCGCCCGGTGCCGACATCGGCCGCCGACCGGTTTTCGCGGATCCAATTTGCGGCCTCGGGCGAGTACCAGATAACCACCGGCGCATGCACGCCATGTTCGGTGCCCTGCCACTCACCGTCTCGGAACAGCGAGATGAACGGCCCGGTATCACGGAGGCTCTTGTCGCGGACCCAGCCGGCATCGGCATCGCGATGACAATAGTTGCGGAGAAACTTGCCGAGCGTCTTCTCGTATTCACCCAGCGAGAGGGCAGACGGCTTGCGCACGGCGTCGCGCAAGTCCATGCACATGGCCACGTCGGTGGGCAGCAGCTTTTGTGTATGTTTGGCTTGGCAGGCTTCCTGCGCCTGTGCGGCGCCGGTTGCGATCATGCTGGCAAAGAGAGCAGCGGTGATGCGCCACTTTACCGGTGTCCTGTTTCGCCCCATCGTTGACCCCCCGATCACGAAAATGCGCTGATGGAGGATATGCACTGGTGCATGGCGTTGCCAAGCTATCTGTGCCGGGCCCCGCGACTTTGCTTGGGATCAGGTTTGTTGTGAAGCGTCAGACGCGCCCGGCCGCATGACCAGCCAAAGTCCTGCCAGAACGATCACGATCCCGACGAGGTGGCGAAGGCCAAGGTCGCCGTCGGCAAACACGGCCGCAAAGGCAATACCGAAGGGTGGAACCACGAACGCATAGAGCGAAGTGAAAGCCGCTCCCGCTTGTGCCAGGAGCCGATAATAAAGCAGGTAGGCCAGCCCCATCGGGAAGACCCCGCCGGCCAAAATGGCGATAAGGGCGCGGTCGTGCGGGACCGTTTTTGGCGCGCCGTCGATCATAAGGGCGGAGGCCGAGAGCCCGATCGCCGCGAAAATCATGATCCACACCGTCAGCGCATATTGGTCGAGCTCGTCTGTGCGGTGTGCTGCGTAGAGGCCGTTGGCGACAAAAACGACGCCGCCCGCCACCATGATCGCGATGCCTTTCAACTCGGCATGCTTGCTTAGCAGCGTCTCGGGGTTGGCAAAGACGATCATGCCCGCAACCGCGATGGCAACGCCGACAAGGCTCGACACCCGTTTGGGTGTGGTCTTGAGAACAAACATCGCGACGAGGAAGGTCAGGATCGGCACGGTGGTGCCGACCACGGTGCTGAGTTCGGGCGTTATTTTGTCTTCCGCCGCGACGGTGGCGAGCTGCGGCAGGGCCACAGCTGTCGCCGCCATAACCAGGGGTACCCATGGTTTTTGCCGCAGTGTTTGCCAAAGTGGTTTACGCAAAACGCCGCGCACGCCGATAACGAGAAAAACCGATGCGACAATGGTGAGCGCGGCAGTTGCCGTGACGGGCGGCAGCGCGAGATCGACACGTGCGATCAGGACGTAGCCCGAGGCCCAGGCGAGTGAAAGGGCGAGCAACAAGCCAATGTTGGCGAACATCATGATTATCCGGTTACCGTTGGCGTGAACGGCATGTGCCGCGAGAAGCGCGCACATTAGAGCGTCGGAATCGTGGGCGGCAAGATAAACGCGCACCGGCTTCCCGTCGCAAACCCATCGCG
>JABJEK010000030.1 GCA_018702955.1 Rhodospirillaceae bacterium | reverse complement strand
GGCAAAACGCGCGTCCTCACGACGCGGATCGGGCATATTCTGGTAACGCGCCGCGCCTGGCCGAACCAGATATTAGCCGTAACTTTCACCAACAAAGCGGCGCGCGAAATGCGTGACCGGGTAGCGGCGATGATCGGCGGGGCGTCCGAAGGACTTTGGATTGGGACGTTCCACGCAATTGCCACACGTATGCTGCGCCGTCATGCGGAACTTGTGGGTCTGCAGTCGAATTTCACGATTCTGGATCAGGACGACCAGATCCGGTTGGTGAAGCAGATCATCGAGGCCGAGGAAATTGACGACAAGCGTTGGCCGGCACGTGCCGTTCATGCTGCGATTGAGCGTTACAAGGACCGGGGTCTGACGCCCGACAAGGTCGGTGTCGCCGAAGCAGGCGATATTGCAGATGGCCGTATCGGAGAGCTGTACAAAATCTATCAGGATCGCCTGAAGGTCCTGAACGCCGCGGATTTTGGCGATCTCCTGTTGCATTGCGTGACGTTGTTTCTGGAGCATCCGGAGGTGCTCACCGAGTACCAGCAACAGTTCCGTTACGTGCTGGTCGACGAATACCAGGATTCGAACGTTGCGCAGTATTTATGGCTGCGTCTGTTGGCGCAGGGCCGTAACAATATCTGCTGTGTCGGTGACGACGATCAGTCGATTTATAGCTGGCGCGGGGCAGAGGTCGGCAACATTCTGCGGTTCGAGAAGGATTTCCCCGGGGCCAAGATAATCCGGCTCGAACAGAACTATCGTTCCACGCAGCAGATCCTGTCCGCGGCCTCCCAGATGATTGCCCACAATAGCGGGCGGCTCGGCAAGACCCTGTGGACCGAGGCCGAGAGCGGAGAGCCCCTGCATATCCGGGCGGTCTGGGATGGTGAATCCGAAGCGCGTTTTATCTGTGATGAGATTGAAACCCTGCAGCGCGGTGGCGCGTCACTGGACGGCATGGCGATCCTCGTGCGCGCCAGCTTCCAGATGCGTGCATTCGAAGAACGGCTGATCACGCTGGGTGTGCCGTATCGCGTGGTCGGCGGGCCGCGCTTCTACGAACGCGCAGAAATTCGTGACGCCATTGCCTATTTGCGGGTCGTCGCCCAGCCGAATGACGATCTTGCCCTGGAACGTATTATCAACACGCCTAAACGCGGGCTCGGCACCGCCACGCTGCAGACTATTCACGGTCATGCCCGCGCCCGGAATATCTCGCTGTACGAATCCGCCCGGCAGATAATCGAGACCGACGAGATCAAGCCGCAGGCGCGGACGTCGTTGCGCAAACTGCTCGAAGCTTTTGATCGCTGGCGTGCCATGTCGCAGGCCGTCGATCAGATGGAACTCGCCGGCACCGTACTGGATGAATCCGGTTACACCGAGATGTGGCAAAAGAACAAGGCGCCGGACGCCCCGGGTCGACTGGAAAACCTCAAAGAACTTGTCTCTGCGCTCAAGGAGTTCGAATCTCTCGAAGGGTTCCTCGAACATATCAGTCTTGTGATGGATCGCGATGATGGTACTGCGGGTGAGATGGCAAGCCTGATGACGCTGCATGCTGCAAAGGGGCTGGAATTCGATCACGTGTTCCTGCCGGGCTGGGAGGAAGAAGTCTTTCCCAATCGCCGGTCGGTTGACGATGGTGGCTCTGCCGCGCTGGAGGAAGAGCGCAGGCTTGCCTATGTCGGTATTACCCGTGCGCGGCGACGGGTGTGGATCTGCCACGCATCCAGCCGTCAGATGTATGGCCAGTGGCTTTCCTGTGCGCCGTCCCGCTTTATCGATGAATTACCGGATGAATTTGTCGAGCATGTCATCGAGCCGGGCCTGTATGGAAGCATCGGAGAGCCGGGCATGACATCGTCGGGCGGCGATAACTGGGGGAGCAGCCAGCAGGGCCGTGGCCCGGGCTATCAGCGGATGCGATCTGGAAACAGAAGCGCGGAGAGGGGCGCACGTCCGTCCCTGGCGGAACCGGTTAAACCGGCCGGGCTCCTGGC
>JABJEK010000029.1 GCA_018702955.1 Rhodospirillaceae bacterium | reverse complement strand
CTCGGTGACCTCGCCGCTGGCCGGATCGAGGCGCATCAGGCGCTGTTCTTCGCGCAATGCAAACAGCACAGCCTCGCCGTCCCAGACGACACCGTTCGCCGGACTATCGAAAGGACCGGCCACAGTTTCGAATTTCATATCCTGTGTCATCGCCCGCCCCTCACCAAACCGCCACGCCGGGAACCCCGAAACGGGTCCGCACGACGGTGTGAAATGTCGTGATGTAGAACGACGTCCAGTCATCCCCACCCCAGGCGATGTTCGTGCAATGCCCCGGGATCAACAGGCGACCGATCAGGTCACCCGCGGAATTCGTCACATGTATGCCGCCGGGACCGGTGCAATAGACATTGTCGTTCACATCGACCTTCATGCCGTCGGCGACGCCCTCCTCGCTGCCGGTCTGCTGGTGAAACAGTCGACCCGGCCCAACGCTGCCATCGGCATTGACGTCGAACGCGCGAATTTGACCGAGCTGCGTATCGTTTACGTAGAGCAGCTTCTCATCTGTCGAGAAGGCCAGGCCATTAGGATAGGTGCAATCGGCAATGGCGAGATGCACCTCGCCATCGGGGGTCAGGCAGTAAACGCCCTGCATATCGAGATAGCGCTGCTGGTCATGGCCTTCCATGCCGGGAATGGACAGCGCACCGGGCGGATCGGTCCAGTAAATCGACCCATCCGAGCGCACGACGATGTCGTTGGGCCCATTGAGCGGCTTGCCCTCATATTCCGACGCCAGTTCGGTGGTCGTCCCGTCATGTTCCATGCGCCACACGGAGCGCGTCGACCAGCCCGCAACCAACAACCGGCCTTCCAGGTCAAACGTCATGCCGTTGGCATGGCCGCTCGGCGCCATCAACTTACGGCTGCCAACACCCGGACGGTATTCCCAGATCGCGTCGCCGATGATTTCGGTCCAAAGAAACCGGCCCTCGCGCTTGTCCCAAACCGGTCCTTCGCCAAAATACAAACCGTGGGCGATGGTATCGATCGACGGCTGTTGATCACCGAATATGGCGTCAAATTCCGGCAAAACTCGATCAACGTTCATTTCGATCACTTCCCCTAAACACTTGCCTGCATTACATAATTTCCCAGGCCCTAGGCATCGCGCATGGTCAGGGCGAGCAGGGTGGCATCGGTCGTGCACACCACCTCGGCGCGCGGATCGCCCTCATCGGCGTAAATGAAATCCCACTCGCCCAACGCCGTGCCGCCAACGGATACGGCACCATCGTGCAGCAGGGCCCCGAGGAATTCAGGCTCGAGACGCGCGCCGGCCTCCATGCGAATTGCCTCAACCAACAGCCGCCCGCAGCCATGGTCAACAAGGGTTTTGACCCGGCAGCCATCGCCCTTCCGCACCCAATCGATCTTCGTATGTTGCACGAGCCGGTAATGCTTTTCCTCAAACAACGTCTCGACTTCGGAGTGGAAGAAACTGCCCTGGAAGGCCGACAGCAAAAAACAACCCAACGGGTAGTTGAGCGGCCCGTGTGGCTCATTGCTCGGACCTATCACCACATCGAGCGGCCCCAATGTCAGCCCGTCCACGATGGTCGTGTTCTTCAGAACCGTCGTGGCGTGCGTCCCTGCATGGACGTGGCGAGGCTCAATCGCACCGAAGGAGTAATCAATCAGCCGGATGCACAACTCCGTATCCGTGTTGTTGTAGTAGGTGCCCCCGCGGCTCGGCCAATTGTCGACATTGACGCGGTCTTCCCACGGAATTTCGTCAAGACGGACAATATGCATGGCTAGATTCCTTCACTTTCAGTCGATTGGCCCTGCCCGGAGAGGCACACCCAAGAGGCAAGCTTCGGTATTCCAGGAACGTTGGAAAATCTGCCCATCATGATTTCCCTCAAAGCAGGCTTGGCAGCCAAAGCGCCAAAGCGGGAAAGAAGATCAAAAGCATCAGACGGAAAATATCGGCCACGAAGAACGGCATGATGCCGGCGAAAATCGTCGACAACTCAACATCCTTCATCATGGCCTTCAGCACGAACACGTTGAGGCCGACCGGCGGCGTGATCAGGCTAATCTCCGAGGCAACAACCAGGAATATCCCAAACCAGATGAGATCGAAGCCCAGGGCATCGACGATGGGCACGAAGACCGGCACCACCAGGAGGATCATCGCCAGACCCTCGACGAACATGCCCAGCACCACGAGAATCCCGAGAATGGCGAAGATCGAAACCGTCGGCCCACCTTTGAGACCGGTCACGAATTCGGTGAGCTGGCCGCCCACGCCGGACAGCTGAATGAACTGGTTCAACGCCAGGGCCCCGAAGAGAACCGTGAACAGCATCGCCGTGGTCTTGCCCGCATCGAACAGCGCCAGATAGAGGCCGTGCCAGGACATCCGCCGCCGGCCCACGGCGAACAACAGCGCGCCCAGGGCGCCCGCAGCACCCGCCTCAGTTGGCGTGAAGATGCCGAAGGTAATCCCCAGCATGATCATCAGGAACAGGACCACCACGCCCCAGACCCGCAGGAGCAAACGGAAGCGGGTTCCCCAACTGCTTCGTTCACCGGCCGGGCCCTGCTCCGGGCTGACGGTGACGATCGCCCGGACCACGAAGATATAAAGCGCGATGGTGATCAGCCCCGGGACGATGCCCGCGAGGAACAGTTTGCCGACATCAGATTCGGTCAAAAGCCCGTAGATGATGAGTGCGTTGCTCGGCGGGATCAGAATGCCGAGAGTGCCGCCGGCTGCGATGGTACCGGCTGCCAGCTTGTCACTGTAGCCATAGCGCCGCATGGAGGGCAGCGCGACCTTGGCCATGGTCACGACCGTTGCAACCGAGTTGCCGGACACGGCCGCGAACCCGCCGCTGGCCGCCACGGTGGACATGGCCAGCCCGCCCTTTAAATGGCCGAGCCAGGCATAGGCGGCATCGTAAAGGTCGTCCGACAACCGCGCCTGGGAAACAAAGGCGCCCATGAGCAGGAATAACGGCAGCACAACGAAGGCCGGCGAGATGGCGATATCGAAAATGATCGCGCTGACCCCTGCCAACGCCGCATTCGGGCTGCGCACCACCGCCGCACCGACAAACCCAACAATCAGCATGCCGAAGCCCAGGGGCACCCGGGCCAGCAGCAGCACGATCAGCGCAGACAGCCCAATGAGGGTTTCAAACATTGGGGATCTCCGGCGCCACAATGTCCTCGGGGCGCTTGCGCAGCACACGGAAGAGATTGCGGACGACGAGTAGTGCAGAACACAGGGCCATGAAGGCAAAAATCAATGAGAACGGCCAGAACAGGATGTCGATCATCATGTGCAGGTTCTGGTTTTCGAAGTGATGCATACTGAGGGTCGCCATCCGCCACGCGATGAAGAGGATCGAGACGAGGCTGACAATATGCACCGCGATGATCTGGATCTTTCGCCCACGACCGATAACCCACCGGTCGAGCAGCCCGACGGTAATATGTTCGTCCTCACCGGTGACAACGATCATCCCGCTGAAGATCGTCAGGCCGAGCATCAGGCCGACGACCGGGATGCCCCAATCGAGCGGCGCATCAAACGCATAACGCAGCGTCACATCGAGACTGGCGACCAACAGCATCACGCCGATGAAGGTGGCGACCAATAAATGCATTGGCCGCCACTTCACATCAGTCGTCTCTGCCGATTCTGATTCCGGATCGGAATCCATCGATCAGAACGCCCGCGACGCCTACTGGGCGTCTTTCAGTTGCGTGCGGAAGTAGGCCAACGCCGCCTTGCCGTCGACACCACGCTTGGCCGCACGCGCGAGCCATTCGTCGGTGAATTTGGCCGTGCGTTTCTCGACTTCCGCCACGAAGGCCGGGCTCGCGTCGATAATCTGGACGCCGTTCGCCGCCATCGACTTGCGTGAAGCTGCCTCGCGACGATCCCATTCGCCCGCAACGCTGCGTGCCATGGCCTCGCCGATATACTTCTCCATGATCACCTGATCATCCGCGGAGATCGAATCCCACTTCTCCTGATTCAGGATCGGCGTCCAGGCCAGCGTGTTGAGCGCACCCGGATAGACAATGCCGTACTTCATGAACTGGTCGACCTTCAGCACCGTGACCAGGGCGGCCGGACCGGTCATGCCATCGACCACGCCTTTGGAGACCATCGGGAAAATTTCCGCCGCGAGCGACGGGACCGGCGCGATACCAAGCGACTTGAGAATGTTAGCCCCCAGGCCGGCACCAGAGCGCAGCTTCATACCCTTGAGGTCGCTCACCGCGTTGACCGGCTTGTTCATCGTCCAGATGTTCTCGCCAGCGAAGCTGTAGAGCGACAGGAGCTTGACGCCCTTGAACTCGTCTTTTTCCTCGAAGAACTTCTTGTAGGTCCGCCAGTTGGCGACCGAATGGGCCGTCGCCGACGGCGTGTGACCCGTCAAACGGCCCACTTCCGGCAACCACAGGCGGTTACGCTCGAAGCCGGTGTGCAGGTAGGCCGCGTCGACCACACCATTGGACACATGGTCCCAGTTGCGGTTCGGCGGGGCGACCTTGCCCGGGGTGAATTCGAAAACGACCCGGCCGTTCGTGTCGCGCTCAACATTTTCCTTGAGGTAGACCCAGCCATGGCTGTTGTTGGGATAGTTGGGCGGCGCGAAGACATGCACGAGGATCTTCGTCTGCGCGTCTGCCGGCGTCGGCGTCCCGGCCCAGGCCGCCAAACCTGCACCCAGCGCCACGGCCGTGGTCAATATTCTAAATGAACTCTTCATCAAAAATTCCCTCCCTTGTTTTCTTGTTATCTGTTCGAACGTTCTGGTCTGTAACTGCTTATTTGGTCTTCTACGCACTCAATTTCGTGATCTGCCGCCGGCCTACGCCTTGCCGTCATGCATCGATATGAACAGCTCGCACGGCGCATCGGAGCAATTGCTCCACGCGTGGCTGCCACCGATCTGTACGACTGTGTCGCCCCGCTTCAGATGCACCTCTTCGGTGTCGAGTACGAGGGTCACCTCGCCCGACATCACCAGCACATAGTCCAGGGTTCGCGTTTGCTGCATGTAGGGATGGGGCGCATCGGTCCCCAGCTTCGACGCGCCGGGTGATCCCATCGCGTCGAAGAAGTCCGACACTTTCTCATCTGTCAGATCATCCATGAACCAGGCGTCGGGCGGGATTGTCAGGAACCGGCACACCGACCCGCCGACCGGCGGCTCCAGCGTGTGCGGCAGGTCCAGGGTTTCCTTCACACCGGCAACCGGCGCCGGTGTGCCCTCGGTCACCCAGATGCGGTTCGACGCGAAGCCGGGTCGCGCCGGGTCGGCGCGCACGTCGGTGTTTGTCGCGTCGGAAAATATGACGGCATTGTCGTCGGGATCGTTGGCGGCAACGATGCGGCGAATGTCTCTTGGTCCAGATTTGCTCATCGTCCGCTCGCTACTTGTACTTGTCGCCACCGATCATGACGAACAGCATGTTGTTGGGACCGCGTGAGCTGTCCCAGGAATGGAAATGGCCGAGCTGCACGATGATGTCGCCCGTGTGCATAACAAACTCCCCGTCGGGCAGGACATGGATTCGCTCGCCTTCGGTGACGACGCCATAGTCGACGGTGCGGGTACGGTGCATGTTCCAGTGCCGGTCGCTTTTCATTTTCTCCGACAGGCCAGTGACGTTCATCGTGGCGAAATGGTCGTCGGCCGCCGACTGGTCGATCACGTTGGCCTCTTCCGTATCCGACTGGATCAGCCGGAAATGCGCGCCGTCGGCCGGCGGCGAATGGCTCATCGCCCGGTCACCCCCGTCACGGTGGTCGGTGAGGTCGATCGGGCAATTGTCGAACGTCCATATTTCGTTGAAGAACAGCGATGATCCGCCACCACGGCCATGCTGGTGGGGATTGTGGCTGTCGGAGAGAACTCGGGATTTTCCGTCGGCGCCATTGCCGACCACGACGCGGCGTGGGGGAACGCTGGAAAACGTCATCGCGCGAGGCCTCTGTAACGAACTTCGAAGCTCAAAATCATCGCACTACCTCGTTTTCTGACAACTACCCTCCAAAAACATTATGCCTACAAATATTTCCATACAACGGTGAAATTGAAATAGCGCATTCTATATGAAAATCGTATATATTATAATCAAATCTTTGGGGTCGTCATGAAACTTCAACAACTACAATACCTTCAGGCCGTCGCGCAGGAAGGCTTCAGCATGACCCGCGCCGCCAGAGCGCTCGGCGCGTCTCAGCCTGCAATCAGCACGCAGTTGCGTCTGTTGGAACGGGAACTCGAGATCGACCTGCTGGTCCGCCGCAACAACCGCATCCATGGCCTCACGGTCGCCGGCACGTCGATTATCAAATCCGTCGATCTGATTTTGCGGGAGGCCGAGAACCTGCGGCGCACGGCGCTGGAGTTCACGCAAGAGGGCGACCAGCAGCTGGTGGTGGCCACAACACATACTTATGCGCGCTACGCGCTGGGCGCGATGGTCGAGGAATTCGTCGCGCAGTATCCGCGCGTGAAGCTCGTGCTGCGGCAGGGCATTCCATCAATGGTCGCGGAATGGGTTGCGACAGGTGCGGCCGACCTTGGCATCAGCGGACGCCCGGTCGACCAGCAGGACCCGCTGATCTTCCTGCCCTGCGAGACCCGCACACGAAGCCTCTTCGTACCGGCCGGCCATCCACTCCTGGACGAAGGCGACATGACCCCGGCCAAGATAGCCGCCTATCCGCTCATCACCCTCGACGCGCAGACCGAAGGCGGCAGCACCGTCCTCAATGCCTTCGAGGCCTCGGGGTGCACGCCCAACGTCGCGCTGAGCGTGATCGACGCGGACGTCGCCAAGGCCTATGTCGAGAGAGGGCTCGGCGTCGCCGTCCTCCTGTCGATGGCGTTCGAACCCGAGCGCGACCAAGCGCTGCGGGTCATCGACGTCGCCAACCTGTTCGAACCAACCATCCCGGAAGTCATGTTGCATTCGGGCAAGCATGTGACCGGCGCGATGTTCGACTTCATCGGCAAGTTAGCACCACAGTGGAGCCGCCCGGCGATCGAAGCCGCGACGCGTCACACCGCCACAGAAATAGACGCGGCGACGTCGAACGCTTGAAAACGACACGCGGCCAGATCATCCGCACTAGGTGAGTGTCGTGACCCCGCCCTTGTCATAGGTGCCGCGCGTCCAGAGCTGACGCCAACCGAACCCGATGATCAGCAGCGGTATCAGGCCTTCGGCTGCGACGATGCGCATGGCCGTCGAGCCGCCGAACCATTCGCCCATCAGGCCGATATTGGTGAACCCGATGAGGCCGCTGCCAATACAGATCACTAGCACACCGAACAGACGTCCCCGCATCTCCGGTGGGGCCACGGTGTAAATCAATGTCGACTGCATGGTCGAGAATCCGGACGCGCACAGTCCGACGACAACCAACGCCAGCGCCATGGGGACCACATTAACCATCCAGCCCGCGGTGAATGCGGCGAACAGATAGCCGACCAGGCCGAAATAATAGAGACGCCGATAACTCGGTATCCGCACGCGCGTGGCGATGATGATCGAGCCGAGAAACGCACCGCCACCTTCGAGCGCAGTCAGGCCGCCGATGATGCTTGCCGAAACCTCCAGCTCGTCGCGGCCGACCACGGGGATCATGGCGAGGAACGGAAAACCCCAAAGGTTGAAAATGATCGTCACCAGCATTATGCGCAACACATCGGGGTCGCGCGCCACATAGGCAAAGCCAGCCCGCAGGTCGTCCAGCGCGCGCGTTGAGGGTCGCAACGCACCGGCATTGACGAGTGTCGCTGATACAAACACCAGAACAACCACACAGGCGGCATACAGCGCCGCACTGAGCATGTAGGCGCCACTGGCCCCCTGCCATTGATAGATCAGCCCGCCGAACAACGGACCCAGCATGCGGGTTGCATTGTTGGTGGCCGCGTCGAGGCTCATCGCTTGTGCAACGCGCGCCATGCCGGCGACATCACCGAGCATGCGCCGGCGCAGCGGCATGTCCGTGGTCCAGACCAGGCCCGAGACGAATGACGCGAACGCGACAAGCCAATAGGAATCATGGCCGGTGAGGAAAAGCACGAACACGGTGCCCGAGACGAACATGGCGCCGAACATGGTGACGCACATGAAGATCTTCGGGGACAATCGGTCTGCGAAGGTGCCAACGATGGAGCCGAACGCCACCAGTGGCATCATGCGCAGGATCACCAGCAACGCGACCAGGAAGGGCGAACCGGTCGTGTCGAACGCGTAGACGCCCGCGACCAACATCTCGAGCCAGCGCGCAATGCCGCTGAAGATACCGACCAGCCAGATGCGCACGAATTGAATATTGGACAGCAGGTCGCGCAGACCAGCGAACGTCGTCATGATCGTCGCATCGTCAATTGCACCCTTGCCGCCGTGGGATTCCGTCCATCAGATAACGGGCCGCCAGGACCTACGCAGCTCCGGACGGCGAACGACAGCGTACGACGCCGTGTGGCTGCGCGCATAGCTGGATCCGCCCGGCAGGATGCGAGAGGCAAGAGACAACCACGAAGGCTTGAGACCGCGCGCGCCGAATTCATTCGGAATAGGCCCCCGCATGCGGTGTTCTTATTGGTGTGATGAGAGACCTATGGCGGAGGAAGAGGGATTTGGTCGTTAACGGGCTGTCTGGTGCTGTCAGTCTAATGCGAACCAGTCTCCGTAATCGCCGGCGATCTAGCTCTCATACCGCCAGTTGGCGCCATTCTGCCAAGGCAGATGAGCGGTTCTGCTTGAAAGTTTCACGGCTGTTCAGATGACGGTCAAGGTTGAAGTGATTATGGATGGAGGCGTGAACAGAAGAGAATTTCTGCAGGGGCAATGTCGAAGTTCAGGGACATAAAGACTCTGCAAAAGTTCGCCCCAATCCATAATCACTTCAACCTCGACCGTCATCTCAACAGGCGCTCCGTCTACAAGCAGAACCGCTCCGCCGCGCTAGCCGAGTGGCGTCAGCTTGCGACCTAACCTACGTCACTGGGAGATTCGGAGGCCGGTTCGCTTTAGACTGACAGCATCCTTCGCTTGCTTGTGTCTGACGTCAGCGCTTACGGAACAAATCAGCGGGATTACATAAGAGAGGATTTCTGGCTCATCGTAGTGACCGAAGACCAAGAGTTTACCCTTACAGCTTGCCTTCACGAAGCAAATCAGCCAAGTGCGTGAAATTTGGCTGATCCGGCTTGTCCTGCGCAAACGCTGGATGGCCCTCAAGCCCTGCACCCTGTTGTGTACTTCCATGGAATGCATGGCAGGTGACACACGTGCTTGCGACGTCGGGGGAATCGTCAGCAGATCCATGACACTCCAGACATGTGCCCATGCTTGGCATCGCCACATCTGTGGCTTTCTCACTCTTGCCAACAGCATGACAGGTGCCGCATTTGGCGTCTTTCAAGTGATCTTTATGATCAAACCGTGCGCTGGAAAGCCAGTCATGGACAAAATCAACGTTCGCAATATCCCATTCCGCAGGT
>JABJEK010000028.1 GCA_018702955.1 Rhodospirillaceae bacterium | reverse complement strand
CCCGGTCAGCTCAACCATTCTTCGCAGTGCCTTGAACAGGGCGATGCGCCAAAGGAGTCTCACATCCGGCCTAAAGTCCCCAGCGAGCAACGAGATCACCGCGCGTTCAACGCCAAGAACATCCTTTGGATTGAGGAGCATCTCCCGGAACGCGGGATCATGGATACTATAGATAAACCAAGAGATATAGCCGACCCGCCGTCGAATGCGCCTGTCATAGTTCGCGAGCACTTTCGCGCGGCGAGACGGCCTTTCCCGAATTTTCGCAACCGCATTGGCAGCATCGCGTGCACTCTCCAGCGCCAGGTGGATGCCGGATGAAAATATCGGGTCGATAAAGCCAAAAGCATCGCCGACACGGATCACACCGGGCGAATGAGATTCGGGAACTCGATAGGAGAAGTTCCCCGTCGTCGAAAGGACCCCAGTCGGTACGGCATCGGCCAGAGCGGCAGCCATCATGGGGTTCCGGCCGGTGCGGGCCTCGAAGAATTCCTCCACCGAACCGTCGCGCTGAGCGAGATCCTCACCGGGAACGACCAGACCGATGGATGTAATCCCGTCGGGCAGTGGAATCTCCCACATCCAGCCGGGATGCGTCAGATGAATACGGATATTGCCGCCTTCAGGATCGGGCGCGCGCGGAACGTTCCTGAAGTGCCCAAAGATTGCAGCCGAAGATGTGTGCCGGTCCGGCCTCGGCCCCCCCGACATTCTCGCACTTACGGTCGATCTGCCAGACGCATCGATCAGGAAGCTGGCGTGAAACACATGCTTACTGCCAAGCTCGTCCTGAGCTTCCACTACCGCGCCGGAGATGTCGCACGAGGTCACCGCGGCTGATAGGCCTTCGAATGTGCGCGCGCCGCTTTCTTCTGCTTGCCGGAAGAGCAATTGGTCGAACTCCGCTCGCGGCACATGATAGGCATGGTCTGGCCCCGGTGTGAGCGCGTGACCAAACTCGAAGACGGTATTTTGCGATCCGTCCTCGCTGATGAAATCGGCACCTGGTTTGAACTGTCCGATCTTCTTTGTTTCCTCCAAAACCCCAAGTTCTTCGAGGATGGGAAGTGAATGCGGGAGCAGCGATTCTCCAACATGGAAGCGCGGATGGTGTTCCTTCTCTATGAGGGCTACATCCATGCCTACCCGCGCCAAGTAGGTTGCGGCAGCTGAACCGCCCGGACCGCCGCCTATCACGACGACGTCGAACTGTTCGACCATTGCCGACGAGTCTGCGTGGGTTGTCTCAGGGCCTGTCAGGACGTGCCTCCGTCAACGGCAATCATCTGTCCGGACACATATGCGGCCGCATCGGACGCGAGGAAACCGACCACGGCCGCCACTTCATCTGTCGTTCCGGCGCGCCCGGCAGACGAAAGCTGAACCAACTCGTCGTAGTTTTCGAGGGCCTGCATCTGGCGTGTTTCGATGATGCCTGGCGCCACGACGTTGGCCGTCAGTCCCCGCGCGCCGTATTCACGCGTCAGCGACTTCACCAGCGCGAGCATGCCGCCCTTTGCGGCTGCATAGTTTGCCTGCCCCCGGTTCCCGGTGATCGCGGTCAGCGACGAAATAGCGATGATGCGTCCCCAGCGCGCCCGAATCATGGGCATGATGATCGGGTGCAACGCCATGTGAAAGCTGTTGAGGTTGAGATCAATAATGTCGCGCCAATCTTCGTGAGACATGCCTGCGAACGGCATGTCGCGATGCCCACCGACGCAATGCACGAAGACATGAAACGGGTTTTCTGTCGCGAGGGCTTCAAGCGTCTCCCCGCTCTCTCGTGCGCGCAGGTCGAGCGTCAGCGTGTCGGCGGCACCACCCGCTTCGATGATCCGTGCGACTGTTGTGCGCGCCGCATCGGCGTTACGGTTGGCGTGCACGGTGACGTGGTGGCCGCTCGCCGCGAGATTTTCCGCGATAGAGGCCCCGATCGGACTCGATCCGCCAGCTATAAGCGCGCGTTTCATGCCTCGACCGCATGCATCATAAGCAGAGCCTCACCGTCTAGAATCTCCGTCGCGCCGCAGCGCACACTGAAGCGATAGCGCGCCCCGCTTTCGTTGAAGTGTAGACGCTCGGCACTCGTTTCGAGTGGAGATTTAAATCGGTTGGCGTTGGTTTCTTTCACGTCGACATCGCGAAGTGCGAGAATCAGCCCCGCATGGTGTCCCCCAACACCAAAGAGCGATGCATGGGCGGCTGCCGCCTGCGCGCCCAATTCAACGAGACTGATAGTCATCAGCTGGCCCGAAACACGCAATGGGTAGTCGGCCCCACGATGATCGCGCGCGCGGCAGAAAATTGTACTTTCGTCCGCGCCAAGCACTTCCTCAATCAAGAGCATTGCACCCTTTTGAGGCATTCGATCGAGGGCATCCTGAAAATTCATGGCGCACTGATGTCCAAACAAAGCGAGCTACCTCCATGCAGGCCAAGAATGACACGGCCGGACTTTTTCTCCGCCAGCCGTTCGAGCAACGGCATCACCGCGGCAACGGGATTACCGGTGGCGGAGAGGCTCCGCGAGACAATGCGCTCGGGCAACGTGTTTATTTCCTGGCATAACGACATGTCAACGCGTGCCAGGGTATTCGGGCCAGGCTCCACCGTCAGCGCGAATCCCGCAGCGAGCTGAACACCGAGCGGGCGTTTGTCGTCCAGCGGCGCCGGCAGGGGAACGTCATAAATCACGAGGCCCGCAGGTCGGGCTTCCCGGGCAACCTGCAGGCCGCTTTTGAGAAACCCCGCGCCGGCCGTATCGTCAAACGCCGCGAGACTGGTCATCGGACCGGTTATGCCGGCGGCGATACTCCATTGACCGGACGGCGCGTTGTGAACCGCGTTCTGAAACCGCAGGGGCTGGATCAGCATCTCCGGCGTGCGCAGAGCTTCCAGGATTACATGCAGTGTTTCACCCTCTCCCACCGACGATGCGAAGACCCATCCAGCATTTTCGTCGAGGGCCTCGCCTATTTTCTCAGCGACTGTCAGGGCGAGCCGGATCGCGGGGGTGACGCGCCGGGCCGATCGCGCCGACAAACAGTGCGGGGTGGGTGACCAAGCCTGTGTATCTGTCCAGGGATGATTGTGGCGAAGCGCGTCAGACAGAATGTCCCAGTCGTCGAGACCCGGTGCAGCGAAAGCGATGCGGTCGATGTGAAATGTGAGCGGGGTCATTTGCTCAACAGCAACGCGCAGTTGCTGCCTCCAAAGCCGAACGCGTTGCTCAGGGCATGGGTGTAGGGCGCCTGCCTCGTTTGCGGAACGATGTTGCAGAGAATCTTCGGGTCGAGCGTTTCAAGCCCAACGTTACCCGGGATCAAGCCCTCTTCCAGCGCAATCGCGCACATGACTGCTTCCACCGCACCGGCAGATCCCAACGTGTGACCAACCATCCCCTTGAGCGATGACGCCGGCGTGGCAGGCCCGAATACATCCATGACCGCAGCGCACTCGGCCGCATCATTCACCGGCGTCGCCGTACCATGCAAATTTACATATCCGACCTGATCCGCATTGATCCCCGCGTTGCAAAGCGCGGCGCGCATGGCAGCCGCGGCACCTGCGCCGTCTTCCGGCGGAGTTGACATGCTGACACCATCAGAACTTTCTCCCACGCCGGAAATGCGCACGGTGCCCTGGGTGTCGCGCTCGACGATCAGGAGTGCGGCACCTTCGCCGAGAGAAAGGCCATTACGTGCTTCATCGCAGGGACGGCAAGGTGCCCGCGAGACGAGCTGGAGTGATTCAAAACCGTTGAGGGAAGTCAGGCAAAGGCTGTCGACGCCGCCAACCAGAACCGCATCGCAAAACTCTGTATCGATCAATTGCACCGCGTCGACCAATGCCTTGGCCGAGGATGAGCATGCAGTCGAGATGGTGTAGCTCGGCCCGGTCAGCTCGAGATACTCCTGAAGGAAAGCTGCCACCGCATGGTGGTTGTCATGGTGGCTCACCAGATAATCGTCGGCCAGAGGATCGCCGTCCGCACGCTCACGGTAGACTTGCTCCAGCTTCTCAACACCGGACGTGGATGTCCCCACCACAATGCCGCACCGTCCCGCCCCCCAGCGTGCGCGCATATGCTCTACAGCATCCCGAAATCCGTCACTTTCGAGCGCGGCAAAAGCGAGCCGGTTGGCCCGGTTGTCGTAGTCGGTCATATGCGCTGGAAACGTCAACTCCGCCAATCCCGCAACGCTGCCTGCAAAACACTCGAACGGAAGCTCCGGGTAGTCACACGGCGTGAGTCCTGACCGCCCTTCGCGCATCGCGTCCAGATG
>JABJEK010000027.1 GCA_018702955.1 Rhodospirillaceae bacterium | reverse complement strand
GGCAAAACGTTGTGGAGAAGCGTTCAAGGCGGGCTTGGCAAACGCTTTGGACTTCGATTATATCCGGGCGAAGTGTAAGGCACACATGGTTCCAGGGGGGCATTCTGGTCACAGCGTGCAGACGGATCGCGACGCGGGGGATGTATCCTGTTGCGGCACGGTGTCACATTGCTGGGGCTCGGAAAATCCCATACCCAAAGACCATGTGCACAACAGGTCTCAAGGCGGACGCAGACCGCCGAACCAAGGACATTTGCTCATGAGCGATGATACTCAGGATCACGACGGTCATTCTGGGAACCGGCGCGATTTTCTTTACCTTTCCGCCGGCGCATTTGCCGGGGTGGGCGGGGCGATTGCGCTCTGGCCATTCGTCGATTCGATGAACCCATCCGCCGACGTGTTGGCTCTGTCTTCGGTCGAAGTGGACGTGTCACAGGTGGAAATCGGACAGCGGGTCACGGTGAAATGGCGCGGCAAGCCGGTCTTTATCGACCGGCGCACCGAGGCGGCCATTGCCGAGGCGGTGGATACGCCGTTGAGTGATTTGCGCGATCCGGAGACGGATGCGCAGCGCACCGACCGGCCGGAATGGCTCGTCATCGTGGGCGTCTGTACCCATCTGGGTTGTGTGCCCCTCGGGCAGAAGGCCTCCGAGCCGCGCGGTGAATGGGGCGGCTGGTTCTGCCCTTGCCACGGTTCGCACTACGACACTGCAGGTCGCATCCGGAAGGGACCGGCACCGCTAAATCTGCCGGTGCCCGAGCATGCGTTCCTGACTGACACCAAAATCAAGATCGGCTGAGGCGAACCATGAGCGCTGGAAACCAACAACCCATCGGAAACGGCTTGGTCAAGTGGATCGACACGCGACTGCCGGTCTTTAGTTATCTGCAAAAGGAATATGCCGAGTTCCAGTCCCCCAAGAACTTCAACTGGTTCTGGAACTTTGGTGCGATCCTGACCTTCATGCTCGTGCTGATGATGATCACGGGCATCTTCCTGGCGATGCAGTATCAGCCCAACACCGAGCTGGCCTTCGATTCCGTCGAACGCATCATGCGCGATGTGAACTTCGGCTGGCTGCTGCGTTACATGCACGCGAATGGCGGGACGTTCTTCTTCATCGCCGTCTACATTCATATGTTCCGCGGCATGTATTACGGGTCCTACAAGAACCCGCGCGAGCTGCTGTGGATTCTCGGCGTGGTCATCCTCGTTCTGATGATGGCGACCGCGTTCATGGGCTACGTGCTTCCGTGGGGCCAGATGAGCTTCTGGGGTGCCACGGTCATCACCAACCTGTTCTCCGCGATCCCGCTGGTGGGCGATTCAATCGTCACCCTGCTCTGGGGTGGCTTCTCGGTCGACAACGCGACCCTGAACCGCTTCTTCGCGCTGCATTATCTGCTTCCGTTCCTGATCTTCGGCGTCGTGATCCTCCACGTGATCTCGCTGCATGTGTCGGGATCGAACAACCCGCTGGGTGTCGATCCGAAGGGGCCGCAGGACACGGTGTCCTTCCATCCCTACTACACGATGAAGGACAGCGCGGGCCTCGCGATTTTCGTGACGATCTTCGCGTTCTTCGTGTTCTTCGCGCCGAACTTCTTCGGCGAGCCGGAGAACTATCTGCCTGCCGCGCCGTTGAACACGCCGGCGCATATCGTGCCGGAATGGTACTTCCTGCCCTTCTTCGCGATCCTGCGTTCGATCAACTTCGATATCTGGTTCATCGAGGCCAAGCTCGGCGGCGTGATCGCCATGTTCGGCGCGATCTTCGTGTTGTTTATCCTGCCATGGCTCGACAAGTCGCCGGTGCGCAGCGCCAAGTTCCGCCCGATGTACAAGTGGTTTTTCTGGATCTTCCTGCTCGACTGCCTGCTTCTCGGCTGGGTCGGTGGAAAATCGCCGGACGACTTCGTGATGAAGCCGACGGTCGTTGTAGAAGCCGAACTCGACGAGATTATCGAGGAAGCCCAGGACGGCCGTTCGTTCACAAGTTTCAAAGTCGTTCTTGATGGGAAAGAAGTGACGAGTGTCGGTGAATTTAAGAAGTTCATCGAGGAGAAGGGCGGCGATGATGACGAGGTGCCGGCCGGCTTCACCGAAGGTGAGGCGGTTTATGAAACCGGACTTCGGGTGATCCATCTCGGCTACCTATCGACCTTCTGGTACTTCTTCCACTTCATTATTCTACTGCCGTTGCTCGGCGTTTTCGAACGACCGAAGCCATTGCCCAAGAGTATTTCCGAACCCGTTCTCGGGGGCGGAACCGCGGGTGCCTCGGCAACTGCCAAGCCGATGGAGAAGGCGTAATGGGTATCGTTTCCAACTTGCGTCGCGCTGCGGCGGCGACCGGGCTCGCAGCGGCTGTGGCCATGGTTTCAACGGCGGCGTTGGCCGCGGGCGATGGCAAGCATCCAGAGAAACTCGACTGGCAATTCGAGGGACTCTTCGGAACCGTGGATGTGCACTCCGCACAGCGCGGCCTGCAGGTGTATCTCGAAGTCTGCTCGGGCTGTCATTCCTTGAAGCAGGTTGCCTATCGCAATCTGCACGCGCTGGGTTTCACCGAACCCGAGATCAAGGCGATTGCCGCCAACTTCGATGTGATCGACGGCCCGGACAGCGAGGGCGAGATGTTCGAGCGCGCGGCGATCCCATCGGATAAGTTTGTGTCGCCGTTCCCGAACGAAGAGGCCGCTGCGGCCGCGAACAATGGCGCCAACCCGCCGGACCTGTCCCTGCAGGTCAAGGCGCACCCGGGCGGTGCGAACTATATTCATGCGCTGTTGACCGGTTATGCCGACGCGCCTGAGGGCGTTGAGGTGCCGGAGGGCTCCAACTACAACGCGTTCTTCCGTGGCGGATTTATCGCCATGCCGCCGCCGCTCTTCGAGGACGGGGTCGAGTATTCGGACGGAACCGCCGCGACCGTCGAGCAGATGGCGACAGATGTGGTCAACTTCATGCAGTGGACGGCCGAGCCCGAAATGGAGCAGCGCAAGAAGACTGGCTTCAAGGTCGTGATCTTCCTGATCATTCTCAGCGCCTTGCTCTATGCCGGGAAACGCAAACTGTGGGCGAACATCGACCACTGACCGAACCAAATTCAATGAAAAGGCCGTTTGCGAACCCGCAAGCGGCCTTTTTTTTAAGCGCGGTGGCGTGCATTCGCTAAACTCGACCGCAAGCAATGAACACAAACAATCGCATTGGGGGGATCAGATGGCGCGTGAAACCATCGTCACATGTGCGGTGACCGGCGGTCACCAGAATTTCCAGGACCATCCGGATTTTCCGATCTCGCCAAAGCAGATCGCAGACTCCGCGATCGAGGCGCGCAAGGCGGGTGCCGCGGTGGCGCATATCCATGTGCGTGAACCGGATGGCTCGCGCTCGGGCAATCCGGACTACTTCCGCGAGGTGGTGGAGCGCATCCGCGACGCCGATTGCGATGTGCTGATCAACCTGACCACGGGCGAGGGCGGTCGGTATGTGCCCAGTGAGGAAGACCCGGCTGTCGGCGGTCCGGGGACGTCCCTGTCGACCCCCGAAGTTCGGGTCCGCCATGTCCTCGACCTGCGCCCCGATATTTGCACCCTCGATGTGGCGACCATGAACTTCGGCGAAGCCGTGTTCATGAACACGCCGGCCCATCTTCGCCGGATGGCGGAACTCATCAAGGACGCCGGCGTGAAGCCCGAGATCGAGGTGTTCGAACCGGGCCATATCCGGCTCGCGGTGGACATGATCAAGAACGGTTTCATCGAATCGCCGCCGCTGTTCCAGCTCTGCCTGGGCATTCCCTGGGGTTCGCCCGCGACGCCGCAGATGGTGCAGGTCATGCACTCGATGCTGCCGCGGGACGCCAATTGGGCGGCATTCGGCATCAGCCGCTGGGAGTTCCCGATCGTGGCCGAGGTCGTCAACAATGGCGGCCATGTGCGCGTCGGGCTCGAGGATAATCTCTATCTGACGAAGGGTGAGTTCGCGAGCAACGGACAGCTTGTCGACAAGGCGGTTCGCATCATGCGCGAGCTCGATGCCGAGCCGGTGGAGCCGGAACGCGCGGCCGAGATGCTCGACCTGCTGCCGCGCGCCCAGTAGGCCGTACGCATGGAGGCCAACCATACAAGCGTGCCGCCGATGCTCGGGGTTATCGGCGGGAGCGGGATTTATGATGTCGAAGGCTTGAGTGATGTGCGCTGGGAGGCGGTCGATACGCCCTACGGCAGCCCGTCCGATGAGCTGATGTTCGGCAATCTCGACGGCTTTCCCATCGTGTTCCTGCCGCGCCATGGCCGTGGGCATCGGGTGCCGCCGTCCGAGCTGAACTTCCGCGCCAATATCCATGCGCTGAAGCGCGTCGGCGTGACGGAGATTCTCTCGCTCTCGGCCGTGGGCTCGCTGCGTGAGGAGCTCGTGCCCGGCTCGTTCGTGATCGTCGATCAATTCATCGACCGGACATTTGCCCGGGTCAAATCCTTCTTCGA
This sequence comes from Rhodospirillaceae bacterium, assembly GCA_018702955.1. GTDB lineage: Bacteria > Pseudomonadota > Alphaproteobacteria > UBA6615 > UBA6615 > UBA8079. The sequence goes on along the minus strand of JABJEK010000027.1, from coordinate 26,601 downwards.
AACCGGCCTGGTGGCCCATGTCTCGATGGCCGATCCGGTCTGCGCCCGGCTTGGTGACCATATCGAGGCCGCCGCGGCGGGTCTGGATATCGAGATTTCCCGGGGTGGTACCTATCTGGTGATGGAGGGGCCTCAATTCTCATCGCGGGCCGAATCCGAGCTCTACCGATCCTGGGGTTGTTCGGTGATCGGGATGACCAACATGCCCGAGGCGAAGCTCGCCCGGGAGGCCGAGATTTGTTACGCGACGGTCGCGATGGTCACGGATTTTGATTGCTGGCACGAAGATCATGAGGACGTGACGGTCGATCAGATCATCGAGGTGCTTATGAGCAATGCAGATAACGGGCGCAGCCTGGTCCGCGCCCTGGCGCCACGGCTTGCGAGCCGGAATGAGGTCTGCGGGCAGGGGTGTCACACCGCCCTCGACAACGCCCTGATCACGGCACCCGATGCGCGAGACCCGGCCATGATTGACCGTTTGGCCACTGTGGCAGGGCGTGTTCTGGGTTAAATCCCTTTAAAAACATATGGTTGTGCGGGCGTCCTTCCGACGTCGACGCGGACGTAATACAATGGAACAAACGGCAATCCGGCCCCATGCGGGGTATGGACGGTTGCCCGGGGAGCAGTAAATTATGCCAGACGCGAACGGCCACGACACGGTGACCGACCGTCCGATTGCCGGTGTCGATCACGCGTTGATCGGCGTGGCCGATCTGGATGCGGCGCGCGACACCTTTACGCGCCTCGGATTCACCATTTCGCCGCGCGGCCGCCACATCGGCTGGGGCACCGGGAACTACACGATCATGTTCGAGCATGATTATGTGGAGCTGCTCGGTGTTATCGATCCGTCGCAATATATCCACCGGCTCGATGAGTTCCTGGAGACCGGGGAGGGGCTCCTCAACGTCGCTCTCGGAACGGGGAATGCGGAGGAAGCCTACCGCTGGCTGCAGGCGCAGGGCGTGGACGCGTCGCCGCCCGAACAGCTTCAGCGGGTGCTGGAAACCGATGACGGGGACGAGACCCTTCAGTTCCGCAACGTCTACATTCCGAACGATATCACCCCGGGCCTGAACACCTTCGCCTGTGAGCATCTCACGCCCGAGAAGATCCGGCGGGCGAGCTGGCTGTCACATCCCAACGGCGCGCGGCGCATTTCCGAAGTCACCATCGTGATGGAGAATCTCGAAGGTGTCCGGGACTGCTATGTCCGTCTGTTTGGCGAAGAGGCAGTGTCGGGGGATGAGCGCAAGGGCAACATCACGGTCGATACCGGGCGCGATGAATTGTGGTTCGTCACGCCCAAGACCTTCCCCGAGCGGCACTACGACAAGACGATCGACGAGAGCCTGCCGCTGCCACGCCTGGCCGCGCTGACCCTCGAAGTCGCCGATACCCAGGCGACAGCGCTGTATCTGTCCGGTCAGCAGGTGGCGTTCGAGCGCGACAGCACCGATGCGGTGATTGTCTCATCGGAGGAGGCCTGCGGGACCTTCCTCGTTTTTGCCGACGCGCCCGGAAGCTAGCCGCCCTGCCTTAGCCGATATTGGCCGTCAGAAACTCCAGCGTGCGTCCCATCGCCTGACCGGCCGCTTCCTTGTGGTAGGAACCGCGGCGCGAGCAGCTGAAGCCATGTCCGGCACCCTCATAGATGAAGCTCGGAATGTCGGGATGATCCGCCTCGACATTGTGGACACCGTCCAGCGGGATGCCGGCATCTTCCGCACCCCAGTGGAACATGACCGGGCATTTGGGTGCCTCGCCGCTGTTCGACAGGATGTCACCGCCATAGTAGCAAACCGCCGCTTGCACGGATGAGCGCGCCGCCGCGAACCAGGCGACCGAGCCGCCCATGCAGAAACCGACCACGCCGATCTTGCCGACGCCATCGATCTGCGCGATCGCCGCGTCCACATCCTTGACCACGTCGTCCCAATCCAGCGCGCCCTTGAGGGCGCGGCCCTTGGCCATGCCGTCCTCGTTGAATTCGAGGACCGCGTCGCGCTCGTGGCGGTCGAACAATGCCGGTGCGATCGCGACGTAGCCTTCCTTGGCGAAGTTGTCGACGGTTTCGCGGATGTCGTCGTTGACGCCGAAAATTTCCTGAATGATGACGATTCCACCACGCGCGGGGCCATCGGGCTCGGCGCGGTAGGCATCGAGTTCATGCCCGTCGGCGGCTTTCAATTTCAGATCGGTACCCATTATTCGTTCCTCCCAGTCCAGGTTCAAATTATGTTTCGGGAGGCATCCTAGTGGAACATTCGCGACAATTAAATTGCCGCATGTTCGGGAGCGCTAGACGTTGAAGCGAAACAGCATCACGTCGCCGTCCTGGACCTTGTACTCGCGCCCTTCTTGGCGCATGCGGCCGGCTTCGCGCGCACCCTGCTCGCCACCATGCTCGACATAGTCGGCATATCCGATGGTCTCCGCCCGGATGAAGCCCTTCTGGAAATCCGTATGAATGCGCCCGGCCGCGTCATAGGCGGTGGCCGCACCCGCGACCGTCCAGGCCCGCGTTTCCTTCGGTCCGACGGTGAAGAACGTCATCAGATGGAGCAGCTCATAGCCCGCACGTATGACCCGTGAGAGGCCGGTATCGGAAAGGCCCAGCCCTTCGAGGAATTCGGCCCGTTCGGCCAGATCCTCGAGTTGTGCCACCTGGGATTCGATTTCCGCCGACACGATGACAATCCCGGCACCGTTGGCCGCGGCCATCTCGGCGACGGCCTGCGTGTGGGCGTTGCCGTCGACCGCAGATTCTTCATCCACATTGCAGACATAGAGCACGGGCTTGGATGTGAGCAGCTGCAGTTGCTGGAATTCGATCTCCTGATCTTCGGGAATGCTCGCGGTCCGGGCCGGGCGCCCTTCCTGCAGGGCGGCCAGCACCAGCGTCAGAAGTTGGAGATGGCTGCGGGAGTCCTTGTCGCCGCCCTTGGCGCGTTTCTCGGTCGTCTCGAAGCGGCGCTCCATGGCCTCCAGATCGGCGATCAGCAATTCTGTCTCGACGATCTCCGCATCGCGCACCGGATCGACGCCGCCCTCGACATGGGTGATCCCGCTGTCGTCGAAGCAGCGCAGCACATGGCAGACGGCATCGACTTCGCGAATGTGGGAGAGGAACTTGTTCCCCAGCCCTTCGCCCTTGCTCGCACCCCGGACCAGGCCCGCGATGTCCACGAACTCCAGATAGGTCGGGATGATTTCCGCGGAACTCGCCAACTGGGCCAATACGCCCAGCCGCTCGTCGGGAACCGCCACGCGCCCGGCATTCGGCTCGATGGTACAGAACGGATAATTCGCCGATTCCGCCTGGGCGGTCGCCGTCAGCGCATTGAACAGCGTCGATTTGCCGACATTCGGCAAACCGACGATCCCACAATTGAAACCCATGCTAGTCGCGTCCTCGTAGTCGGTTCATGGCGCGCGACAAGGCATTGCCGACCGCGGTGTCCGGTTCGGATGGTGCCGCCGGCGCTGCCGTGGCGTTGGTGTTGTTTTCTTCATTGGCGGGCTTCGGTTTCCCGGGGGCCTTTTCGGCCTCGCCCTGGACCGGCCCATGAACGGCCATGGCGACCCGGCTCATGAAGTCGCTCGCCCGCGCTTCGAACAGGGCGGGAAGTTCGTCCGCCACGGCGGCCAGTTCGGCGGAGAGCCACTTTTGGTCAGCCCGGGAAAAATCGCCAAGTACGTAATTCTTGACCTGCGCCTTGTCGCCGGGGTGACCGACCCCGAGGCGCACGCGCCAGTAATTCTTGTCACCGAGATGGGCGTCGATGCTGCGCAGGCCGTTATGCCCGGCGTTGCCGCCACCCTGTTTGACGCGCAGTTTGGCGGCGACCAGGTCGATCTCGTCATAGATCACGATGACGTCTTCGGGTGCCAGCTTGTAGAAGCGGACGGCCTCGCCCACCGCGCGGCCGGATTCGTTCATATAGGTGGCCGGCTTCAGGACGATGACCCGTTCGCCGCCGATCTGACCTTCGCTGACATCGCCCTGGAACTTGGCACGGGGCGCAGAAAGGCCATGGCGGCGAACGATCTCGTCCGCCGCCATGAAACCGATATTGTGTCGGTTGTTTCGGTGTTTCGGGCCGGGATTTCCGAGCCCCACAACCAATCGCATGTTCTGCTCGCCCGTTTGAGGGACGGCGGGTTAGTCCTCGTCGCCCTCGCCGTCGGTGCCTTCGCCTTCACCTTCTTCACCCTCTTCGCCCTCTTCGCCTTCTGCAAGCTCGGCATCCGGATCGATTTCGTCTTCGACCGGCGCGACTGTCGGCGCGGCGATTGTTGCGATGGTGAAGTCACGATCCGTGATCGTCGGCTTGACGCCGTCGGGAAGCGTGATGTCGGAGATGTGGATGCTGTCGCCCACATCAAGACCTGTCAGGTCGACAATGAATTCTTCCGGAATGGCACCCGCACGGCAAACAACCTCGACCGCATGTCGGACGATGTTGAGAACGCCGCCGCCCTTGAGGCCGGGGGATTCCTCTTCATTTTCGAAGCTGACCTGAATTTCCAGGTTGATGCGCGTGCGTTCGGTGACGCGCAGGAAATCCAGATGCATCGGCACATCGGTAACCGGATGTACCTGCAATTCGCGGCACAAGACCTGCTGCTGGCTGCCATCGACATCCATGTCGAACAGCGTGGCGAAGAAGCCGGGCTGTGCGAGCGCGGCCCGCAACTGGGCCGGGGTGATGGAAATGGGTTCGGGGTCCTTGTTCGCGCCATAGATCACCGCCGGCACTTTGCCGATCCGGCGAGTTGCACGGGCGGCCCCCTTGCCGACCTGTGCGCGCGATTCCGCGTTAAACGTCACGGTATCCGCCATGATTCACTCCTCTGACCCGGCCATGCCTCCAAGGGTGCCACGACCGGGACGGTTAATTATCGACGCCGGATGCGCCGAATTCTAATTGAACAGACTTGAAACCGAGGCTTCGCGGCTGATGCGGTCTATCGCCTTGCCCAAAAGGGGGGCGACCGTCAGTTGCCGGATGTTGCTCGCCACACGCACCGCTTCGGTCGCCTGTATCGAGTCCGTCATCACCAGGGTTTCCAGCGGAGATGCCGCAACACGCCCCACAGCACCACCCGACAGCACACCGTGCGTCACATAGGCGGACACCGATTTGGCGCCTTGATTCATCAACGCTGTCGCGGCGTTACACAACGTGCCGGCGCTATCACAGATATCGTCGACAAGAATGCATCGTCGCTGGTCGACGTCGCCGATGATGTTCATCACTTCGGAGACGCCAGCCCGTTCGCGGCGCTTATCGATGATCGCGAGATCGGCGTCAAGGCGTTTGGCGAGTCCCCGGGCGCGCACAACGCCGCCCACATCGGGAGATATGATGACCAGTTCGTCGTCTCTGGCCTGGCTTTCGATGTCTTCCGAGAAGAGCGGGCTGCCGAAGAGATTGTCGACCGGGATGTCGAAGAACCCTTGAATCTGGGCCGCATGCAGATCGAGTGTCAGCACCCGATCGGCACCCGCACGCGTAATCAGGTTGGCAACGAGTTTCGCCGAGATGGGTGTCCGGGGCCCGGTTTTCCGGTCCTGGCGGGCATATCCGAAATAGGGGATCACCGCCGTGATGCGGCGCGCCGAGCCGCGCCGCAGCGCGTCCAGCGTGACCAACAGCTCCATCAGGTTGTCGTTCGCCGGGTAGGATGTGGACTGGACGACAAAGACATCCTCACCGCGCACATTCTCCAGAATCTCGACAAACACTTCCATGTCCGAGAAACGTCGGATGGATGCCTGTGTCAGCTCAATATTCAGATATGCCGAAATTGCCTCGGCAAGCGGGCGGTTGCTGTTGCACGCCAGCACCTTCATCGACCGTACCCCCGAACCCTGAATGCCGCCCTCTGGCGACCCGGGTATTTATCGACCTTCCGAGCGGGAACGGTTGTTACAACCGACCCCATGCGCGGGCGGAACGTATCAACCCGACAGGGGGCTGTAAACAAGTGTCGGCTGGGGATAATAACGGGGCCGTTGTTAACGTTTCGCCGTGTCGTCGCCGTCGTCTTTTCCGGTCTCGGGCGCGACGAAACCATCGCGCCAATCGATCCGCGAAACCAGGTCCACCATTCCGGCCGCGGCGGCAAGTCCGGCTTCGCGCGCGAGCTCTCCCCAGTTGTTTTCGACAACGTTTCTGGCAAAGGGGCTCGCCTGCTCGATCTTCCCGATTTCCGCACCGAACGGGTCTGCCACGGCCCACGCGATCGCGACATCGACGCGCTCTTCCGTTACCGGCGTCATGCGGACTTCGGCCGTCACCATCAGCGTTTCATCGCTCGGTGCCGTGGCGACACGAGCGCCCAGGCGTCGCAGACCCTGGCGCAACGCCGCCTGCAGGCGCGCGCCGCCATTCGCCGGCGCGCCGCTGACCGTGCTCACATAGATCGCCGGTGTGACCACCTCGGCCTTGACGTCATCCTGGATATAGGCGGCAATTTGGGGGGCCGCCCCCGCCGCGAAGGCTTCCATCAGCTCCGGCTCGGCCTGCGCCCAGGGCTCGATCGGGGTGCCCTCGATGCTCTGCTCGTAGCGCCCGACCTCTTCGCCCAGTGGATCAAGGAGAACCCACGCGATATGCGCGTCGCGACCAGGGTCGACCACGGTGCCGGTCAGGACCATGCTGGACCGGTTGCGGCTGCTCCGGAAGGCCGGGACGTCCCGTTCGATCAGGGCCTCGACCATCTCGCGCGCCAGACCGTTCGCGGTTGCCGCGGGGGCATCGACCACCGGGCGGACCAGAATCCCGCGCGAATCGGAAAGCCGCAGCAGGCCGTTTTCGCTGTCGGGTGCGCGTTCGAATACGCGCGGCACCGGCTGGCACGCGGTCAGGGTAATCAGGAGCGGCAGCAGCAGGCTAAATCGCACAGCTCACCATCGTCGCCGCCAGCGTGAAGAATATCAGCATGATCAGATAGGGCATGGGCTAATCCGCCTCGCTCAGGACGATCAGCGACAGGTTGCGGCCATAGTCCGGTTCGTGCCGGTGGCAGCTGCGCCGGTAACTGAAGAAATTCTCGTCGCGATAGGTGTCGTGGCCGGTCGCGGTGTTGGCGCCCACGCCGGCGCACGCCAGCCGGTTCCGTACGTAGCCGGGCAAATCGAACAACAGGCGGTCGGAATGCGGCCGCGGCACGAAGAACGCCTCGTTCGTCGCATCCTGCGCCAGGAAGGGTTCGGGAAATTCCGGCCCCACTTCATAGGATGCGGGGCCGATGCACGGCCCGACGGCGGCGGTGATCCGTGCCCGGTCGGCGCCGCGTGCCTCCATTTCGGCCACCGTCGCCTCGACCACGCCATCCAGCGCGCCGCGCCAGCCGGCATGGGCCGCCGCGACGATGCGCGCCCGGGGATCGGCGAACAGGACGGGTGCACAATCGGCCGCCAGGACCCCGATCGCCATGCCGGGGCGGGTGCACACGAGTGCGTCGGCGCGTGGCGGGTCACCCGGGTCCATCTCCTCGGCATCGACGACGCTGGCGGAATGAACCTGATAGAGGGTGCGAAGCTGATCGTCGTCCGCACCGACCGTTTGGGCTGCACGGGTGCGATTTTCGATCACATGGGTGCGGTCGTCATCCGAGCCGAGCCCGCAATTGAGGCCGGCATAGATGCCCGCGCTGACCCCGCCGGCGCGGGACAGGAAGCGGTGCCGGACACCGGGGATCTGGCCCAAATTATCTGCGCTTGCGTGAGGATCTTGCATGTTTTTCAGGATAGGGAGTCGAAGCCTGCGAGAAGCTCGATCCGTTGCTCGGATAGGGCCATTACCTTGAACAGGGTGCCCATTTCGGTGGGCCCGATCAAGCGTGTCAGCGCTGCGTTCAGGTCGCGTGTCTGGCGATCATCTGCTTTCCCACGCAAGCTGTCGGCCCGCTCGCGGATGCCGAGCCGTTGCAGAAACACGCCCTGATCCAGCGGGCCCAGGGGCCGAACGCCCGCGATCACGGCGGCCTCGACGACGCGCTGAAAATCCACATGCGCGGTCACATCGCATGTCCCCGGCGCCTCGAGGGGGCTGATGGGCCGGTGCTGGCGCACGGCCTGAAGGGTCTCGCCGACCGCCGTCCGCCGATGCCCGTAGTCGATGAAAAGCGCGGCACCACCATGGGCTGCGACATGCGCCGCGATCTCGCCGACGACCGATATCACGGCGGGAGATTCTTCGAGAATATCTCCCTCGGCGGCGTCTGCCAGAAGACGTCCTGCTTGCGGGCCGTCCGGCATTGCCGCCCCGGCGGGGGTAAACGTGAAAATATCGTCGGCAGGGTCGTAATCCACGAGGCGCTCGCGCCATGCCTTGCCGGTCTTCACGAACTGCCGCACGGGCAGGGCATCGAGGAACTCGTTGGCGATAAAGATGGCAGGCAAACCGTCGAGGGACGGCACGCGTTCATGCCAGCTCACATCATGGCCGCGCAGTGCGTTTTGTTGGGCATCGCGCAGGGTGGCGCTGTTCTCGACCAGATGAATGCGTGCCGCCGCGCGACATGCCGGCAGACCCGAGATTGCGCGCAGGGCGTCCGCCATCAAACTGCCCCGGCCGGGTCCCAGTTCGATCAGCGCGAATTCTTCGGGTGCGCCGATCCGCTGCCAGCTGTCTGCGCACCACAGGCCGATCAGTTCGCCGAACATCTGGGAAATCTCGGGCGCGGTCGTGAAGTCTCCGTCCACGCCAAACGGGTCGCGGGTGGCGTAGTAGCCGCCTTCGGGGTCGCCGAGCGCGATCTCCATGAAATCCGCGACGCTGATCGGGCCGCGTTCGGAGATCAGGCGCGTCAGGCGGCGGACGACCGGCTGTCCGCTATCCATGTCCGAGAATCCCTATTGGGCCGGCTTGGCCGCGCTTCGGTTGTTGTCGAGACGATCATGGGTCACCGCATAGACGATGAAGATCAGACCGGCAATGGCGATTGGCGTCGACAGCCACTGGCCGATCGTCGAGCCCCACAACAGGAAGCCGCCGTCACCGACATAGTTATCGGGCTGGCGGAAGAATTCGACGAAGGTGCGGGCCGATCCATAGCCGAGGAGGAACACGCCCGTTAGCAGGCCGGGTCGGTATCGGGCGCGGGCGAAGCGGGCAAGCGCAAACAGGATGACAAAGAGGAGGAGGCCTTCGAGCCCCGCCTCGTAAAGCTGGCTTGGATGCCGGCCGATATCGCCGCCGTCGGGAAACACCACGGCCCAGGGGACATCGGTCGCACGGCCATACAGCTCGCCATTGATGAAATTGGCGAGGCGGCCCAGAAAAAGCCCGATCGGGGCCGCCGCCGCGACCAGGTCACCGAGGGTCAGAACGAGGATATTGTACCGGCGGGCGTACAGAATAATCGCGACGATGACCCCCAGCAGGCCGCCATGGAATGACATGCCGCCGTTCCAGACCGCCAGGATCTGCAGCGGATTGGCGAGGAAAAAATCGAGCTGATAGAAGCCGACAAACCCCAGCCGTCCGCCCACGATGACGCCGACGATGGCCCAGCTGAAGAAGTCCCCCACCTGTTGCGATGTCATGGTCACCGGCGGCCGGCGCAGCAGGGTCACCATGTATCCCCAGCCGGCGAGCAGCCCGGCGATGAAAGCCAGCGCGTACCAGCGCACGACGAACGGGCCGATCGCGAACGCCACCGGGTCAATTTCGGGAAATGGGATCGGTCCGGTCATGTTCGTTTGGTGCTGGGGAGATCAGGCATGAGAGCGGTCACACATAAGGGTCGTTGGTCGCGAGATAGTCCTGCACATAGCTGCGCACTCCATCCTCGAGGGACGTGAAGGGCTGATCGTATCCGGCGTCGCGCAGGCGGTCCATTCCCGCTTCCGTGAAGTACTGGTACTGACCGCGGATCGTGTCGGGCATGTCGATATACGTGATCTCCCGCGTCTCGCCCATCGCGTCGAAGATCGCGCCGGCCATGTCGTCGAACGAACGCGCCTTGCCGGTGCCGAGATTGAAAATCCCGCTGACATGGGGGTTGTCGAGCAACCATAACATCACCGAAACCGTGTCGCGGACATGCACGAAGTCGCGAAGCTGGCCGCCGTCGCCATAGTCGGGGTCGTGGGATTTGAACAGGCGCGCGCCGCCGGTCTCGCGGATCTGCTGCCAGAATTGCGGCACCACGCTCTGCTGGCCACCCTTGTGATATTCGTTGGGTCCGTAAACGTTGAAAAATCGCAGGCCGGCCCATTGCGGCGGCGCGTGGCCGGCGGCCGCCATGCGCAGTGCCGCGCGATCGAAAAGAAGCTTCGACCAGCCATAGGGGTTGAGCGGCCTGAGCCGCGCCAGAGCCTCGTCGTCGTTGGCATCGTCGAAACCGTGTTCGCCGCCGCCATAGGTGGCGGCGGAAGAGGCGTAGATGAACGGCACCCCATGCGCCGTGCACCAGTCCCACAGGCGCAGGCTGAGCAGATAATTGTTGCGCATGATCCGGTCGACATCGCGTTCGACCGTCGAGGAAATCGCACCCATATGAAAGATCGCCTCGGGCGGTTCATCGAGCGCTGCGAGCCAGTCCAGCAGCGCGTCCGGCGCGACCAGTTCGAAGGGGCCACGCTTGGCAATGTTGCGGGCCAACGCGTCTTCGTCGAAATCGCAAACCACCGGCGCGCCGCCGCGCTCGGCCAGGGTGGCCACAAGGTTTGATCCGATAAATCCGGCTCCGCCGGTCACGACATGCATTGGCTGCTCCAATATCTCTAGCGGCTTTATAGGCTTTCCCGGTTCGGTGCGGCAATGTGGCGGCCTTGTTCGCCCGTGGCCGAAGGGCGTAGTGTCACCCCACCCAAGAAGGAGTGTCCGGCATGCAGACCCGAAGCCGATTGTTGGATGATGTGGCCCGTCTGGCCAATGGTGCCGCCGGTGTTGCCAGCGGCCTGCGCGAAGAGGTCGAGGCGCTCGTACAACAGCGCCTGGAGCGCGTGTTGGCGGATATGGAGCTTGTCCGCCGCGAGGAGTTCGAAGCCGTCGAGGCGGTCGCGATCAGGGCCCGCGAAGAGCAGGAAGCCCTGGCGAAACGGGTGGCGGCGCTTGAGAAGAAACTGGCGGCACGCGCACGCAAACCGGCCTCCAAGAAGGCCGCGAAACCGGGCACCGACAAGGCCTGACGCGCATATTTCGGCCCCTCTGGCCGGTCTTGGAAATACCTGGGGATGTCCACAGGCGCGGCGGTTGCGGCGCAGTTGGCGTTCGTGACAGTCTACTTCCAGTAGTGGTTAAATGCCCATGACCCACAATATTTCGTAGATATTACAAGATATTGGGGTCGCGGAGCGGACACGCATAAGCCGCATTCTGGAGGCCTCTCCCATATGGGTAATCTGTCCCAAAGCGTCATCGACCAGACTCTGCATCCCCTCGATTTGACCGAGGAGATGATCGCGATGCGCGATTGGGCTCAGGAGCGCACGCGCCGGGATGAGTTGCTGGCCGAGATCGGTGGGCGCTGGTGTGATTATCACGCGGTATTCAACTGGATCGACGAGATTGGCGCCCTGCAGCTGACCTGTGCCTTCGATATGCGCACGCCGCCCGAAAAGCGGGTCGCGGTACATGAATTGCTGGCCGTACTGAACGAACGGCTCGGGATTGGCCATTTCGACATCGGGTCCCAGGACGGGCTGCCGGCGTATCGTCACGCGCTGCTGCTGCGCGGCGGCGGGCTGTCGGCCGAACAGGTCGAGGACATGGTCGATATTGCGGTGCATGAGTTGGACCGATTCTACCCGGCCTTCCAGTATGTGGTCTGGGGCAACCAGTCTGCGCAGGCGGCCGTGAGTTCGATTATGTTCGATACAGTCGGCGAAGCCTGATCCGAACGGCGGACGAACACCGCCCCGAACGAACACCTACGGACGAAGAACCATGACACGACCTGAATCGATACTGCTCGTCGGCTGCGGCAAGATGGGCAGCGCGTTGATGGATGGCTGGATCGGGCAGGGCACCTCGCCCGATGCCATTTTCGTCGTCGATCCCATGCAGCCGGAACTGCCGGACGGGGTCGCGGGCGGTGCTGCGTTCGAAGACATCCCGGATAGTTTTTCAGCGACCGTGGTGGTGCTGGCGGTAAAGCCGCAGGTCATGGATGCGGTGCTCGCGCCTTATCCCGCGCTCGTGCAGCCCGACACGGTATTCCTGTCGATTGCCGCCGGGCGCACCATCGCCTCGTTCGAGGCGGTGCTGGGTGCCGACGCGCGAATTGTCCGCGCCATGCCGAACACGCCCGCGGCGGTGGGCCGGGGGATTACCGTGCTGGCCGGCAATGGCCATGTCACAGGTGCCCAGCGTGATGCCTGCGAAGCCCTCATGACGGCGGTCGGCAAGGTCGCGTGGGTGGCGGATGAAGGCCTGATCGATGCCGTGACGGGCGTGTCGGGAAGCGGGCCTGCCTATGTGTTTCATCTGGTCGAAGCAATGGCCGCGGCGGGAATCGCGGCGGGCCTGGCGCCGGATCTGGCGATGCAACTCGCGCGCGAAACCGTCGCCGGCAGCGGGGAATTGCTGGCACAAAGCGCTGATCCTGCCGAGACCCTGCGCGAGAATGTGACCAGCCCCGGCGGCACGACGGCGGCGGCCCTCGACATTCTCATGGCAGACGACGGGCTCACGGAACTGATGACGCGGGCGATCATGCGCGCCACCGAACGCTCGCGCGAACTCGCCGGTTAGGTATCCAATTTTCACCTTCGTTCGGCCCTTAACAGGGACCGATGATCTGGCATAGGTTTCGGAGATAGCGGAGCCCGAATGACCCAGGACAGCAGCGATAATCTGGACAAGCTGATCGACGCCATGCTCGACATGGTCGCGAGCGATGGCTGGCCGATGGTCACGCTCGATGCCGTCGCGTTGCGGGCCGGGGTGGACACGTCGGAGGCCCATGCGTTGTGCGCCGACCGGGGGCAACTGCTCGATGCCTATGCCCGGCGCGTCGATGTGGCCGCATGCGCGGACGCGCAGGCCGGGTCGAACCCCGCCACACGGTATGACGAGCTCCTGGATATCCTGATGCGTCGGTTCGAGACGCTGCAGGTCCACCGGGATGCGGTGGTGCGCCTGGTTCGCGAGGTTCCGAGAGACCCGATAACCCTGCTGCAACGCCTGCCGCAAAGTCAGCGATCATTTGCGTTTTTGGCCGCCGCTGCGGGTTATCCCGACAAGTGTCTTGCCGGTGTGGTTTTTGCCAAGGCGCTCTCGGCGGTCTGGCTGGCAACGCAGCGAGACTGGTTGCGCGACGACACAGCCGATCTGTCCGTCACCATGGCATCGCTCGACCGCAACCTGGGCCGCGCGATTGACCTTGTGGGCCCGGCACTTCGTGTTGGCGAGGCCGAGCCGCGGGATGGGGCGCAATGAACGAGATCACGTTCGATGATTTCCAGAAGGTGGATATCCGGGTCGGCACGATTGTGGATGCGCAGCCGTTTCCGGAAGCCCGCCGTCCGGCGATCAAATTGTGGGTCGATCTGGGCAATGAATTCGGCATTCGCAAGACATCGGCGCAGCTGACCGTGCACTACACGCCCGAGCAACTGGTCGGCCGCCAGGTCGCCGCCGTGGTGAATTTTCCGCCCAGGCAGATCGGCAAGTTCATGTCGGAGATTCTGGTGCTGGGATTTCCCGATGCCGACGGCGCCGTGGTCCTGCTGAATATCGATCAGGTGGTGGCGAACGGCGGGCGCCTGTTCTGAGGTCCGCAGCCGGGCCGTTGTGCCGAAGCGGCTAGATCGGAATTCGAATCAGGACCCGCAGGCCGCCCGCCGGGGATTCTCCGAGGCTGATCTCGCCGCCATGTCCGTGGACGATATCCTGGGCAATCGACAACCCGAGACCGGTGCCGCCGGTTTCCAGATTGCGTGACTCATCCAGGCGGAAAAATGGCCGGAACACGTCGTCACGCATGTCTTCGGGGATGCCGGGGCCGTCGTCATCAACCGTGATCTCGAGAACGCTGCCGTTCCGGCTTAATCGCATCTCGACCTTCTCGGCATGGCGTGCCGCGTTGTCGGCGAGGTTGGTGAGGCAGCGCCTGATGGCGGCCCGCGCCAGGGGAAGCTCGACCGGCTCCTCGACATGTGCCGTGATATCAGTACCGTTTCGGCGTGCGTCATGCGCCACCTCTTCGAGCAACGCGCCCGCATCGATGAGTTGCCGCTCCTCTGTGCCTTCGCCCCGCGCGAAGTTCAGATAGCCCTCGATCATGCTTTCCATGGCGGCAACGTCGGAATTGAGCTCGTCGATCTCGGTGTTCCGGTTCAGCATCGCGAGCTGCAGCTTCATCCGTGTCAGGGGGGTGCGCAGATCGTGGCTGACCCCGGAGAGCATGTCCGTGCGTTGCTGGATTTGCCGTTCCAGCCGATTGCGCATCGCCATGAACGCGCTGGCCGCCTGGCGTACTTCGGTCGCACCCGAAGGCTTGAAGTTGGGGGTGTCCCGCCCCTTGCCGAAATTCTCTGCTGCGGTCGCCAGCCGGCGGATGGGGCTGACCTGATTGCGCATGAACAGGGTCGCCACCGCGAACAAAATCAACGATGTCCCGATCATCCAGAGAATGAATATCTTGGTCGTCGAACTGATCAGCCGCTCTTCATTCGCCGAGACCTTCAACACTCCGGACGGCAGCTGGACGTCGATCAGTACCCGGTCGCGCTGGCTGCGCGTATCGATCAGGAAGGGCCGCTGCACGATTTCGCGCAGCGATCGGGACAGGGTGACCTCGAGGTTTCCGGCCGGTTCGAAATGGGTGTTGGGCAGGATGGTCCCCACTTCGTACTCGAAAATGAGGTCGAGGGTGCGACGCGCCAGTTCAAACAGTTCGGGCTGATTGTTGGATGCCGGGTTCTCGTTGATCAGTTCCAGCACCATGGAGATGTCGCCGGCCAGCGCTGTCGCGCGGTGGCGGCTGACATTCGACCAGTGCCGGTCATAGAAGATGACGCCGCTGACCACCTGGAGCAGGACCAGGGGCACGACGATGATCAGCAGGGAGCGCGCAAGCAGGCCGCGCGGCAGGAATTGCTTGAGGGTCAGCCGAAGGATGCGCGGCACACGCGCGAGCGCGTCTAGTCGGGCCATAGGACATAACCTTGTCCCCGGATCGTTTGCAGATAACGGGGGGTTCGTGGGTCGGGTTCGATCTTGCGACGGAGCCGTGTGACCTGCACATCAACCGCGCGGGCGCTACCGGTGATTCCACTTCTCTCCTGCAGCGTATCACGATTGACCGGGACGCCGGGCGTGTCCGCTAGGACATCGAGCAAGCGCGCTTCCGCACCGGTCAGCGGGATCATGCCGTCCGGGCCCGTCAGGATCTGTCGTTGCAAGTCATAGGTATGGGACCCGAATCGGAACGCGCTGGTTTCGCGCACATTGACCTGTGCCCGGCGCAGGATCGAACGGATGCGTGCCACCAGTTCGCGCGGCTCGAACGGCTTGGTCAGATAGTCGTCGGCGCCGCGGTCGAGGCCGTCGATCTTGTTTTCCGGCTCGGCCATCGCGGTGAGCAGCAGGATGGGGACCGGGTTGGTCTCGCGCAATCCGGAGGTGAGATCGAGACCGCTTTCGCCGGGCATCATCACGTCGAGGACAAGGAGGTCGAACTGAAAGCTTTCCAGCTTCTCGCGCGCCTGGGCCGCGCTCTCCGCAACGGTCACGCGGAACCCGCTTTCCGTGAGGAACCTCTGCAGGAGGTCCCGGAGCCGGCGATCATCGTCGACGACAAGAATATGCGGGCTTTCTTCCATCGCGTCGGGACTCTATCTCCGATCCGCGATTCCGTCTCTAGGTACGGCGGATTGTTACGGGGCGGACCCGGGCGCGGTCCTCGGGGTTGATGATGCTGGTCAGCACCCGCCGGAACCCCTCGACGGCTTCGTCGCCGGCCTCGCGATAAGCGCGCACGAAGCGCTCCATCTGGGTCGAGGTGAGGGCATGTTCCAGCGCCTTGCCCTTGTCGGACAGGGAGAGCTGCTTGCGACGACGATCGGCGGGGTTGGCGCGCTGGTTGATGAATTCGTCCTCGATCAGTTTCCCCAGCACGCGCGACAGGCTCTGTTTGGTGATCCGCAGGATGTCCAGCAACTCGGTGACGCTGATGCCGGGATTGCGACCGACAAAGTAGATCACCCGGTGATGCGCCCGGCCGAGCGCATATTGTTCGAGGATCGCGTCGGGTTCGCCGGTGAAATCCCGGTAGGCGTAGAACATGAGTTCTATGCCCTGGCGGAGTTCTTCTTCGCGGAGGGAGGCGGTATCGGGGCTTGATTTAAGGTCAACCATGTTGACTTAATTAGATGGCAATGTTACCTGACGCAACCTTTTGGGGTAACTTTTCGTCCCAGAGTTTGGTTCCTGGGACCATATATTTCGAGGGCTGAGAGATGCACGAAACTCCCTATGATGATCGCGAAGGGGTGATCTGGTTCAACGGCGACTTTGTTCCGTGGGCCGACGCCAAGCTGCATGTTCTGAATCATGCGCTGCATTACGCGTCAGCGGTATTCGAGGGCATGCGCGCCTACAATGGCGAGATTTTCGAGCTCACCGCCCACAATGAACGCCTGCATAATTCGGGCAAGGTTCTCGGTTTCGACGTGCCTTACACCGTCGCAGAACTCGACGACGCGTGCCGTGAGGCGCTCAGCCGCGCCGGCCTGACCGATGCCTATCTTCGCCCGATCGCCTGGCGCGGCCCGGAGCAGATGGGTGTGTCGGCGCAAAAATGCGAGATCCAGGTGGCGATCGCCGTCTGGGAGTGGCCGTCCTATTTCACGCCGGAAGCCCGGATGAAGGGCATCGAACTCGACTGGGCGATTTATCGCCGGCCGGACCCCCTCACCGCACCGGTGAGTGCCAAGGCGGCGGGTCTCTATATGATCTGCACCCTGTCGAAGCACGCCGCCGAGGCGAAGGGCTATTCCGATGCCCTGATGCTGGATTGGCGCGGGCAGCTCGCCGAGACCACGGGTGCGAACATGTTCCTGGTCATCGACGGCAAAATTCACACCCCCACGCCTGACTGTTTCCTGGACGGCATCACCCGCCGTTCGGTGATCAATCTGGCGAAGAAGCGCGGGTATGAAGTCATCGAACGCGCGATCATGCCGGAAGAGCTGAGTGACGCGACCGAGATGTTCGTTACTGGCACGGCAGCCGAGGTGACCCCGATCGCGAAGATCGCCGACGATCATGCGTTCACGGTCGGCGATATCACCAAGACGCTGATGCAGGATTACGACGCGCTGGTGAATGGTCGCGCAGAGGCCGCGGCGGCGGAATAACCCCGCCTTCGAACTACGGCACTTCGTCGGTCGCGGTGCGTTCCTGAACGGACGGGCAATGCACGTCGCCGTAGGAGCAGAACACGCAGCAATCGTCGGGCTTTGCCTTCAGGATGTCGCCGCACGAGCGACACGCGTAGAAAACCTGTCAATTGTCGGTGGGCATGATTTCCGTTTGCCGGTATCCGCAATGGGGGCAGGTGATGGTCGAATCCGCAATGATGCTCATTCGGTTTTCCCGGATTCCTGTTTCCAGCGCGCTGCCGCCGCATCGTCGGTGGCACGGGTCTCGACCCACATCTCGCCGGCGTCGGTATCTTCCAGCTTCCAGAACGGCGCGTCCGTTTTCAGCCAGTCCATCAGGAACTGGCAGGCGTCGAACGCGGCCTGGCGATGGGCCGACGCGCAGGCGACCAGGACGATCTGGTCGCCGGGCTCAAGCCGTCCGTAGCGGTGAATGATCAGGCTCGCATCGAGCGGCCAGCGGCGATTCGCCTCGGCCTCGATCTCGGCGAGCTTCTTCTTCGTCATGCCCGGATAATGTTCGAGCGTCATGGCGCTGATCGGCTGGTCCGACCCGTCGACCGGTGCCATGTCCCGCACCATGCCGGTGAAGGTCGCCACGCCGCCGATCGTCGTCTTGCCGGCGGTCAGGGCCTTGGTTTCCACCCCGATATCGAAGTCTTCCTGTTGCACACGGATCATCGCAACACGTCCGTCAGCCCCCGGTAACCGGGGGAAAGAACGCGATCTCGTCCGCGTCGGTGACCGGATGGTCGAAGGGGACATAGTCCTGGTTCACCGCCGCTCTGATCACATCGCGTTTCTCGAAAGCGGCGCCGTAACCGTCACCCCGGCCGATCAGCCAATCGATCAGGTCATCGACCGTGGCGACGTCCGCGGGCAGATCGACGGTCTCGGTGGACATGCCGATCCGTTGTCGCATCCAGGCAAAATACAGAATTTTCATCGCGCCACTTCCGTGAAGGGAAGAAAGGATACCATCGTTCCCGGCGTGAGTTGGGTCATGTCTTCCGGCAATTCAACCAGCCCTTCGGATTCGACCATCGACGTCAGCACACCCGCGCCGTGGCGCGGGTGTTTGCGTGCTACCAGCACGCCGTCGTCGCCGACCTCCAGGCTGACGCGCACATATTCGCGCCGCCGCTCCTTCTTGGTATGCGCGAAACCGGCACGGACCTGGTACAGGCGCGGCGACAGGTCCGTGGCCCCGCCGAGCCGCAGCAGCGCGGGGCGCGCCAGCCGCAGGAAGGTCACCATCATCGCGGCCGGGTTGCCTGGCAGGCCGATGAAGGGTGTGTCGCCGATCTGCCCGAACGCGACCGGTCGCCCCGGTTTGATCGCCACTTTCCAGAAATGCAGCGTGCCCAGTCGTTCGACGCTGCCCGCGAGATGGTCCTCGTCACCCACCGACATGCCGGCCGATGACACAATCGCGTCGCAGTCCGCCGCGGCGGCATTGAGGGTGTCCTCGATCCGGTCTGCATCGTCGGGGATGATCCCGTAATCGCGCACCTCGCAGCCGAGGTCCGACAGGACGGCCATGAGCGCGTGGCGGTTGGCGTCGTAGATCCCGCCGGCCGGGGCATCGGCGCCCGGCTCGAAGACCTCGTCCCCGGTCGACAGCACGCCGACGACGAGTTTCGTGAATACCGGCAGATCTGCACACCCGACCGACGCCGCGAGGCCGATATCCTGGGGCCGCAGCCGCTGGCCTGCCTGCAATATGACCTGGCCACGGGCGACATCCTCGCCGCTGTCCCGGCGGTTGGCGCCCCGCGATATTCCGGCCGGGATCGCGACGAATTCCTGTCCGTCGCGCGCCTCGACGCGGCAATCCTCCTGCATCAGCACCGTGTCCGGCCCCGCCGCCCCATCCGGAATCGGTGCGCCAGTGAAGATCCGCACCGCGGTGCCCCGTGTCGCGGGCCCGTCCAGCGGATGCCCCGCGGCGACCCGGCCCGCCACGGGCAGAGTGGTTTCGCTGTCGGGTGCCAAATCGTCGAAATAGACCGCGTAGCCGTCGACCGCGGAATTGTCGTGGGGCGGCACGGCCCGGTCCGACACGATGTCGCCCGCCAGAATGCGCCCGGCCGCGCTGTTGAGCGCGATCTTCTCGGTGCCGACGATGGTTGCGAGCCGGGCCTCCAGCAGCGACAGGGCCGTCGCGGCGGGGATCAGGCCGCCGTCAGTCTCGAAGCAATCATCGGAGAGTTGCGCCATCGGCTCACGCGGTTCCGGCGTCTTCGCCGGGGCGTGTCAGGCCCCAGTGCTGCTCGATGAAGTCGGCCACGGCGATAGGGTCGCCCGCGTCGAGGCGCCGGACCCTGTCCGGCAGGCCGGTCGTCGTGCCGTCGTCGGCCAGGGCGATGATCGTCGGGTCGCGAAGCGCGTTCGGCGGGTCCTTGAGGCCCTGCCGGTAGACCTCGATCTTTTCGTGATCCTCATGCTTGAACCCTTCGACCAGCACCAGATCAACCGGGCTCATCTTGGCGACAAGCTCGCGGGTGGACGGCTCGTCGTCGCCACGCAATTCATGCATCAGGGCCCAGCGGGTGGCCGATCCGACCATGACCTCGGTCGCACCCGATTCGCGGTGTTTCCAGCTGTCCTTGCCTGGCGTGTCCACGTCGAAGACATGATGGGCATGCTTGACGGTCGAGACGCGGTAGCCGCGCGCCGCCAGTTCGGCGACCAGTTCGACCACCAGCGTTGTCTTGCCGCTGTCATGCCAGCCGACGATTCCGGCGATACGCATCATGTCTCTCCCGCGTCGGGTTTGAGTTGTCGGGCGGCCGAGCGGACATAATCGAAACCGGTGATCAGGGTCAGCGCGGTCGCGACCCACCAGATCGCCGAGATCGTGAGCAGCTGACCGGCATCGGCAAGCGGCGCGAGAATCAGCAGCGCCAGGGCTATCAGCTGGGCCGTGGTCTTCCATTTGGCGAGCCTGGTGACGGGCAGGGGCAGATCGCGCTGGGCGAGGAACTCGCGCAGGCCCGACACCAGGAACTCCCGGCACAGAATCAGGATCGCGCCCGCCACGTCCCAGCCGGCGATGTCTCCACGTGCCACCAGAGCGACGGTGAGCGCGGCGACGAGCACCTTGTCGGCGATCGGGTCCATCAGGGCGCCGAGCGCGCTGGTCTGGTCGAGCACGCGCGCCAGATATCCGTCGAAATAGTCGGTCACGGAGAGAATCACGAACAGCCCGAACCCCCACCAGCGCATCGCCGGGTCTTCGGCGAACAGCATCGCGATGACCACCGGGATCAGCGCGACGCGGGACAGGGTGAGGATATTTGGAATGGTCATGGTCGGGTGTCCGCGCCGTCAGGCATTGGAGCGCTATTCGTTGGTGTGAAAGAAATCATAGATGCGCCGCGCGACCGTGTCGCTGATGCCGTCGACCTGTCCCAAATCCTGCAGGCCCGCGCGCGCCACGGCACGCGCTGATCCGAAATGGTTGAGCAGCGCACGCTTGCGCTTCGCGCCGATGCCCGGCACCTCGTCGAGCGGGTTCTTCGATATCGCCTTCGACCGTTTCTGGCGATGGGCGCCGATCACGAAGCGATGGGATTCGTCGCGCAGGCGCTGCAGGTAATACAGGACCGGGTCGTCATGGGGCAGCTGGAACCCGTCCGGGTCGCCGTCGGCGACGAAGAATTGCTCGCGCCCCGCATCCCGGTCGGGGCCCTTGGCGATGGCCACGGTGGGGACATCGTCGATACCGAGTTCCTGCAGCGCTTCGAGGGTCGCGGTCAGTTGGCCCTTGCCGCCGTCGATCAGGATCAGATCCGGCCACTGTCCGCGGCTGCGCTCCGGGTCTTCCTTCAGCGCCCGGGAAAAACGCCGGTGCAGGACCTCGCGCATCATCGCGTAGTCGTCGCCGGGGCTGTAGCCGTCCGCGTCTGCCGTCGCCGCTCCCTTGATGTTGAACCGGCGATAATTCGCCTTCATGAAACCCTCGGGGCCGGCCACGATCATCGCGCCCGCCGCATGGGCGCCGCGGATATGGGAGTTGTCATACACCTCGATCCGCCCTGGCGGCCCGTCGAGCCCGAACAGTTCGGCGACCCCGGCCAGCAGATCCCGGTTGGTGGCGGTCTCGGCGAGCCGGCGGCCGAGCGCATCGCGGGCGTTGGTGCGGGCGTGTTCGACCAGCTTTCGCTTGGAGCCGCGCTGGGGAACCGTGATCGACACCTTGCGTTCGGCGCGCACGCCGAGCGCCTCGGCGATCAGCGCGATCTCCGAGGGTTTGTGGCTGAGGAAGACGGCTGCGGGGGCGGGTTTGTTCTCGTAGAATTGCCCGAGGAATGCGCCGAGCACATCTTCCAGCGGCACCGATTTGTCGTGGCGCGGGAAATAGGCGCGGTTGCCGTAGTTGCGCCCGGCCCGGAAAAAGAAGACCTGGATGCAGGTGCGCCCGCCTTCCTGCTCGGCGGCGACGATATCGGCGTCGCTGATGTCCAGGTTCTCAATGTTGATGTCCTGGTTGGACTGGATCTGGGTCATGGCGCGGACCCGGTCGCGGAAACGCGCCGCGGCCTCGAATTCGGTGCGCTCCGAGGCGTCCTGCATCGCCGCCACCAACTCATCCTGCACCTCGCGCGAACGCCCGGTGAGGAAGTTGCGCGCCTGATCGACCAGAATCGTGTAGTCGTCCGCGCTTACCTGGCCGACGCAAGGTGCCGCACAACGCTTGAGTTGATACTTCAGGCAGGGCCGTGTGCGGCCGGAGAAGACCGCATCGGAACAGCTGCGCAAAAGGAACGCGCGCTCCAGGGCATTGAGGGTCCGGTTCACCGAGCCGGCCGAGGCGAAGGGACCGAAATATTCTCCGGGCAGGGTCCGCGCCCCGCGATACTTGATCACGCCCGGCCATTCGGCCGGGTCGGCGCCGGACCGGTTCTGGCGGCGGGTCTTGATGGTCTGGCGCGCCTTGCGGGCATCGGGGTCCGCCCCCGTCTTGGTGGTCTGCCGGTCCACATGCCGGGTAATCAGGATGTAGGGGAAGCTCTTGTCGTCGCGCAGCAGCACGTTGTAGCGGGGTGCCAGTCGCTTGATCATGTTGGATTCGAGCAGCAGCGCCTCGGCCTCGGTGTGGGTCGTGACCACCTCGAGTTCGACGGTCTCCGCGACCATGCGCTGCAGCCGGTAGGGCAGGCGGGCGATCTGGGTGTAATTCGTGACGCGCCGGCGCAGGCTCCGGGCCTTGCCAACATACAGCGCATCCCCCGCCGCGTTCAGCATCCGGTAGACGCCGGGGCCGTGGGGCAGGGTCGCCAGATGCGCACGAATAATCTCGACACCGCGTGGCGGTTCATCGCCGGCGGCTGCGTTGGTTTCCGTGTTGCTGGGTTCGGCTTGCTCGGTCATGGATCCAGCTAAATACCCGTCGGGCGGCCCGAACCACAAGTTACACGCATCTGCCGGCGTGCGCAGCGTTCGGGCGACGTTAGCCGATCATGCTGCGAATGCTGTCGAACTGGAATGCCAAATACACCCCGTAGAGGAAGACCAGCACCCCGCCCTCGCGGCGGCTGAGGCAGCCCTCTGTCAACATCATCGGCAACAGCATGACTGTCACGCCCAGCAGTACCCAGAGATCGAATGACAGCAGGACGTCCGGCACCGGCAGGGGGGCGACAATCGCCACGGTGCCGGTGATGCCCAGCAGGTTGAAGATATTGCTGCCCAGCACGTTGCCCAGCGCCACGTCGCTATGTCCGCGCATGCTCGCGACCACAACGATCGCCAGCTCCGGCAGGCTCGTACCGATCGCGACCAGTGTCAGGCCGATGATCGCCTTCGAGACGCCGAGGGATTCGGCGACGCTCACGCCGCCATCG
This sequence comes from Rhodospirillaceae bacterium, assembly GCA_018702955.1. Classification (GTDB taxonomy): domain Bacteria; phylum Pseudomonadota; class Alphaproteobacteria; order UBA6615; family UBA6615; genus UBA8079. Next base: position 3,396 of record JABJEK010000027.1, on the reverse strand, counting down.
ACCAGCAGCTTGGCGCCGATCACCGTGCCGGCCAGGCCGCCCAGCAGATAGACCGCGCCGGTCCAAACCCGTTCGGGTACACCCGACACGTCGCTGGCCTCATGGCCGTGGAGTCCGCTTTCGATGTTGGCGTTTTCGGCCCGGTAGGTGAGGTAGAGATACACGAACAAGGCGGCCACCAGGACAAGCCCGTGCCACAGCACGAATATGCCCGTCATCGCGATTCCCACGAACAGCACCGTCGCCGCGAGCACCATGGACCCGTCGCGCCAGATCACCTTCGGCGTGCAGGCGATGGGCCGAAGCAAGGCGGCCACCCCGAGGATCAGCAACATGTTCGCCAGGTTGCTGCCGACCACGTTGCCGAGTGCCAGGTCCGGCGCACCCTCCAGAGTCGCCGTCACGGTGGTGACGAGCTCCGGCGCGGACGTGCCGATGGCGATGACGGTCAGGCCGATGATCAGGGGTGACATACCCATGCGCCGCGCCAGCCCAACCGCCCCACGGACCATGAAATCCGCGGAGAACAGCAGCAGCGCAAGCCCGATCGTTGCCAGAAGAAAGCCGGTGTAACTGATCTCAGATCTCCCGGGGTCCGTGCCCCGATCGCGCCAGGCGGAATCGCCCGGGTTTCGTTATGCCCGTACATCGCGATGTATCGCGTGTGTTTCAAGAAGTTTGTGGCGAATGGGTCATGCCTGGTTGGCCGAAATGCTTTCGCAGGGTTGCCGGGTCGGGCGCTTTCTACGGTTGGTGTGGCTGGGTGTTTGGCGATAGGTTCGGAAACAATTGTCCCGGATGGTGGCGCCGAGAGACGCCCGAGCGCCGGAAAACGAGGAAAACACCATGGAAGAAACAGTCGAAGCCCAGCTCGAAACCGTCGGTGCGATCATCGAGATCGCCGCAGAGTTCGCGATTGCCTACGGGCTGCAGATCATTGGCGCCCTGGTGATTCTGCTGATCGGGCTGAAATTCGCGGGCTTCGTCGGCCGGCGGATCACGAACATGTGCGCGCGCAAGGAACTGGATATCACCCTGTCGCGCTTCGCCGGGAATGCGGCGAAGATCTTGCTGGTCGCCATCGTCGTGATCATCACGTTGAGCAATTTCGGCATCGATATCGCGCCGCTCGTCGCACTCGGTGGTGCCGCCGCCCTGGGCCTGTCATTCGCCATTCAGGGGCCGGTGTCGAATTACGGCGCCGGGTTGGTGATCATCCTGACCCGGCCCTTCACGGTCGGAGACACGATCCTGGTGCAGGATGTCAGCGGCGTGGTGGAAGAGGTCAGCCTCTCCTCGACCACGTTGATCGGCGAGGACCAGGAATTAATCACCATCCCGAACCGCAAGGTCGTCGGCGAGATTCTGGTAAATTCCGCCGCCCACCGGATCGTCGAATCCCAGATCGTGATCGCCGCCGACAGCGATCCCGAAGTGGCCATCACGGCCATCGCCAAGGCGCTGGCGGCGTATCCCGACATGGCCGAGGGCAGCGATCCCCAGGTCGGTATCCATGATTTCAGCTATGGCGGCATCATTCTCGGCCTGCGCTACTGGGTCCCCAGTTCGCGCTATTTCAAGACCCGGTTCGAGGTGAACCGCGCGGCCTATGCGGCGCTCAAGGGTGCTGGCATCGAGCTGATGAGTGGCGGCCGGGTGGCGATCCTGGCGGAGCCGCCGGCCGGCGCCTAGGTCATTCGAGCAGCAGGAGCTTCGAGATGAACAGACGATATACGGCGCTCGCGACGTTCGGTGCCGGGTGCTTCTGGGAACCCCAGCATATCTTCGATCAGGTCGAGGGCATTCATCACAGCTGGGTCGGCTACACCGGCGGCACCAAGAAGAACCCGACCTATGAAGAGGTCTGCCACACGAACACCGGCCATGCTGAGGTCGTGCACCTGGAGTTTGACCCCACGGTCGTGACCTACGAGACCCTGCTCGACATCTTCTGGGAGATTCACGACCCGACCCAGATGAATCGTCAGGGCCCGGATGTGGGCACCCAGTACCGCTCGGCGATCTTCACCCATGATCCTTATCAGGAGAATGCGGCGCGCGTTTCGAAGGAGGCCAAGGAGGCATCGGGCAAGTTTGAGGCCCCGATCGTCACGACGATCCAGCCGGCGCCCACCTTCTGGGAGGCCGAGGATTACCATCAGAAATACAAGGAGCGGCTCGACATCCGCAGCTGGATGTCTGACATATTCATGAAGAGGAAGAAAAAGTAGGGACGCCGCCATGTCCGTCACTGGGTCAGCCACCGATAACCAGCGCCTGGTCGAGTCGTTCTTCAACGTCATGTGGAACACATGGGATGACGCGACGATGCGCGACATCCTTGACCCGGCGATCGATTTCCGTGGCTCCATCGGCCTGCAGGTGCACGGCCATGACGGGTTCGCGGGCTACATGCGGACCATCCGCGACGCGTTTCCGGATTTCCACAACCGGATCGATGAGATCGTCGCCACCGACGACCGCGCCGTTGCACGCCTGACCTACACCGGCACCCATGACGGGCCGCTGTTCGACCACGCGGCCACGGGCACGCGCATCGAATATGCGGGTGTGGCCATGTTCACCATGGCCGGCGGGAAGATCACGAAGGTCTGGGTGCTGGGCGACCGGCTGGCGCTGCTGCAGCAGATCGGCGCGTTACCGACGGACTAGCGCGAACGCCGCTTGCGCCGACCTTTGCCGCGCCCAGCTGATTCCGGTCGTTTTGTCATATTGGCCTTGGTGCGCGCCGCGCGCTGGGCCGCCAGGATCTTGCCCGCGCTCTCGGCCGTGCCGTCGCCGCCCTCGCGCCAGGGTGAGCCGTCGAGGTCGGCACCCATCGCCGCCAGCTCCTGGGCCTCCAGCCGTTTGATCTCGTCGCGCAGGCGCGCGGCTTCCTCGAATTCCAGGTCGGCCGCGGCGGTCTGCATGCGGGCTTCGAGTTCGGCGATGTGGGTCTGCAAATCCTTGCCGACCAGATGCGTGGTCTCGTCATCGTCGATCTCGACCGTGACCCGGTCGCGCTCGAACACACTTTGCAGGATGTCGGTGATGTTGGAGCGGATCGATTCCGGCGTGATGCCGTTCTCGGCGTTGTAGGCTTCCTGCTTCGCGCGCCGCCGCGCGGTTTCTTCGAGGGCACCCTCAAGGCTTTTGGTCATGACATCGGCATACAGGATCACCCGGCCGTCCACGTTGCGTGCGGCCCGGCCGATGGTCTGCACCAGCGACGTCTTGGAGCGCAGATAGCCCTCCTTGTCGGCGTCGAGGATCGCGACCAGGGCGCATTCGGGAATATCCAGCCCCTCGCGCAGCAGGTTGATGCCGATCAGGACGTCGAAGGCGCCGAGCCGCAGGTCGCGCAGGATCTCGATCCGCTCCAGGGTCTCGATGTCC
>JABJEK010000026.1 GCA_018702955.1 Rhodospirillaceae bacterium | reverse complement strand
GCAGGACTTGTAGCCATTCCACGTCAGCGCCGCCAAATCCATGAAGACGATGTCGCCCGGCTGGATGATACGGTCACCGAATTTACGCCAGTTCGGCCAGGTGTTCGGACCCGAGGAAACGATAACGTCCTCGACATCTTCCATGCCCGGAATGTCGTACAGGAACTTCATGATGTGCGCGGTCACCTGGTTCTCGGTGATACCCGGCTTCAGGAACTTCATGCACTCCCAATGCGCCGCATCGCCGATCGCGCCAACGATACGCGCGCATTCCTGCTCGTCCTGGCTCTTGACCGCACGGGCGTCCATCATCGGGGACATGCCGTCCGCCCACTCGAGGCCTTCTTCGGCAAAGTGGTTCATCATGTTGATGTCGACAAAATCAACGCCCAGTTTCTCGCCGGCCACGCCGAAACGCGCCATTTCTTCCTTGATGGCGTTGGTGAACTTGGTCACCTGCTGCTTCGAAGCACCGCCAGCCGCGCCTTTGATCCAGGCGTAGGAGTAACGGATGTTCTCGGGCGGGATCCACGGCGCGTGGCGCTCGACCTGCATGCCGATATCACCCTGCTCAAACAGGACCGGTGCGGCATCGCCACACAGCAGCGCATAGCGCAGGCCCGGCTTCAGGCGGTTCCAACCCGGCGTCAGCGTTCCCGTGATGTAGCGGACGTTCTCGTCATACATGCAAAGCATGGCGCCAAGGCCAGCCTTTTTCATCATGTCGCGGGCGCGCTCGAGCCGATAGTTGCGCAGGCGGTCCCAGTTGACCTTCTCCTGCCAATCGACCCCGGCAATGCCGAAATTCGCCGTTCCGTATCGCATTCTCTTCTCCTAGAACTTTCACAAGGCTTATGTTTTTGATCAAATCAACCCGCCACAAGCCGTCCCGTATCGTCTACGCCGGGCAGCCCTGACAGGCATACAATTCAGTTCAGACCATATCCGTTTATGCGGTGCAATCAAAGGGATGTATTGGTTCGCACCACGCAATCTGATCTGCGGCCAAATTCGCACATTTCCAACCACCGGTCAGCGCCGCGAGGATCACAGAACTTGTGCCTCACCCATGACCGTTGGCCCGTAAACCGGGCCTATTCGGCCGCCGCCGCGTCATTTTTCACCGGGTCGGTCGAGAATTCGATACCGCCGCCATCGGTGCGATGCAGACGCGTCACCTTGCGCCAGTCGGCATCATTGGTGTCGGGATAGTCGAGACGATAATGCGCACCACGGCTTTCCTCACGCTCCAGCGCCGCCGTCGCTAGAATCCGGCCCAGCAGCGCGAGGTTTCGGATCGAGAGCGCGCTCTCGATTTCCTCACCCCGGCCCTTGCCGGTGTCGCGCGCCTCTTCCGACAGCCGCATGGTCTGCAAATCTTCGTTTTCGATGCGCTCATACTCGGTGAGCGCCTCACGCAGGGTGTTCTCGTCCCGGATCGGGCCCAGCTTGTCATGGGCCAGCATCCGGCAATGCATCCGCACATCGCCCTGATACGGGCCGTCGGCTCGCTCCAGGAGACTGCTTAGCCATTCACGCTCTTCTTCGGGGATCACGTTGTCGCCCAGGGCCGGGATCGAGACCGGTTCGGAACCGATCAGCTCGGCGGCCTTGCGGCCGGCACGACGCCCGAACGCCAGCGACGCGGCCAGGGCCGATCCGCCGATGCGGTTGCCGCCATGGATACCGCCGGCCGTCTCGCCCGCGGCAAACAGACCCGGGATCGAACTCTGCCCATAGGTGTCCACATCCAGGCCGCCGAGCCAGGTGTGGCTACCCGGTGCGACTTCGAGCGGGGTCTTGGTGATGTCGATGCCGCGATGCAGGCAGGTCTTGTAGACATGCGGGATCTGTTTCTGGATGGTCTCGATCGGAATGGCCGTCGCGTCCATGTAGATGCCGCCCGTGGAACCGGCACGGCCCGCATGGATTTCCTTGGCCATCGCCAGGATCACTTCAGAACGCGATGACTTCTCGGCCGTGTCGGGGAAGTAGCGCTTGAGGAACTCCTCGCCCTCTTCATTGCGGAACACCGCACCGGCGTTGATGAAGCCCGTGGGATGGGGGGCGAAACCGAACAGTTCTTCGGGCGAGCAGCACATGGCCTGGAAATCGATCATCTCGATACCGAGCAGGTCGGCGCCTGCGCGGAAGCCCATGACATAACCATCACCGGTCACCTGCGGCGGGTTGTCGTTCACATAGAACAGGCCGCTGCCGCCGCCGGTCGCGAGGATCACCTGCTGGGCGGTATAGGTCACCAGCTTGGCGTTGCGATAATCGACACCCCAGGCGCCAACGACGCGCCCTTCATGCTTTACGAGGTCGACGATCGCGGTCAGGGAATGCTTCTCGATCCGGTCGTCGCCACGCAGACGCTTCGACAGGACCTTGGTCACCATATTGCCCGTGGTGTCGTAGTGATGGCACGCGCGCGGGTGGGAGTGGTTGGGAAACATTTTCAGGTCGAGTTCGCCATCCTCGCCGCGAATGAACTCGGCACCCCATTCCTCGAGGTCCTTCACGATCTGGACGATATCCTCGCACCAGGCCCGCGCCATCTCGGGGTCGATCAGCTCACCACCATATTTCAGGATGTCCTCCAGATGCTGGGCGGGACTGTCGTCCTTGCCCATGGCCGCGGCGAAACCACCGCGCGCCACCGTCGTCGTGCCGCTGGTCGCACGGCCCTTGGTGACCTGGATCGTCTTGACGCCGGCTATGGCGCACTCGAACGCGGCCATGGTCGCGGCGGCGCCGCCGCCGACGATCAGGACGTCGGTCTCAAAATTCTCGACCTCAATGGAAAGGCTCATCACGCTGCTCCGGATGTGCGGGTGCCGCCCGGTGCGGACCCGATGACTTCAAGAAACGCCGCCACGCAGGCATCTGCGAAGGCGGCTTCATTAATGTGACACGGGAGTTCTTCGACCGTGCCGGTGGTCAGGTTTTCTTTCAGGGTCTGGCTGAACATGCGGTCGGTCTCGGGCTGCTTCCAGGCGCCCAACTCGTTCTCCGCCAGATCATATGTCTTGCGCTTGGTGTGCTCGCTATAGCCCTCGAGCGGGATCAGGACCCGAACCGGCCCTTTGGCGGCGTTCAGCCGTTCGGCAAAGGCCCGGCCGAGCTCGGCCATCTCCTCGCCATTGGTCCGCATCAGGAGGTTCTGCGCGTTGTACTGGAAGAACTCCCGGTCGCGATAGCGCTCCGGGGCCTGCCCGGCCCAGAAATTCGAATGGTCAATCGCGCCCGGCACCACGACCTGCGGCAGCCCCATGGCGCCCGCACCTGTCAGGCGTTCGCCGCCGGCGTCATAGACGCCGTTGGTGACGAAATCCGTGAGCTCATGGGTGGTAATGTCGAGCACGCCGGCCAGTTCACCTTCGCGCGCCAGCCGTTCAAGCGCCCGGCCACCAATGCCCGAGGCGTGGAATAGAATGACCTCGAAGCCCTCCGCTTCGAGCAGCGCCTGCGCACGATCGACACAGCCCGCCGTGCCACCAAAGGACGAAATCGCGACCAGGGGTGGATGGTCTTCGGTCTCGGCGGCCTTGCTCGCCCGGTTGCACGCGGCGGCGGCAACGCCAACGGCGGCGTTCTCCATCGCCGCCTTGGTGATCCGGTTGAGCGCCACATCGCCGATTGAGGCATGCATCGCGATATCGGCCTCGGCCACATACCACTGGACGGCGGCTGTCGCGGCGACCGCGCTCACCATTGCCTTGGGCACCAGATAGGGCAGCGCGCGCATGATCGCGCAGGCCATCGTCGTGCCGTTGGCGCCGCCCAGGCCGATGGCACCTTCCAACTGGCCGTCATCGAAGCGGCCGCGTACGACCTTGATGGCACCTTCCAGCATCGCGTCCGACGCCGCGCGCCGGTCCATCTTCGCCAGATCGTCCCAGCTGTGACCGCCCGCCTCGGCGACATCGCCGCCGGTCATGTCCGCACCGGTACTTTCGTGGGGCATCAGGGACAGGTCGACGATCCAGGGCGTGGTGCCGGCTTTCTCCAGGCACGACGCAACAAACAGCGCTTCCGGGGCCTTGGTGTCCATGGTCACCAGGATGGCGACAGTCGGTTTGGCGGCTGACATTTCGGGCCGTCTCTTCCCTGTTGTTTTTCTGCGTGCGGGTTTATCACATGCCGCTAATCTGATCGCGACGCTCAACTGCAAAAAACTTGTTCCGGTTTTTCCCGGTCAGGTCCTGCTTTCCGCGGATCATAGCGAATGAGAGAGCGTCTCGAAACACGCGCAAGAAGTTTGCGTATTTGAGTATCTACGAACCACAACCAGGTTGAGATCACCCATGCCCGCACCCATCCAGCCGCGCCGCAGTTTCATCTTCTCCCCCGGCACCGACCCGTCAATGTTCACCAAGGCCCTGGGATCGGGCGCGGACATCGTCTGCGTCGAACTTGAGGACGGGGTCGCGCCCCACGACAAGGACGATGCGCGCGAGAACATGCTTGCGATCTTCGCCGAGCCGCAGGCCGATGACGGGGTGGAACGCATCGTGCGGGTGAACGAACTGGGCAGTGACTACGGCCGCGCCGACCTCGCGGCCATCTACGAGGCAAAATCACCGCCGCCGGCACTGATGCTGCCCAAGGTCAACACGGCCGAAGAGGTCAGGGGCGTGTCGGACAAGCTCGACGCGCTCGGCCTGCCGGTCCGCCTGCAGATCATCATCGAGACCAATCACGGGCTGGAAGCGGCCTATGACATCGCCCATGCCAGCAACCGGATCGACTCGCTGCTGTTCGGCGGGGTCGATCTCGCGGCGGATTTGCGCTGCGAATATGCGTGGGAACCGCTGCTCTATGCCCGTTCGCGGGTGGTGCATGCGGCCGCGGCTGCGGGAGTGGATGCGATCGATGTGCCGTGGCTTGATCTGAAAGACTTCGATGGGTTGCGCGAGGAGGCAGAGGCCAGCGCACGTCTGGGCTTCACCGGCAAGGGTTCGATCCATCCCAACCAGATCGAGATCATCAACGAGATATTCTCACCCAGCGCCGATCAGATCGCCCACGCACGCAAGATCGTGGCGGCCTTCGAAGAAGCCAACACCGGCCTCGTGGTCGTCGACGGCAAGCTGATCGAGCGGCCGGTGCTGCGCACGATGGAACGGATTATTGCGGTCGCGGATAGAGCAGACGCGTAAATCCAAAATTCAGGACGACAGCGGCGGTGTGCCCAGGCGCTGTCGCGCAGTCCCTAGCACCTTCTCGAAGGCCCGCGCGATGGCCACGGCGCGCGCATCATCGCCGCCCGCGCAGTTGATCTGAAGCCCGACCGGCATGCCCGCCGCATCCAATGCCACGGGGATCGTGACGGCGCTCATCGCCAGCAGATTGGCCACCGTCGTGTTCCGCGCGGCCATCAGGTTGGCCTTCATATAGTCCTTAGGATCCTGCACATCGGCGATCTTCGGCGGGGTGATCGGGATCGTCGGGCCGACCACCGCATGCTCGTTCGCCATGGCGGCGTGCGCCGCCTGCGAGAGCGCTGCCATCCGCCGCAAACGGCTCTGGTAATCGCTCGCGGTCATCGCCGCCATCTTGTCGAAGCGCGACCCCACCATCGGGTCGATATCCTCCAAGAAGTCCGGCAGCTCATCCTTGATAAAGCTGGCGAATTCGAAGGCCGACAAACCGCCGGTACGGAAGATCTGATCGACTTCGTCGAGGCCTGGAATATCCACACTCTGGATCCGTGCGCCCGCTGCCTCGAGCTCCGCCAGTGCAGCACGAACGCCCTCTGCTACCCCGGGATCGCAGGCGTCAAAAAACATCTCACAAACGCCGATACGAAAATCGCCGACATCAGCCGTCTCGACAGCGGCCAGGAAACCTTCCGGATCGCCGCTGACGTCGGGGTCGATCACCGAAAACCCGAGCGCAGCGTCGGCGACGGAGCGCGCCAACACACCGGGCGTGTCGAGCGTATGGCTCAACGGCGTGATCCCTTCAATCGACCAGCGGCCTTGCGTGGTCTTGATGCCGACGGTGCCGGTCATGCTCGCCGGCATCCGCACCGAACCCGCCGTATCGGTGCCGAGCGCCAGCAGCGCCGAGCCTTCCCAGAGGCTGACACCAGCCCCCGCACTTGAGCCGCCGGGCGCACGATGGTCGTCGGCGTCCCAGGGGTTGCGTGGCGTGCCCCAATGGGGATTCGTCCCCAGCGCACCGAAGGCGAATTGCACGGTATGGGTCTTGCCCGAGAACGCCGCGAGCTGCCGGCGCAACGCGCGGATGACCGGGCCTTCATGGCGCCACGCCGCCGGCAATTCTCGCGGCGATCCGGCGAATGTCGGGTAGCCGCGAACGCCATACAGATCCTTGACGGAAATCGGAATGCCCTGGAGCGGCCCAAGTTCGATGCCGGCCGCCAACGCCCGGTCAGCGATGTCGGCCTCGGCCCGGAATCGCTCAGCGTCCCAGGTCTTGTAGGCCCCGAAGGTCGCGTCACCGGCTGCATGGTTGGCGGTCGCAGTATCCGCGAGTGCCGCGGCGGTCGTCCGGCCGGCACGCATGTCTGCCGCAATTTCGGCGATGGTGCGGTCTTCAAGGTTCATCTCAGGCATTGGTTGATTCCACTTCGGGTTTACGCGTCATTCTTCGTCCTTCGGAGCACAGAAGTATATTCCCCCGGGCTCTCGCCGCGCAGTCTGTTTTTTGTCTATGGTGCGCCCCACGAGATTTATGCATTTGGGGAGAGTGAAGATGCCGGCCGACGCAAACAACATGCAGCGGTTTACCCGCGACCAGATCGAAGCCTTCATGACCCGCTGCTTTGCCGCCTCTGGCATGCCCGACGCCGACGCCGCAACGGTGGCCAACCTGATGGCCGAGGGCGACATGCTCGGCAAGGATTCCCATGGCATCTTCCGGCTGCCCGGATATATCGGGCGCCTCAAATCCGGCGGCTTCAATCCGACGCCGGACATCAAGATCGAGAAAGAACGCACGGCGATGGCGCTGGTCGATGGCGACAACGGGATGGGTCATCTCGTCGTCCACAGGGCCGCGGAAGTGGCGATCGAAAAGGCCAAGACGGCCGGTGTCGCCTGGGTCGGCCTGCACAGCTCGAACCACGCTGGCGCCGCCGGGGTCTACTCCAACATGGCGCTGGATCACGACATGATCGGGCTTTACGTCGCGGTCGGCAGCGCCAATCACCTGCCACCCTGGGGCGGCACCGAGGCACTGCTCTCGACCAACCCGATCGCGGTGTCGGTCCCGGCCGACAAGGAAGATTCCATCGTCCTCGACATGGCCACGACCGTGACCTCCTACGGCAAGGTCAAGGTCTATGCCCAGCGCGGCATTGAAATGCCGGAGGGCTGGATGGTCGGCCCTGACGGCGGCCCCTTGACCGACGCCAGCAAGGCGGACACCGGCTATCTGCTGCCGATCGGCGGCCCGAAAGGCTACGGGCTGGCGCTGATCTTCGGCATCCTGGCGGGCACGCTCAATGGTGCCCATTTCGGCAAGAACGTCGTCGACATGAACGCAGACGCCGCGTCGCCGACCAACACCGGCCAGTTCTACCTGGCGGTCAACATCTCAGCCTTCATGGATGTTGGCGACTTCAAGAAGCAGGTCGATGCGGTAATCGCGGAGATGCATGGATCACCGACCCTGCCCGGCGTCGAGCGCGTTCGCCTGCCGGGCGAAGGCACCCACGCCGCCTATGCGGACCGAACGGCAAATGGCATCCCGCTGCCCGACCCGCTGCTCGAGAACCTCGCCAGGGTCGCCGACGATCTCTCGGTTGATCGGCTAGGCTAGGTTTGCGCCGGTCCCACAACGCGACCGCACGCCGGACCTTCCCGACATGAGACCCCAGACCCCGCCTCAGGCGAAATCTCAGGCACCGCTTTTTCAAGCGGTCGCCTGGATGACGGGCACTCTTTTGTCGTTCACCCTGATGGCCATCGCGGTGCGCGAGCTTTCCGGCGAGATCCACAGTTTCCAGATCATGTTGTTCCGCAGCATCGGCGCGCTTCTAATTCTGCTGCCCTTTGCGCTGACCATGGGCCGTGCGATCTGGCGGACAAACAACCTGAAACTCCAGTTCGGTCGGAATTTTGTTCACTTCGCAGCGCAGCTGGGCTGGATCACGGGGATCGGCCTTTTGCCGCTGGCCGAAGTATTCGCGATCGAATTTACCGCACCGATCTGGGCGACGATCCTGGCCGTGCTGTTCCTGGGTGAACGGCTGAACCGGGGCCGGGTGGTCGCGGTGGCCTTCGGGTTCATCGGCATCCTGATCATCCTGCGCCCCGGGGTCGCAGCCATCGACCATGGCACGCTGGCCGTACTGGGTGCCGCCGTGGGTTTCGCCATGACCCTGACAATCACCAAATACATGACCCGCACCGACGCGCCGATCGCCATCCTGCTCTATATGTCCGTGATCCAGTTGCCGATGGGTATCGCGCTGTCGGTGTTTGTCTGGGTCACGCCGGACTGGCTGCAGCTGTTCTGGCTGTTCGTCGTCGGCGCCGTTGGCCTGTCAGCTCATTATTGTACGGCCAAGGCCCTTTCGATGGCGGATCAGACCATCGTGGTCCCGATGGATTTCATGCGCCTGCCGCTGATCGTGGCGGTCGGGCTCCTGCTTTATAACGAAACCGCGCAGCTGCCGGTGTTGATCGGCGCACTCATCATATTCGCCGGGAACTATTACTCGATTCACCTGGAGAACAGGCGACGCAAGGCGACCGGGTTGTAGTCAGCGAACGCCGACAACCCGGAATGTGCGCAACACGCCATCATGCTCGGTGATCGAGACATACTCGCCCTGAACCAGGGTATGCCGGTCGAGCTTGAACAGGGGTTCATCCTCGTCCACCGGCTCATCGTCATAGTGGAACGCCCAACCGCTGCCGCGATGGACCAGATGTCCATGTTCGTCCGGCTCGTTATGCCAGAAACGGCGCACCGTGCATTTGTCACGCACGTCGCGCCATTCATCGCGATCCAGATGCCCGTCATCCGTCAACGGAGCCGCGAATTCGTAGCCGCGTTCTACGCTGCCGTCGGGGAAATCTTGGTCACGGCCAAGTTCAAGACGAATGTGGCATAAGGTCATCGAAAAAAAATCCTTCAGCTATTCTCCAAGGGGTCGATCCGGAACCTATGCGGCACCTGCCTTCGGCGCGTTGACGCACGTCAAGATCGTTCAGAAAAACACCCTGCCTTCGAGGCAACATGACAACAGTCACTATGCAGCGTCGGCAGCGTCTCGCACAGCATCGAGGTCGGGAAAGATGACGTGGTGCGGGTTGGGCAGCTCGATCAGTCCCTCATCGCGCAGAGCCGTAAACGTCCGGCTGACGGTCTCGATGGTCAGGCCGAGATAGTCCGCGATATCGGTGCGCGACATCGGCAGATCGATACTCGCATCACTATCCGTCCGGTCCAGATGCTTGTGCCGATAGAGCAGGAACGAAAGAATCTTCTCGCGTGCGGTCTTGCGACCGAGCAATAGCATCTGCTCCTGCGCAGCGGCCAGCTCGTCCCGGCTCATATCGAGAAGGCGCTCACGAACCGGCGGAATGTCGGACAGCAGCCGCTCGAGATTGGTGAGCTTCATACAGCACAACTCGACGGCACCGATCGCCCCGGCGCCATACGCATAAGAACTTTCCGTGATCAATCCCAGGAAATCACCGGGCGTGAGAAAACCCGTTACCTGGCGGCGCCCGTCCGGCAGCAGCTTGTAGAGGCGCACTTCGCCATCGGAGATGTTGAACACGTAGTCGGCAGGATCGCCTTCCTCGAAAATCACCTGCCCCGGCGAATAGTCGCGATGGCTGACGATCGCCTGCAGTTGATCGGTATGCTCGTGGCCGACGGCCGCGCACATCGCCTTGTGGCGCACATCGCAGGTGTCACAATTATGGCGTGGCGCCTTCTGTGCTGATTTCGAAGAGTCAGACATCGCGCTTTCCCTCTTGAGACCTACTCTGACCGCAATATAGCGCAACTATATTAGACACATCCAATGTAGGGCGCGGCAAATTGAGCCATCTCAATGAATCTTTTGTGGAAAATGTTCACATGAAATCCAACAAAATCTATTCCAGAGGTATTTTTGTCCGCAGACCGCACAGATCTGTTCGCACTCACGACGGACCAGATTGATCTGGTTTTCCCACTCGCGCGGGAGGCCGATCCTCAGCTATCCCTCGATGATTGGCGCAGCTTCGTAGAATCACGAGTCTCAGCCAACCCGTCTGATCGACAGACTTCCGGCGTGCTGCTGGCGGCGCGTAACAGCAATATTCGCGGACTGGCGGCCTACGACGTGTCCCCCGCAAACGGGCCGGACGAGGTCCTGAAGGCACACCACATCGTCATCATAGATCGCACCCGCGAGCGGTACCTTGCCACGGATTTGCTCGGCGGCCTCCTGCGCATCGCCGAGACCGCACAATGCAGCCGCGTGTGTGCGGAATTGCCCCCGACGAGCCGCTGGCTCCACACGCGCTGGTCCGATCCCGGCGGGCGCGTCTTTCGGTTGCCCGTCGAATGTTTCACCATGCCGGACATAGCGGGTTCGGATGACGGCCCCGTTGCGACGACCGTGGTGGATTTTCGCCGCCGAAACTAGACGACGGAATTAGACGTCCCACACGAAAGCCACGAGCTGAAAGACAACCAGTCCGGCACTTGCAAATCCGCCACCCAAAGGCACCCAAACCGGCACCTGGAATGTCGACGGATCGGCGCGATCCCCGCGCCGCTTGAGAGCAACCAACGAAAAATTCACCAATGCAAAAACACTCAACACAATAACGGATGTCAGCCGCGCCAGGGTTTCCAACGGGAACAAAAGGGCCAGCAATGCGACCAGACCGCCAACGACAATCGTCGCAACGACGGGCGTCTGACGCGTGGGATGGAGCTTGGCAAACACGCCGGCAATCTGGCCCTGCGCCGCCAACCCGTAGAGTACGCGTGATCCCATGATGATCTGAATAAGCGCCCCATTCACAATCGCCAGCGTCCCGACGAACACAATCGGCAGCGGCGATCCGCCGGTGGCCCGCGCATAGATATCCGCCAGGGGCGCGTCGCTTTGGCCCAGTTGCTCAGCGGACGCGCTCAGCAACGCGACCAGCGACACCACGCAATACAGGAACACGGTAATCAACAGGGTCAGAAGGATGGCCCGCGGCATCGTGCGCCGGACATCGCGCACTTCCTCCGCGACATTCACCATGTCTTCGAAACCGATAAACGCGAAAAAGGCCAGCACGGCACCCGAGGCAATCAAGCCCCATGCCGGTCCCCCTGCATCGTGCCGAATCCTGTCCGCCCAGGGTCCGATTTCCGTGAGTCCGTCACGCGCCACCCAGATCACCAGAACGAGGCCCGCCACCTCGACTGCCGTGATGACTGCGGCGACCATCACCGCTTCGCGGATTCCCCAGATCGCGAGAAGAACCAGAGCCATCAACAATATTGCGGTGAACAAAGGTGACGGCCAATCGAGCACGACCCCGAGATACCCTGCGAATCCCTTGGTCAAAACGGCCGATGAAATAACGCCCGACGCCGCGACCAGAAGCCCCACCACGACCGACAGGCGGGGCAAGCGCAATCCCTCACGTACATAGAGCGCCTCACCGGCCGCCCGCGGCATTCGCGCGCTCAATTCGGCGAAACTCGCGGCACTCAGCCCGGCCAGACATGCCGCCGCCAGAAAACTGAGTGGTGCGAAGGCGCCCGCGACCTCGATGACCGTGCCGGTCAGCACATAGATTCCCGCGCCCACGGTGGTGCCGACGCCGTACAACGTCAGAAGCGGCAGCGTCAGCACCCGTTTGAGCTGCGGTGTCATGGCCGCAACGTCGGTTCGATCCGGCTAGTGCGACAGCAAGGTCGGGACCGTCATATGTTCGAGGACGTTCCGCGTCACCCCGCCGAACGCCAACTCGCGCACACGCGAATGGCCATAGGCTCCCATCACGATCAGGTCGCAACCTTCATCGGTGACCGCATTCAGGACAGCGTCGCCAACCGAGACTTCCTTGGCCACCACATGCTTGATCTCGGCCGTCACCCCGTGACGCGCCAGATAGGCGCCCAACCCGACATCGCGACCGTCATCGTCGGCATTCCCGCGAAAGACAATCACCCGGTCGGCCGCCTGAAGCATCGGCATGGCGTCGCGCACGGCACGCGCGCATTCACGCTTCGGCGTCCAGGCAAGCAGAACCGATTTGCCGATATTCTCGAAATTTCCGGCTTCGGGGATCGCCATGATCGGCACACCAAGTGCCAGGCTGGCCTCGCCGATCAGCCAGCTATAGTCGCCGCCGCCATGCTGGGACAGGACAAACAGGTCCGTCACCGGTGCGACATTCAGAAGACTTTCCACGATATTCTGCGCGCTACCCTGCCATTCGAATGACGAGACACCCGCCGCCCGACAGCGATCTTCGAACACCGCGCGCAACCCTTCGGCTTCCTTCTCCGCGTCTTCATAATAGTTGGTCATGAGATCATCCGGCAGCGGGATCGCGGCATAGACCGGAATGTTCAGTGGCGGGATCAACAGCATGCCGGTCAGATGCGCATCCTGCGCCGCCGCAATTTCTGCCGCAGCATCCAGTGTGTCCTGATTTCGGGCGTCGCCGCGCAACAGGCCAACGCAAATGGATCGATAGCTCATTTCGGTTTCCCTCATGTGGTGTTTCCTTACCATCGCCCCGGATGCCGCGAACGTCATTGATCCTGCTCAATTCAACAGCAAACAAAAAACAAGGGCGGCCCGTGGGGCCACCCTTATTGATCATTTGATAAATTGCGTTGCCGTCACGCGGCATCCACGCCGGCGGTAAATCGCATCCCGCGTTCCTCGAACTGTTCGACCACATTGTCGCCGAACCCGGACAATTTCTTCGCGATCGCGGGCGTGAACGCGATGTCCGTCATGTCATGAACGCCGCCACTGATCACCACCTGCAAGATGCCTTCATCGTCGCCGATGTTGCGAAATGCCCGGCACACACCCGGCGGCACCGAGATCGTGTCGAACTCGTCGAGTTCGATCCGATGCGCCCCATCATCGTTCCAGGTCACCTCGAAACGGCCCCGCAGCACGGTGAAGGTCTCATAGGTTTGCTGGTGATTGTGCAGCTCCGGTCCGGTGCCAGGCGGACACACGGCATGGGTCATGGTTATTCCGCCGGAGCCCTGAATCGGCGCGCCCTGATTGACCGGCGTATCTTCCGTACCGCCGAGACCGATCACCGACAGCAGCTCGCGGGCGTAAATCACGTCCTTGGCTTCCTGCGGGATGTCGAGGGTCTCAGCCGCCCGGAGCGGTTTCAATTCCCGAAACCGAGACACGCGGCTCTGCATGTCCTCGGGGGATATCTCGATAGTTTTCATCGTGATCTCCATATCCTTTTGTTTTTGTGCGGGCAAAGTATGGCATGAGCGCCAACGGGATCGCGACCCGAGAATCAGGATGCGGTCTCGGCCCCGGTCAGCCCCGTGCTGCCGTAAAGCCAGGCCAGCCGGTCGTAACAGTCTTCCGTGCTCATGGCGCGCAGGATCTCGTTGCGCACCCGGGCATGCATGCCCTCGGCATGGTTTATGTGGTCGCCGATCGCACGGGCCCCAAGCTGGACCCGGGCGGTGCGCACCAGGCGCTGATCCTGATAGGCGATCAGGCCGGCATGGATGTCCGCGCGGTGACCATCGAGGGCGTCGGACAGACAAACGGCATCCTCCATCGCCATGCACGCACCCTGCGCGTAGTACTGCATCATCGGATGGGCAGCATCGCCCAGCAGGGCCACATGGCCATCGACCCAGGTTTCAACCGGGTCGCGGTCGCACAGCACCCAGAGCCGCCAATCGTTTCCGATCTCGATGATCTGTTGCGCGCTCTCATGAATATGGGCGAAGCCCTGGCGGACCTCTTCTTTCGACACCGGCTTGCCGGCGACGGGTTCGGGCGCATCATTGTGATACGTGACGACAAGATTGAAATACTTCCAGTCCGACAGCGGATAATGGACGATGTGGCATTTGGGCCCGGCCCAAAGCGTGGCGGCATTCCAGCGCAATTCCTCGGGCATCTGCGCAAAGGGGATGACCGATCGGTAGGTTGAATGCCCGGACACGCGCGGCGGCCCGTCATCAACCACGCTACCGCGCACGTTCGACCACAACCCGTCCGCGCCGATCAAAACGTCGGCCGCCAACGCGTCGCCCCCGGCCAGCCGCACCGACACGCCGGCAGCGGTATTGGTATATCCCTCGACTTCGGAATTAACCCGGAGCTCGATATTCTCGCGCGCCCGACACGCATCCAGCAACACGCCGTGCAGGTCAGCCCGGTGAATCACCGCATAGGGATTCCCGAAGCGCTCCCGGAAGGGTTCATCGAGGGGGATGTGAATGATCTCTTCACCGCTCACCGCATCCATCAGGCGCAGCATGTCGATGAAAACCGCTTTGTCGCGCGCCGCGACACCGACGCCGAAATAATCGAGCGCATGGAAAGCATTAGGCCCGAGCTGGATGCCGGCCCCGATCTCACCCAGTTCCGACGCCTTCTCGAGGACGACGACATCGAAACCCTTTTTGGACAGGCCCAATGCCGCGGACAACCCGCCTATACCGCCACCCGCAACTGCGATTGTCTGGGTATCCATCGTCCGATCCCGCTATGCGCCGCCAGTTGCGAGATCGCCGGTCACCCGGCAAATGAACGCAAAAGGGAAAATGGAGCGGGTGAAGGGAATCGAACCCTCGTATGCAGCTTGGGAAGCTGCCGTTCTACCATTGAACTACACCCGCACCGAGAGGCCGACTCTATAGTGAACGACCTCCGGCCACGCAACCGGGACCGGTGGCCGCATGGCAACAATGTTACAGGCTGAGAGGGTGGACTTTTGAGCCGTCATGTAGCCAAATCGCCCCGAAATTTGCGTTGAGACGCACAAATGTGCGGCGCAACACCGGATTCAGGCACAAGCAGATGTACGAACAAATCTACGACCAGATGTACAATCAGACGACCAAGGACATCTCGGTCACGGTGACCCCTATTTTTCTCGAGGACCAGTCCGAGCCCGACGAGGACCATTTCGTGTGGGCCTATCAGGTGCGGATCGAGAATTGTGGGCCCGATACCGTGCAACTGCGCTCACGCTACTGGCACATCACCGACGCCAATGGCCTGGTCCAGGAAGTGCGCGGATCCGGGGTTGTCGGCGAACAACCGGTACTCGAGCCGGGCGAGACGTTCGAGTATACGAGCGGCACGCCACTCGCCACGCCGTCGGGCATCATGGTCGGCTCCTATCAGATGCAGACCGATGATGGCGACCTGCTCGAAATCAATATTCCGGCCTTCTCGCTCGACAGCCCGCACCAGGTCGTGCGGCCGAACTAACCGCCGCACCCGCCGAATTTGTGGCCAATGCGGCCGGATAAATCGGATAAGATCATGCCAGACGACAAGCCGGGAAACACAATGCCAGCGCCCGATCGCGCCCAGGCGGAAGATGCCGTCCGCACGCTGTTGCGCTGGGCGGGCGATGATCCGACACGCGAGGGACTGGTCGACACACCGGCCCGGGTGGCGCGGGCGTTCGAGGAATTCTTCGCCGGCTACCGCGAGGACCCGCTCGCCTATCTGGAACGGACATTCGAGGAAGTCGAGGGATATGACGAGATGGTCGTGTTGCGCGACATCCGGCTCGAATCCTATTGCGAACACCATCTGGCGCCGATCCTCGGCAAGATTCATATCGGCTATCTGCCGGAAAATCGGGTTGTCGGCATCAGCAAGCTCGCGCGTGTCGCGGAGGCTTATGCCAAACGACTGCAAATCCAGGAAAAACTGACCGCCCAGATCGCCAACTGCATCAACGATGTGCTGCGCCCGAAAGGGGTCGCGGTGGTGATCGAGGCCGAACATCAGTGCATGACGACCCGCGGCGTCCACAAACCGGGCGTGGTCATGGTGACCAGCCGAATGCTCGGGGCATTCCGCGAATCCTCCGATACGCGGCGCGAGTTCCTGTCGTTCATCGGAAATATCCAGCCGGGCTCGTCATCCTGATCTGATTCCGGTGCTGGACAGACCGCCGGTTTTCACCAATCATCCGCCGCACACCGGCCCGTCGGCGCATTCAAACCACGGGCACCAACCGGGCCACGAGAGATCCACGTGCTAGATTTCCGACCCATTCTCTTCATTCTGGGCATTCTGCTCACCACATTATCCATCGCCATGTTTCTGCCGGCGCTGGTCGATGCCGCCAGCGGTAACGATGACTGGCAGGTCTTTCTCGCATCCGCGGGGCTGACGCTGTTTATCGGCGTCTCGCTGATCCTGACCATGCGCGGTGGCGACATGAAGGTCGGCATCCGGGAAGCCTTTGTTCTGACCACCGCGAGCTGGCTCGGTCTGACCGTTTTCGCGGCGCTGCCATTTGTGTTCGCCGGCCTGAATTTGAGCTTCGCCGATGCGTTCTTCGAGGCCATGTCCGGGATCACGACGACCGGTTCCACGGTGATCCTCGGGCTCGACTCCGCCCCGCCGGGAATATTGCTCTGGCGCGCCTTGCTCCAGTGGCTCGGCGGGATCGGTATCATCGTCATGGCCATCGCCGTTCTGCCGATGCTGCAGGTCGGCGGCATGCAGATATTCCGGCTCGAAAGTTCGGACACGTCCGAGAAGGTCCTGCCGCGTGCGGCGCAGACATCAACGGCCATCGGGTCGATCTATCTGGGGCTGACCCTGGTCTGTGCGCTCGGCTATTGGCTGGCCGGCATGCCCGGCTTCGATGCCATCGCCCACGCGATGACGACCATCGCGACCGGTGGGTTCTCAACCTCCGACAACAGCATCGGCATCTTCGATCATACCGGCATCGAAATCATCGCCATCGTTTTTATGATCGTCGGCTCCCTGCCCTTCGTCCTCTACCTACAGGCCGCGCGCGGCCGTCCTATGGGTCTGCTGCACGATTCCCAGGTCCGCTGGTTCCTGGCCATTGTTGTCGCAATCATGGCAATCATCAGCCTCAGCCTGTTCCTCACCCATGACATGCCGCTCGGCGCATCGATCCGGGCCGCAACCTTCAACGGTGTTTCGATTGTCACGGGAACCGGCTATGCCACCGCCGCCTTCGACAATTGGGGCAGCTTCGCGCTGATCGTGTTTTTCGTGATCATGTTTATCGGCGGCTGCGCCGGCTCGACTACCTGCGGCATCAAGATCTTCCGCTTCCAGGTGCTCTATGCAATCGCGACGATGCAGACCAAGCGGCTTCTGCAACCACACGGCGTGTTCATTCCCCACTACAACCGAAACCCGATCACCGAGGAGATTGCCCTGTCGGTCCTCGGGTTTGTGTTCTTCTACATCCTTGTCTTCATTCTGCTGGCTCTCGGCCTGAGTACGCTCGGGTTGGATTTCCTGACGAGCCTGTCGGGCGCCGCGACGGCGATCTCCAATGTCGGCCCTGGGCTCGGCCCGGTCATCGGCCCGGGGGGCACGTTCGCGGACCTGCCCGACGCGGCAAAATGGATGCTGTCCGCC
The DNA here is from genome assembly GCA_018702955.1 of Rhodospirillaceae bacterium. Lineage (GTDB taxonomy): Bacteria > Pseudomonadota > Alphaproteobacteria > UBA6615 > UBA6615 > UBA8079. The sequence goes on along the minus strand of JABJEK010000026.1, from coordinate 20,420 downwards.
GGCATGCTGCTGGGGCGGCTCGAACTGTTTACGGTTCTCGTCATCCTGACGCCCGCCTTCTGGAGAAGCTGATCATGCCGGGAGAGCCGAACCGCACCATTGAAATTCTGGCCCAACTGGTCGGCTTCGACACGACATCTCACAGATCGAACCTCGAGCTGATCACATTCATCGAGGAGTATCTGGCGCGTCACGGCGTGGCATCCCAACGCATCGAAAGTGACGACGGCACCAAATCGAACCTGCTGGCCACGATCGGGCCCGCGCGTGAAGGCGGTGTCGTTTTGTCGGGGCACACCGACGTGGTGCCAGTGACCGGCCAGGACTGGACCCATGACCCCTTCGAACTGACGGCCCGAAACGTCGAAGGCGAAGCCCGCCAGTACGCGCGCGGATCGGCGGATATGAAGGGGTTCATCGCTGCCGTTCTCGACAAGGTGCCGGCGCTGGCGGCCGCAGACCTGCAAACCCCGGTTCATATCGCCCTGTCCTATGACGAAGAGGTCGGGTGCCGCGGTGTCGGGCGGATGATCGCGCGTCTGGGTGATGTCGTGCCGATGCCCGCACTCACGATCGTCGGCGAACCAACGAAAATGCAGATCGTCACGGCCCATAAGGGTATCCGTGGTTTCGAGACGATTTTCACGGGTGTCGCGGCCCATTCCAGCGCGCCGCATCTGGGCGCGAATGCCATCGGTTTCGCCAGCGACTTTATTGCCTTCCTGTCCGGCCTTACAGCCGAGGCCGAGGCGGCGGCGATGCCCGAGAGCGGATTCACGCCACCCTGGACCACGTTCAACATCGGTCAGATCGAAGGCGGCGAAGCGCTCAACATCATCGCCGAGCGTTGCGTCGTATCCTGGGAATTCCGCCCCCTGCCCGAGGCCGATGCGGATGCGATCGAAGCCCGGGTGCGGGCCCATCTGGACGAAGACCTGCGGCCGCGAATCAAATCCGTCCATCCCGATGCCGATGTACAATTATTGCCGCTCGCAGCCGTACCGCCCTTGCGTGCGGATCCGGGATCACCGGCCGAACGGCTCGTGCGCCACCTAACAGGTGCGAACGCGACCCACACGGCCGCCTATGTGGCAGACGCCAGCCAGTTTCAGCAGCACGGGATACCCACGGTTCTATGTGGCCCAGGCGATATCGCGCAGGCCCATCAAGCCGATGAATGGATTGCCGAGAAGGAACTGGCCGCCTGCGCGGCCTTCCTCGACCGTCTGCAGGAATGGTGTGTGTCCGGAGCGCCGGTTCCCTAAATCCCGAAGCCCGGGACGCGAAACCCTAGGATGCTGCGACCAGAAACGGCTGCAGGAACGAACGGATTGCCGCTTCGAGCTCACCGTTCATATCCGCGACCAGGCTTTCGGTCATCTGGAACCAGATTTTCTCGCGCTCATTGAGCGACATGCCCTCGATCACGGTGCGGCTACGCATCGCGTCCGCGCTCACTTCACCCCGGCGCCGATTGTCACCCCCATCGACCGAGATGCGCACCCGCAAGCTGGCGTCGTAACGCTCGGACTGGTCCTTGGTGACGACACCGCGCACCCCGGGTGTCGGTTCCAGGGCTGTTTCGATGACACCCGCATCAACGATCGTGAAGACAATCCGGCCGCCCTTGCCGACCGGCGTCAGCCGGTCCTGCGCCCAGCGCCGCATCGCCACCGCCGGCGAAACAGGCATCAGATGCTCGACATTGGGCGCAGTGAATGGCGATTTGAACGCATCCACGATCTCCAGTGTCGCCGCATCGAGACGAATGGGTGGCAGATGGTTGAAGGTCAGTTCCGGATATCGGGGGGCGGGCGACGGTTTCGTACAACCCGCAAGAATGAGGCCCGACAGCCCGGCCAGCGCCGTGCGCCTGTTAAATCGGTACATGAACCACCCTCCCCAGTTTCACCGGAAAACAATCTCCAGTAGATCACCTAGCGGGAGATTCGGGCGATTCGATGACGGGATTGGGGACTTGTTCATTGGCGGCTTCGGCGGCCGTCTCCGCCGCCCTCGCCTCCACGGCTTCGGGTGTGAAGCTGTAGATCTCGCTGCAAAACTCGCAGGTCACTTCAAGATTGCCGTCAACGGCCAGGTCGTGAAGATCCTCGCGCGGCAACTGCACCAGAACATTGAACACCCGGTCCGACGAACAACGGCACCCACGGGCAACCGGTCGAGGATCGGTCACGCGGACGCCTTCCTCGTGAAACAGACGGAACAGATAACGCTCGGCGGTCAACGCGGGATCGAGCATTTCGGTTTCGGTGCCCGTCGCCATGAGCATCATCACCCGGCGCCAGGTGTCATCGCCGTCATCGGACGGGAGTTGGATATTGGGATCGTCGGCGATCCGCTGCACCATGATGGCACCGGCGCGCCACGCACCATCCGGCCCGGTCCGGCCGGCGGACAGGGTGATGGCGGCATCCATCTGCTGGGACTGGCGGAAATAATGCTGGGCGCATTCCGCCAGGTTATTGCCAACGATCTCGACCATGCCCTGATAACGATCGGTATGTTTACCCTGATCGACGGTTAGCGCGAGATACCCCTCACCGAGCAGGCTCTCCTCGGGATCGTGTTTCGCGAGGGCTTCGTCGTCGTATTTTGCGTAGCCGCGCACCACATAGCGTTCGGCGCCATCCTTGGTCTGGACGTCTGCCAGCAGAAGCGAGACCGGACCATCGCCCTGGATCTGCAGGGTGAAAATACCGTCGAATTTGAGCGCACCCGCCAGGGTCGCGCCCAGGGCCAGCGCCTCACCGAGCAGTTCCGCGACGGGTTCGGGATAATCATGCCGGTTCAGCAGATCATCGACGGCATCCCCGAGCCGGGCCAGGCGGCCGCTCAGCTTTGCTTCGCCATCATCTCCGGATTCAAGCTGGAACGGCTGGATAAGATCATCGACCGGCCGGCCCGGCGTGCGCCGATCGGGCTCACCACCCGCGTCAGGCAAAGGCCGCGCTCCCGAGCAGGCACCAGAGAAGGATGCCCTTCTGCGCATGGAGCCGGTTCCCGGCTTCGGTCCAGACAACGGATTGAGGGCCATCCACGACGTCGGCCGTCACCTCGTCGCCGCGATAGACCGGCAGGCAATGCATAAACACAGCCTCGGGCCCGGCCTTCGCCATCAGTGCCGCGTCGACGCGATATGGCGCCAGCAATGCCCGGCGCTTTTCGGCTTCCTTGTCACCCATGGAGACCCAGGTATCGGTGACCACACAATCCGCGCCGGATACGGCAGCGGCAGGGTCGTCCCCGACGGAGATATTGCCACCATTCGCCGCAGCCCAGTCGAGAATATCCTGCGGCGGTCGCAAATCCGCGGGCGACGCGACACGAAACTCGAACCCGAAATGAACAGCGGCATGAATCCAGGAGTTCGCGACATTGTTGCTGTCGCCGCTCCACGCAACCACCTTGCCGGCAATCGGGCCGACTTCCTCTTCGAAAGTCATGATATCGGCCATGATCTGGCACGGGTGCGACCGGTCCGTCAGCCCGTTGATCACGGGCACGGTCGCCGCACCTGCCATTTCCTCGAGATTAGCCGCCGACGAGGTCCGGTACATGATGACATCGACATACTGGGACAGGATGCGCGCCGTATCGGCCAGGGTCTCGCCACGACCGAGCTGAGAACCGTTCGGCTCAAGAAGAATGACATTGCCGCCAAGCGTCTGCATCGCGACTTCAAACGACACCCGCGTGCGCGTGCTCGGTTTCTCGAACACCATCGCGAGGGTCCGGTCGGCGAGCAGCGGCTTGCGTTCGCCGGAAGCCTTTATCCGGGTGCTGACATCGATGATGTCCCGCAGTGTGGCGGCGTCGATCTGGTCCAGATCGAGAAAATCCCGAGGCTCAGGCATCGCTCGCACTTGCCAATACTGCGCAAGCCTTGTCCATGGCATCGACCGCTTCTGCAATCTCGCTCTCGCCGATAATCAGCGGCGGCAGCATACGCAGAACATTTTCCCCGGCCACCACCGTGAGTAATCCTTCGTCACGCGCTGCGTCACCCAGCTGCCCGTTGGTGAATGCCGGATCGACGACCATGCCGATCATCAGCCCCTGGCCGCGCACATCCGTAATGATTCCCGGATACCGGCTGGATATCTCGCGCAATCCCGCCCGCAGGGCGTCGCCCGAACGAATAACATTGTCGAGGAAACCTTCGGAGGTCAGCACATCGAGGTTCGCATTCGCCACAGCCATCGCCAGCGGATTTCCGCCAAATGTGCTGCCGTGTGATCCCGCCGTCATCGACGAGGCAACCGCATCGGTCGCCAGCACCGCACCGCACGGGAACCCGCCCGCGATACCCTTCGCGCAAGCCATCACATCGGGTGTGACGCCCGACCATTCATGGGCAAACAACTTCCCGGTCCGGCCGAACCCGGTCTGCACCTCATCGAACACCAGGAGCAGCCCGAACTCATCCGCGGCGGTGCGGAGGTCGCGCAGATACGCATCCTCGAGCGGCCGCAGGCCACCCTCACCCTGGATCGGCTCGGCGACGATCGCCGCCGTCTCGGGCGTGATCGCATCGCGCAGCGCGTTCATGTTGTGGGGCGGCACGATATCGAACCCGTCGGCCGGATCGCCAAAGCCGTCCAGATGCTTGGGATTCTTGGATGCCGACAGCATGGCGATCGTCCGCCCGTGGAACGAGCCCTCCAGCGTGATCGAGCGCCACTTCTCCGGGTGACCGTTCTGGGCATGGAACCGCCGGGCCGCCTTGATCGAGCCCTCCATCGCCTCCGTGCCGGAGTTGCAGAAGAACACCCCGTCGGCAAAGGACAGCGCGCACAGGCGTTCGGCCATCCGGACCTGATCGGGGATGGCGTACAGGTTGGACACATGCCAGAGCCGTTCGGCCTGTTCCTTCAACGCCGTCACCAGCGCCGGGTGGCTGTGACCCAGCGAATTCACGGCAATCCCGGCCGCGAAATCGAGATAGCGACGACCCTCCGTGTCGAACAGATAGGCCCCCTCGCCCCGCTCGAACGAGACGGTCGGATTACCGTAATTCGGCATCACCGCGTTCATGATCTCAATCTCCAAACTCGCCGATACGCGCGACACCCGAATGCGTCCGCGAAAACGGCGGTGACTATCGAAAAAGGCGCTCCGGAAGTCAACGGCGCAGGACGCCTAACTCTTCATCCTGTAACCCGCCGCGAACAGGCGATACACGATGACCCAGAGGACCACGATCACGGCGATACACACGCCGGCACCGACCCAGGGATTGGCATCGGCCCGGCCGGTGATCGCGAACCGGATCCCGTCGACGATGTAGAAGACCGGGTTGGCGCGGGCGAAGGGCTGCGCGGTGGCCGACAATTCGTCGATCGAAAAGAACACACCGGAGAGGAAGACGAAGGGCATGAAGATGAAGGTCTGGACGGATTCCAGGTAATCCCACTTGCGGGCCCACAGGCCGGTGATCTGGCTGAACAACCCAATCATCAGGGAGCCAATCACGACAAAGAATATCAGGGTCAGGGGTGCCACGGGCACAGCACCGCCCACCAGCAGCAACGCGGCCCAGACGACGGCGCCCACGATCAAACTCGCCGAAACCGACGCCGCCGCGTAACCGAATACGATTTCTCCCGGGGTAAGCGGGAGCATGGCCAAATCGGGGAATATCCCCTCATTCTTGTCGTACACGATGGAAAAGGCGCTCGACTGGAACGACCGCTCCAGTGCGGCCACCGCGACCAGCCCCGGCAGCAGGAAATCGATGAACGGCACCCCGCCCATCATGGCGTCAGGCCGGTCGATCGCCAGCCCGAACACGCTGGCAAAGAGCAGCGCGCGGACCGTCGGCGCCGCCAGGGTGATGCCCCAAATTTTGAAACCGCGCAGCATCTCGCGCGCATACATCGTCGCCAACCCGCGATAATTGACAATGCCGAAGCGGCGCGCGACCGGCCGACCGCCAAGGATTATGTGGTTGCGCGGTGGCATCTAGCGCTCAGGATTTGAGTTTGTAGCCGGTGACGAGCATCCGGTGGACGATCAGAAACAGCACCAGATCGATGCCGAGCATCACGGCGGCGCCGACCCAGAATCCGGCGTCCGACTGCCCGATAAACCCGGAGCGGAAACCGTCGATGGCATAGAAAAATGGATTGAACTGGGCGAAATACTGCCAGGCCTCCGGCAACCGCTCGATCGAATAGAAGGTCCCCGACAGGAACGAGAGCGGCACGATGACGAAGTTCGTGATCGCTGCCATATGGTCGAACTTGTCGGCCCAGATTCCGCCGATCATCCCGAGCAATGCCAGCATGACCGAAGCCGACAGCGCGAAGAACGCGATCGCCGCGGGATTCTCGAACGGCAGATCGACAAGGAAGAACATCGCCGTGGTCGACGCGGTTGCAACGATCATGCCCCGCGTCACGCCGCCGGCAATATAGGCGCACATCATCTCAAGCGGGCTGATCGGCGGCATCAGCACATCCACGATGTTGCCCTGCACCTTCGAAACCATGATCGAGGACGACGTGTTGGCGAATGAATTCTGTAAAATGGTCATCATGATCAGGCCCGGGGCCAGGAACACGACAAAGGGCACCGCGCCGACCGTGCCCACGCGATTTTCCAGTGCCACGCTGAAGATGGTGTAGAACAACAGCGTGGTGACGACGGGGGCTGCTATGGTTTGGGTGAACACTTTCAGGAAGCGTTTGACCTCCCGGTGATACAGCGTCCACACACCCCGCCAGTTCACATAGCCGAAACTGCGCACACGCGGTGCGGCGCCGGAGCCTGCCCGGCCCCCCGTCCTATCCGTCATTCCCGTTTCCATGGGGCGGAACTTATGCTCGTGCCCGGCGCACGGCAAGCGGCGGGCCAATGAACGACGAATCGACCAGTGACGGGCCACCAAATAGGGCGCGCGAGGGCAAACCACGCCGCAAGCCAAAGCCCGCGACTCAGGAGCGTCTGCGCAAGGCCGCCCTGTCGTATATCGATCGATACGCGACTTCGGCGGCGAACCTGCGCGAGGTGCTGATGCGCCGGGTGCGCCGGTCGTCCCGACTGCACGACACCGACACGGAAGAAGCCGCCCGCTGGGCCGACGAGATCGTTCAGGACTTCGTGGCGCGAAAGCTGGTGGACGACAGACTATATGCCGAGAACCGGGCGGCGAGCCTGCACCGATCCGGCGCCTCGCGGCGCAAGATCGAAATGTCCCTGAAGATCAAGGGTGTCGGCGGTAGCGATATTGCCGCCGCGATGGAGGCGCTTGAAGCATCGGATCCGGACGCCGAGTTTACCGCCGCATGCCGCCATGCCCAGCGACGACGCCTCGGCCCGTGGCGGCGCGACGACCGGGACGCGCGGCGCGACCGTGACTTGGCGGCAATGGCCCGCGCGGGGTTTGGATATCGCATGGCAAGCCATGTGATTGACGCGGCCGACGCCGAAACTCTGGAAGACGAGGCGGCGCGGCGCGCGGAAGAACGACGGGGCTAGCCCTCGCCGTCCCCGGACACGTTGCCGACAGCGGCGGCCGCCTGGACGGCGGCGGATGCCGACGGCGTGTCTGATGATTCAACCGGGGGATCGAACGGCTCGGGAGCGTCGCCGGGCAACGCTTCGACATAGAGCGAGCGGCTCGGGAAGGCGAAGCCGGATCGGGCCCCTTCGACGATCTCCTTGATCCGGTAGGCGAGCGCTTCCTTGACCACCAGCCACTCGCCCCAGTTCGTGGTCTTGGTAAAGCAATAGACCATGATGTCGATACTGCTTTCGTTGAAGCTGTCGATGCGGACAAAGGTGGCAACATCCTTCGGGTCCGCGAACGCCTCGTCACCGACAATATAGGCTTCGATTCCGTCGCGAATTTCGCGTAGCTGCGCCGCCGATGTGTCGTAGAGGACGCCGATCTTCCAGTAGATGCGCCGGTGGGTCATCTCCGAGAAGTTGATCACAGCGGTATCGGCGAGCTTGGCGTTCGGCACCTGGACGGCTGCCTTGTCGAACTGGCGCACCATCGTGGAGCGGAAACCGATCGTCTCAACGGTACCTTCGACGACGCCATCTACCTTGATCCAGTCGCCGGGATGGAATCGCTTCTCCCCGAGGATCAAAACACCGGAAAGCAAATTCTTTAACAGGTCTTGCGCCGCCAGCGCCCCTGCGAGACCGAACAGTCCGAGCCCGGCGATCAGCGGCCCGATCTTCACACCCCATAATTCGAGGACAGCCGCCGCGCCGATCAGACCAAGCAGTATCTTCAAGGCCTTGATGATCCATTCGACCATCGTCGGCGACAGAACATCTCGCAGGTTCGACAAAATTTTAGACACCGGGTCGACCAGCGCGATCACCCCCCAGAACAGGGTGAAGACAATCAGAGACTTGGTCACGCGCAGGGCGACGTCACTGAAAACGCTGTCTAGCCGGAGTATTTCGGTCGCGACGAAGAAGCCCAGGACAATGGGTGCAAACCGGAGTGGTTTCTCCAGCGATTCGACCATGCTGTCGTCGATTTGGTTGCGAGTCCTGCGCGCAATGCGCTTGAGCCAGCCAACGAAAAATCGGGCAAACAGACCGCGCGCCACCAGAAGCAGACCGAACAGCAAGACGGCCAGCATTAAACGCCCGAAACTTGTGCCGAAAGCCGTGTCACGGAGCACATCCGCGGTCAGCTTCCAGAAATCGACCAGCGAGGTCCAGAACTCGGTCGCGAATTCCATTTTCAGTAACCCGTGCAGCGTTCAACGAAAGGCGACGCACACGCTACGGTTCGGCGACGAAATGTCAATTCGCAGATCGCGTGTCGGCGACCGGATCAGCGGTGGACGCGGATGATGATCCGGCGGTTTTTCGCCTGGTTTTCCGGCAACGGATTGCCGGCGCCATCGCGGTTGGGGACTTTCGGCTGGGTCTCGGCAAAGGCGACGGCGCGCATCCGGTGGACGGGGATTTCGGCGCCCCCGAACAGCCGCACCACATTGGTCGCGCGTGCGGCGGACAATTCCCAGTTCGACGCGAAGCGGGCATTCGTAATCGGGTTGTCGTCGGTATGGCCTTCGACGGCGATCTTGAACTTGCTGTAGACCGGCGTGCGCAGGGTTTCCGCAACGCTTTCGAGGATGGGGCGCGCCTCGGGACGCAAGGTCGCGGCGCCCGGCTGATAGAATGCGTTCGCCGCCAGTTCCAGGACAATGCCGCGCTCGAACGTATCGATACGGACCGCATCGGCAACACCAAGCGAATCGACCAGGGTATCCAGTTCGGCGCGAAGTTGTGCGGCCGGCCGCGTGATCGAGCGCTGGCCGAGATCGCGGGCGATGCCAGCCTTCACCTGCTCGAATGTCAGCATATCGACCTTCGAGAAGCTCACCAGCATGATGAAAAACGCCAGCAGCAGCGTCATCGCGTCGGCGAAGGTCAGCAACCACTCATGGTCACCATCGGACTCGTCGCGGCGTAGCGGACGGTAAAAGGATTTGCGCGGGCCGAGCATCACCCGGCTCAGGCGGTGGCGCCGGCGGGTTTCGCCTTCACCTTGGCGGGTGCGCCAGCGGGCTTACCACCCGGGCGGCCCTTGAGCTGCCGGTCGATATCGTAGCGGATGGTCGGGTCGAGATAGCTGTTCATGTGATCCTGGATCACCCGCGGGCTCGCCTTGTCCGCCAGCATCGAGAGGCCTTCAACGATCATGTAATTACGGAACCGGAATATTTCCTCGCGCTGCTGCAGCTTGGCCGCGGCGGGCGCAAAGACCAGGCGGGCCAGCATGATCCCGTAGAGGGTCGTGACCAGGGCAACGGCCAGTCCGGCACCGATCTGGCTGGGGTCATCTCCCATGCTGTCGAGCATGATGATCAGACCGATCAATGTACCAACCATGCCGAAGGCGGGCGCGGCGGTCGCCATGCTGCGCAGCACCTGCGCGCCAACCATGTTTCGCTCGTAAGTCGACTCAATCACATTCCCGAGAATCGATTGCACTTTCGTGCCGTCGTATTCGGAGGTGAGGAGTTCCACGCCGAAGCGCAGGAAGCCACCGTCCCAGCCCGGCGTTTTCTTGGCCTCGGCGTCGAGACTGACGATGCCTTCCTTCTGGACCAGATAGGCCCAGCGGATGACCCGGCCGACCTCGGCATTCAGGCGGGAGCGGCCCCGGCGGTCGATCTTGAACGCACCCATGATGCCGCGCAGCCCGTCCATCACATATGTGTATTCGTAGCTGATGAAGGTGGATGCCAGCGTCCCGCCGAGCACGAGGATCGCGCCCGCACCGCTCAGGAACACAAAGTAGTTGTTCGTGCTCAAGGCGATCGCCGCGATGAAAAGGCCAAATCCGACCAGAACGGCAACGAGTGTGTTCAGTGACATGGAAACCTTCCCGCATGACCGGAAGATCAACGTCCGGCGACATCAGGCAGGTTATCCCCTGGCGAATTGAAAAACGGTTAATGCCCGAAAAACGGGTGTGGACGGTTCAGTCGTTCGCGATCAACGGGTCTGCGTGGCGGCGCAGGACAATAAGGGCGAGCCCGGCGGCGAGCGCCATATAGATGATGCAGGTAACGGTCACGGTCTCAATAGAAACGCCGAGGTCGAAGGCAAAGCCGAAAGTCGCCGGCGCAGCCGCCGCCGCCAGAACCATCGCGGCCACCGACATGGCACGGATCCCGCCCAGATTCCGGACCCCGTACATCTCGGCGAACATCGCCGACAATATGGGCTGCAACATGCCGATCCCGACGCCCAGCGCGCCGAGGAAAACATACGGGATCAAAGGATGGCCGGAGACGCCAAGGGCGACGAAACAGGCGATGAACGGCAGCGCGGAGGCGGGTATTAACCGTACCGCGCCGCTGCGATCAATCATCGGTCCGATCGCCAGCGATGTGAGGACTTTCATGAACGCCATCGAAATGAGACCCGTCGCCAGTAATTCGATCGGCCAGCCTCGTATCTCGGCGATATATGCCTGATGGAACAACACGCCTGTCGAGACATAGGGATAGGCGAGCAGCAGCACCATGACGCCGAGGTAACGCGGATCGCGGAGCACCTCGAGGCGGGTCCAGTCACGGCCTTCGCCGTGCCGACCGCCACTTTGTGACTGTCGTGCGAGATAGTCGGCATGGCGCTGATCGAACCCCTTCAGCACGATCGGCACCAGCACCAGCAGCACCAGGGCAGTCACGAGGCCGGTCGCCAGCCACACATTCCGCCAGCCAATCGCGGCGATCAGCGCCACGGTCGTGATCGGCAGGATCGTCTCGCCGGTCGCCAGGCCGAGCCCCGAGAGGCTCAGTGCCTTGCCGCGGTCTTGCGGAAAATATCGCGCCATGGCCGTGCCCATGATGTGAATCGCAAGCCCCTGCCCGCACAACCGGATAACGAAAAGCGCCAGCGCGAACAGCCAGAGCGAATGGGCGAACGACAGCACCACCATCGACCCCGTCAACGCGGTCAGCGTCACCGCCGTGTAACGGCGCAAATCAACCCGGTCGATCAGTCGCCCGAGCCAGACCAGCGATACCGCCGCGACGATGCTGACGGTCGAAAAGACCGCGCCGAAGCTGCCATGCCCGAGCCCGAACTCGGCCCGGATTTCCGTGCCGTACAGCGCGACATAGAAGGTCTGGCCATAGCTCGACAGCATGGTCAGAAGAAAGCCGTAACCGATGAACCGGAAATTGCTGCGCAGAAAAACGAGGTAGGTCATTCGCGGATGTGGCCATCAATCATGGGCGCGCCATAGCATGTTCGCACGGGCACGTCGCGCCCGGTCACTCGCACAAGCATCAGATGATGATATAACCCGGCGCAGCAAAACCACCGGCGCCATGCCGGACACGAAACGGGGAGTGTTTGTTCCATGTCGAAACGCATCGGCCTGATCGGCCTGGGTATTATGGGGTCCGCCATCTCGGGCAATTTTCTGAAATCCGGCTACAGCGTAACGGGGTTCGATCTCGACCCTGCGCGTTGTGACGAGCTCGCGGGCAAAGGCGGCACCGTCGCCGCGTCACCTGCGGAGGTCGTCCAGGCGTCGGACATCGTCATCACGTCGCTGCCGACAACTGCCGCCCTCGACGCGGTGTGCACGGGCGACAACGGGATCGCGTCGGCCGGCAACAAAGACGTCATCATCATGGAATGCTCGACATTCCCGATCGAGGACAAGCAACGCAATCATGATGCGCTCGCCGCCGCCGGTGTGACCATGCTCGATGCCCCACTGTCGGGCACCGGCGCTCAGGCGCGTGAGAAGGATCTCGCGGTCTATCTGAGCGGCGACGAGGCGGCCGCCAACATCTGCGCCGACGTCATCGAGGGCTTCGCGCGGGCGCATTACTATGTCGGCGAATTCGGCAACGGCAGCCGGATGAAATATGTCGCCAACCATCTGGTGGCGATCCACAACATCGCCGCCGCCGAAGCCATGGTCATGGGCATGAAGGGCGGGCTCGATCCGCAACAGATCTACGACGTGATCAGCGACAGCGCGGGCACGTCACGCATGTTCGAGGTGCGCGGCCCGATGATGGTGGCCGACGATTACTCCGATGCGACGATGAAGATCTCGGTCTGGCAGAAGGACATGTCCGTGATCGGCGCCTTCGCGAAATCGCTCGACTGCCCGACCCCGCTGTTTACCACCTGCTCCGACATCTACGTCGCCGGCATGGCCCAGGGTCGCCAGGATGAGGATACCGCAGCCGTCTGCGCCATCCTCGGCGAGGCCGCACGCCTCAAGCGCTAGGCATGGCAATATCAGGGCCGGGCGCGCGGCCCGGTCCTGGCCTTGCTACATCGGCTCGATGACCCACTCGATGTGAAGGTCGACGCCGGCATCCCGGATCAGGTTGCTGACCGGGCAGCGCTGCTCGACATTCGCCTTCAGCTTCTCGACCCGTTCGGCGGTCTCGTTGGTGCGAAATGTCTTCGTGACCGTGACCTTCTCGAAATAGGGACGAACCCCCTTCACGCCGCGTGAGCCGCGCACATCGATCTCGGCATCGCACACATAATCCACATCGCCATATTCGAACTCCAACAGATCGGCGACCATATGGGTGATGGCGGCATCACAACCGCACAGGCCACCCATGACCGATTCAACCGGGGTCGGCCCCATGTTGGTGCCGCCGCGTTCGGTCGGCTCGTCGATGACGAAACCGGGCGTGTCGCGCACCGCAACCGTGGTACGCGCACCACCGGCGGGATTCTGACAGACCACGTTTCGGTAACTGACGACTTTCTTGTCCGGGTCGACGGTCGGTTCGAGAAGATTGGAATCACTCATCGCACGCTCCATTTTGAATTTCATATGCCGGCCACATTAGACGCGGGCATGGCATAGTATCGGCTCTTCGCGCTCATACCATATAAGACAGCGGAATCGTTTCATGGCCTACACCGAACTCATGCTCGACGTGCATGACAGCGTCGCGACACTCACATTCAACCGACCCAAGGCGCGCAACGCGTTGGGCGGTGCGATGCGCGACGAATTTGCCGACGCCGTGACGGAGCTCTCCGAACGGGCCGGAAAGGATATTTCCGCCGTCGTCCTGACCGGGGCCGGGAAAGCCTTCTGCGCCGGAGGCGACCTCAGGGTGTTGCAGGAGATGTCAGCCAAGGGTCCCGACGCCATGCGCGCACGGATGCAGGAATCCCATGTCACGCTCGAACGCTGGCTCGACCTGCCCGTGCCGACCATCGCCGCCGTCAACGGTGCGGCGGCGGGAGCGGGATTTTCTCTCGCCATCGCCTGTGACTTCGCATTCGCCGCCGACAACGCCCGTTTCATCATGTCGTTCGGGCGGATCGGCCTCGTGCCCGACTGGGGTGCGATGTATCTGCTGCCGCGCCTGGTCGGCCTGCAACGGGCCAAGGATCTGGTGCTCACCGCACGCGAACTCAGCGCGGGGGACGCGCGTGAATACGGGCTGGTGCTGGAGGTGCTCGCCGGGGATGAATTGCTCGGGCATGCCCAAAACTATGCGGCGAAATTCGCCAACGCCTCACCGGACGCCATCGGCATCGCCAAGCGGGTGATGGGTTCAGCCCTCGAGACCGATCGCACCACGGCCCTGGCCGCCGAGGCCGACGCCCAGGCCGAGGCCAATGCCAGCGACTACCACCGGGACGCGGTCAAACGCTTCCTGGCCAAGGAACCGGCGCTGTTCGACTGGAAAAATTAAACTCAGGCGTTTGCCACAAGGCGACGGGCCACAATGTGAAACACATGCCAGTGTTTCGCCTCGCCGCGCGGGGTGGTGGAGTCGTCCTCTTCCTCGACGAAATACTCGACATCGAAATCCGCGAGCAGGGCCTCGACTTGGGTGCGGCTATGGAAGGTCATGCCGTCGCGCCCCACCCAGCTGTCTCTCTCGCCATAGAGCTGGCCGGCGAAACGCCCGCCCGGGCGCAACGAGGAGACGATTTGCCGCCACACATCCTCAAAATCCTTCGGCGCGCATAACGGCAGCGCGAAGCTGCTGTTCACCAGATCGCATTCCGGCCATGTCGCATTCTCGAACCGGGCGATGTTGCCGGACAGATCGGCCTCGGGCGGCAAGTCCGGCCGCGCGTTAAGCGCGTCGATGGCATCCGGCTCGGCGTCGATCGCCAACACCCGCCAACCCCGGCGCAGCATTTCAATCACGTCACGTCCCGATCCCGCACCGAGATCAACGGCAAACCGCGCCGCGTCGGTCGGTTCGGCATCGAACCGGTCGAGCGCGAACATCAACGTTTCGCGCGGTGGGCGGCTACCGGTCTTGATGTAGTAGGCGGCCCAATCGCGATCTTTGTGTTGCGTGCTCACTTGCCCAGGCGGATTTCGCCGAGATTGATGCTCTCGCCCAATGTCGCCTCGCGCCGTTCAGCGGCCAGACCATCGGCGGTAATCTCGATTGTGTAGGCACCGCTATCCGCGTCCAGCTGATCAAATTTGAAATCGCCATATCCGTCGGTCGTGGTTTCCGCGACGGGTTTTCCGTCCTGCGACAACACAACCCGCGCGCCCTCGACACAATCGACGAGCCCGTCGCGTTCGCTCGAAACGGTCCCGCCGACGAAGCATTTCGCGTAGCGCCAGAGATTTTTGTAGTGCACACGTGGTTTGGTATCGAGGTCGGGCCGGAGCGGCTCCAGGCCCTCCTCCTGCGAGACTTTCTGCATCGCGCCGTCATCAACCTTGAGCGACCGCAATGCACCCGTCGGACAGACATCGACGCAACGCGGCTCCGTCCAGCCCGCATCGAGCAGGTGGGCATCGAAGATCCAGTGCTGGGGAATATCCAGTTCGTCGTTCCAGAAAATCGCGCCATAGGGACACGCATCGACGATCTGTTTCTGTCCCTTGGATTTGTCCGGGTCGATCACAACGATCCCGTCGGCGCGTTTCTTTATTGCGTCGTCCTTGGCCGCAGCGATGCAGGGTGCGTCGTCGCAGTGTTGGCACATGGTCGGCAGGTAGGCGACGTCGGTCATGGTCCCCTGCCCGCGTTCGCGACGCTTGATATCGATCCAGCGATGCCCGTGCTTGGGCATCTCCGCCGCGTAGCCGGCGAAGCTGTTGCCCACATGCTCGTCCTGCACCGCCAGGGTGCAATTGTTGCAGTTCGTGCAATTGGCGACGTCGACGATCAGGTTCCATTTGGCCTGGCTCATGCCGCACCTCCCACGCTCACGGGCTCGGCCCGTTCATATTCAATCACGCCGTCCCAGGCCGCGATCTCGACCATCGCCGTGCTGTTGGCCATCGAGTGGGAATTCTTGATCTGTGACCGCCGCGGCGACAGCAGATTGAGACACCCGCCGCGATCGACAGACCGGCCGGGTTCTCCCATCGGGTCGTAGACGGCCGATGATTCATACCCATGGGCGACACCGGGCTGCAGACGCTCGGTCAGGAGAGCGGCGCACAAAACGGCGCCCCGGTCGTTGAATACCTTCACCAGGTCACCGGCCGAAATACCGCGCGCCGCCGCATCCGTCGGGTTAAGGCGCAGCACCCAGTAATAGTGACCATCGATCAGCACCCGGTGATCGGGAATATCATTGAGGAAACTGTCCTTGCCGTCCCCGTGACTGTGGAAGCTGAAACGCGAGTGCGGCGTGAGCAGCTGCAGTGGGTAGCGATCACCCAGTCCGGCGACGTTCGGCCCCTCCCATGAGGATTGATACTTCACGATCGGGGGGCGCTCCGGGTCGTCCGGCGCGAAACGTTTGAGGCTCGAACTTTCGAACTCGAACAGACCCGACTGGGTCTGCAATCCCTCGAGGAACTGCTCGGTGTAATCACCCGGCAACGGCATCGCCTCGGGAATATTCTTCTTCTCGCCCTCGGCAAACCAGCGATAGGCCGTCGGCGGACGCAGCTCAGGCGCCTCGGGCGGCACCACGAAGTAACCGCGCTCGATGAACTTCGTCCAGGAAATATGCTGCGGCAGATCCGACGCATCGAACATGCGCTTCACCCAATCGATGTCGCGCATGCCCTCGGTGTAATAGGCCCCGAGGCCGAGACGGCAGGCGAGCCGCGAGAAAATCTCGTAGTCGGATTTCGATTCCCCGATCGGCTCGATGCATTTGGCCTGGAAGGTGATGATCCGGTTGTTGGTCTGGGAGTGGAAATGGGCGCCATAGCCGCCGGCGTTGGCCCACTCGCCGATATCATAGCGCTCCATGCTGGTGCAGGCCGGCAGGATGACATCGGCAAAACGCGTGTCGCCTTCTTCCCAGATCGCCTGGCTGACCACGAACTCCAGATTGGGCGCCCGGTACATTTCCACGTAGCGATTGGAATCGCTCAACGTGCCGAGGATCGCCGTGCCGTAGCGATAGAGCATGTGCACCGGCGAATGGCCCTGCTTGGGATAAGTGATCTTGGAAAATTGGCCTTCCATCGAAAGCGCGTCCCACAGGAAGCCCTCCGCGTGGCCATCGATGATCGCGTCGGGCAGCCGCAGCCGCGGGATTTTCTGCGTGGACGGGTTCATCGTCGGCAGTTGCGGCATGCGCTGATAAAGCGCGCCCGCCATCGCGGTGTTGTTCAGGTCGCCCGAGATGCCGCCCTCGGCGTAGCCGGGGAAATAGAAACTGAAATCGTGCGGCACGCCGAGTTGCAGGTTGCTGACATTGATGCCCGGCTTGCCGAGCCCCTGCATGCCCATGAGGCACACCAGCGTGCGGGTCCACTGGGTGCCGGTCGCGTTGCGCGCGGCACCGCCGAACGCATTGCCCATGCTGCCGGCCGCCAGATAGGTGCGCTTGGAGGCCCATTTGCGCGCCAGCGCGCGCACGTCCTTGGCGGGCACGCCGGTCTCCGCTTCCTGCCATTCCGGGCTCTTCGCGATCCCGTCCTCGGCCCCCAGGATATAGTCGCGCCAGGCCTCGAAGCCCTTGGTCCGGGTCGCGACATAATCCTGGTCGTAAGTATTCTCGGTGATCCAGACATGGGCGATGGCCAGGGCCAACGCCGGCGACGTGGTCGGCTTCGGCGCGATCCACTTGCCACCAAGAAACTGCGCGGTGTCGTTGTAGTAGGGATCGATGTGGACGATATCGATGTCGATATCACGCAGCCACTGGCGACGGATCGTGCCCTCCTGGCCGCCGTAAACACCGCTGGTCGCCTCGGGGTTGCTCGACCAGAAGACGATCATCTCGGCATTCTCGAGGCAGTCCTCGATGGTACCGAACGGCTCGCCTCCGCCGACCCGGAGGCTACCGCCCCAATGGTGCATGGCACCCCAGTACCAGCCCTCCCAGCTGTCGGGATTGTGGTGGACCTCGGTCGTGCCGATGGCGTTCATGAAGCGCAGCTTGGCGCTCAGGTAATAGCCGATGTTGCCCCAGTTGTGATGCGAGCCGTTGCTCGACGCGATGGCCCCGTTGCCGTGCTCGCGTTTCATCCGCTTGATCTCGCCGGAAACAATATCGAGCGCCTCGTCCCAGCTGATACGCTCGTAGCCGGAAACGCCCCGGTTCTGGATATTACGCTCGCCATTGGGGTCGAAATCGACCCGCTTCAAAGGATAGTGAATCCGGTTCGGCGCGTTGACCATCGCCTTCCAGTTCATCGCGTGGGGCGACAGCATGCCCTTGCGTGGCGGGGTGAACGCCTTGCCGCGCGCCTTGATCGTCCAGGTTCCCGGATCGTCACCATCGAAGGTCACCGGCGTGGTGCGCAAAATCTCACCGTCGCGGACATAGACGAACAACGGCCCGCCGTTGGTCATGGTGCAGAACCGCGTGGTTCCGTCCTTCATCTTGCGGCCGAAACGCCAGCCCGCGGAAAGGGCAGCCATCACGGTTTGCGCAAACCACAGCGCGTCGTCGTCGGGCCCCTCCAGGCGGACCAGGAAGTTCTTCAGCGCATCGATCTGTTCCAGCTGATCGATCGGCGGCATCAACAGCCGGGCGCCGATCTTGGCGGTCTTGAAAACCAGCGACACGGTCGGCGCGTCGTGCAGCCCCGCGCCTGATCGCACACGACCATCCTCGAAGATCAGATAGCGGCCCGATTTGCCGTCTTCGCTGCGGATCTGGACAACGAGATTCCGTTCAAGCAAACGCGCGCGGAACGCCGGATAGCGCCACCGGGACACCCGGAACATCCATGACAGGCCCCAAAGGATGATCTTGAACAGCATGTGTCTTCCCCAAAACCTCGGCAGGCAAACCTATTCGGCGGTGTAACCGCCATCGATATAGAGCGTGTGACCGGTCACATAGTCGGACGCCGGCGACAGCAGATAAACCAGACCGCCCATCAGATCATCGGTCTCCGAGAGCCGCCCCACCGGGACACGTTCGAGCATGGCTTCACGCGTGGCCTTGCCCGGATCCTCGTCCGAGAACATCCATTCCGACAGGGGCGAGCGGAAAACCGTCGGCCCGATCGCGTTGATATTGGCGTTCTTGCCGCCCCACTCGCAGGCCAGCGCGCGGACCATGCCGTCGAGCCCGGCCTTGGAGGCGCAATAACCGGTGTATCCGGTGGGCAACCCGTGACGGCCGCGCGTGGACGACACCACGACAACCTTCGACCGGCCACGTTCGGCCGGCTGTTTGGCGAACTGCCGACCCGCTGCCTGACAGGCCAGCCAGTAGCCGTCCAGGTTGGCGGACATCACTTTGCGCCAGCTGTCATAGGATTGTTCCTCGATATAGCCGACGTCGTTCATGCCGGTGGCGACGAACATCAGATCGAGCGCGCCGTATGCTTCGACAGCCGCATTCACGATATTCGCAGCGTTCTCTTCGGAATCCGGCAATCCGGTCGCCGTGGCGACCTTGGCGCCGGTCGCGGCGCGTAACTCCTCGGCCTTGGCCTCGACCTTGTCGGGACTGAGGTCCGCAATCGTGATATCGCAGCCCATCTGGGCCAGGGCCAGCGCGGCAGCGCTACCAAAAGACCCGGTCCCGCCCATCACGAGCGCGGACTTGCCCGAAATGTCGAACATGGAAAGTGGTGAATTCTGAGCCAAGGTATGTTCCCCCGAGTTTGCCGTTATCGATTGTTGGCGAAGAGACTACCCGGTTTTCAACCTCGGCTCACCAATGCCCGATCAGCACGCCCGACTTTCCTTCTTTCACCTTGAATTCACGCACGAAGGATTCGGGTGCCGTGAGCCGATATTTCAGTCCGCTTTGCCAATCGGCGAGCCGGCGATGCAGGCGAACCCGCTCCGCTTCATGCGCCGGATCGGCCCCCAGATCCTGCAATTCATCAGGGTCCGCATCGAGATCGAACAGCTGCGCGCGATAGCCTTCATAGGCGATGTATTTCCAGCGTCCCTCGCGCACCATGAAAGTTCGGCATTGATCGATCGGCCGCTCCAGCGGGTCGCGCACGTCGGAATAGAAGGCGTAATCGAGCTCGCTAAAGACAGCGTCGCGCCAATCATCGGGTTCCTCGCCGCGCAGCAACGGCAGCAGCGAGCGGCCCTCGACGATATTGTCGGGCACCTCAAGCCCTGCGGCATCGAGGATGGTCGGGACCACGTCGATCGCCTCGGCAAACCGGTTGTCGACCGTGCCCCGCGTGCCATCGGCCGCCCCGTCCGGGTCATAGACGATCAGCGGAATGCGTGATGATTGCTCGTGATACATCTCCTTCTCGCCAAGCCAGTGATCGCCGAGATAATCGCCGTGATCGCTGGTGAAGATGATCATCGTGTCGTCGAAGCGTCCCGCCTTGTCGAGCGCCTCGAAGACGCGGCCGAGATGGGTATCGACCTGCGTGATCAGCCCCATATAGGCCGGAATGACGGTCTCGCGCACTTCGTCGCGTTGAAACTCGCGGCCCTCACTGCGCGCCATGAAGGCCTGGATCACTTCATGATCCGTGTCGCGTTCCTCGGCCGAACGTAAGGCCGGCAGGATATCTCCGACCCCATACATGT
>JABJEK010000025.1 GCA_018702955.1 Rhodospirillaceae bacterium | reverse complement strand
TGGCAAGGCGCGAGCCCATTCTTTTTTCAGCAAGAATTGGCGCGAAGCTGGGCACGCGCGTATAAGCCTCAACGTCATGCGAATACTCTATGTCGGTCCCAACCGGATTGGCGACGCCGTCCTATCGTCCGGTCTGCTGAACTTCCTGAACAGGAACTATCCCGATGCGCGATTCACCGTCGCGTGCGGTGCATCGGCAGCACCCTTGTTCGAGGAACTTCCGGGCCTTGAACGCTTGATCCCCATGCACAAGAAACCGCGCGCCGGCCATTGGCGCACGCTCTGGCGCCAGGTTGCAGGGCATCGCTGGTCGCTTGTGGTGGATGTGCGACGTTCCGTCATTCCCTGGACCGTGTTGACGTCGCGCCGTGCGATTGCCCCGCCGAGCTCGCATCTCGACGAACATGCGGTGGTTACGTTTTCGCGAACATTGGGATTGTCGGAAAACCCTCCGATCCCGCGACTTTGGACGGGTGAGAAACATCATGCCGCCGCCACTGAGTTGTTACCGGACGGTGTGCCGATTATCGCCATCGCACCGACGGCGAACTGGCAGGGGAAAACCTGGCCCGCAGAACGATTCGTCGAAACGTTCCAGCGTTTAACGGGGATCGCCGGTTCACAGGCGGACGCCGTTCTGCCGGACGCCGCCATTGCGGTGCTGGGTGCCGAGAACGAGCGTGAAGCCGCAGCGCCGGTACTCGGCGCCATTCCGGCGGATAGGCGGATCGATCTCGTGGGCACGCAAGACCTGCCGACAATATCTGCCTGTTTGCTTCGCTCAGCGCTATTTGTCGGAAATGATTCGGGCCTGATGCACATGGCTGCTGCCGCGGGCATTCCGACGCTGGGGTTGTTTGGCCCCAGCCGGCCGGAGCGCTATGGACCGTGGGGATCCAGGGCGGCATGGGTCACGACCGAAAAACCCTACTCCGAGCTTGTCGGCGGAAAGGGTTATGATCACCGCACGACGGAAACGCTGATGGACAGCCTGTCCGTTGATACAGTCGTCAGGGCGTCCGCGAGTTTGTGGCGCCGCGTGGGTGGGGATCGAGAATGATTGTTCAAGGACTACCGAAATGACTACTCAGGAGCATATGCCCCGATTGTCCGCCCTTGTGGTTGCGCATAACGAAGAGGACCAGCTCGACGATTGCCTGGCCGCGTTGCGCTTTGCCGATGAAATCGTCGTCGTCCTCGATCGCTGCAGCGATGGTTCCGAAGAGATTGCACGCGCACATGCCGCCAGGATCGAGACGGGGGCGTGGGAGATCGAAGGCGCGCGTAGAAACCGCGGGATTGAAATCTGCTCCGGCGATTGGATTCTCGAAGTCGATGCCGACGAACGAGTGACACCTGACCTAGCGAAGGACATCCGAGCGACGATTGTCGATGCGCCCTACGGTCATTTTCTCATACCGTTTCACAATTATGTCGGCGATCGACTGGTTGAATTCGGTTGGGGTGCGTCTTGGGGTGTGAGCGCTACTGTTCGTTTATTCGCCAATGATGTTAATCGGGGGCCCGCCAAAATCTGTGGAGATCAACGAATACATACATCGTCTGTACTTAAGGGTGAATTGGGCCGGTTGAAGGCCCCAATGATCCACTACGTGGACCGCAATATCTCAGACATGATCCATCGGCTTGATCGCTACACGAGTGCGCGCGCGCGGGATTTGCGCGAATCCGGAGATATCGGCAGTTTCAGGCATAATCTGCGGCGAATATTCTCGCGCTTCTGGAAATGCTATGTGGCCAGGCGCGGTTATCGTGAAGGCCAGTACGGGTTTTTGATTGCACTGATGGCCAGTCTCTATCCGATTCTCAGCTATCTCAAAGCCCATCTGGAGGATGAGTAAACTTGCGACTGCTCCAGGCTATGGCGGGCGCGGAAGTAGGGGGCGCGGAGGCGTTTTTCGTCCGGCTGGCGATTGCGTTTGCCAATATCAATCTCGAACAACGCGTGATTATACGTCGGGATTCGGTTCGCGCGCGCGCACTGCGCAATGGTGGGGTCGAGCCGTTGGAACTGCCGTTTGGCGGGCGGATGGATTTCCGCACGCGGCCCGCATTGCAGCGTGAGATAGAACGCTACAAACCCGATATCATTCTCAGCTGGATGAGCCGTGCGAGCTGGGCGACGCCCAAATCGGAGCGCCCGGGCGGCTACAAACTGATCGCCCGGCTCGGCGGATACTATGACCTGAAGTACTACCGTCACTGCGACTATTTGATCGGCAATACGCAAGAAATTGTCGAGCATATTGCCGAGCAGGGCTTTGACCGGGACCGGATCGTCTATCTGCCCAACTTCGTAAACCCGCCACAACGTCCCGCGATCTCGCGGATCGGGTTTGACACGCCGCTGGATGCACCGCTGTTGCTGGCGATGGGGCGGCTGCACGAGAACAAGGCCTTCGATGTTCTTTTGCGCGCACTCGCAAAACTGCCGGACGCTTGGCTGTGGATCGCCGGCGAAGGCCCGGAGGCCGCCAATCTGTCGAAACTCGCAACCGAACTTGGTGTGAGCGACCGCGTGCGGTTTCTCGGCTGGCGCGACGATTCCGATGCGTTGATGCAGGCCTGCGATATTTTTGTCTGCCCGTCACGCCAGGAGCCGCTGGGTAATATAGTTTTGGAAGCCTGGGCGGCCGGGAAGCCCGTCGTGGCCGCCGCTGCCGCCGGGCCGGCCAGCCTGATCGGCGATGATGCGGCAGGACTTCTCGTGCCGGTGGATGATCCCGACGAGCTTGCAGCGGGTATCCGCGCGCTTGTCGCCGACCCCGCAAATGCCGCCCGCCTGGCCGTTGAAGGTCGCCGGCGGTTCGAAGAAAGTTACACCGAGCAGGCTGTCGTCGCGCAGTATCAGAGTTTCTTCGAGCGGGTTATCTGACGATGTGTGGAATCGCAGGTGTCATGGGAGCCGATGGCGCGACCGCAGATGCGGGTGTGCTGCAGCGACTGGTCGACTCCCTGCGTCACCGTGGGCCGGACGGCGAGGGCGCCTATACGGCGCGGAATGTGGCACTGGGCCAGACCCGTCTCGCCATCATCGATCTGGAGACCGGCAACCAGCCGCTCTACGAGCCGGGCGGAGCTGTCCTGGTTGCGAACGGTGAAATTTACAACTATGTCGAATTGCGCGCGCAGATGGAGGGTGAGGAGTTCTCGACCCAATCCGATTGTGAGCCGCCGCTGCATCTCTACCGGAAATATGGCCTCGATTTTGTTGACCATCTGCGGGGCATGTACGCCATCGCGCTCTATGATCCGATCGAGGGGCAGTTGGTGCTGGCGCGCGATCCGTTCGGGATCAAGCCGCTCTACTATGCCCAGACCGACCACGGTTTTGCGTTCGCGTCGGAACCGCAGGCGCTCATCGATTCCGGGATGGTCGCGCCCCGGGTCAATCCGACCGCGCTTGCTGAATTGCTTCAGCTTCAATTCACGACCGGTGCCGAGACGGTGTTCGACGGCATCACACGCGTGTTGCCGGGGGAATCCGTTGTCGTGCGCGACGGCCGCGTGGTGGCCCGTCGACGCCGGTCCGTTCTGCCGTCGGAGGGTGCTGCAGACTGGAGCGAGGAAACCGCGCTGGAGCTTCTCGACACGGCGTTGCGCAACAGCGTGGAAGTGCATCAGCGTTCCGATGTGCCCTACGGGATGTTCCTCTCCGGTGGCGTCGACAGTTCGGCACTTCTGGCATTGATGTCGGAACTCAACAGCCAACCGGTACAGGCATTCACCGCAGGCTTTGTCGGCACATCGGTTCCAGACGAGCGCGAACATGCGCGCGAGCTGGCCAGGATTACGGGCGCCGAGATGACCGACCTGGCGATCGATGCCGATATGTTCTGGCGCGAGCTGCCGAAGATCGCTGCGGCGATGGATGACCCGGCGGCCGACTATGCGATGGTGCCGACATACTTCCTCGCAGAGGCGGTGAAGGCGGCGGGGCTGAAAGTGGTTCTGACCGGCGAGGGCGGGGATGAACTCTTCGCCGGATATGGCCGCTACCGCAGCGCCATGCGGCCCTGGTGGCGCGGCGGACGCGGCATGCGCGCGCGCGGTGTGTTTGATGGTCTGGGTGTGCTGCGGGATCCACCGACGGGTTGGCGCGATGGTATCGCGGCCGCCGAGCAAACGGCCGACACCGGCACCTACAGCCGTCTGCAATCCGCCCAGGCGGCAGATTGCGCGGACTGGCTGCCCAATGATCTGCTGATCAAGGTAGACCGCTGCCTGATGTCTCATGGGGTCGAGGGACGGACCCCCTTCCTGGACCCGGAGGTTGCGGCGGTTGCTTTTCGACTGCCGGACCATCTCAAGGTACGCGACGGGCGCGGCAAATGGTTATTGCGGAAATGGCTCGACGGTGTCCTTCCCCAGGCGCGTCCGTTTGATCGCAAGCGGGGTTTCAGTGTCCCGGTTGCCGAATGGATGGAAGCCAGCGCGCTGGAGATCGGACCGCTGGTCGCGCACCAGCCCGGTATCCTCGAGGTTTGTGACCCGCGCGCGGTTGAATCACTCTTTTCGAAAAAGGGGAAGCGCCCGGGCTTTGCGGCATGGGTGTTGCTGTTTTATGCGCTGTGGCACGCCCATCACATGCTCGGTATCCGCGATGCCGAGAATGTACGCGATGCGCTCGAGACCGGACGCCGCGCGGCCTGACGGCCTGATCACTCGCGCAGAATTGGCTTGCCGGATACCCGCAGGTTTTCCAGAATTCTGATGAAATCGAGATCGTTTCCCGCCGGGTCACCGGTCTGGACCGGCTGGCAAATGCCGCCACGCAAGAGCTGATCGCCAGCGCTCTGGGCGAGAGAGGCCTCACCGAAAACAGATACGAAAACAAAGCATGTGACGCGCTTTGAATGGGCGACCACGAATGTGAGGTCCTGGCGTATTCGAACGTCGTTTGCGTCGAAGCCGACGCCCTGGCGCTTCAGGGCCGGGTCGTCGCCGTACAGCCGATGCAGGTAGGCGGGCGTTTTGCTTTCGGCGCCGAAGCCGCCACTCACAAGTGCTTCGTAGACCAGATGTCCACCTTCCAGCGACCATCGTTCCATATATCGGCTGTGCAGTTCGACACGCTCACGAGACAGGACCCGCGCCCGATCGTCGGTGATCGATAGCCGGGCTTTATTGGCGGCGATCGGCTGCCAGTCGAGCTCACCTATTCGCCGCCCCTCGAGGTCCCGAACCGCGGAATCTTGGGTGCACGCGGTCAAAAGGACGGCCAGGAGAAGCGCGGCGGGAAGTAGAATCCGGGGCATGATCGAGTGCCGTCCAAGATGTTGCGAAGGTGGCATCCTAGGCCTCGGCACCACGTAACGCAGGATTTTTGTAAACAATTCAAACTGTTGCCCATCGGGTGGAACCGTCTCCGACTTTTGGCTGATTTCTGTGTTTTGCGGGCCTGCGTTTTCTGTCAATATTGTGCACTGCACCTAAGGTCACGGCGAATAATTCGCCCGACCCATTTTCATTCGGGGCCCTATTCGCAAGCGCCCGTCGAGACCAAGGAGAGACACTCATGACCGCATGCATCGTTGGCTGGGACCATCTGAAATTCGGCAAGCGCGTGGACGACGACATCGAGGACATGATTGTCAGCGTGGCCACGGGCGCTATGCGCGATGCCGGCGTGGAGCCGAAGGATGTCGATGCGATCTATCTGGGAACCTTCGGCGGCGGCTTCGTGCGTCAGGAATTTCCGGCCTCGCTCGTGTTGCAGGCCCATGAGGATTTGCGTTTCAAGCCTTCGACCCATGTCGAGAATGCCTGTGCGACCGGATCCGCGGCGATCTATCAGGGCCTCAATCACATCGCGGCGAAGAAAGGCCGGATCGTGTTGGTCGTCGGGGTCGAGAAGATGACCGACGTCAGTGGTGAGGTGCTCGGCGGCATTCTTTCCAAGGCGTCCTACCTGCGCGAGGAATCAGCTTCGAGCTTTGCCGAGATCTTCGGCCAGATCACCGACGCCTACTTCCAGAAATACGGCGACAAGTCGGACGCGCTGGCGATGATCGCGGCGAAGAACCACAAGAATGGCTGCGACAACCCCTATGCCCAGTTGCAGAAGGATCTCGGCTATGACTTCTGCCGGAACGTGTCCGAGAAGAACCCCGTCGTGGCCGGGCCGCTCAAGCGTACCGATTGCTCGCTCGTGTCGGATGGTGCTGCGGCCATCGTGCTGAGCGACGTCGACACCGCGCTCAAGATGGACAAGGCGGTCTATTTCCGCGCGGCCCAGCATGTGCAGGACTATCTGCCGATGTCGCGCCGGACGGTGATCGATTTCGAGGGGCCTGCCGAGGCCTTCTCCCGGGCCTTCGCGGAGGCCGGTATCTCGATCGGGGATCTCGGATTCGCCGAAGTCCATGACTGCTTTACCAGCGCCGAGCTCCTCTCCTACGAGGCGATGGGGCTGACCGAGAAGGGTCAGGGCGAGACGGCGATCAAGGAAGGCTGGACCTACGCCGACGGCAAGCTTCCGGTGAACCGTTCGGGCGGTCTCAAGTCCAAGGGTCACCCGTTGGGTGCGACCGGCTTGTCGATGCATGCCATCGCGTCCATGCAGCTCACGGGTACCGCCGGTGATCTGCAACTCGACAGCCCGAAACTGGGTGCCGTGTTCAACATGGGCGGCTCGGCGGTCTCGAGCTACGTCTCGATCCTCGAGCCGTTGCGCTAGCGCCTCGACCCCACGAACCGGGATTGCAATGACATGAGTGAAACGTTCAAAGCCGTCCTGCTTGAGCAGGGCGAGGATAAGGTGTCTGCGTCTGTCACCGATGTCGGCGTCGATGCCCTGCCGGAAGGTGACGTCACGGTTGCGGTTGAATATTCGACCATCAACTACAAGGACGGCCTCGTCGTAAACGGCAATATTGGACGCCTTGTTCGGGAGTTTCCCCATGTGCCCGGTATCGATTTCACCGGCACGGTGGAACAGTCCGACAACTCTGCCTTCGCACCCGGTGACAAGGTTGTTCTGACCGGCTGGCGCGTGGGCGAGATTCACTGGGGCGGTCTGGCGCAGAAGGCGCGGGTCAACGCCGACTGGCTGGTGCCGTTGCCCGAAGGCCTGACGACCCGGCAGGCGATGGCGGTCGGGACTGCCGGCTTCACATCCATGTTGTGCGTCGATGCGCTGGAGGCCCATGGCCTCACGCCCGACGCGGGAGAAGTGCTGGTCACCGGCGGTGCGGGTGGTGTCGGCAGTGTTGCGATCGCCATCCTGGCGAAGCTTGGCTACACGGTCGTGACGTCATCGGGGCGCCGGGAGCTTGAGGGCTATCTCAAGGAACTGGGGGCGTCGGAAGTCATCGATCGCGCGGATTTGTTGGAGGCCGAGTCCAGGCCGCTCGAACGCGAACGCTGGGCGGGCTGTGTCGATGCGGTGGCGGGCAAGACCCTCGCGACCGTCCTGGCGCAGATGAAGTATGGCGGCTCGGTTGCGGCCTGCGGGCTGGCGGGCGGCAACACGCTCGAGACGACGGTACTGCCGTTTCTGTTGCGCGGGGTGAACGTCCTGGGCATCGATTCCGTGATGCAGCCGAAAGAACACAGGCTGCGCATCTGGCAACGGATTGCCACGGATCTTCCGCTCGACAAGCTGGATAATATGACCCGCGTGGCCTCTCTCGGCGAGGTGCCGGACCTGGCCAAGTCGATTCTGGCCGGCGACGTGCGCGGCCGGACGGTTATCGACGTCAACGCCTGAGGTCGTCTTTCTCGCGGAGACGGGAAGTAAATCCTCTCTTAACCCGCTGCCGCTAGGTTCAAGCTCAACTGAGGTTGGGTGTGTCTAACGTCAGCACCTACGGAACAAATCAGCGGGATTACCTAAGAGAGGATTTCTGGCTCATCGTAGTGACCGAAGGGAACGCAGATGAGACAGAAATCGCAGACACGTCAGACCGGTGGGGCCAAGGCGATCAATACGAGTTGCAGGAACG
>JABJEK010000024.1 GCA_018702955.1 Rhodospirillaceae bacterium | reverse complement strand
GCAGGCCGTAGATCCAGATTTCGTCGTAGAGGTTCTCCAGCGCCGGCAGCACGTTCTTGGTCTGCCATTCGGGTGCGAGCAGGAGCGGATCGTCGAGGATGTCGCGCAGGCCGAGGATCAGCTGGGTGCCGCATTCCTTGAGCGCGATGAGCGTGTCGAGCACCTCGCCGCGCAGGCCGTGGGGCTCCTTGTCGACGATGAACACGTCGGGTTCATAGGACAGCGCGGTGTGACGAATGATGTTGGCGCGCAGCGCCACCGTTTCCTCGATGTCCATCGGCAGCTTCAGGGGCGTGTACTCGCCATTCTGGAGCTTGATCACGCCGGGGATGCGAACGAAATCGACCCGGTTGCGGAATTCGAAGTTTCCGATGATGGGGGAGCCGGACAGGATCAGAACGCTCAGGCCCGGATCGTGTTGCACCAGCGCATGGGCAATGGCACGGCAGCGGCGCAGATGGCCGAGACCGAATGTATCGTGGCTGTAAATCAGGACTCGCCGGTTGCGCGTGGGCAAAACCAACTCCCGTTCGTTGCGCGCGTTCGGCGGGACTATGGCACAACCCGGTTATTCGCCGAAAGTCCTTGATTCATCAACAATCGGAAGAACTTGGTCGCGAATGAGTTACCGTTTTTGTATGGATGCGGTAGTCTTAGCCCTTATGTGCGTGGGTCAGTAGGTTTCCGGGAGAAGCGCGTGAGTGAACGTCTCGAACGCAGCATGTACAGCTTCGTACTGCGCTACAGCGGCCGGAACCAGTTGTACATTCTGGCTTTCGTGGTGCTGTCCTGGCCTGTGGGCTTTATGCTCCTGGACCTGCCGAAGCAGATCATCAACCGGGCCCTGGAGGCCAAGGAAGAGGTTTTCCGGCTTGCGGTTCTGGGGTTTGCGGAGATCCCGCTCCAGGTCTCGCAGTCCACCTTCCTGGTCATCCTCTGTTCGATCTTCCTGGCGCTCGTTGTGGTCAACAACGCGCTCAAGTTCCACATCAACACGAGCAAGGGGCGGACCGCCGAGCGACTGCTGCGCCGCCTTCGCTACGCCTTGTTCTCGCGGGTGCTGCGGTTCCGAATCCCCCGGTTCAAGCGAACCAGCCAGGGCGAAATCATCTCGATGATCACCGCCGAGACGGAACCTGTGGGCGCCTTCTTCGTGGGGGCGGTCGTCGATCCGATCTTCCAGGGCGGGCTGCTGCTCGTCGCCATCGGTTTCATCATCGTCCAGAACCCCTGGCTCGGTCTGGCCGCTGCCGCCTTCTATCCGCTGCAAATCTATGTGGTGCCGCGGTTGCAGAAGAAGGTCAGTGCGCTGGGCAAGGCCCGGCTGCGGGAAATTCGGCACCTTTCCGACCATGTGGGCGAGACGGTCAGCGGTATCGTCGATATTCACGCCAACGACGCCTCGAACCTGGAGCTCGCGCGGTTCACGGACCGCTTGAGCAACATCTACAACATCCGGTTCGAGATTTTTCAGCGCAAGTACATGATCAAGGCGCTGAACAACTTCCTCGACAAGCTGGCACCATTCCTCTTCTACCTGTTCGGCGGCCTGCTGGTGATCGACGGCAAGCTCGATATCGGTCAGCTCGTCGCCGTCATCGGCGCCCATCGCGAGATGTCGTCGCCCTGGAAGGAAATGCTCAACTGGTACCAGCAGCAGGCCGACGCCCGGGTCAAATATGACCAGGTGGTGAGCCAGTTCGATGTCGATGACATGCTCGACGATGCGCTGCAGCATACCGATGCCGAGCCGGGCTTCTCGTTGGCCGGCGAGATCGATATCTCGAATGTCAGCCTGGTCGATGAGGACGAGGTGCGCCGGCTCGCGAACCTGACGATCAAGATGGGATCGGATTCCAACCTGGCGATTGTCGGATCGGGCAACAGCGGCAAGGACTATCTGGGCCAGGTGCTTGCGCGTCTCGCGCTCCCCACCTCGGGGCAGATCAAGATCGCGGGACATGACCTGGCGACCCTGCCGGAAGCGGTGACCGGCCGACGCATGACCTATGTGTCGGGCGCGCCGTTCATGCAGTCCGCCAGCGTGCGCGACAATCTGCTCTACGGGCTCAAGAATCGCCCGATTCGCCCCGCCGAATATGATGACGAAGAAGCGCCGGGCCGCGAGCGGGACTTCGCCGAGGCCGCGCGGACAGGAAATCTCGCGTCGGACTACAAGGCGGATTGGGTCGATTTCGAGGCCGCCGGCGTGAAGGACATGGACGAGCTGTTCACCCGGCTGATCCAGGTGCTCGAGGTCGTCGAAATGTCGGACGACATCTACAATCTCGGCCTGCGCGGCACGGTCGACCCGGACCGACGTCAGGACATCGCCGCGGCGGCACTGCAGGCGCGCGCGGGCCTGACGGAACGCCTGGGCGAGCCCGAATATGCCGGCCTGGTCGAGAAGTTCGACAGGTCGACATACAACACGAATGCCAGCGTGGCGGAGAATTTGCTCTTCGGTACCACGGTCGGCGATGCGTTCGATCATGACCGGATGGCCGAGAATGACTATGTGCTGCAGGTCCTGCGCGATGCCGACCTGATCGACGACATGCTCGCGGCCGGCCGCTCCGTCGCGGAAACGATGATCGAGATCTTTGCCGATCTGCCGCCGGGCCATGAGTTTTTCGAGCAGTATTCCTTCATCAGTTCGGACGACCTGCCGGAGTTCCGTACCCTGCTGTCGCGGACGGAGAAGACCGGGGCAGACGATATGCAGCCCGAGGATCGTGCGTCGCTACTGTCGTTGCCGTTCAAAGTGGTCACCGCGCAGCACCGGCTCGGCGTCGTCACCGACGAGCTGGAAGTGAAAATCCTGCGCGCGCGGGAATTGTTTGCCGAAGGCCTGCCCGATGATCTGCGCGGCGGGGTCGAGTTCTTCGAGCCCGAGAAATACAACGCCGCGGGCTCGCTGCAGGACAACATCCTGTTCGGCAAGCTGGTCTATGGACAGGCAGAGGGCATGCGCCGGATCGGTGGACTGGTCGCCGAGACACTCGACAATCTCGGGCTGCGCGGCGCGGTCCTCGAGGCCGGGCTGGAGTTCCCGGTCGGGGTTGGCGGCAGTCGCCTGTCATCCGGCCAGCGCCAGCGCCTGGGTATCGCGCGGGCGTTGCTGAAGCGTGCCGACATCATGGTGCTGAACGAATCCACGTCGGCGCTCGACCCGGCCGCACAGGACCGGATCGCCGCGAAGGTGCTTGAGGCGCGTGACGGACAAGGCGTGATCTGGGTGGTCAACCGGGCCTCGATGGCGTCGCAGTTCGCGCGTGTCGCGGTGCTGTCGGATGGTCAGATGGCCGAACAGGGTACCTATGACGAGTTGAACAAAGATGGGACGGCCCTGCATGAGCTGCTTCAGTCGGGCTAGGCGCATGGGATCAAGACGCAAGGGATCAGGGGTGGGCCCGATGGGGAGTAACGAAACGTGAGCCTGAACGAAGAAGTCGAACTGCTGCGGAACATTCCGCTGTTCGCGAAACTTGAGCCGTCGAAGCTGAAGCTGCTGGCGTTCACTGCAGAACGCATCACCTATGAGCCGGACCAGAATCTGTTCAGCCAGGGCGATGTGGGAGACGCGGCCTATATCATTGTCGAGGGGGCCGCGAAGGTGATCGTGGACACGCCGGACGGCGAGCTCGAAGTGGCCGCGCTGGGGCGGAATGATTTTGTCGGCGAAATCGCGATCCTGTGTGACGTGCCGCGCACGGCCACCGTGCGGGCCAGCGCCAAGACCATCACCCTGCGGATCACCAAGGATTTGTTCTTCCGCCTGGTGGCGGAATTCCCGGAAATGTCGGTCGAGATCATGCGGGAACTGGCGTCACGCCTGGAGCATACGACCCAGCAGTTGCGCGAGGCGCTGGCGAAAAACTCGTGAGCCGTCTCGATAGTTTTATCCGGCGCATGCAGGCGCAGCGCGATTGTTTGAACGCTGCGGCGGAATTGATCTCTGACATTCCCGGTGCCGTGTTCGATCTGGGCCTGGGCAATGGGCGCACGTTTGATCATCTGCGTGAGACCCTGCCGGGGCGCGAGGTGTTCGTGTTCGACCGGGTCGTGAACGCCAACCCCAAGAGCACCCCCGATGAGGATCATCTGTTCCTCGGCGAGGTGGTCGATCAGCTGGCCGCGCAGCAGGACCGCTTCGTGGGTGGCGTGGCGCTGGTGCATTCCGATCTCGGGACCGGGACCGCGGAAGATGCGCCGCTGACGGCCGCCCTGATCCCGCTGCTGCGCCCGCTGCTGGCAGGCGGTGCTGTCCTGGTGGCGAACAATCCGTTCCCCGATGCGGGCTGGGAGCTCTTGCCCCTGCCGGACGGCGTGCCGGCGGAGCGTTACTTTATGTACCGGGTGAGCGCGTAGGCGCATTCCGTGCCTGAGATACGCGGATCAAGTCCGCGTATGACAGTCTTTAGGAATTGAGGGCGTTTCATTTCACCCCGTTCGTCATGCCCGGGCTTGACCCGGGCATCTCGTCTCCGCCGCTAGGCGTCGATCTCGACGACCACGGGCACGTGGTCGGAGCTCTTCACCCAGTCCCGCGCGTCGCGCAGGATTTCATAGGACCGCAGCTTGGATTTGAGCGCCGGGGTGACCCAGACATGGTCGAGGCGGCGGCCCCGGTCCGATGCCCGCCAGTCCTTGGCCCGATAACTCCACCAGCTGGCGAGCTTCTCGTCGTCGTCTGCGAAATGGCGGACCGCATCGACCCAGTTATGTGCCGCCTGTACCCGGTCCAGTGCGTCGACCTCCACCGGCGTGTGGCTGACCACGTCGAGCAACTGCTTGTGGGACCAGACGTCGGATTCCAGCGGGGCGATGTTGAGGTCGCCGACGAGCACGCGCTTGGCACGCGGGCTGGCGATCTCGCCGAGCCAGTTTGTCATCTCGTCGAGAAACTGGAGCTTGTGCGCGAACTTGTCGTTTTTCCCGGGGTCGGGCACATCGCCGCCGGCGGGGACGTAGAAATTGTGAACCTCGATCCCGCCCGCGAACTTCGCCGTAATGTGGCGGGCGTCCTCGCGCCCGCACCAGTCACGCCCGCCGGTGGCGGTGAAGGGCAGCTTCGAGAGGATCGCGACGCCGTTATAGGCCTTCATCCCGCGCACATGGCGGTGGGGGTACAGATCCGCCACCGCGTCATGGGGGAACAGCTCGTCGACCACCTTGGTTTCCTGCAGGCAGACCACATCGGGTGCGGCGAGTTCATCCAGGCGCTCGAGATGGTGGGCCCGCATGCGGACCGAGTTGATGTTCCAGGTCGCGATCCGCATGCGCTGCTTCCTTTGACGCCTAGCGCACCGATATTTCGATGTCGCTCAACCCGTCGATATGGCCGTGCATCTTGTCACCGGAGACCACCGGGCCAACGCCGTCGGGCGTGCCGGTGTATATCAGGTCGCCCGGTGCCAGGGTCACGAGGCCCGACAGGTTGGCGATGGTCTCTTGCAGGTTCCAGATCATCAGTTCGAGATCGGAATCCTGTTTTGTCTCCCCGTTGACCTTGAGCCAGAGATTGCCCTTCGGGAAATGGCCGACGTCGGCAACCGGATGAATGTCACCGCAGGGCGCGGACTGGTCGAAACCCTTGCCCATGTCCCAGGGACGCCCCTTCTCGCGATGGGCGATCTGGACGTCGCGGCGGGTCATGTCGAGGCCGGTCGCGTAGCCATAGACATGGTCGAGCGCGTCTTCCTCGGAGATGTTCGCGCCGCCTTTACCAATGGCTGCGACCAGCTCCATCTCGTAGTGAAAATTGCCGGTCTGGGGCGGATAGTCGATGGTCCCGCCTGTCGGCACGATCGCGTCGGTCGGTTTGCAGAAATAGAAGGGCGGATCGCGCTCATCGCCGCCCATCTCACGGATATGCGCGACATAGTTGCGGCCGACGCAGAAGATGCGGCGCACGGGATAACGGGCGGTTTCACCGACGACGGCGACGGAAACCTGTTCCGGCGCGGGAATGACGTAATCCATCCCTGTTCTCGCTTTCAAAGAGGTTGTTGTTTGCGGGGCCTATTTAGGCTGCCGGGGGGTTACTTGTCACGGGGCCGGGCGGGAAAAACTGCCGGTCCGGATCGCGTGGGTATACGCCGGTGCCGATCTCAGGCGACGTCTGAACCGGCCCGGGCCGCGGCGCGGCGGCGCGACGCATGGCCGAAGGCCTCGAACAGGGCCCGGTTGAACGGGTGGCGCTCGACATTGTACTCGGCGTGCCACTGCACCGCGGCGACGAAACTGGCGCTGCCCGGCATCGAGACGCCCTCGACCACACCGTCGTCGCTGACCGCCTCGACCCGCAGTCCGTCGGCGACCCGGTCGAGACCCTGACCGTGCAGGGAGTTCACCATCACCTCATGACCGTCGATGCCGGCACCTTGCGCGATGTCGGCGAACAGCCCGTCGGTCGTCAGATGGACCGGGTGGCGGATGGCGAAGCGGTTGGCCATCACGTCGGTCTGGGGCATGCGGTGGTCGTTCACGCCGTCGAGTTCCCACAGATAGGGATGTAGCGTGCCGCCGAGTGCCACGTTGATCTCCTGGATGCCGCGGCAGATGCCGAAGATGGGCAGTCCGCCTTCGACCGATTTCCGGGCGAGCGGCAGGGTCGTGGAATCACGCATCGGGTCGCGCAGGGTCTCGGGCCGGAAGGGCGCGCCGCCATAATTATGCGGTTCGACATTGCTGCGCCCGCCGGTCAGGACCAGCCCGTCGAGCCTGTCGATGAGGTGATCCACATGCAGTTCGCCGCCCTCGTCCACATCGCCCAGTGTCGGCACCATCACCGGAATGCCGCCGGCACCCTCGATCACGGCGGTGACATATTTCAGACCGGTGCCGATGAAATCGATGCCGTTATTGTCCCTCACGTCGGCGTTGACGCCGATCAGGGGGCGGAGGGTATCGGTGCGGGACATGGAGACTCTCAAGCAGGAAGGCGCGCGGCAAATTCGCCGGAAGACGTAGCGGAAAACCTATTCGATAACGCTGTTTGGGTCGATGGTCGAGAACAGGTCGCCGGCGTTTTTGAACTCGACACCGAACCGGGGCTCGAGCAGTGACACGTCGACCGCCGTACCCTGGGCGTCGATCACCCGCCATTTCGCCAGCCGCATGGGGGCGTCCTCGAACATCAGTGTGACCGAACCGGTGTCGGGAGCATCGGTCTGCTCCAGCGTAATCCGGAAGGCCTTGGGGGTGCGCTCGAACGCGGTCACGGTGACATCGCCCGAGAACATGATGTCATCGTCGATGAGCAGTGCAGCCGGGGTCTCGCTGACGGGCAGGAAAGTGGTCTGCTTGAGCTGGGTGTCGTGATACATGAGCAACCGGCTGCTCGCGATCATCAGCACCGGCACCGGCGGCGCATACTCGATCCGCAGATGGCCCGGCCGATCGAGCATGATGCGGCCCTCGGCGACGCCCTCCTCGGAGAATTGCAGGAACCGGCTCTCCATGGTGGTGAGGTCGTTCAGGTAGGCCTCGATACGCGCGAGATCGGCGCGGTCGGCCTCGCTCAGGTCTGCAGGGACGGCCTCGGCGGCCGCCGCGGGCCCGTTTCCGGGCGCCACCCACAGGGCGGCCAGCAGGATCGACAGCATTGTGGCGGTGCGGAATATTAATCTCACGTCAAACATGGGCGTCAGAATAGGCGTCCGGACGCGCGGGCGCGAGTGACGATTTTGTGGCAGTGAACAGGTATTTCCGGTCAGTGGCTGTGGTCGCCGACCAGCACCTCGCGCTTGCCGACATGGTTGGCCTGGCTGACCACCCCGTCATTCTCCAGCTGTTCGATGAGGGTCGCCGCCCGGTTGTAACCGATCCGCAGGTGGCGCTGGATGAAGCTGGTCGAGGCCTTCTGTTCCCGGGCGACAAGTGCCACCGCCTGGTCATAGAGATCGTCACCGCTGCTCTCGCCGTCGCTCGGCTCGAAGCCGGGGATGCCGTCGGCCGCGCCCTCGTCTTCCGTGACCGCGTCGATATACTCGGGCTCGCCCTGGGCCTTGAGGAAGGCGACCAGATCCTCGACCTCCGTGTCGGCGAGGAACGGCCCGTGCACGCGGGTGATCCGCCCGCCGCCGGCCATGTAGAGCATGTCGCCCTGGCCCAGCAGCTGTTCCGCACCCTGCTCGCCCAGGATGGTGCGACTGTCGATTTTCGTCGTGACCTGGAACGAGATCCGGGTCGGCAGGTTGGCCTTGATCGTGCCGGTGATGACGTCGACCGAGGGGCGCTGGGTGGCCAGGATCAGGTGGATGCCCGCGGCGCGTGCCATCTGGGCGAGGCGCTGGATGGCCGCCTCGACATCCTTGCCGGCGACCAGCATCAGGTCGGCCATCTCGTCGACGACGACGACGATGAACGGCAGCGGCGACATATCGAGGGGCTCTTCCTCGAACACCGGCTTGCCGGTTTCCTCGTCGAAACCGGTCTGGACCTTGCGGGACAGAATCTCGCCCTTCTTGCGGGCTTCCTCGACGCGCTGGTTGTAGCCGGCGACGTTGCGCACCCCGAGCTTGGACATGGAGCGGTAGCGTGTTTCCATTTCGCGCACGACCCATTTCAGCGCGACCACCGCCTTTTTCGGATCGGTCACGACCGGCGCCATCAGATGGGGGATGCCGTCATAGACCGACAGCTCCAGCATCTTGGGATCGATCATGATGAAGCGGCATTCCTCGGGCCGCAGGCGGTACAGCAGCGAGGCGATCATCGAGTTGACGCCGACCGATTTGCCCGAGCCGGTGGTGCCGGCGATCAGCAGATGGGGCATGCGCGCGAGATCGACCATGACGGGCTCGCCGCCGATGTCCT
>JABJEK010000023.1 GCA_018702955.1 Rhodospirillaceae bacterium | reverse complement strand
CTCGGGCCGCAGGCGGTAGAGCAGGGACGCGATCATCGAGTTGACGCCGACCGACTTGCCCGATCCGGTGGTCCCGGCGATCAGCAGATGGGGCATGCGGGCGAGATCGACCATGACGGGCTCGCCGCCGATGTCCTTGCCCAGCGCCAGCGACAGGCCGGCATTGTGTTTCTCGAACTTGTTCGAGGCCAGCAGCTCGCGCAGATAGACCATCTCGCGCGACACGTTGGGCAGCTCGATGCCGATGACATTCTGGCCCGGCACCACGGCGATGCGGACCGACACCGCGCTCATCGAGCGGGCGATGTCGCCGGCCAGGCCGATCACCCGGCTGGTCTTGGTGCCCGGCGCGGGCTCGAGCTCATAAAGGGTCACGACCGGGCCGGGGCGGACCTGGACGATCTCGCCATGCACACCGAAATCCTGCAGTACCGATTCGAGCATCCGGGCGTTGGCCTCGAGGGAATCATCCTTGGCGCGGCCGACGACACGGGCGGCCTCGTCGGGCTCCTCGAGCAGGTCGAGCGGCGGGAATTCATAGGCGCCGTTGGGGTTCGGCAGGTCGAGCTTGCGTTGCTTGGCCGCTTCGGCGCGCTTGCTGGCCTTGGGCTTCGGCGCGCGCGGTGCCACGCGGGGTGCGGCTTCCGCGACGACCTCGTCGTCGTCAAGATCGTTATTGTCGTCGTTGCCTGCGGGCTTCGGCGTCGACAGGCGCGGCGGCACCCTTGTCGGCGTACTGCCGGGCACAAGCGAGGGCTCCTGGCGTTCCGCCGTGCGGGCGGCGATGAATTGTTTGACCCCGCCGGACCCGCGACGTACGGCCCCCGCGCCATGACGCGCGGACCAGCCGGCGCCCAGACTGGCACCACGTGCACCGAAGCGCAGGCCCCGGGCGGCGCCCAGACCCATGCTCCGCCACTCGCTGCGGGTCAGGCCGAGCGCGAGAAACGTCAGAATGGCTGCGAGGAATCCGGCGGTGGCGGCCACCGCAATCGCGGGAATCCCGAAACCGGATAGCCATGCGGTGGCGCCGGGGAAGGTCAGATCGCCGAACGTGCCGCCCAGTCCGGCGCGGATGGGCCAGCCGGCGAAGGCCGGCGCGTGATGCAGGGCGAAGGCGAAGGCGCAGATGGCGAGAAGCAGGCCCAGCACCCGCCAGCCGAAACGTGGCACGGCGCGGTGGCGGATCAGCCGCGTGCCCCATGCGAGCAGGGCGAGGACGGGCAGGATGGCGACGAGCCCGAAGGATTGCAGTGCGATATCCGCGATCGTCGCGCCCGCCGGGCCGAGCAGATTGGCCGGGCCCTGGCCGGTCGCGTTGTTGAAGGAGATATCGAGGCTGTCATAGCTGGCGAGCGCGATGGAGAGCGCGGCCGCGCCGGCAATGAACGCCGCGCCGCCAAGCTCGAACATGCGCCGCTTTGCAAACACGCGCACGGGTTCGGGCAGGAAAGCGAGCCTTGCTGAAAGCCCGCGGCCGGGTCCGGTATGTGTTTTTGCCACCATGATCCTAGTCTCTCTTCTCAGGTTCGGCCTGACGGGCCGTTTTGTGAAGCAAGGGTGCCGAGAAGGCGCGTCATCGCCTCCCGGGTCGTCTCAAGGTCGTGCACCAGCGCCAGGCGGATATAGGCCGCGCCCGGGTTGGAGCCGTCGTCATTGTCTCGCGCCAGATAGGCCCCGGGCAGCACCCGCAGCCCGGCCTCGGTCCAGAGTTTGTGCGCGGCCGCCTCGCTGTCGCCGACATCGAGCCAGAGATAGAAGCCGCCGCCGGGCCGGGTGGCGCCGAACGCACCGTCGAGCATGTCCAGCGCGAGGTCGAATTTCTGCCGGTACAGATCGCGGCTCGCCACGACATGGGTCTCGTCGCGCCACAGGGCAGCCGAGGCGTTCATCACCGGTAACGGGACCTGGGCACCGCCATACTGGCGCAGGCGCAGCAACAGCCGGATCAGATCCGGGTCGCCGGCCACGAAGCCGGACCGCAGGCCCGGCACGTTGGAGCGCTTGCTCAGGCTGTGGAAGACGAGGGTGTTTTTGAACGGATCGCCGCCGTTTTCGCCGTTCCCGAGTTCCTGGCAGGCATCGAACAGCCCCGGCGGTTTGTCGCCGGTATAGATTTCCGAATAGCACTCGTCGACGGCCAGCACGAAATCCCGCTCTCGGGCCAGAGTGACCGCGGCTTTCAGGCGATCGAGGCTGGCTACGGAGCCTTGCGGGTTGGCCGGGGTGTTCAGATAGGCGAGCGCTGTACGGTCGAGGTCGGCGTCGCGAACGGCCGTAAAGTCAGGCTGGAACCCGGTTTCGGGCCCGGCCGGCAGGTAGATGGCCTCGCCGCCGGCAAGT
Source organism: Rhodospirillaceae bacterium (assembly GCA_018702955.1). Taxonomy (GTDB): domain Bacteria; phylum Pseudomonadota; class Alphaproteobacteria; order UBA6615; family UBA6615; genus UBA8079. The sequence continues at coordinate 7,529 of JABJEK010000023.1, read as the reverse complement.
GCGGCACCGCCCACATAGACCTGATAGAAGGGATTGGGCATGAGCACCGCGGGCCGTGCGCCGTTCTTGGCATTGGGTATGGCCAGAAGCGCCGCCATGAACAGCGCCTCGCGGGTGCCCGAAACAATGGCGATATGGCGGGCCGGGTCGACCATGCCCGGCGGCAGGTCGTAACGGCTGGTCAGCCAGTCCGCGATGGCGGCGCGGAGGTCATCCGGGCCGTTGGGCGGGGGATATTTGCCCCATTCGGACATGTTTTGCGTGAGAAGCGGTTCGATGAAGCCCGGCGGCGGGTGCTTGGGCTCGCCGATCTGCATATGAATGGGCGCGCAGCCGTCCGGCGGCGTGCTGTCGCCGAGCAGCGACCGCAGCCGGTCGAACGGGTAATCCGTGAGCGTATCGAGTACGTCGTTGTGCATGCCAGGCGCGTGTTTATCGCCCCCGAAACGAGCGAGAGCCTTAAAAGTCTATCAGAACCATATAGTTATATCTATAAGCTAATCTATTACTCAAGAAAAATGCTTGTCTGGCATGGGACTCAGGCGCGAATCGGTGTGCTTAAAGTGGTGCATTACATGTGGATAACCCCAAAATATACTTAATTATCAACATTTTAGGCGTGTTTGTGGTGAATTTGGCGCATTCGCCACAAAAAGGGGGCCCGGCGGATGAACCGCCGAGCCCCGAACTTGGGAGGTTTGGATTGAACTGATCAGGCGCGTTGCGATCCGCGCCCGAATTCGGGATAGGCCTCGAGGCCGAGTTCGGCTGAATCGAGCCCCATATCCTCGTCTTCCTCGTTGGCGCGGATGCCCACCGTGTATTTCAGCACGAGCCAGACGATCGAGCTCGTCACCACGACGAAGACGCCGATGGCGAGGATGCCGATGATCTGGACCATGATGTCGCCGGCGCCAAAAATCCCGACTGCGAGCGTGCCCCAGATGCCGGCCACCAGATGGGCCGAGATCGCACCGACGACGTCGTCGATCTTCAGGCGGTCGAGCAGCGGGATGGCGATCACCACGAGGACACCGCCGAAGCCGCCGATGATGATCGACATCAGGTGGTTGGTCAGGTCAGGGCCGGCCGTGATGGACACGAGGCCGGCGATCGCGCCATTGAGCGCCATCGTGAGGTCGACCTTCTTGTACATGATCTGGGTCATCAGCATCGCGGCCACCACACCGCCCGCAGCGGCGAGGTTGGTGTTGGTGAAGACGATGGCCATCCAGGTGGCGTCCGCGGCGGAACCCAGTGCGAGCTGAGAGCCGCCGTTGAAGCCGAACCAGCCCATCCAGAGGATGAACGTCCCCAGGGTCGCAAGTGGCAGGTTTGCACCGGGAATCGGGTTTACCTGGCCGTTCGGGCCGTATTTGCCCTTCCGCGCGCCGAGGATGACGGCGCCGGTCAGTGCGGCCCAGCCGCCCACGGAATGGACGATGGTGGAGCCCGCGAAGTCCGAGAAGCCCATCTCCGACAACCAGCCGCCGCCCCAGGTCCAGGAGCCCTGGATGGGGTAGATGATCGCGGTCAGCACGACGACGAAAATCAGGAACGGCCACAGCTTGATGCGTTCGGCCACGGTGCCCGAGACGATCGAGGCCGCAGTGGCCACGAAGACCATCTGGAAGAACCAGTCGGAACCCACGGAATAGCTGTTGTTCACGACCGCCGCGACCATCGCGTCGGTCGCCTCTTCGGCGCCCAGCAGCGCCAGTTCCGCGTCGGACGGGTTGTAGAGGAACGAAATTGCACCCATGAAACTGCCGACATCGACATACATGAGGTTGTAGCCGACGAGGTAGTAGAGGATGCCGGCGATCGAATAGAGGGCGATGTTCTTGAGGCAGATCGTGGCCGTGTTCTTGGAGCGTACCAGCCCCGATTCGAGCATCGCGAAGCCGGCCGCCATCCACATGACCAGCGCACCGGAGAACAGGAACGAGAAGGTGTTGAACACATAGCCGGTCTCGGCCTCGACCGCTGCCATGGCGGGCGGGGCGGCCAAAAGTGCTGCGCTTGCAGCACCGATACCGACCGCTGTTTTGGTCGTGATACGGAACATTATTTATATATCTCCTATACTTAGAGCGCTTCGGCGCCGGTTTCGCCGGTACGGATGCGCATGGCGGAGAGCACATCGATAACGAAGATCTTTCCGTCGCCGATGCGCCCGGTGTTGGCTTGCCTGGAAATCGCCTCGACCACGGCATCGACCTGACCGTCCTCGACGACGATCTCGACCTTCACCTTGGGGAGGAAGCTCACGGCGTATTCCGCGCCGCGATAGATCTCCGTTTGCCCCTTCTGGCGTCCGTATCCCTTGACCTCGGATGCGGTCAGGCCCTGAACCCCTAATTCGGTCAGCGCCTCGCGTACCTCATCCAGTTTGAACGGCTTGATCACCGCCATTACCAGCTTCATGAAAGTCCCCTTCTGCGCGAGCCAATGGCCACAGCCGACGATTCGACTGCGGATCTCACGACCAGGTATTTCAAGACTCGTGCCAAACGGGACGGGGAAAACATCGTTGTTCTTCAGTAGGATAACGGAAGTCCCTACAGAATGGCGAAACCGAAACGCACAAGAAATGACCACGACACACAAAGTGCCTGTTTTTTATGCATGTTCTTTGTGCGGAAACGCCGCATCACCCGGCATCGCCGTGACCTAGACATTGCGCCCAGAGCGGGCCAAGTTTCGGCCATGACCGCGAACCAGACCCAGACAGTCGAAGCCGTGATCGTCGGTGCCGGCATGGCCGGCCTGACGCTCGCCCATGCGCTGGCGAGCGCGGGGATCGAGGTCGCGGTGGTCGACAGGGCCGACCCGGCGAATTTCACCGATCCCGCGTTCGACGGCCGCACGACGGCGATCGCGGCGGGCAGCGCCAAGGTGCTGGAGGGAATTGGCCTGTGGTCTGATCTGGCGCCGAAATCCTGTCCGATCGATACGATCCGGGTCAGCGATGGCGATGCGCTGATGTTTATGCATTTCGATCATCACGAGGTCGGCGATGATCCGCTGGGATATATCCTCGAGAACCGGGACATTCGTGGCCCCCAGCTGGCCGCCGCTGCGGCATCGACCAACATCGAACTGATCGCGCCGGCCAGCATCGAGGCCGTGACGCGAAACACGGGCGGCGTCACGATCAAACTCGAGGATGGTCCCGATATTCGTGCCCGGGTGATCTTTGCCTGCGACGGGCGGGGCTCGTCCATGCGTCAGGAAGCAAAGATCCCGGTGACCGAATGGCGCTACGACCAGTCGAGCTTCGTGTGCACGATTGCGCATGAACGCCCACACCAGAACATCGCCCATGAGCGTTTCCTGCCGGGCGGGCCGTTCGCGATCCTGCCGTTGCTTGACCTCGAGACACCCATCAAGACGGCGTCAGGGGAATTGCGCCATGCGGCGTCGATCGTCTGGAGCGAGGCCAACGATCTGGTTCCGGCGATCAAGGCATTTGATGACGATGCGTTCACCGCGGAACTCGCCCGGCGTGTCGGCGGGTTCCTCGGCGAGATCGCGCTGGCGAGCCCGCGCTGGGTACACCCGCTCGGCCTCAGCCATGCGGCACGCTATACCGACCAGCGACTGGCGCTGGTGGGCGATGCGGCACACGGGATCCACCCCATCGCCGGCCAGGGGCTGAATATGGGCATTCGTGATGTGGCGGCACTGGCCGAGGTCGTGGTGGACGCGCGCCGGCTCGGCCGCGATATCGGCGATCCGGATATCCTGGCGGACTATGAACGCTGGCGGCGCTTCGACAACATGCTGCTTGCGGTGGTGACCGACAATCTGTTGCGGCTGTTCTCGAACGATATTGCGCCCGTGCGCGCCGCGCGTGATCTGGGCCTGGGTATCGTCAACGCGATCCCGGCGGCCCGGAAATTCTCGATGCGTCACGCCATGGGCGTGGTCGGCGATCTGCCACGCCTGGTGCGCGGCGAGGCGCTGTAGCGGCACCCTTCGTTTTCAGGGGTCCCGGCTTAGGCCGCGCGTTTCCAAATCCGCCAGATACTGCGCCCACCATTCGCTGTGTTTGTCACCGAGCTCGCGCAGATAGGCCCAGGTGAACAGGCCGGTGTCATGCAAATCATCGAAGTGCAGCTGCACCGCGTAGTTGCCCACCGGTTCGATTTTCATGATCCCGATATGACGGCGCCCCGGCACGATCTTGCGCTCGTCGGCACCGTGGCCGCGCACCTCCGCCGAGGGGCTGTAGACACGCATATATTCAGCCGGCAGGACGTGCTCGACCCCGTCGTCGAAAACGATTGTCAGGGTCTTGGCGTCCTTGCTGTAGCGCAGGTCTGTCGGCCAGGGGTCGCTCAACGCGGAAACTCGCTCGACCAGACGGCTACTTGCCGTCGGCGTCGAGCTTGCGGGCCTCGTCGGCCAGCATGATCGGGATGCCGTCACGGATCGGGTAGGCGAGGCCGGCCTGCTTGCTGATCAGCTCCTGCGCTGTGGCGTCATAGTCCAGCGGGCCCTTGGTGACCGGGCAGACGAGGATCTCCAGCAGCTTGGGATCAACCTTGGTCGTGTCGTTCATGAACGCTCCTTAATTCAGCGCAGTGTTGCCGTTGTCATTGTCGGCGCGCAAGGCGGATTCGACGAAACCGATCAGCAGCTTGCATCGCTGGGCCAGGTCATCGGCCTCCAGCAGAACCTGTTTCTCGGCCGGATCGAACGGGCAGACCATCGACAGGGTCGTCACCAGCCGCTCGTCCGGCGTCTTGATCAGGGAATCCCAGTCGGCGCCAATATTCTGTTGTTCGAAATAACCCTTGAGGCCGCTGAGCAATCGGTCGCGCTCGATTTCTACTTCTTCGGCGGGAGAGAGATCGAGATGGTAGGGCGTGAAGTCCGGGCGTACGCGCCGGTAGCCGTCGCGCAGCTCGAGTTCTTCCGAAACATTGAAGCGGCAGATGCCACGCAGTTCGAGCAGGTAACGCCCGTCCTCGGTTTCCTGGAAGCCCGTGATCCGCCCGGCGCATCCGGTCCGGTAGAGGTTGGTGCCGTCCGGCGCGGACAGGCCGACGGTGCCGTCGGCGGCGGGTTGGATGATCCCGATCATGCGCCCGCCGGCGAGTGCCGCGTCGACCATCGCCAGGTAGCGTGGCTCGAACACATTCAGCGGCATGGTGCCGCGCGGCAGCAAGAGGACGCCGTTCAACGGAAACAGCGGTAGCTCGCCGGGAAGCGCGTGAAGCGGTGAATCCGGCGGGGTGTCGGTCATGTTGCGCGGATCATGCGGGAAGGGCTCATGCGAACAGGATGGCGGAGAGTTTGCGACGCCCCGCACCGGTCATTTCGTCAGCCGGGCCCAGCGCCTCGAAGATCTTGAGAAGCTCGGTCCGTGCGGCCTCGTCGTTCCATGCGCGTTCCCGGCGAATGATCTCCAGCAGCGCATCGATGGCACCCTCCGGGTCGCCGGATGCGAACGCCGCGACCGCGTAGTCGAATCGTGCCTGGTGATCGGCCGGGTTGGCGTCCACCTTCGCCTTCAACGCGTCGATCTCGCCCGCATTCGCCGCACCCGTCTCGGCCAGCTCGACGGCGGAGATCACACTCTTGAGGTCCTCGCTTGCGCGTGCCTCGTCGCTCGCGGCGTCGATGAGTTCACGCGCCTTGTCGATGGCGCCGCCTTTGACATAGGCCCGTGCCATGCCCGACAGCGCGCGGAGGTTATCCGGCTCCTGGTTGAGGACCTGCGCATAAAGCGCGCCGGCGCTGCTGATATCGCCGCCGTCCATCGCGGCGTCGGCGGCATCGAGCGCCTCGTCGAGCGGGGACGGACCTGCGGCCCCGGCCCCGCCATGGACCTTCACGAGCTGGTCCACCCAGGCCTTGATCTGGCTTTCGGGAAGTGCGCCCTGGAACCCATCCACCGGCTGGCCGTCGCGGAATGCATACACCGTCGGGATCGACTTGATTTGCAGCTGGGCCGAGATGTCCGGCGCCTTGTCCACATCGACCTTGACCAGGCGGACCGCGCCGCCGGCTTCCATGACGACTTTCTCGAGCAGCGGCGTGAGCTGTTTGCACGGCCCGCACCAGGTGGCCCAGAAATCGACGATGACGGGATATTCGCGCGAGGCCTGGATCACGTCGCGGACGAAGCTGTTCTGATCGGCGTCGATGATCAACGCGGACGCGCCGCCGGCGGCCGGTAATTCGCCCGGCGCTCCGGGAGCTGCGGGAACGGCTGTGGGGTCGGTTTGGATCGGATCCATCGTGAAAGCTCTGTCTTGTTCGTGATTTCGTGCGTTCGAGGCAGAAGATGGAGCCTTGGTGCCCGGCTATCAACCCCCGAGTGTGGGAGGGTGTGCGGAAAGGTTGCCTGTCTCGCCGTTAATCGAGGGCGATCAGTTCCGGCGGATGGTCGCATGCCGTCAGGAACGCCAGCAGATCGTCGCGCGCGATGGCTGCCGTCGCCCCATTGTGCAGCGGATGGGCGTTGATCGGATCATGACCCAGAATCCCGCGGTCGAGCACCATGGTCACGATCCCCTCGGCGTCGTTCATCACCGCGAACGGCGTGACGGAGCCGGGTGCGACGCCGAGGGACGCCTGTAACAGCTCGGCACTGCCGAAGCTCAGATTGCCGCTGGCGCCGAGCGTGTGGCGCAGGGCCTTGAGATCGACCGTGGCGTCTTCCAGCACCGTGACCAGCCACTGGCGGCGCTTCTTGTCGCGCAGAAAGAGGTTCTTGATATGGCCGCCGGGCATGGCGCCGCGCAGCGCGCGAGATTCTTCGACCGTGTGCAACGGCGGATGCCGGTGGATCTCCACGTCGATGCCCAGCGCGTCCAGCCGGGTGAGCAGCGATGCTTCTATATCGGATGACGTATCGGACGGACTGGTCATATCGGGGGATATAACGGGTTTGTCCAGGTGTGGGTAGATAGCCGAAGTGACGGAATCGAACGATTCCCGTTGATCGGCACTTGAAATCGAGGGCCGGTTGCGGTTATGTCCGGCAACTCGATGCGGGAATAGCTCAGTGGTAGAGCATCACGTTGCCAACGTGAGGGTCGCGAGTTCGAATCTCGTTTCCCGCTCCAATTCTCAAAGGGCCCGGCCGGAACACCGCCGGGCCCTTTGTCGTTCCCGTTCCCTGTGGTTATGGCTGATCGTCAGCTGAAACATTCATGAACCCACACGCGCCGAATCTCGAAGCGCTTGGGCTGGCCGGGCGGTTCCGTCCATTCGACGGGAAACAGAATCTCGAAGCGTTCGAGTTCCAGCCCGGCGGCGGCGTCCGTGTTCCACAGGCGGCAGAGATAGCGCCCATAGTCGAGCGCGAAGTCACCGGCATCTGCCTCGTAACTCCGGTCTTCGATATTCGAGAGATACTTGCGCCAGCGATAATTCGCAGCCGCACGGAGAATCTCTGGATCAACGGGTTCGCCGAGTACCGCAATGCCGAGGAGGATCAATCCGGCGCGGAGAATTTCGACGATCGTCTGCGAGTCGTTCGGGCGCGGCTGAATTATAACCGGTCGGGCGAG
>JABJEK010000022.1 GCA_018702955.1 Rhodospirillaceae bacterium | reverse complement strand
CCCCGCGTCGCGATCCGTCTGCACGCTGTGACCAGAATGCCCCCCTGGAACCATGTGTGCCTTACACTTCGCCCGGATATAATCGAAGTCCAAAGCGTTTGCCAAGCCCGCCTTGAACGCTTCTCCACAACGTTTTGCCGGAACCAGCACCGGCACCGGAGATCAACGCCGTGCGTATTGCCCTGTACCAGCCCGACATTCCCCAGAATGCGGGCGCTATCCTGCGTCTCGCAGCCTGCCTGAACATCCCCGTGGACCTGATCGAACCGGCCGGATTCGTGCTGCATAGTCAGGGCGTGCGGCGTGCAGGGATGGATTATCTGGAACAGGCGGACCTGTCCCGGCATATCTCCTGGGATGCGTTCGAGGCCGGTGTGACCCCCCCGCAAAGGCTGATCCTGTTGAGCACGAAGGCGACAGAACGGCACATTGACTTTGACTACCACCGCGACGATACGCTGCTGGTCGGACGTGAAAGCGACGGGGTGCCGCAATCCGTGCACGCGCGGGCCGACGCGCAGGTGCGGGTGCCCATGCAGGCGGATGCACGCTCGCTGAACGTTGTCACGGCCCTGGCGCTCGTGCTTGGCGAGGCGTTGCGGCAACAGGACGGATTTCCCGGTTAAGAACAAGGTGTGCAGCCGATGACGAACGAGAATCACAAAAATCTGGCAGCGGCATGGTTCGCTCAATTACGCGACGACATCTGCGCCGCGTTCGAAGCGATCGAGGATGATCTGGAAGGCGCAATGACCGACCGGCCCGCAGGCCGCTTCGAACGGTCGAGCTGGGATCGGCCCGATCAGGACGGCGCGCCGGGCGGCGGGGGTGTGATGTCGATCATGCGCGGCCGCGTGTTCGAGAAGGTGGGCGTGAACATCTCTACGGTCGAGGGCGTCTTCTCCGACGAATTCCGCAAGAACATTCCCGGCGCTGCGGAAGACGGGAGATTCTGGGCATCGGGCGTTTCGCTCGTCGCCCACATGCATTCGCCACTGGTGCCGGCGGTGCACATGAACACGCGCCACATCGTAACATCGAAAAGCTGGTTCGGGGGCGGTGCCGACCTGACGCCGATGTATCCCGACGATGACGATACGGCCCTGTTCCACAGCCGGATGCAGGCGGCATGTGACGCCCACGACCCCGACTATCACCCCAAGTTCAAGGCCTGGTGCGACGAGTATTTCCACCTCAAGCATCGCGATGAACCGCGCGGGGTCGGCGGAATCTTCTACGATTATGTCGATACCGGCGACTGGGACGCGGATTTCGCATTTACCCAGGATGTGGGTAAGGCGTTCCTCGACGTCTATCCACGCATCGTGCGCCGGCACATGAACGAAGGCTGGACCGACGATCAGCGCGCCCATCAATTGCAGCGGCGCGGCCGTTATGTGGAATTCAACCTGCTTTATGACCGGGGCACCCAGTTCGGCCTCAAGACCGGCGGCAATGTCGAGGCGATCCTGATGTCCCTCCCGCCGGTGGTCACCTGGCCTTGAATTAGGGCGCCTCGAATATTATTCGGTGAAATTCACGTCGCGCGGAGTTCCTAAGTCGACCAGCCTGGGCTAGTTTCGCCACAGATACACCGTGCCCGGCCCCCAAGGACCGGTGCCGGTGCCGGATTGGAGAGACCATGACCCGCATTTCACGTTGTCTGATCACGTCACTCGCCGCAGCCATGCTGTTCGCGACGAGTTGGCTCATCGCCCCCGCAGCGATCGCGCAGTCCCTGCCGGTCAACGCCTTCTACGGGCATTTTCAGGGATCCGGCGTGGCCGAGAACAGCGACTCCCTCTATTTCGGCGTCACCGTCCGTGACCTCGACGTGAAGATCGGCGCCGAGGGAACAGGTTTCTATGTCGAGTGGACGAGCGTCATCCGCGGCGGCGGTGATCCGAACAATCCCGATATCCGCCGGCGTACCCAGCGCATGGATTTCACACCCGCCCCCGAGTTGAACGTGTTCAACGCCACCGGACGCGACAACCCGCGCACGGACGGCCTCGCCTGGGCCCAGATTCAGGATCAAACCCTGTCGGTACATGTGATGCAGATCACTGCGACGGGAGGATATGTGATCCAAACCTACAATCGAACTCTTGAAGGCACGGGCATGCGTCTCAAGTTTATCAATGTCGCCAACGGCGAACCGCAACGCGAGGTCGATGCCCGGCTGGTCAAGGTCGGGAACTAGACGCGCATTTACTACCGACGGGCAAACCGCATGAAACTCCTGCACGCCACTCGAACCCTGCTCGCGGCGGCCGCGTTCCTCGCCGCCGGCACCATGCTGGCCGGCGGCGCCCATGCGGATGAGGTGGTCGAGAAGTTCTTCGGCAACTATGTCGGGGCGGGCAACGCCGTTATCCTCGACTCCGACCGCCGGGAAATCCGCGACCTCGATGTGACGGTCGAGCGATTCAAGAATGAAGGCTTCACCCTGAAATGGATCACCGTCATCCGTGACGAGAATGGCGGCCGCACCGGCGCCGACGTCAAGCGGCGCGAGGTCGAGGAAAACTTCATCCCCGTGGAAGACAAGGAGAATGTCTTCATCCTGTCGCCCGAAGGCGGCCTGTTCCAGAAATCCGAGCTGCCCAACCCGCTGCGCGGCGACGCCGTGCGCTGGGCCGCGATCGAGGACAATGCGATGACCGTCTATTCGCTGGCGATCAACGAGCATGGCGGGTCGGAGTTGCAGGTCTATCGCCGGTCCCTGACCGACAAGGGCATGTCGATCTCGTTCATGCGCCTGCAGGACGAGGACGTGAAGGTCCGCATGTCGGGCGAACTGGTCCGCACCAAATAGGGCTCAGCCGAGACCCAACCGTCTCCGCAGTCCGGTCCACCGCAAGCGCCGTTTCAGTTTCGCGATGCAAGCCGCGTGATCGGGCTTGAAATCACGAATCGTCCACCAATTCTCAACGGCCGCCAGATGCCGCCCGACCTCTGGGCCTTGCGCCACGCCGAGCGCGAGCACATCCGCACCCTGGAGAGGGAACACCGGCACCGGCCAAGTCTCGGGAAAGCGCAATAACTCCATCCAGTCTGCGTCCGATGCGATCTCGCCGCTCGGAAATCCATCCGCCCGGACCTCCGCGCGGGCCCAGCTCAAAATGACCGCGTCGCGCCATGCATGGGCTCCGAGCGCATAGAGCCGCAGTTTGCGGGTGTGAGGGTAGAGCTTCGGCGTCATGCCCGGCGGTATCGCCGCCATCGACGCGAGGCGCGCCTTGTCGTTATTGGACAGACGCAAACGCGCCGCAGCCGATGCGGCACCCGCGGGATCAGGCAGCAGCATGGCGAGCCGACGCAGCGGATCGCGCATTCCGAGCTGGTTCTCACGTGCCGTGATGAACGCGAGACTGAAGGCCAGTTCGGCTTTCTCATGCACCGGAAACAGCTCAAGGAAGAGGTCTAGGAACTCGATTTCATTCAACACCCGGTTCGCTGCGGGCGACATCAGAATCTTGAACAACTCCTCACGGATGCGCTCCCCCGACAGGTTCGCGATAAGATCGAAATGTGCATGGCAGGCCGAAAGCCCATCCGCGTCGTAGGAGAGGAGGTCAAACTGTGCGTGAAAACGGAAGAAGCGCAGAATCCGCAGGGCGTCCTCCTTGATGCGTTCGTGCGGATCGCCGATGAAACGCACACGCCGCGCCTCGACATCCGCCATGCCACCCAGGGGGTCGAAGACATTGCCGTCGAGATCGGCATAGAGCGCATTCATGGTGAAGTCGCGCCGTGACGCGTCCGCCGTCCAATCATCCGTATAGGCGACCTGGGCGTGGCGCCCGTCAGTCTCCACATCCACGCGCAGCGTGGTGATCTGGAACAGCTTGTGCCCGAACCGCGCCACCACCGTCCCGTGCTCGATGCCGATCTCCAGTACGTCGATGCCCGCCGCCGCGAGCCGCGCCATGGTGATATCAGGTGGATGGATCGTCGCCAGGTCGACATCGACCACCGGCCGGTCCATCAGGACATCGCGCACGCAGCCGCCGACACACAGGACGGACGGGACAGGATCGCCGTCGCCCTGTAGCGCCGCGAACACCGCCTGCAGGTCCGGGTCCGCCATCCAGGGCTGTTGCGGAATTGTTGTGGTCGGGGTCATCGAAGGCTCTAGCGCCAGCGCGCGGTTTGACCGGTCAGAACCTCGAACAGGTTGACCAGCATGCCCGCGGTCGCACCCCAGATGTATCGATCTTCATAGGGCAGCACGTAGAAAAACCGGCGCTTGCCCTGGAACACGCGGCTTTGGCGTTCGTGATTGGCCGGGTCGAGGATGAAGGACAGCGGCACCTCGAAGGCGTCTGCCACCTCGGCCGGTTCATACACCATGTCAAAACCGGGCTCGACGAAGCCGACCACGGGCGTGATCTCGAAGCCGGTGCGAACCTCGTAAGTATCGAGGCGGCCGATCACCTCGACAGACGCAGGCGGCAGACCAATTTCCTCATTTGCCTCGCGCAGGGCCGCGGCCTCGGGGTGGGCGTCACCGGGGTCGATGCGGCCGCCGGGGAAACTGATCTGCCCGGCATGGGCGCGCAAATCGGCGGCGCGCTGGGTGAGCAGGACCGTGATCCGGTCGCCATGGTCGAGCAATGGCACCAGGACCGCGGCCGGGATCAGCGGCGGATTGGGCCGCATGCCGATTTCGTTCAAATCGTGGTCGCCGCGCCGGTTGGGCAGCGTCTCGCCGGGGGCCGCGTCGGAATCGTCATGCAGCATCTGGCTAACGGCCGCACCACTGCTGCGCCGAACCTCGAGATGGGACTGGGCGGCGAGGATACGTTCGACGATGTGCGCGCGTTCCGGATGGGTCCCCGTCATTTAGCTGCCGGCTCCCCGGCCTGCTCAAGAGCAAAGAACATCCCGTCACTCCACACGCCAAATATTCCTTCATCGGGGTCCGCGATCGCCAGTTCGGCGAGCTGGTAATAGACGGAACGGGTCAACAACGCCTCGAGGCCATCACGCACATGCACATAGGGTGAGGGTTCGCCGGTCGATTCGTCGAACGCGATGCGGAGCGGGTTTTTTGGGCCCGCTGTCACCATTTCGTCAAGATTGGTGCGGAATATGAGCGCCTGGTCGCGGCCTTGTCCGGTCACGTCCATTTCCACCGCCGTGAAGGGCGCATCATCCACATCGATGCGACCGCGTTCGACCGGCGTTTCAAGCCAATACTGGCCGTCGGCATCGCGTTTGAGCACCGATGAAAACAGCGTGACCAGCGGTTTACGGCCAATCGGGGAGCCGCGATAATACCAAGTCCCGTCGCGCCCGATGCGCATGTCGAAGTGACCGCAATCGATCGGTTCGCGTCGGGACGGGCCTTGCGAACGGGTTTTACCGATCCGTTCAAAAAGGCCTTGGGGATTGTTGGTGTCGGAGCCCATGGTTCGGTCACAGTAGCATTCGCAGGAGCAGGTCATGCCCACAGATGATGTCGTGCGATCGGAACTCGATCTTCCGGTCACGGATTCAATTTTCGCAATTATCGAGCGCGTAAGCGAACAACTCTCCGCCGTGCGCACCGGCATCGGCCGGGTCATCTTCGGTCAGGAAGAGGTGATCGACGAAACGATCATCACGCTGCTCGCGGGCGGCCACCTTTTGTTGCTCGGTGTGCCGGGCCTGGCCAAGACCCGGCTGGTCGAAACGCTGGGCACCGTGCTCGGCCTCGACAGCCGCCGGGTGCAGTGCACGCCCGACCTGATGCCGGCCGATATCATCGGCTCGGAAATTCTCGACGAAACCGAGGACGGCCGGAGCTTCCGCTTCATTCCCGGACCCGTGTTTACCCAGATGCTGATGGCGGACGAAATCAACCGCGCCAGCCCGCGCACCCAGTCCGCGTTGTTGCAGGCCATGCAGGAGCGCGAGGTCTCGGTCGCCGGTCATACCCATACGCTGCCCAGCCCGTTCCACGTGCTCGCCACCCAGAACCCGATTGAGCAAGAAGGGACGTATCCCCTGCCCGAGGCGCAGCTCGACCGGTTCCTGCTGCAGGTCAATATCGGCTACCCGGACCCGGAGGCCGAGCGGCAGATGCTGCTCGTGACCACCGGCCTGGAAGACCGATCTCCGACGCAAGTGATGGACGCCGCCCAGTTGATCGCCGCACAACAACTGGTGCGCCGCCTGCCGGTCGGCGAGAGCGTCGTCGACGCCATCCTCGCCCTCGTCCGCTCCGGGCGGCCCGACACATCCGACCGCGAAGAGGTCGCGCAATGGGTGGCCTGGGGGCCCGGCCCCCGTGCCAGCCAGGCGCTGATGCTCGCGACGCGCGCGCGCGCGCTGCTGCAGGGACGCATCTCGCCCTCAGTCGATGACGTCGTGGCCCTGGCACCGGCGGTCTTGCGCCATCGCATGGCGCTGAACTTTGCCGCACGCGCAGAGGGCCGGACGCTGGAAGACGTGATCGACGGCCTCTGCAGCCCGTTCAAATAGACCGCACCGGATGGCACCCACTCCCGAGCCCGCCACGCGTCGCGTCGCCGAAGAAATTGCGGCGGCGTTTCCACCGCTGCTCGTCGCAGCGGACCGGGTTGCGTCGACTGTCGCGCAAGGCGTCCATGGACGGCGCCGGGTCGGACAGGGCGAGACCTTCTGGCAGTACCGGCAGTTCGCGTTTGGCGACAGCCCGCGGGACATCGACTGGCGCCGCTCGGCGCGTTCGGATCGTTTGTTCGTGCGGCAAACGGAATGGGAAGCGGCGCAAAGTGTCTGGCTGTGGCCCGACCTCACGGCCTCGATGCGCTACAGTTCCAGCCGCAACCTGCCGGAGAAACAGGCCCGCGCCGCAGTCCTATCCCTGGCGCTGGCATCGCTTCTGACACGCGGCGGCGAGCGGATTGCCCTCCTCGACAAGCCCGACGCACCCGCGACCGGCCGCGCGGCCCTCGACCGTGTCGCGATGACGGTGATGCACGCCATGGCGCAGGACCCCGAGACCTACGAAGTCCCGCCCATCCCGGCCCTGCCGCGGTACGGCACCGTGGCGTTGATCAGCGACTTCCTGGTCGAGGAAGAAACCCTGCTGGCCTTCCTGCGTGACATGGCGGCGCGGGGCGTGCGCGGCCATCTGTTGCAGATTCTCGACCCCAGCGAGGCGCATCTGCCGTTCCGGGGCCGGACCCGGTTCCGCGGTCTCGAGGCCGAGGGAGAATTGCTGGTCGGGCGCGCGGAATCCCTGCATGCCGGATACATGGAACGCCTCGGGTCGTTGCAGGCGTCACTCGCCACCTTCACGCAGCGCGCCGGATGGTCCTACGGGGTGCACACCACCGACACCGCACCCGAGCCCGCCCTGCTGAGCCTGTTCATGGCCATGACCGAAGCCCGGGCGGGGGGCTGACCGGATATGCTGAGTTTCGGCGCCCTGTCCTTTGCCGTCCCCTGGCTGCTGCTGGCACTGGCCGCTTTGCCTATCCTGTGGTGGCTCCTCCGCGCCGTCCCGCCCGCGCCTGTCCGCGTCGCATTTCCGGCGATCCGACTCCTGTTTGGGCTCCCGCAGCATGAAGAGACACCTCATCGCACCCCCTGGTGGCTGCTGGTGATGCGATTGCTTCTGGCCGCGCTGGTCATCCTGGCGCTGGCCCACCCCATCATCGACCCGGGACGCATCCTGCGCGGCAACGGTCCGCTGGTGATGGTCATCGATAATGGCTGGACCGGCGGCGCCAACTGGGCCGAACGTCAGGATATGGCGAGCGCGCTGATCGATGAGGCCGCGCGCGATAATCGCACGGTCTACATCGCCACCACCGCACAATCCGCCGATCGAAACGAGGGCACACTCCGGCCCCTGTCGCCGGCCGAAGCCAGGGACCGCGTCCGCTCGATCGCACCCCAGCCCTGGGCCGTGGACTATGCATCCGTGCGCGCGCAGATCGAGGCGCTGGAATTATCCCGCCCCGCGACCGCCATTTGGCTGTCGAGCGGACTGGATGCGCCCGGTGATGAAGGCGCAGGTGCCGTTGCCGGTGTAGGAGCCCAACCGCTTGAGCTGGCGCTGCAACGCCTCGGATCGCTGCGCTATGTGCATCCCGCACGCGGCGATCAGCCGCTCGTTATCTCCGCGACCGAAAATGCCGCCGACGGTATCCGGGTTCGGGTCGGGCGGGTGGATGCAGACGGCACGCGAAGCGCCGCCCTGATTGTCAGCGATGACGATGGCCGTTTGCTGGGCCGCGAGGCCTTCACCTTCGATGACGGCGTGGAAACGGCCGACGTGCTGCTGTCGATGCCGAGCGAACTTCGCAACCGCATCGCCCGGGTCGCCATTGAGGACACGCGCCATGCCGGTGCGGTCATGTTGTTCGACGAAAGCCTGCGGCGGCGGCCGGTGGGTATCGTGTCGGGAGACACCGCCCAGCTCGACCAACCACTGATCGGCAACGCCTTCTACCTCAATCGTGCGCTCGAGCCCTTCGCCGAGGTCCGCAACGGCTCGGTCGAGGAGCTGCTGGAGCGCCGGCTCGCGGTGATGATCCTGTCGGATATCGGCACCCTTACCGAAACCGAGATCGAACGCCTCGAATCCTGGATCGCCGATGGCGGCGTGCTGGTGCGGTTCGCCGGCCCCAACCTCGCTGACGGCAGCGACCGGCTGCTGCCGGTCGACCTGCGCCGCGGCGGCCGGGTTTTCGGCGGCGTGATGAGCTGGGATCAACCCTCGAAACTGGCGGCGTTCGATGAGACCTCACCTTTCGCCGGCCTGATCCCTTCGGATGAAATCATCGTCAGACGGCAGGTCCTCGCGCAGCCATCACCCCAACTGGCATCGAAAACCTGGGGACGGCTGGAAGACGGCACCCCGCTGGTCACCGGCGAGAAACGCGACGATGGCTGGCTGGTTTTGTTCCACACGACGGCCAACGCCGAATGGTCGTCCCTCGCCTTTTCCGGCCTGTATGTCGACATGCTCCGGCGTCTGGTAGCCCTGAGCCAGGGCGTGGCCGCAGACAGTATCGCCACCCGCCCGCTCCCGCCACTTTCAACGCTGGACGGTTTCGGCCGGATGTCCGAACCCCCCAATACCAGCCGCCCGCTGCCGGCCGGCGTGGGTGAGGATGTGACACCCGGCCCGCAAACCCCTCCCGGCTTCTACGGCCTCGCCCAGTCGCGCCGGGCTGTCAATCTGGGCCCGAGCCTGGCACCGCAATTGTTCGACGCACATGCATCCGGGGTCGAGACGGCAGAGTATGGGCCGACATTGCAGCGCGAACTTCGCGTCTGGTTCCTCGTCGCGGCCTTCGGATTGCTGCTTGCCGATTTTATCATTTCACTCATCTTCCGCGGTCTCACCCCGCGGATCTCGCGGGCCGCTGCCGCGACCGCAATATGCCTGGCGCTGGCCGGCGGCCTCCTCGGCACCGGTGCAACACCGGGCTGGGCGCAGTCGAGCGATCGGTTCGCCCTTGAAGCGACCAAGGACACACGGCTCGGATATATCCTCACGGGCGACACGAAAATCGACGAGACCAGCCGGGCGGGGCTGGCCGGGCTGGGACAGATTCTTTCGCGACGAACTTCGGTTGTCCCCGGCGCACCCATCGGGCTGGATGTCGAACGGGACGAGCTGGCCTTCTTCCCGCTGATCTACTGGCCGATGACCGAGCGACAGGCACCACTCTCGGACGGCGCGCGCGGCCGCATCAATTCGTTCCTGCGCAACGGCGGCACGATCCTGTTCGACACCCGCGACCAGAACCTGTCCGGAATTGGCGGTGTCGGCCCGGGAACCCAGACATTGCGGGCCACGGTCGAGGGGCTGGATATCCCTGCACTGCTGGAGATACCGGCGGGGCATGTCCTGACCAAGGCCTTCTATCTGCTGCATGAGTTCCCCGGGCGCTGGGAGGGCGGACGTTTGTTCGTCCAGCAGCCCGACGAGCGGGTGAATGACGGGGTGTCGTCCGTCATCATCGGCGCCAATGATTTTGCCAGCGCCTGGGCCATCGACGCCACGGGCCGGCCGATGTTCCCGGTCATGCCCGGGAGCGCGCGCCAACGCGAGCTCGCGTTCCGCTTCGGGGTCAATCTGGTGATGTACGCGCTGACCGGCAACTACAAGGCCGACCAGGTGCATGTCGACGAAATCCTCGAACGGCTCGGGCAGTAGGCATGGGCGCCTCCTCGATCATCTGGGACCCGTTACTCCCCACCGGCATCCTGATCGCAATGACGGCGCTGGGCGCCGTGGTGATGCTCGCCGGGTTCGCAGCCCCCCGGCCGGGTATGCCGGCGCCGGGCGTAATCTGGCGGATCGCGGCGACAGCGGCGATCCTGGCCGCGCTGGCGAACCCATCGATCGTCGTCGAGGATCGCACGCCACTGTCGGATATCGGCCTGATCGTCGTGGATCGCTCCCAGAGCCAGTCAATCGGCGCGCGCGCGGAACAGGCCGACGCCGCGCTCGCGCGCGTGACCAAATGGGCCGCCGGACAGGCAAACTTCGAGTTGCGGGTCGTCGAGGCACCAACGGCCGGAAACCGGAACGGCGGCGGTCAATCGGGCTTGCGCGATGGCACGCATTTGTATGAAGCATTGGACCGGGCCCTGATCGACATCCCGCGCGATCGCTTCGCCGGCGCGGTCCTGATCACCGACGGCCGGATCCATGATCTGCCGGAAAATATCGCGGCGCTCGACCTTGGCGGACCCGTCCACGCCATGCTGACGGGCGATCGGGACGCCGGCGACCGGCGGCTGACGATTGTCGAGAACCCGGGCTTCGGGATCGTCGGGGAAACCGTCCGGCTGACACTTCGGATCGATGAGCCGACTGCCGTGCGTGCGCGCCAGGTCCAGGTCACCATCCGGCGCGACGGTGCGGCGGAAGGCCGGACCATTCTGGCCCCGGTCGGCGTCGATCACAGCATCGAGCTGGTCGTGGATCGCGGCGGCACGAGCGTGTTCGAACTTTCGGTCGGACCGGGCCGCGAGGAACTCACCCGCGCCAATAACCGCGCCGTGGTAACGCTCAACGGCATCCGCGACCGGCTGCGTGTCCTGCTGGTCTCCGGCGCGCCACATCCCGGCGAGCGGACGTGGCGCAATCTTCTCAAGGCCGACCCGTCGGTCGACCTCGTACATTTCACCATTCTCAGACCGCCCGAGAAACAGGACGGCACGCCGGTGCGCGAACTCAGCCTGATCGCGTTTCCGTATCGCGAATTGTTCGAGGTGAAACTCAACGACTTCGACCTGATTATCTTCGACCGCTATCGGCGCATGGGCGTGTTGCCGTCGATCTATCTGCGCAATATCGCCAATTATGTGCAATCCGGCGGCGCGCTGCTGGAGGCCACCGGACCGGAAGTCACCCCCGCGACCAGCCTGTACCGCACGGCGCTGGCGACCGTCCTCCCCGGTGAACCGACGGGCAAGGTCACGGAATCCCCCTATGTCGCGAACGTCAATGAGACCGGCCGCCGCCACCCGGTTACCGCGACCCTGCCGGGACTGGGCCTGGACGCAGACAGCGTATCCGACTGGGGACGCTGGTTCCGCCATGTCGATGCGCGCCCCAAATCCGGCACCGTGGTGATGGACGGCCCCGAAGGGCGGCCGCTTCTGATCCTGGATCGCGTGGGCGAAGGAAGGGTCGGCCAGTTCCTGAGCGACCATATCTGGCTCTGGGCGCGGGGCTATGAAGGCGGCGGGCCCCACAACGAGTTGCTGCGACGTTTGGCGCATTGGTTGATGAAGGAGCCGGAACTCGAGGAAGATAGGCTCACGGCCGTAGCGCGCGGCGACAGTATCGAAATAGTCCGCCACAGCCTGGCGCCGGACCCGGCCCCGGTGACGGTCACGGGGCCGACCGGAGACAGTCGGTCGGTCACGCTGGAAGAACAGGGCGACGGGCGCGCGGTCGGAACGATCGCCGTCAACGAAACGGGCATTTACCGATTGGACGACGGCACCCGCACCGCGGTTGCCGGGGTTGGCACGATCAACCCCATCGAGTTCGCCGACGTGACGGCAACCGATTCGCTGCTGCGTCCCGTCGCGGCCGTGACCGGGGGCGGTTTGACCTGGATCGGCAAGAGCGGCGTGCCCGACCTGCGCCGCGCCCGGCCGGGCCGCGCGATGAGCGATTCCTCGGAACTGCGAACGTCGGCCCGTTGGCTCGCCTTTCAACGCAATGACGCATCTGCCGTCATCGGCGTGCGCGATCTGCCCTTCCTGCCCGCGCTGATCCTGTTGCTGATGATCGGCGCGTTCCTGATCGCCGCCTGGCGCCGGGAAGGAAAATAGCGCACGGCCTTGCAGGGCCTGCCGACACCCCTTAAATTAACCGTATGGTTAAATATAATCTCGACCGAACATTTGCGGCTCTGGCAGACCCGACCCGACGGGCTATCCTCGCGCGCCTGAGCGACGGCCACGCAACCGTGGGTGAACTCGCCGAACCCTTCGATATGTCATTGCCGGCGGTCTCGAAGCATCTGAAGGTCCTGCAACAGGCGGGCCTGATTGAGCGCCGCCGGGATGGCCGCACCCAGATCTGCGCCGTTCAGGCCGCCCCCTTGCAGGATGCCGACGCGTGGCTCGCGCATTATCGCGCGTTCTGGGAGGGCAACCTCGATTCCCTCGCGCGTTTCCTTGAGACCGACCCAGCCAAAAAGAAGGACCCGGCATGAGCAATGCCCCCGAGATCACCGAAGCCGCGGACTCGACCCGCACCCTGCAGGTGTCCCGTGACTTCGCGGTCCCCGTCGAACGGTTGTTCGCAGCCTGGACCGACGCGTCCCAGACCTGCCAGTGGATGGGCCCCAAAAATGTCAGCTGCCGGATCGACCGCTGGGATTTTCAGGAAGGCGGCGACTACGTGATCGTCATGCTATCGGCGGAAAACAAGGAACATGCCGCCCACGGCGTCTTCGGCACGATCGACCCGCCCAACCGGTTGACCATGTCGTGGATCTGGCAACATGAGGGCGAGATGCAGGGCGTCGAAACATTCCTCGATCTCAAATTCACTGCAACCACCGAAGGTGCATCGGAGCTGCAGCTCACCCACACCATGCTGCCTGACGGCGAAATGGCCGACGCGCATTCCGATGGCTGGCAGGGCGCGCTTGAATGCCTGGACGCCTATCTGGCCGAATAACGAACATCTGTTCGATATTCGAACACCCGGTCTCGACATTCCTCCCCGCGCATCCAACCTAATGCGCTAACGGACACCCGCATCCATGAAGGGAATAGGCGATGGGCGTGATGATCGATGGCGTTTGGCACACGGTGGAACCGGCCAGGAACGACGCGGACGGCAAATTCAATAATCCCGATACGGCGTTTCGCAGCTGGATCACCGCCGACGGATCGCCCGGCCCAACGGGTGACGGTGGCTTCAAAGCTGCACCGGGGCGATACCATCTCTATATCTGCCACGCCTGCCCCTGGGCGCACCGCACGATGATCTATCGGGCCCTGAAAGGGCTCGAGGACGCGATCTCGGTTTCGGTCGTACACTGGTACAAGGGCGATGACGGCTGGACCTTCAAACCAGATGACGAGGTGGTCCCCGACCCGGTGCTCGGCGCCGCGTATCTGCATCAGATCTACAAAGCCGCCGACGCCAACTTCACCGGCCGGGTGTCGGTCCCAGTGCTTTGGGATTTGGAGACAGGCACAATCGTGAACAATGAATCATCCGAGATCATCCGGATGTTCAACAGCGCCTTCGACGCCTTCGCCGAACACCCCGAGCGAGATTACTATCCCGCCCCCCTTTGCGATGAGATCGATGCCGTCAATGACAGGGTCTTCAACACGGTCAATATCGGGGTCTACAAATCCGGTTTCGCGCGTTCCCAGGCCGCCTACGACGAAGCGGTGACGAACCTGTTTGATACACTCGACTGGCTCGAGGCACGGCTCTCGAACCAACGCTATCTCGTCGGCGATCAGATCACGGAAGCCGACTGGCGCCTGTTCACAACATTGCTGCGATTTGACCCCGTCTATCACGGACATTTCAAATGCAACATCCGCCGGCTGATCGACTATCCCAACCTGTGGAACTACACCCGCGAGCTCTATCAGGTGCCGGGCGTGGCTTCGACGATCAATAACCCGCAAATCAAGATCCATTATTACGGCAGCCACGAGAATGTTAACCCGACGGGTATCGTGCCCGTGGGCCCGGAGATTGATTTCCTCACGCCGCACAACCGCGCAGACATGGAGTATGTGACATGATCGACGTGACATCTCTCGACGGGCTGGGTCATTTCCAGAACGACTGGCTCGACGCCCATCATCACTTCAGTTTCGGCGAATATATGAATCCCGACCGGATGGGCTTCGGCCCGTTGCGGGTCTGGAACGACGACAGCATCGTCGCCAAGGGCGGGTTTCCACCCCATGGGCACCGGGACATGGAGATCATCACCTATGTCCGGCACGGCGCCATCACCCATGAGGATAATCTGGGCAACCGCGGCCGCACCGAGGCCGGCGACGTCCAGATCATGAGCGCGGGCACCGGGATCCAGCATTCCGAATTCAACGAGGAAGACGAGGCCACCCAGATATTCCAGATCTGGATCACCCCGGACCGCGAGGGCCATGCCCCGCGCTGGGAGACCAAGGCCTTTCCACGCGGCGAACAGGCCGGCACGCTGGTGATGTTGGCCTCGGGACGCGATGAGGACAAAGGCCTGGACGTTCCGATGATCCATCAGGATGCAGCACTATTCGGGGCGACGCTGTCCGACGGTCAAAGCGTGGCGCACATATTCTCGGGTTACCGAAAAGGCTACCTCGTCCCATCGCGTGGCACGGTGCTGGTGAACGGCACGGAAATCGGTGAGCGCGCGGGCGCGGCCATCGCCGGCGAGCGCGAAATCACCATCACCGCACAAGGCGATGCGGAATTCGTTCTCGCCGACCTCCCATGACGCTCAATTGAGCGTCAGAACGAGGAGTTCGGTTCCTCGAGGAATTTGATCTCCTCGGGCGCACTTTCTCGGCCGAGGGTCTCGTTGCGATGAGGGAAGCGGCCGAACCGCGCGATGATGTCACGGTGCCGGATGGCGAACTCCAGAGAGAGATCACCGTCTTCCGCACCCTCCGCCGCAAGTGTCCGGAACAGCTCCACGCATTGCTCCTGGTCGGCAAGAACCTCGCTATGCATCAGAGGCATGTATAGAAACTTGCGCTCGTCCAACCCCAGACCGGTGTCGTACTTACGCACGAGCGCCTGCCGGGTGCACGACAGCGCCACATCATCGGCCGACCAGGCAAGCGGCGACTCCCGGTAGATGTTTCGCGACAGCTGATCGATCAGGATAATCACCGCGAGGCAACCCTGCGCCGTGTCATGCCAGTCGGCAAAACCACCACCACGGGCCGTTTCGACCGCTTCGGCAAACCGGTCGCAAATGACCTGGTCGAAGGCATCGCTGCGTTCGAACCAGTTTTGCCGGTCGGTTTCGTTGAACCAGAAGTCCAGAACCTTGGCCGCCGTCACGCACATCGCCATTCTCTCGTTTTCGCCGAGGTTCAGTTCCTCGGCCCCGATTGATATACACGCACCATGTTATTCGCATCAGATTTGAAATGACCAACAAGCTCAACCGGGAATCGATCCGGGACGGACAGGTGTATCGCATGCTGAAGGAACAGCAGCATGTAACCAACATCCGTCCGTTGACCGACGCAGAACGCGCGGCATCGCTTTCGGAATTCTTCGACGCATCACCCGAACGCGACGTCTGGGTGTTCGGCTATGGATCGCTGATCTGGAACCCGGCGATCCACTACAGCGAAAAACGCACGGCCCGCGTCTGGGGCTATCACCGGTCATTCTGCCTGCAAACACCGCTGGGCCGAGGCACACCTGAGAACCCTGGCCTGGTCCTGGCGCTCGACAAGGGCGGGTCGTGCAATGGCATGGCCTTCAAACTTCCCGCCGGTCGCGAGAAGGACGAACTGTCCGTGGTCTGGGATCGGGAGATGGCGCTCGACAGCTATTCGGCCGTCTGGGTCCGCGCGATGTCCCCGGATGGTCCGGTCAACGCCGTCACCTTCGTGATGAACCGCGACACCGAACGCTATGTGGGGCGTCTGCCCGAAGACCGCGTTGTCGAACATCTCGCGACGGCCGAAGGATATCTGGGCACCTGTGCTGAGTATCTGGAGAACACGGTCGCGCATATGCGCGAGGCCGGCATCCGCGATCGCCAATTGTTTCGCCTGCAGCGCCTCGTGCGCGCACGCATGGACGCCGCCGCGCGCAGCTGAACATCTGAATGTCATCAGAGGAAGTTGGCTGGGGCGGCAGGGTTCGAACCTGCGATCACGGGATCAAAACCCGATGCCTTACCACTTGGCTACGCCCCAAGGCCGACTGCAGGGTCTATATCGCCCTTGCAGACGCGATCCGCAAGCCACCCGGCTCAATCGAAACTTTTGTGGATGTCACCCTCGGCGCGCATGAGCTCGAGGTCCGCCGCGACCATCTCTTTGACGAGCTGCGGGAACGGCGTGGTGTGTTCCCAACCAAGCACCCGTTTCGCCTTGGCCGGATCGCCCAGCAGGAGGTCCACTTCCGTCGGGCGAAAATAACGCGGGTCGATGGCAATCAGCGTCTCACCGGTTTTGGAATCCTCGCCAACCTCATCGACACCTTCGCCATGCCAGACGATGGTCCGGCCGACTTCCTTGAACGCCAGCTCAACGAATTCCCGGACCGCATGGGTCTCGCCGGTGGCGAGAACGAAGTCATCGGGCTCATCATGTTGCACGATCCGCCACATGCCCTCGACATAGTCGCGCGCATGCCCCCAATCGCGTTTGGCGTCCATGTTGCCGAGGAACAATTGCTTCTGCAGGCCGAGCTCTATCGCGGCCACCGCCCGGGTGATTTTGCGGGTCACGAATGTCTCGCCGCGGATCGGGCTTTCATGGTTGAAAAGAATGCCGTTCGTGGCATGCATCCCATAGGCCTCGCGGTAGTTTACCGTGATCCAGTAGCCATATAATTTTGCCGCCGCATAGGGGCTGCGCGGATAGAAGGGCGTGGTCTCGCTTTGGGGTGTTTCCTGGACCTTGCCGTAGAGCTCGGACGTGGATGCCTGATAGTAGCGGGCCGTGTCTTCAAGCTTGAGAATGCGGATCGCCTCGAGCAGACGCAGCGCTCCCATCGCATCTGCATTCGCCGTGTATTCGGCCGTGTCAAAACTGACCTGCACATGACTCTGCGCCGCCAGATTATAGATCTCGGTGGGTTGCACTTCCTGGATCAGACGGATCAGATTCGTCGCGTCGGTCATGTCTCCATAGTGGAGATGGAACCCCACGCCGGTCTCATGGGGATCGCGATACAGATGGTCGACACGGCCCGTATTGAAGGACGATGAGCGACGCTTCACGCCGTGAACCTCATATCCCTTTTGCAATAAAAGTTCGGCCAGATAGGCCCCGTCCTGTCCCGTCACGCCGGTGATGAGGGCAACGTCTTTGGCCATGTCTGGGACTCCGTTTGAGATGGATCTCGACATACACGAGTATGCGTCGTCGATAGGCGGCGCGACTATACTTGGCCCGCTCAAGCCCCGACAAGGCCGGACAGGAAAACGGCGCGCCATGCTCTCGGATGAAAAAACTGGATTCCGCCCCGCACGCGACGGCCCGGACCACGACCAGGAGAGTGTCGCCGCCAACGGTCGGAAACGCCGCTGCATCGAGACAAGATTATGGCCATATGCGAGGCCATATTTCGAGGCACACCCCGGCCCTTCGAAGCATTTTCGAAGATATTCACGCTGTTCGGACTGACTCCAAGAACCCCGGTAAACCGGTGTTTTCTAGCCCGCACTACCGTAGTGCCCCGAGGTCATCCCGTGTATACCCAAATGTATGGCGGGATTGATCAGTGGATTCCTGATTTCCGAAGAGATCTCTATTCCAGGTTTCCCGAGTATCCGAAAATCGCGTGGTATGGCCAACTACACTTCGCTACGAACCCTTTGATTCTAATCGTGGAGTCGTAATTTTTCATGTTTTCAACAGCGTGAAAAAAGTGCATCAATACCGCTGTAGAATTGTTTGCTGGATTTCGACGGCGAATAACCCATATTTTGAGCGCGTATGACCGGGTTCCAAAAGTCGCAATACATGGCCCTATTCGGGTACTACGTATCGAATGAGCGGGATTAAGTAACTTCCAATGGCTACGAATTCACCCTGGAGCGTAAAGGGCGTCGACCCGGAAGCGCGCGAGGCAGCGAAAATTGCCGCCCGCAAGCAGGGCGTCAATGTCGGTCGCTGGCTTTCCCAAGCGATCCTGGCTGCGGCATCGGAAGAACTGCGCTCGAAGCGTTCTGATTCCGATCAGCGATATAGCGACAACGGACAGAATACGAATCCCCCCCGCGAAGAACGTCGCGACGAGCGGCGCTATGACGAACCCCCGCGCCAGGACAACGTCCCGAGCGGCCCACCGGCACTGACGGCCGAGGCGGTACTCGAAAGCATTCAAAAACTGGCCGGCCGGATCGAACAGTCCGAGCATCGGACGACCGAAGCGATAAAACCGATCGCAGAGAAAGTTGGCGAGCTCGGCGACCAAATCGAGGAAATCAAATCCAAATCGGGTGGCGCCTCCTCGGCCCCGGTCGAACGCGCCATGATGCGTTTGTCGGAGCGCCTTGATCGGATGGAAGACACCTCCAAGGGGCCAAGCCGGCCGAGCCGCACATCGGACGATGGCGCCGGATTTTTAGGCCGCCTTTTTGGACGCGACTGACCCCTCACCCGACGACCAGACCGAACCCCTCCCGGCGGCTGCATGATGACCCTCAACGTTCTTACGCCGTCGTCTCTCAGAACCCTGCCGCTGATCGCGGCACTGTGATTTGAAGAACCGGGAACGGACCCGGATCGACCTTATGATCGGGAACATCAAACACTAGAACCCAGCAACGCAGACCATGGCCGACCGCGAAGACATATCCTCATTATCCGCCGAAGAAGAAATCGCACGGATTCTTGAAGAGCTCGGGAGCCATATCGATTCGCAGGCCGACCGTTTGACCGAGCAGCTGGCACCGGTCGAGCGGAACGTTTCGGCAATCGAGGAACAACTTCGAATTCTTGGCTACGAACGTGATGCCTCCGCGCCACCGCATGAGAGGTATCGACCGCGTTCGACGCCGGAAGCAGAACCGGTCAATTACGAAACACCGGAACTAGAAACGCCGGAACCCGAATTCGAAGATCCCGACCCCGAGGAATCCGATTCCCACGCCTCGGCGGAAGACGTCCCTGAACCAGGAGAGCTG
Source organism: Rhodospirillaceae bacterium (assembly GCA_018702955.1). GTDB lineage: Bacteria > Pseudomonadota > Alphaproteobacteria > UBA6615 > UBA6615 > UBA8079. The sequence continues at coordinate 92,630 of JABJEK010000022.1, read as the reverse complement.
GCGTACGACGAGCCGGAATCCGAAGTACCGGAGCGCGACGAACCGGAATTCGAAGCGCCGTCCTTCGAGGCACCGAAGCTCGTGGAACCGGAAGCCGAAGAACCCGTGTTCGAAGCAGCGGAATTCGAAGAACCCGAGCCCGAGAATTCAACAGCGACGGAACCGGAAAGGGAGAACGATCCGCTCCCCGATGACCAGACGCGCGATGATCATGCCGGCGATGATGAGACATACAGCGACGCGCAAAGCACGAACGATCTCCCGTTCGAAACCGACGGGCTGTCCGATGAGGATATGAACCTCGCCAACAAGGCCCTCAAATCCGATCTGGAGGGTTTGTTCGACGACGGCGAACACGCAAACAGGAATCAGGCATCGTTCGACCCGGGCGCGAATCCCACGCCCTTCCCGACGGCACCGGCACCAACCCGGTCCCGGTCCGTCTATCTGCTGGTGGTCGCGTTGATATTCCTGGTCGCCAGCATCGGCATCGGCGCGTTCGTCTGGTTCGAACTGACATCACCCGAAATACCCTTCGCGGCCGATGACCGGGTGCCGCGCGAAACAACGGCAGCGACGCCAGAAACGCCGACCACAACTTCCAGCCCCGCACCAGCCCAAACGGCGGCTGCGGCGAAACCACCTGCCGCAACGCCGCCTGTCGCATCAACACCAGCTGTGGCAACGCCACCGCCCGCCGAAACGGCCACGGCCGAGCCCGACAGAAAAACCCCGCCGGAACCTGCCAAGCCCGATCCGAAAGAAACAGCTGAACTGCCGGCGCCGGAACCCACCGCCAAAACAACACCAGCCGAGACAACAGCCGAGGCGACGCCAGACGCCAGTACGCCGGACACACAAACCGCCGCAACACGCGCAGCCGATGCGCCGGGCGCGGACAAGCCCGCGCCCGCAAACAGCGAATTCGACACGCTGCGCGATCTCGCGACCGCCGGCGATTCCGATGCGCAGTACAAAATCGCGATTCGCTATCTGGTGGGCCGCGGCATCGAGCAGAACTACACGGAAGCCGCAAAGTGGCTTCAGGAAGCGGCCGCCGGCGGGGTGATCAGCGCACAGTATAATCTGGGCGTTCTTTACGATTCCGGCCGCGGGGTTGAGCCGGACCCGGTCGAGGCCCTGATCTGGTTCCACAGCGCGGCCGAAAAGGGCCACGGGCAGGCGCAATATGCGCTGGCGGCAGCCTATGCGGCGGGACGCGGCATAGCGCGCGATTCCGACATGGCGCTGAAGTGGCTTCGGCGTGCCGCCGCCGAGAACATCCTCGAGGCCCAGAGTTCTCTTGCCAACATCCTGGCAACGTCGCCCGTGTCACACGAAAGCCTGGTGGAGGCCTATTACTGGTACCGGCTGGCCGATTCGAACGGAGACGGCAAAGCCGGCGACAAGGCAGAGCAGGTCGCGGCGCGCCTGACGGCGAAGGAACGCGCCGACGTCAGCCGACGGGTATCGGCGTTCATCGCTGCAAACCTCACCGGTAAACGCCAACGGACCCAGCCGCCCGCACCCCCGGCCCCACCCGCGCCGCCAACCGCTGCCCCGGCGACACCCAAAGCATCGGTTCCGCCCGCCACCACGCCGGCGACGGCACCCCCCACAAGGCCGGCATCGAACACGGCGCGTATCCGCAATATCCAGGCCCTGCTGACCAAACTCGGGTTTGAAACCGGTCCGGCCGATGGTTCAATGGGCGCACAGACACGCGAAGCCATCCGCAATTATCAGCGCGCCCTCGGCCTGGACATAGACGGCGAACCCTCCGAGGCCTTGCTTGGGCATTTACGCCAGATCTCAGGGGTCAGGAAATAAGCCGGACCCGGTCGGTATTATCGATTGGTATGCCGGGTCCGCGTCGGCGACAGCCACCAACCGGGGTGTCGCGCGGCGAGTTCACGTGCGGCGCGTTTGCATGAATCTTCATTGTCGAAAATTGCAAAGCAGGTCGGTCCGCTGCCGCTCATCCGCGCCATGCGGCAATCGCTTGCTTGCGTGAGCTCTTCCAGCACATCGGAAATCACCGGGCAGAGACCCTGGGCGGGCGCGGCCAGATCATTGTGCTGATGTTCGAGGAATGCGAGCGCGGACGCGGTCGATGCAAGATCAACGGACGCCGGATCGATATCCGCGACGGGATCGCCCGGGACGTACGCGCCGAACACCTGTGCCGTACTCAGCGCCACGCGCGGATTGACCAGCAGCAGGTCCAGCTCGGCGCAGGCATCAACCGGTGTGACGTGCTCGCCCGCACCCGCGATCCAGGCCGGCCGGCTGTACAGACACATGGGAACATCGGCGCCCAGTCCCGCCGCAAGCTCACGCACCCGCGCATCACCCGGATCAACGCCCCATTCCCGGCAAACCAGGCGGATCGCCGCCGCCGCATCGGCCGACCCGCCGCCAAGGCCGGCGGCCACGGGAATATTCTTATCCAGCGTGATCGTGAAGTCGGCCGTGCGCCCGAATATCTCCGCGAGCCCGGCGACGGCACGCGCGGTCAGATCTTCGTCCGGACGGTCCGGCAGTGCTGTCGCATAGGGTCCGGTGCGGATAAGTTCGAACCCGCGCGCGGGCTCAAGATGCAGTCGATCGCCAAAGTCTGAAAACACAACAAGGCTTTCGAGCGCGTGATACCCGTCCGACCCCCGGGCACCGACGTGCAGGAACAAATTGAGTTTCGCCGGGGCGCGCTCGCGCCGCCTCGCCTCGTCAGAGGTCGTGTCGGCTATCCCCGCCACGCCTCTACAGGTCGCGCTTCTTGCCCGGAGGCAGCGGTTTGGGAACTTTCTTCCCGTCCAGCTTCTGCCGAAGCCCGATTTCGACATCGCGATCCGGCTCGAGGGAGAGTGACCGCAGCCACTGGAAGCGGGCTTCCAGCTTGCGGCCGACAACCCAGTAGGCGTCGCCCAGATGATCATTGATCACCGGATCGCCCGGCTCCAGCGCCACCGCACGCTCGAGATGAACCACCGCATTCTCGAAATCCCCGAGCCGGTAGAGAACCCAACCGAGTGAATCGGTGATGTAGCCGTCACGCGGCCGCTTCCCGACGGCCGTTTCGATCATTTTTCGGGCGCGCTCAAGCTGCACCCCCTGCTCGACCCAGCTGTAGCCGAGATAGTTCAGCACCAGGGGTTGCTCGGGAGATACGTCGAGCGCTTTGAGGAAGTCCTGTTCGGCACGGTCCCAGCGCTTGGCGCGCTCCAGCGCGATACCGCGCGTATAGAGGAGCCCCCAATCGGGGTCACCATCCATGCGTTCAACCGCCAGATCATAGGCCGTGACCGCATCATCGAAACGCTCCGTCACCCGCAACAGATCTGCCAGCGCGCGTGGTGCATCGGCACGGTCGGGCCGTTCGGAGGACATGGCCCGCAACAAACGAATCGCCGCGTCGCTCTCGCCGCGCGCATGCAGCGCATCGGCAACGCCGAGCCGGGCGTACCAGCTATACGGCGAGCGCGGGTCGACCTTCTCATAGATCTCGATCGCGAGATCGCCGCGTTCACGTGCCTCCAGAAGCTGGGCGAGAGAGAATTTCGCCGCGGCATCACCGGGCGCCAGATCGAGCGCCATGCGGATAAAGAGCAATGCCTCGGTCCGCAACTGCTCGCGGTTCAGCAGGCTCGCAACGTTGCGGAACACTTCCGACATGCCCGTACGGACATCCCCGATAAGGCGGTCGGGCTCAGCGCGTCCCTCGACCACTGCGAGGGCCGGTTCAATAAGCAGTGTCTGGGGATTGCGCGCGACGAAGTCGGCGACCAGCTTTGAGGCCTCTTCCTGTTTGCCGTTACGGACAAGAAAACGCGCGAAAACATCGACAAGCTGTAGCGAGGGCCGATCAGAGGATGCCGCAAGGGTTCGCCGGAAGGCCGCCTCCGCACCGGCGGCATCGCCGCCGAGATCGGCGATCAACGCCTGGTGGAAACCGGCAACCGGCGCAAGGCCGGCATTCTGAGCCATCGTATCGAGCGCGGCGACACCATCCGCCGTCCGCCCCGCACCGGCGTGAGACCATGCCTTCAGCAAGGGGGCGATGATGCCGTTAACCCCGGATTCCGGGACACCATCCAGAAGTTCCAGAGATTTAGCGTGTTCGCCCTGGTGCAAGGCACGCAGAACGAGCGTGTAGATAATCAGCGGATCTTGGGGGCGGGTCGCGATGAGTTCTTCCGCGATTGCCGCAGCTTCATCCATTCGTCCCGCACCGACCATCACCAGGTGGGCGCGGCGGCGCATGATTTCGCTCTTCGGAACTTCATTGAGCACGCCCGCCGTCAAATCGGCCGCCGCCACGAGATTGCCGACCGATTCGGCATGCCTTGCCGCCAGGAAACGACCGGCCACCGACAAGCCGGCATCGAATGAATCGCCGTCGATATCTGTTTGCAGCCCCGGCGATCCGGAACGGCCGGACGTCGCGGCTTCCGCGGTCAGTACCGAGGCGCCAAGCAGCGCTGCGAGTGTCAGGCCAGCCGATAGGGAAATCTTCATGAGCATCACTTTTCCGAGCCGATCCAAAATATGTATGCCTGTCGCGCAGCTGTGTCGAATCTAGCCGGACCAGACACTCCAGACGTCACAACTTGTCGTGACGCGACCGTCGCACACAGTGTCATTCACATATTGGGATAATTCGGCCCACCGCCACCCTCGGGTGCGACCCAGACGATATTCTGGGTCGGATCCTTGATGTCGCAGGTTTTGCAGTGCACGCAGTTCTGGGCATTGATCTGCAGGCGCGGGTTGGACCCGTCGTCATCGGTCAGGATCTCATAGACCGATGCGGGACAAAACCGCTGCTCGGGTGCGTCATAGAGTTCCAGATTGACCGTGATCGGCACCTCCGGGTCCTTGAGCGTCAGATGTGCGGGCTGGTTCTCTTCATGGTTGGTATTCGAGATGAACACCGACGACAGCTTGTCGAAGCTGACCTCTCCATCGGGCCTCGGATAGTCGATCGGCGTGTGTTTGTCTTTGGTTTCCAGCGTTTCGTGATCGGCATGACCGTGCTTCATCGTCCACGGCGCACGGCCGCGCAGCACGACCTGGTCCAACCCCGACAACAACGTTCCCATGAACAGGCCGAACTTGAACGCCGGGCGGAAGTTCCGCGCACGGGTCAGCTCCTTGTAGGCCCAGGATGCCTTGAACGCCGATGTGAAGCCGTCGAGCACCGGCGCCGGCGTATCGTCTGACGTGAGCGCCGCAAAGGCCGCATCGGCCGCCAGCATCCCCGACTTCATCGCCGTGTGGGTGCCCTTGATCTTCGGCACGTTCAACGTGCCCGCCTCACACCCGATCAGCGCACCCCCGGGGAACACCATCTCCGGCAGGGACTGCACGCCGCCCTCGTTGAGCGCGCGCGCGCCATAGGAAATGCGCTTGCCACCCTCAAAGACGGGCCGCACCGACGGGTGGGTCTTGAACCGCTGGAACTCGTCAAACGGTGAGAGATAGGGGTTCTTGTAGTCCAGCCCAACGACGTAGCCGACCGCCACCTGATTGTCTTCCAGGTGATAGAGGAACGAGCCGCCATAGGTCTTCGTATCCAGCGGCCAGCCCGCCGTGTGCATCACAAGTCCGGGCTTGTGCTGTTCGGGGTCGACCTCCCACAGCTCCTTGATCCCGATGCCGTAGGTCTGGGCCTCGACGTTGGCGCGCAGATCAAACCGCTCCATCAGCTGGCGGCCCAATTGCCCCCGGCAGCCTTCGGCGAAGAAGGTGTAGCGGGCATGAAGTTCGATGCCTTGCGTATAGTTGGCGGTGGGTTCGCCATCGACACCGATGCCCATATCGCCGGTCGCCACGCCGCGCACCGCGCCATCGTCGTCGAACAGGACCTCCGATGCCGCAAATCCCGGATAAATCTCGACCCCGAGCGCCTCGGCCTGTTCGCCCAGCCAACGGCACAGGTTGCCCAGCGAGATGATGTGATTACCGTGATTCTTGAGCGCCGGCGGCAACAGGCCTGTCGGGATCGACGTCGCAGCGGTCTCGCGCAGGAACAAAAACTTCTCGTCGCTGACCGGCGTCTTGATCGGCGCATCGCGGTCGCGCCAATCCGGGATCAATTCATCGAGCGCGCGGGTCTCGAGCACCGCGCCCGAGAGAATATGCGCGCCCACTTCCGAGCCCTTCTCCAGCACGCAGACGCCGATCTCCGCATCCGCTTCGGCGGCGCGTTGCTTCAGCTGGATGGCGGCCGCCAATCCCGACGGCCCCGCCCCCACGATCACCACATCGTAGGCCATCGATTCACGTTCGGTGGCTTGCTCGCTCATGTTAAGAATCTCCACGACCAGATATGCTCTATCTTCAAAGAACCATGACCCATCGCGAATCACAACCGGGCGATTGCAACGCTCTCACCCACCGAACGGTCTCGGTATCAAGCGATCGAAGCGCCCCAATTATGTGCGGTAGGTCAACGTGACCGCCACACACGACGCACGCCAGGAATTGGCAGCGGCACTGCGCTGGCAGGTCGAGGCCGGCGCGGACGAAGCCATCCTCGAAGCGCCGATAGATCATTTTGCCGCCACGCCGCCGACGCCCGGCGCCAAACCCGTGACCGAGACGGCAAACGAAGCGCCCATCGCGCCACCGGCCGAGGCTGCGCCCGGGCAATCCGACACGCCGACGCCACCTGCGGCCTCCTCCGGCACGCCGCCTGCGAGCCCCGCACCGCCTCGGCTGGAACCGGCCGATGCGGTCAACGAGACCGCCCGCGACCTCGCCGGCGGCTGCGAAGACCTGGCGGCCCTGAAAACGGCGCTCGCGACGTTCGACGGATGCGCACTTAAATCAACCGCGACCAACCTTGTGTTCGGCACCGGCGCGGCGACGGCAGATATCATGCTGGTCGGCGAGGCACCGGGTCGCGACGAGGACCGGGACGGCACCCCCTTTGTCGGCGCCAGCGGCCAACTCCTCGACGGGATGCTGGAGTTTCTCGATTTGGGGCGCGAGACGAATGTCTACATCACGAACATCCTGCCCTGGCGCCCGCCGGGAAACCGGCAACCCACAGGTGCCGAGATTGCGGCCTGCCTGCCCTTCCTCGAACGCCATATTGCGCTGATTGCGCCGCGGCTCCTGGTCTTTCTCGGCGGCACCTCGGCCAAGACACTTCTGAATCGTACGGAAGGCATCACCCGGCTGCGCGGTCGGTGGTATGACTATGCCTCACCGGCGATGGAAACCGCCGGCATGGCACCTATTCCCGCAATGGCGACGCTTCACCCTGCCTATCTTCTTCGTCAACCGGCGCAAAAACGCGCCGCATGGCTCGATCTGATCGCCGTACGGGAAAAGCTGGACGAGATCACGGCGGTTCGCGAACATTAACGAATTGTGAAGGCACGGCGCGGCACCTTGCCGGACGAACCGACCGGGTTGTATGAATGCCCAGCTTTTCAATGGAGGCGGTAGCATCGTGAAGTATCGGGTCGTCATTTCGCTGGCAGCTGCCACCCTGTTGGCATGGACAGGTATCGCGCAGGCCCAGCAGCCCAAGCCGCGACCGCTCGAGACCGCCCTGGTTGGACCCGGGACACTGGTGATCCCGGGCATCGGTTCCGTCGAGGGTGTGTTGTCCACCGCCGATGCAGCCCGATACAAGCGGGTCTTCGAGCTACAGGAAACCGGTGACTGGAAATCTGCAAACGCGATCGTCGCGCGCATCCAGGACCGACGCCTGATGGGGCATGTCGAGGCCCAGCGTTACCTGCACCCGACCAAGTACCGTTCCCGGTTCACCGAACTTCGCGCCTGGATGGCAGCGCATGCCGACCACCCGCAAGCGCGGCGCATCCATCGGCTTGCCGTGTTGCGCCAGCCAAGTGGTGTCCGTGCGGCAGCGGCGCCGATCACGAACACCCTGGCCATCCGTGGCGAAGCCGTCCGCAAGGCCTCGGAAGGCCGCCCGCTTTACTCACGCGCATCGACGCGCGAGGGGCGGGACCTCCAGAGCGATATGCGGCGGCGTGTTGCGCGCGGCTGGCCAACGGGTGCCAAACAGCTTCTCGAACAGCGCGCGACACAGCGACGGCTGAACAATATTCAGATCGCACAGGCATGGCGCGACATCGCCCGTGGCTATTTTCGCGCCGGCAAGGACGAGACCGCCCTCAGCGCGGCATGGGCAGCAGACGTCATCGCACCGGGTGCAGCGCCCCTCGCCTATTGGTGGGGCGGATTGGCAGCCTGGCGGCTCGGCAAGACACAGGATGCCGAAACCCTGTTCTCCACCCTGGCGCAATCGACCCCAGCGGCGGACTCGCTCGTCTCGGCTGGCGGTTTCTGGGCTGCACGCGCAGCACTGACCAACGGGCACCCGGACCGGGTCACCGTGTTTCTGGAAATCGGCGCGGTGCACGAACGGCATTTCTACGGATTGCTGTCACGCCGCGCGCTGGGTGTCACGGCCGACTTCGGATGGAAAAAACCGGACCTTCATTTTGGCGATTTCCGCGACATTGCCGACACCCGGATCGGCGGACGGGCGATTGCATTGCTGCAGGTCGGACAAGAACATGAAGCCGAGCGCGAACTGCTCAACCTCGCCGCCGCGCAATCGGCCCTCCTGCCCGATGTCCTCGCGCTCGCGGCCCATGCAAACCTGCCGGCGGTATCACTCAAGCTGTCGGGTTTCGCCGAACAACAGGCAAAGCTGGCCACCGCCTATCCGGTGCCTGACTGGGCGCCCGCCGACGGTTATGCGGTCGACAAGGCACTCGTCTTCGCATTCGTGCGACAGGAATCAGCCTTCAACCGCCGCGCCAAGAGCCACGCCGGTGCGCGTGGGCTGATGCAGCTGATGCCGCGAACCGCGAGCTATGTCGCCCGCGAGAGCGCCTTGCGCGGCCGCGGAAAATACAAACTCTTCGATCCCGAGTTCAATCTTGCGCTGGGCCAGCAATATATCGAGCTGCTGATGTCCGAACGCGGCATCCAGAATGATCTGTTCAGGACGGCCACGGCTTACAACGCCGGCCCGGGCAATCTGCGCAAATGGGAACGCAATGTGCCCCATGGCAACGATCCGTTGCTGTTCATCGAGAGCCTGCCGTCGCGCGAGACGCGTGCCTTCGTCGAACGCATCCTGACCAATCTCTGGATCTACCGCGACAGACTGGGGCAGAATTCACCCTCGCTCGACGATATCGTCGCCGGCCGCTGGCCACGTTATGAGGCGCAGGATACCAATGGCACAGACTGAGCCCGACCCGGAATTCAAACCGGTACGCATCGCCGTCCTGACGATCTCCGACACCCGCGGGCTGGATGACGACCGGTCCGGCGATACCCTGTGTGAACGCCTGCAGTCCGCCGGCCATGTGCTGGCGACGCGCGCGATCGTAAAGGATGACCGGGCCACGATTGCGGGCCAGTTCCGTGACTGGGCCGCCGACCCGGAGATCGAGGTGGTCATCTCAACCGGCGGCACCGGCGTGACGGGAAACGACGTCACCCCGGAAGCGCTCGGCGATGTGGTGGAGAAGCGTATCGACGGGTTTGGCGAATTGTTTCGCTGGATCAGTTTTCAGAAAATCGGCACCTCGACGGTCCAGTCTCGCGCCGATGCCGGTGTGCTGACGGGCACCTATATATTCGTACTGCCGGGTTCGCCCGGTGCGTGCCGTGACGGCTGGGACGATATTCTGAAAGATCAGCTCGATATCCGGCACAAGCCGTGCAACTTCGCCGAGTTGTTGCCGCGGCTGCGCGAGCATGAAGGGCGCGAACCGCTCTAGATCCATGCGCGAAGCGCTCTAACCCATGACGGATGAGCTCGATCCCGACGCAATTGCCGAACGATTGCGGCATTCCGGGCATGCCCCGGGGTTGAATGGTGACGATCTTTCGGTCCATTCGACCAAGGGTGTTTCGCATGATCACTGGCGGGTGGCCGACACCGGAATGGTGCTGCGCATACCCCGCATGAACCAATGGGGCCTGCGCGCCGAAGACGCGCTCGCCTACCAGGCCGCCGCGTTCGAACGCGCCGCCGCCAGCGGGCACACGCCGCAATGTATCGCCGTGATGGCACCGGATGATGCGCTCCCGCGCGGCGCCTTGCTCGTCGAGGAAATCGCCGGGCGCGCACCTCACCTGCCCCGTGATCTGCCGGCCATCGCGGACGCGCTCGCGGCGATTCACAGCCTGCCCGTTCCCGCCGGTGATCAGCTCCCGCCGCTCCAGGTTCATCGCAATCCGGTGTCATCGACGCTCCAGACAATCGAGGAACAGGCGGCGTTCCTCGCCAAGGCAAGTCTCGACCCCGAGAGCGAAGCGGGCATTCGACAGGACCTCGATTGGGCTCGGGACTTCGCCGGCCAGGGTGAGCCGAATTTCGCCCCTTGCCTGGTCTGCACGGACGCACACCCGGGCAACTTCCTGATCGACGATGGCGGCAAGGCCTGGTTCGTCGACCTTGAAAAGGCGCTGTACGGCGCCGTCCCGATCGATCTGGCACATGTCACCCTGCTGACCTCCACGGGATGGGATCCGGACTGCCGGGGCGACCTGACGGCGGACGATGTGGAACTGTTCTACCAGCATTATCTCGGACTGGTCGGCCGGGAACGGGCAGCAGAACTCGGTCCGTGGCTCCTGCCTCTGCGGCGGCTGACATGGCTGCGCACCATCACCTGGTTCGCCCGCTGGAAGGCCGAATGGTCCGATACGGACCACGCGGCCATGCGCGATTCCCGAATGGCGGCGCATATTCGTGCCCATGTCGAGCGTTGCTTCGAGCCGGGAATCATCGTGGAAACACGCCGCGACTGGCTCGCATGAACCTGTCAACTATCTGATATATATAATATTTTAGGGAACCCGGCTGCAGTAAGACGATTGTTCTTGTTTTGTTCTTTTTGCGTATTATCATTAGCCCATGAACAAGATCATCGATCGACACATCACCCCCGATGCGGGACAGCAGGGCGGATTACGTAATGCGTCGCCGGATCGAATTCCCGATCGCCACCGGCCCGGGCGCGGCGCCATTTCCAATCGCACCGGTCGTTTCGAGCGTCTCCGAGCCGAGGCCACCGACGATGGCTGGCGCACCGGACGCGAGAGCGCCGACGGGGACCCGGCCCCGCGTCTCGACACAATTGTCACGTTCGACCGGACGAAAACCATCATCGCGCGGAACGATTCGCCGGACCTGCCATTTGATCGTTCGATCAATGCCTATCGGGGCTGCGAGCATGGCTGCGTCTATTGTTTTGCCCGGCCGACCCATGCCTGGCTCGGCCTGTCACCCGGTCTGGATTTCGAGACGCGGCTCTTCGCCAAACCGAATGCCGCGGAACTGCTGACCCGCGAACTCGCGCGCCCGGGATACAAGCCACGTGCCATCGCCATGGGCACCAACACCGATCCCTATCAGCCCATCGAGCGACGGCTGAAGATCACCCGTTCGATTCTCGAAGTTCTCGCCGCCCATGATCACCCCGTCTCCATCGTGACGAAGAGCGCACTGGTCACACGCGACCTCGACATCCTCGCCCCGATGGCAGCCAAGGGGCTCGCCACCGTCGGTGTTTCGGTCACCACACTGGACGCCGAACTGGCCCAGAACATGGAACCACGCGCGGCACGGCCCGAACGGCGCCTCGAGACAATCCGGATGCTCGCAGCAGCGGGCCTCCCGGTCACTGTCATGGCCGCACCGATGATCCCGGCCCTGAACGACCACGAGCTGGAGGCCATCCTCATTCGCGCCCGCCAGGCCGGCGCCACACATGCCAGCTACATCCTCCTGCGCCTGCCGCTCGAACTGAAGGATTTGTTCGAGGAATGGCTGGCCACCCACTATCCCGATCGGAAGCGGCGCGTGTTGAACCGTCTGCGCGAGATGCGTGGCGGCGAACTGTACAAGAGCGGGTTTGGCGAGCGCATGCGCGGCACCGGCGAGCTGGCAAAGCTGCTGCGGGAACGCTTCGCGATCGCGCGGCGCCAGCAGGGCTATTCCACGGAGCCGACGTTGCTCGACGCCCGGCAATTTCAAAGAGAAGGCGTGAGTCAAACGGCCATTGGTCAGTTGAATTTGTTCGCGGAGAACGCGGACTGAATTCACCCGATGCAGGCCGGACGTTGTGCTAGCGTGCGGCCAAGATGCTGACGAACCATGAATTGCTTCCGCTCACCGTTGTCGCGCTCGTTGCACTGTTGTGCGGCCTGTTCTTCACGCGCCTGAAACAACCCGCCGTCGTCGGCTACATCATCGCCGGATTTGTCCTCGGCCCGTCTGGTCTCGGACTGGTCGAGAACGAGGAAAGCATCGGCCTGCTCGCCGAGTTGGGGATGCTGCTGCTGCTCTTCGTCATCGGCATGGAGCTGAGCCTTCGTGCGTTCCGCCAGATTTGGAAAATCGCCGTCACCACCGTCGTCCTGCAGACGGCGGGCGCAACGGCTCTCGTCTGGCTCATCGGACAATGGCAGGGCTGGCCGACGGGGGCGATCGCGTTGCTGGCGTTCGTGCTCGCGCTGTCGAGTACGGCGGTCGCGGTCAAGATGCTCGAGGATATCGATGAGCTGCGTACCCGCACCGGCCAGATCACGGTCGGCATCCTGATCGCGCAGGATCTTGCGGTCGTCCCGATGATTTTGCTGCTGGACGTGGTCGCCGACGGCGCCTTCAGCATCTTCGCCGTCGGCCGAATTGCCCTGTCGGTCGGCTTCCTGCTGGCATTGATCATTTTCCTGAGCCGACGCCAGCGTCTGATTATTCCGTTCCTGAGCCGGACGGAGGGTCACAAGGATCTGACCCCCCTGCTCGGACTGGTCTGCTGTTTCGGTGCCGCCACCGTCTCCGGATTGCTCGGTCTGTCTCCGGCCTATGGCGCGTTTCTTGCGGGTCTTACAATCGGCAACAGCAATCTTCGCGTCAGCATGCTGGACATGGTGATGCCGATCCAGAGCGTGCTGATGATGGTGTTCTTCCTGTCGGTCGGCCTGCTGATCGACGTGTCGCTGATATGGGACAATCTCGGCATCATCATCCTGATGCTGCTGATCGTCACCGTCGGCAAGACCGCCATCAACCTGTCGATCTTCGCCGCGCTCCGCCAGCCATGGGCGCAAGCCTTGTTGAGTGCATTGATTCTCGCCCAGGTCGGCGAATTTTCATTCCTGCTCGGCAATGTGGGGCTGCAACGGGGAATCATCTCGGGCGACGAGTTCAGAATAATTCTCTCGGTGACCGCGCTGTCCCTGGTGATCTCGCCTCTCTACATGAACGCGATCCGCCGGCTGCATGGTGCGGCACGATACCAGCGGGCATCAATCCGCTATGTCTTCCGCGTTGCGTTCGGGCGCGAGGCCGACTGGACCAAGGCCGCCGTGCGAAAAATTTCTGCGGTGCGCATCTCGGTACCGGACGGGGTCAAACGATTCTCGGTCCCCGACGGCATCAAACGATTGTCCGTCCCCGACGGCATCAAACGGCTGGGACGGCGAAAACCACGCACCGGCAACTCGGACTGACCGGCGCGCATGCTGGAAGCTGACACCACCGAACTGATCGCCGGGGTCGATGAAGCCGGCCGCGGCCCCTGGGCCGGACCGGTTGTTGCGGCCGCCGCGATCCTGACCGCCGAGAGCACAGATATCCTGCAGCGCGCCGGGGTCAATGATTCCAAGGCGCTCACCAAGGTGGCGCGCGAACGCTGCTTCGAGATCATCCGCGAGGAGGAAAGCCGGGGAACGCTTTGGTTGTCGATCGAGGCCGCCGAGGTCCCCGAAATCGACGCGCACAATATTCTGCGCGCCACGCTACGGGCCATGACCCGGGCCGTGACCGCGCTTCCGGTTGCTCCAACCCGCGCCCTGATCGACGGAAATCAAATGCCCGAACTTCCCTGCCCGGGCGAAACGGTGGTGCGCGGTGATTCCAAATTCCTGGCGATCGCGGCCGCATCGATCGCGGCGAAGGTCACCCGCGACCGGCTGATGGCGGCACTGGCGCGCGACCATCCCGGCTATGGCTGGGAACGCAATGCCGGCTATGGCACGGCGGAGCACCGCGGCGCGCTCGAATCCCTCGGTGTGACAATTCATCACCGACGCAGCTTCGCACCCATACGCAAATTGCTCGATCACACCCCAACATCTCGTTAACCGGCTGACTCCAAACACTAAATCGGCCTTTCAGAGATTTTCTGATTGACGGTGAGTCCCGAGATGGTCATCGTCCGCGCCCATGCGAACCCCTGGCCAAGGTCGCAAAGGCACCGACGTGCCTTTGCGCAACGTGATTCTGAAAGGCGACTGCATCGAGCAGCTGTCCGCACTGCCGGACGCGTGCATCGACGTGGTCTTCGCCGATCCCCCATACAATCTGCAGCTGTCGGGCGAACTCACCCGCCCGAACAATTCGCGCGTCGACGGGGTCGATGACGAGTGGGACAAGTTCGACGATCTGGCGGCCTATGATGAATTCAGCCGCGCCTGGCTCGCCGAGGCGCACCGCGTCCTGACCCCCAATGGCTCGCTCTGGGTCATCGGCAGCTATCACAATATCTTCCGTGTCGGCTCGGCGCTGCAGGATCTCGGCTTCTGGATTCTCAACGATGTCGTCTGGCGCAAGACCAACCCGATGCCCAACTTCCGTGGACGCCGCTTTACCAACGCCCACGAGACCATGATCTGGGCGGCCAAGAGCCAGGATTCGAAATACACATTCAATTACGAGGCCATGAAGGGTCTGAACGAAGACCTGCAGATGCGCAGCGACTGGCTGTTGCCGATCTGCAATGGCAACGAACGGATCAAGGGCGATGACGGCCGCAAGGCCCACCCGACCCAGAAGCCCGAAGCCCTGCTGCACCGTGTCGTGTTGGCATCAACCCGGGTCGGCGAGGTCATCCTCGACCCGTTCTTCGGCAGCGGCACCACGGGTGCTGTCGCCAAGCAGCTCGGCCGCGATTTCATCGGTATCGAGCGCGACCCGGACTACATCGCGGTCGCCGAGAAACGGATCGCAAACACGCGGCGCATCTCCGAGACCGAACTGCTCGAGACCCCGTCCAAGCGTGAACAGCCGCGCATTCCGTTTGGCTGGCTCGTGGAACGGGGCATGTTGCGGCCGGGTGAAAAGCTCTATGCGCCGAAGCGCCGCCACGCGGCCAAGATCCGCGCCGACGGCACCATCGTGAGTGCGGAAAACCGTGGCTCGATCCACAAGATCGGCGCCGAGGTCCAGGGGGCGGCCGCCTGCAACGGCTGGACGTTCTGGCATGTGGATGTCGAGGGCAAGCTGGTCCCGATCGACGTGTTGCGTCAGAAACTGCGCGCCGAACTCAACTAGTTCCTTTTCCCAAATGGGCCATCACATGGCGAACCACCTTGCGGGTCAGGGTGGGGAGCGCGTGATCGCCAAAAGCTTCGACCGGAATCCACACGCCACCCAGCGTGGTGCGCCCATCGATCCGCGCCGCCTTCACCTGAAGCTCGAGTTGCAGATGGGTGAAGCCATGCTCAACCAGCCCGGGCAGCGATGCCCAATCGGCCACCACCGGCGGGTCATCACGGAACTCGGCCATCTCCTCCCACGGACCTGACGGCACCTCCATCATGCCGCCGAGCAAACCTGTTTCCGGGCGCCGGCGCAGCAGGACATGGCCGTCCTTGCGGGTCATCCAGTAAGCGACGGCCCGGCGCACCGGGCGCGGCGCCTTGGGTGTGCGGCGCGGCAAAGTCTCCGTCAGCCCCTCAGCATGGGCACGGCAGTCGGCCTGCCACGGACAAAGGCCGCAGGCCGGTGAACGCGGGGTGCAGACTGTCGCCCCCAGATCCATGACAGCCTGGGCGTAATCACCGGCGCGCGCGTCGGGCGTCATGCGGGCCGCATGGGATTTCAGATCCGGCTTGGAGTCCGGCATCGGGGCCTGGACGGCATACAGCCGCGCCATCACCCGTTCGATATTGCCGTCCACCGGCGTGGCGCTGCGCCCGAAGGCGATCGCGGCGATCGCGGCGGCGGTGTAGGGGCCAATCCCCGGCAATTCACGCAATCCCGCCTCGGTGTCGGGGAATCGCCCGCCGTGATCGTCGCAGACCTGGCGGGCGCATTTATGGAGATTGCGCGCCCGCGCGTAATAGCCCAGCCCCGCCCATTGGGTGAGGACCTGGTCGAGATCGGCGGCCGCAAGGTCCT
Organism: Rhodospirillaceae bacterium; assembly: GCA_018702955.1. Lineage (GTDB taxonomy): Bacteria > Pseudomonadota > Alphaproteobacteria > UBA6615 > UBA6615 > UBA8079. The sequence goes on along the minus strand of JABJEK010000022.1, from coordinate 76,438 downwards.
CGACACGCGGCCAGCGCTCGAGGAAGTCGCGAAAATACGGGCCCACGGTTACCACCGTCGTCTGCTGCAGCATCACTTCGCTGAGCCACACATGATAGGGGTCCGGTCGCACACCCCGACGTGACTGCACCGGTGGAATCCGCCACGGCAGGCGCCGCGCGTGGCGGTCGTACCATTCGAGTATCGTTGCAGCGGATGGATCGGGCATCGTTGAGAAACATTGTGGCGGTCAGCCCCGCCTTCTAACATGGGCCATGGCCGCGAAACCCGACAATAAGAAGAACAAGCGCACAAGTAAGCGTGCCGGCGGGCTGCGCGCCATCGGTGCCGACAGCGCTCGCGCGACCGCACCGATCAGGCGAAAGCGTGGCTTCTTCGAAGCGAGCGTGTTCTCCGATTGGCACGATATTGTCGGCGACGACCTGGCCAGCCAGTGCGTGCCGATGCGCCTCGTGCGCGGGCCCGAGGGCGAAGGCGGCACCCTGCATGTAAAGGTCACCGGCCCGCTGGCGCTCGAGCTTCAGCATCTCGAACCCCAGGTCATCGAACGCATCAATTCCTATTACGGCTACCGGGCGGTCGCGGGCCTTCGCCTGCATCAGGGGCCGATCTCCGTGCCCGAACGCCCCAAACCAGCCGAAACAGTTCACGCGGATGCCGCGGACATGGCGCAACTCGACGAAAACCTCAACGCCGTCGATGATCCCGAATTGCGCCGCGCGCTGCGGGATTTCGGTGAATCCGTGCTGGCACACAACAAGCCGGATAACGCCAAATAACCCGCGCCCGAGGCCTCCCTCGGCATGATAACGATCTCCTTTCCGTCACATTCGCCTGCCAGGATCACCCACAGGCCTGCTAACCGGTTGGTACAATGCGATTTTTCCGCGCTTGTGCCGGACGAAGGCAGGTCCGTATAATCGCAACATCTTGTGTTTGGAGGACTTTGTGCGCCTATATAGAGGAATTGGTACCGCCCTGGCCGGCGTGATTGCGCTCGCGTTTGCGGCAACGACAGCTCCTGCCCAGCAGGCCATCGACCCTGCCGCGGTGCTGCAGGAGCGTTCCATTGGCAGCGCGGACGCGCCGGTGACCGTGGTCGAGTATTACTCCTACACCTGCCCCCATTGCGCGAGCTTCCACAACGACGTCTATGGCGACCTGAAGAAGAAGTATGTGGATACGGGCAAGGTTCGTTTTGTTTACCGCGAGTTCCCGCTCAACGGTGTCGATCTGCGCGCCGGGATGATGGCGCGCTGCGCCGATCCACGCCGCTTCTCTGGATTGGTCCAGGTTCTGTTCAAGAACCAGACCAGCTGGGCACAATCGAGCGACCCTGTGAGTGAATTGGCAAAGATCGGGCGACTGGCCGGCATCGACGACGCCACATTCCAAAGCTGCATCGCGAATGAAGAACTCGCCAACGGGCTGCTCGCCGAACGCCAGAAGGCGAGCACACAGGGCGTTCAGAGCACGCCGACGTTCGAGATCGGTGGTCAAATTTATCCGGGTTCACGGTCGATCGAGGAATTCTCGGAAATCATTGATCCGCTTCTGGCGAACAACTGATTCGGTGTTCACAATGCGCGGCGTCTTTCAGGTGTCGTCCTAACTAGGTTGAGTTCTTTTTTGGGGGTTACGTACCGGTGCAGTTCAACAAGCTGAGACTGACAGGCTTCAAATCGTTCGTTGACGGGACCGATCTCGATATCGCCCCCGGCCTGACCGGTATTGTCGGCCCCAACGGGTGCGGCAAATCCAATCTCGTGGAAGCGCTGCGCTGGGTCATGGGCGAGACGTCGGCCAAGCAAATGCGCGGCGGCGGCATGGATGACGTCATTTTCGGTGGCACATCTGATCGCCCGGCACGCAACGCCGCCGAGGTCGTCCTCAGCCTCGACAACACCGAGCGTTCGGCACCGACCCAGTTCAACAATGCCGACGACATCGAAATCTCACGCCGCATCGAGCGTGAGAAAGGCTCGAACTACAAAATCAACGGCGGCGACGTGCGCGCCCGCGACGTGCAAATCCTGTTCGCCGACCAGGCAACCGGGCCGCGTTCCACGGCACTCGTCAGCCAGGGCCGGGTCGGCGCGCTGATCAGTGCGAAACCGACGGACCGCCGCATTCTGCTGGAAGAAGCCGCCGGCATCACCGGGCTGCATTCTCGCCGGCACGAGGCCGAGCTGCGGCTGCGCGCTGCGGAGAACAACCTCGAACGGCTCGACGATGTCCTGGTGACCCTCGACGCCCAGTTGAACGGCCTCAAGAAACAGGTCCGCCAGGCCCGACGTTACAAGAACATCTCACACGATATCCGCCGCACCGAGGCCACCGTGCTTCATCATCGCTGGTCGGCGGCGAGAACCGATCTCGCGCAAGCGGAAGAAAGCCTGCGCAATTCCGAGACCCTGGTGGCCGAGCAGACCCGGGTGGTGTCGGAAGCGACACGCCTGCGCGAAACCGCAGCAGCGGAACTTGTGCCGCTACGTGAAACCGAGGCCGCTGCCGCTGCCGAACTGCAGACCCTGAACCTCGCCCGCGAGGAACTCGACGCGGAAGAGCAGCGCAACCGGACAGCGACCGAGCAGTGGGAAACCCGACTGACGCAGATCGAGGCCGACCTTGGCCGCGAACGCGGCCTTGCGGCAGAGGCGCGTAATGCGCTGACCCGGCTGGGCACCGAGAAGGCCGAAATCGAACGCGCATGCGCGGGAGAGGACGAGCTGATCGCCGAGACCCGCACCGCCCTTGAGGCGCGCGCCGGGCGCGTCGAGGCCGTTGAGGCCGAGCTCACCCAGTTGATGGAGCGCCTGGCAACCGGTGAGGCACAGATCACTGCGCTCGAACGCGAGGTCAACGAGCTTTCTGCCCGCCGCCGCCGCCTCGAAGCACAAAATGACGAGGCCAAGGCCGAGCGCGCGGCAATCGAGGAACAGGGGCTTAGCTCCAACGAGCTCGAGACCGCTGAAACGCGCCTGAACGGTGCGGAGGAAAACCTCAAAAGCGCTCGTGCGACACTCGAGACGACCGAAGAAAAGCGTGAGCTTGCCGACGTCGAACGCGACAAGGCCCGCGATGTGCGCTCGCAGGCCGATGAGGCCTTGTCGCGACTGCGCGCGGAAGCCGGCGCACTCGAGGATTTGCTGGCCACGGAGGCCGAAACCCTTGACGCCGACTGGACGCCGATGATCGACGCGATCGAGGTGACCGCAGGTTATGAGGCAGCACTCGGCGCCGCACTCGGCGAAGACCTCGATGCGCCCTCGGACGACCGGGCGCCCCGTCACTGGCAGATCATGGGCGTGCCGGCCGAAGATCCCGGCCTGCCTTCGGGTGTCCGTCCGCTCAGCGAATTTGTCAGCAAGGCCGGCCCGCTGGCCCGCCGGCTGGCACAGATCGGCGTGGTCGGAAATGCCGAGACCGGCGACCGTCTCGCCCGTGACCTGAAGGCCGGCCAACGGCTCGTCGACACCACGGGAAATTTCTGGCGCTGGGATGGTTACACCTCGCGCAACGACGCACGCTCGACCACGTCCACCCGGTTGCGCCAGCGCAATCGCCTGACCGAATTGGGCGGGCGCATCACGACGGCCGAGACAAGTTTCGAGAAAATCGAGGCGGAGCACCGCACCGCACGAGAGGCGGCCGACCATGCGGGTGATGCCGCAAGAGCCGCACGCGCGGCCCTCGAAGTCGCCGACGACACCGCGGCGGACGCACGGCGCGCCCATGCCGGCCTGGCACGCGAGTTCGCGGCACGCATCGCGCGCCATGAGAATCTCGGGGAAACCCTGACCCGCATCCAAACCGACATCACCGATATCGATTCTCGTCTGGATGATGCACGCACCCGACGGGACGCCGTTGGCGACCTGGACACACTGCGCAGCAACACCCAGGCCTTGCGCAGCCAGCTCAACGAAGCCCGCGCGGCCTCTGTCGCCGCACAGGGCGAGCATGACCGGCTGGTGCGCGAATCCGAAGAACGCCATCGTCGCATCACCGCGCTCGCAGCCGAGGAAACATCCTGGCAGGCCCGCGACAATGGTGCGGGCGAACGCATCGGCGAGCTTGAGGCCCGTGACGCACAGGCACGCGGCGAATTGCAGACCCTCGCCGCCCGGCCGGCCGAGATCGAGACCCAGCGCAATGCGCTGATGGACCGGCTGAATGCGTCCGAGACGCGCCGCAATGAAGCCGCCGACGCCGTCGCGCGTGCCGACGAGCGCCTCTCCCAGGCAGAGCGCACGATGCGTGATGCCGAGGCGAAACTCGGAGACGTGCGCGAAAACAAGGTTCGCACGGAATCCGCCGTCGCCCAGGTGACACAGACGCTGGAAACCGTGATCGAGCGGATCACCGAGCGGCTGGAGTGCAAGCCCGAGGACGTTCTGGCCCTGGCAGAGATCGCCGAGGGCAAGGAACTGCCGGACCTCGACGCGTCCGACCGCCGCCTAGAACGGCTGTTGCGCGAGCGCGACAATATGGGACCGGTGAACCTGCGCGCGGAACAGGAATCCGAGGAACTGACCGAGAAAATCGAGACGATCCAGACCGAACGCGAAGACCTCGTGTCGGCGATCGATCGCCTGCGACGCGGCATCGCCAGCCTCAACCGCGAGGCCCGTCAACGGCTGCTCGCCTCGTTCCAGGAAGTCGACAAGCATTTTCAGGAACTGTTCGTGCGCCTGTTCGGCGGCGGGCGCGCCCATCTCGAATTGACCGACGCGGAAGACCCGCTCCAGGCCGGGCTCGAGATCTTCGCCAGCCCGCCGGGCAAGAAACTGCAGTCGCTGTCCCTGCTGTCGGGCGGCGAACAGGCGCTGACGGCGACGGCATTGCTGTTTGCCGTGTTCCTGACCAACCCGGCGCCGATCTGCGTCCTCGACGAGGTCGATGCCCCGCTCGATGATGCCAATGTGGACCGCTTCTGCAATCTGCTCGACTACATCTCGTCGATCGGCACGACCCGTTTCCTGATCGTGACCCATCACCGCATGACGATGGCCCGTATGGACCGCCTATACGGCGTGACGATGCCGGAACGCGGCATCAGTCAGCTCGTCTCGGTCGACCTTCGCGGGGCTGAGGAAATTCGCGCCATCGCGTAGGGTTTTGGTTCCGGTCCAGTTTCTTTTTTCTACCGGTTTTGCCCCGGTTTTCCGGGGCTTGTGAACCTCTTCGCATGTGCGGAATGTCGCCTTGACTTGCCTAGGGGCGCTCGCTACTTTGCGCTCGCTTTCGGGTGCCGGTCCTGTCGGACTTCGGGAACAGCAATTCGGGGAAAAAGTGGGTCCATGACTGATCCGGACCAACCTTCCGAACTGCCTGAACTCAAACGGCGCCTGGGCAAGGTTCGCGACCGGCGCGCGGGGGCAGAACGTAAGGCCTCGTCACGGTCTAGAAGTGCTTCGGACATGGGCGTCGGCATAAAAGTTGCCGTCGATCTGGTCGCCGGAGTGGGTTTCGGCGGAGGAATCGGCTGGAGTCTGGACTGGTGGTTGGGCACGAAGCCCTGGTTGTTGGTGGTGTTCTTGATGCTTGGATTTGCTGCGGGATTGTTGAACGTCGTTCGAACCGCAAATCAGGCAAGCAAGCGAAAGACAAACGGTGATACCGACGCATAAATTCCGGCGCGTCGGACATACACCGAATAAGACTGGAGAGTATCCGGGTGGCTAGCCCTCTCGAACAATTCACAATCGTACCGATCGTCGATATCGAAGTTGCCGATATCGATATTTCGTTCACGAACTCATCGCTCTGGATGGCAATCACAGCGGCGGTTCTGGTGATCTTCATGATCGTCAGCACCCAGCGTCGCGCGTTGGTTCCCGGACGCATGCAGGCTTCGGCCGAATATTTCTACCAAATCATCGCGGACATGGTGCGCGACAATGTGGGATCCCAGGGGCGACCCTATTTCCCGTTTATCTTCAGTCTGTTCATGTTCATCCTGTTCGGCAATCTGCTCGGCCTGATCCCCGGCGCGTTCACGTTTACCAGCCATCTCGCGGTGACGTTTGCGATGGCGGCTTTCATTTTCGTCGGGGTCACGATCATCGGCCTGGCGAAGCACGGCTTTAAGTTCTTCTCGCTGTTCTTCCCCCATGGCGCCCCGATCGTCTCGGCACCGGTCCTGATCCCGATCGAGATCATTTCCTACTTCTCACGCCCGATCAGCCTGTCCGTGCGCTTGTTCGCCAACATGACGGTCGGCCATGTCCTGCTGAAAGTGATCGGCGGCGGCGTTGTCGCGCTCGGCGGCTTCTGGGTTCTGCCCGGCCTGCTGCCGCTGGCCTTCCTGATCGCCATCACGTTGCTTGAGGTGATGATTGCCGTCATCCAGGCTTACGTGTTTGCCATCCTCACATGCGTCTATTTGAACGACGCATTGCATCTACATTAGTCCCCAATACGAGAAAGCTTGAAGGAGCCTGTTATGATGGAACTCGAAGTCGCAACGCAATTCGCGCGTTTGATCGGTGCCGGCCTGGCCGCCATCGGTATGGTCGGTGCCGGTGTTGGCGTTGGCCGCATCTGGGCCAGCTACATCGAAGCAATCGGTCGCAACCCCGCCGCCAAGGAAGAAATTGGCGCGTTCATCTGGATCGGGTTCGCGGTCACGGAAGCCATCGCGCTGTTCGCGCTGATTATGGCTTTCATCATCCTCGCCGGTTAGTCGAAACCGGACGCAACGGTTAAGGCCACCTGGCCGGCTGCCCCTGGGCATGCCCGGCCGGTGACCGGATCGAAAGCGGAAGAGCGCCAAGATGCCTCAGTTTGAACCTTCCTCATTCGCAAGCCAGATTTTCTGGCTGGTCGTCTGTTTTGCCGTCGTGTTCGTGTTCGCGTGGCGTATCGCCTTGCCGCGGATTGCCGCGACGATCGATAGCCGCCACCAGCGGATCGATGGCGACATCGCGCGCGCAGAGGAATTGGCGAGCGAGGCCGAAGAGGTGCTCGCCGCCTATGAGGCGGAATTGGCGCAGGCACGTGCCGGTGCGCAGGAACAGCTTCATCTGGCCGCGGAAGCCGCGACAGCCGAGGCTGAAAAGCACAATGCGGCCCTCACCGAGAAGCTTTCGGCCGATGCCGATGCCGCACGCGCGCGGATCAACGACGCCCAGCAAACCGCAGCGGCGAATGTGGCCGATCTGGTGGAAGACATTGCCAGTCAGGCCGTCGAGCGCCTGATCGGCGTGACGCCGGACAGCGGTGCGGTTCGCAAGGCGATCGACGATGCTGTCGGAGGGCGTTCATAATGCTGGCACGGCTTACCTTCGCCACCGCGACCCTTCTTGGGTCCACCACCACCGCGCTGGCCGCCGACGATCACGCATCGTTCTTCGAGAAGCCCGAGACCTGGGTTCTGATCGCCTTCATCATTTTCGTGGTCGCGGTTTACCGTCCCATGTCGAAGGCGATCACGACCAAACTCGACGGCCGCACCGACGCCATCAAGTCGGAGCTCGACGAGGCACAACGCCTGCGCGAAGAGGCCCAGCACACGCTGGCCGAATATCAGCGCAAGCAGCGTGACGCGCTGGCCGAAGCCGAGGGTATCGTCGCCGAAGCGCGCGAAGAGGCCCGGCGCATCGAAGAGAACGTCCAGGCGCGCACCACAGACACGCTCAAGCGCCGCGAACAACAGGCGCTGGACATGATCGCCGCCGCCGAAGCCCGTGCCGTCGCCGATGTCCGTGCACTGGCCGCCGATATTGCGATCGACGCCACCCAGCGGATCCTGACCGAGACGGTCGAGGGTCAAAAGGGTGACGAACTGGTCGACGAAGCGATCCGGGAAGTACCGGGCAAACTCAACTAGACCTGACCGCCTGGTCCCGTTTCAAAGAGGCCCCTTCAAGGGGCCTTTTTCATGCCCGCAGCAAACCGACGTGCTTACTCCGCAGCCTCCGCCGTGGGTATTTCCGGCGTCCAGCGCAGCACCGGGCTCCGCGCCGCGGCGGTCTCATCGAGACGTCGGCGCGGCGTGAGCCGCGGGGCGGCGGCAAACGCGTCACTGTCGCCGGATTGCACCCTTGCGACCAGCGAGCGGACCACCGCAATGAAGTTGTCGAGCTCACGCCGGGATTCGGTCTCCGTCGGCTCGATGAGCATCGCGCCATGCACCACCAGCGGGAAATACATGGTCATCGGGTGATAGCCCTCGTCGATCATCGCCTTGGCGAAATCCAGCGTCGTGACACCGGAATCCTTCAGGAACCGATCGTCGAACAGGCATTCATGCATGCAAGGGCCATCGAAGGCGGCGGTCATGACGTCAGACAGCTGGGCCATCACATAGTTCGCATTGAGTACCGCGTCGTTGGCGACCTGGCGCAACCCGTCGCGGCCATGGCTGAGCATGTAGGCATAGGCACGCACGAACATGCCCATCTGGCCATGGAAACCCTTCAGGCGCCCGAACGGCTTTGCGTCGCCCGCATCCGCACCATGTTCCACCAGCGAGAACCCGTCACCGCCATGCACCACCCACGGGGTGGGTGCGAAGGGCGCCAGCGCGTCCGACAGCACCACGGGGCCCGCGCCCGGGCCACCGCCCCCATGGGGGGTCGAGAAGGTCTTGTGCAGGTTGATATGCATGCAATCGATGCCCAGATCGCCCGGCCGCACGCGGCTGACGATGGCGTTGAAATTCGCCCCGTCGCAGTAGAAGTAGCCGCCGGCATCGTGGATCAGGCCGGCGATCTCGATCATGTCGTTCTCGAACAGCCCGCATGTGTTGGGGTTGGTGATCATGATCCCCGCGACGTCATCATCCAGCTTGTCGGCAAAGGCCTTCACATCGACCCGGCCGCGTGCGTCCGAGGGAATGGCATCGACGGTAAAACCACACGCCGCGGCGGTCGCGGGGTTCGTGCCGTGGGCGGAATCCGGCACCAGGATACGCCGCCGGCTCGTCGGCCCGCCTTCGCGGTCATCGAGTGCGGCACGAATGGCCATCACGCCGCACAATTCACCATGAGCGCCGGCCGCCGGCGACATGGCCACCGCCGGCATCCCGGTCAGTTCCTTGAGCCAATGGGCCAAATTGTCGATCAGTTCGAGCGCACCCTGGGTGGTCGCGTCGGGCTGCATCGGATGCAGGTTCGCGAACCCCGGCAGACGCACCATTTTCTCGTTGAGCCGCGGATTGTGCTTCATCGTGCACGAGCCGAGCGGATAGGTGCCCATATCGATCGCGTAGTTCTTTTGCGACAGGCGCGTGTAATGGCGAACGATTTCGGGCTCGCTCGCGCTCGGCAGCCCTATCGGCGCGTGGCGTTCGAGCCCGCCCAACCGGTTTTCAGTCGCACCCGGATCGGGTAGATCGACTCCGACCGCGCCCGGGTTGTCGATCTCGAACAACAATGGCTCTTCCAGGCGCAAACCCTGATGCCCATGCACGGTGTCGACCGCGCCCGCTGCCATCGTGGGCGCCGGCCGGCTCAAATCCTTCGAATGCCCGCTCATGCCAGCACCTCCGTCAGACCGCTACACAAGGCGTCCATATCCTCGTCACGGGTGAGCTCACTTACGGCCACCAGCAGAATGTCGTCGAGCCCGGCATCGGAGCCATACAGGCGCGAGGCAGGCACACCGGCCAGAATATCCCGCGCCGCCAGCGCATCAACCGCCTCCCGGGCGGAACCGCTCAGCCTGATTGCGAACTCGTTGAAGAACGTGTCCGACAGCACCTCAACCCCGGCCACGGATTCCAGCCGCGAAGCCAAGGCGACCGCGTGCGCATGGTTGAGCGCCGCCAGTTTCCGGAAACCGTCTTCTCCCAATAGCGAGAGATGGATCGTGAAGGCCAGGGCACAGAGGCCGGAATTGGTGCAGATATTGCTCGTCGCCTTCTCGCGACGGATATGCTGTTCGCGGGTCGAGAGCGTCAGCACCCAGCCGCGGCGGCCGTCCTCGTCGACCGTCTCGCCGGCGAGCCGGCCCGGCATCTGGCGGACATATTTCTCGCGCGCCGCGAACAGGCCCACATAGGGTCCGCCGAATCCCTGGGCGTTGCCCAGGCTCTGCCCCTCGGCTACCACGATGTCGGCACCCATCTCGCCCGGCGAGCGAACAGCGCCGAGAGAGACCGCCTCGGTGACGACAACCACCAGAAGCGCCCCAGCGGCGCGGCAGGCATCGGCGAGTGGACCGAAATCACGGACATGCCCGAACACACCGGGATTCTGCACTACGACACAGGCCGTATCCTCGCCGATGTCACCGGCCAGCTCTTCAAGACCACCCAGATCCGGCGGCCGGGCGTCGATCTCGATATCCAGATAGCGCGACTGGGTCTCGGTCACTTCACGGTAGTGAGGATGCACGCCGCCCGAGATAATCGCCTTGTTGCGCCGGGTGACCCGCTGGGCCATCAGCACCGCCTCGGCACAGGACGTCGCGCCGTCATACATCGAGGCGTTGGCCACATCCATGCCGGTGATCAGGGCGACCATCGTCTGGAATTCAAACAGGGCCTGCAGCGTGCCTTGCGATATTTCCGGCTGATAGGGGGTGTAAGACGTCAGGAACTCACCGCGCTGGACCAGATGGTCCACCGAGGCGGGAATATGATGGCGATACGCGCCGGCGCCCAGAAAACTGGGGACGTCCGCCGTAGAGACATTGCGCCCGGCCAGGGCCGCGATCTTCGCTTCCACCTGATACTCGGCCATGTGATCGGAAAGATCGAAATCGCCGTCGAACCGCGCGGCTTCGGGCACGTCGACGAAAAGTTCGTCCACCGATCTGACACCGATCGCCGACAGCATATCGGCGCGGTCATTGTCCGTGAGTGGAAGATATCGCATTTTAGTCCAGGCCCTCGCAGTAGGTCTTGTAGGCGGCTTCATCCATCAGCTCGTCGAGGTCCGCAGGATCGGTTAGGCGGAGCTTGGCGAACCAGCCATCCCCGAACGCGTCCGTATTGACCAGCGACGGGTCTCCGTTGAGGGCGTCATTGACTTCAATCACCTCGCCCCCGACGGGTGCATAGACCTCCGCCGCCGCCTTGACCGATTCCACCACCGCGGCCTCGTCGCCCCGATCGAGCATCTTGCCGACATCGGGCAATTCCACGAACACGACGTCGCCGAGCTGCTCCTGCGCATAGTCGGAAATCCCGATCATGCCGGTCTCTCCCTCCACTTCGACCCATTCATGGTCTTGGCTGTATTTCCGGTTGGCCATTACCCTTCTCCTCTCAGCTCAGCGAGCACGCTTGTAGTTGGCGGGCACGAACGGCAAATCCGCCACGGTGGCGGGCACCGACCGGCCCCTCAATTCGATCTTCAGTGCCGTGCCGGATGCGGCACAGGCGGCATTCACATATCCCATCGCCACGGGGCCGCCGAGCGTCGGGCCGAACCCGCCGCTGGTGACAATCCCGATCTCGGCATCTTCTGCATCGCGGATCACCGCGCCCTCGCGCACCGGTGCGCGGCCATCCGGCCGAATGCCGACGCGTTTGCGTGTCGGCCCTTCGTTCAGCTGTTGCAGGATTGTCTCGGCGCCCGGGAAATCGGCCGACTCACGCCGGCGTTTGCCGACGGCCCAGGCCAGACCGGCCTCGATGGGAGACGTGGTTTCATCAATATCGTGGCCGTAGAGGCAGAGCCCCGCTTCCAGCCGCAATGAATCCCGCGCGCCGAGCCCGACAGGCTCGACACCGTCATGGGCCAACAGCGTTTGCGCCAGGCCGGCGACCGCTTCGTTGGCCACCGAAATTTCAAACCCATCCTCGCCCGTATAGCCCGAGCGCGTCACATAGGCTGCGGCCCCGTCGAGGGTCATCTCCGCGCCTTGCATGAAGACGAGGTCACGGCATTCAGGCGCCAACGTCGCAAGCACCGCCTCGGCCATCGGGCCCTGAAGCGCCAGCAGGGCGCTATCATTGAGTATCTGCAACTCCGCTTCGTCCGCGAGCAGTGCGGCGATATGAGCGAAATCCGCATCCTTGCACCCGGCGTTGACCACCAGGAACAAGGCCGGGACGCCACCCTCCTCGATCCGCGTAACCATAAGGTCGTCGCGGATGCCACCCGCATCGTTGAGCAACAACGTGTAACGCATGCGCCCGGTCGTCAGGCCTGTGATGTCGCCCGGCACCAGCCGTTCAAAGCTTGCCGCGGGATCGTCTCCGCGCAGGATCGCCTGGCCCATATGGGATACATCGAACAGACCCGCAGCGCTGCGCGTCGCATTGTGCTCGGCGATGATACCCGCAGGGTACTGCACCGGCATGGCATAGCCCGCGAAGGGCACCATGCGGGCACCCAGCGACACATGCACGTCGTATAAGGGGGTTCTGCGAATTTCCGTTTCAGGAACTGACGCCACGCCGCTCTCCCGGTCCGAGCCAAGCCGGACAGCGCACCCGTTGCGCCGCCTGCCCCACTCTGTCGTCAGACCTGAGAGATTCACCGGTCCCGGACTTGCCCGGACACGGTTTACGCCTTCGGTGAGGCCCGGAACCGTACATACCCGGCCGGGCCTGCTTTCCAGAGTGTCATCCCCCTTGCGGTCCTGGATGCCTGAGAGTTTCCGGGGCGGTTGCTCCTTCGGCGCCGGCAAAAATGGCCGGTCTCTCCCGCTGGGGTCACATGACGATTTTACTCAACGCCGGCGCGCGACTCGGGCCGCGCTCCACCATCGACATTATGCCTCGCCGGGGAGGAGTCAACCGGCGCGGAAACGTGGCTGTGGACTAACGCCCGCGCTTGTTGAGATTGTACTTCAGGTCCTCGTCCGAGAGGACAAACCCAACAAAGATACTGAACGCATCACCGAGCTGGCCGGCCTTCAACGGGATGTTCTGGGCCAACTCCTCGGAAAAACCGATCCGGTTGCGGTTGCCCTCGAACGAGACGCTGGACTCGAACTCCTCGCGCGCCAGGATGTTTTCCTTCTTGTCGGCGATAGCGACAAAATACCTGACTGTCGCGTCACGCGTCGTCGCCGCCGGGCCGCGTGTCGCGACCAGCAGCAGCTGCAGTTCCACATCGACCGTCCCGGTCCTGTCATCCTCGACGTCTGTCTCACAAAACCCACGGAAATCCGAAATCCGGGCTTCCAGGGTGACATCGGTCAGATCACGCCCGGGGCCCGACAAAAACTGGGTTAACTCCGAGGCATCCTGAACAATGACGATATCCGGACAGGGTGGCACCGGTGCCGTCGCCCCCTGTTGGCACGCGGCAAGAATAAACAGCGCGAGGGCGGCCCAGCCCGCCTTGGCCCGTCCGCTACCAGCACCTGCGGTTCGCAATATTTTCATGGGATCAGCAATTATCCAATCAAAGCGTGTTGTGCGTGCCGTCGCAGAACGGCTTGTCACCGGTCTGCTTGCAGCAACAGAACCAGATGGTCTTGGCTTCATCGCTTTCGAACATCACCGGCTCGAAATCGGTGCCCTTGTGGGCGCTGTCACAGAAAGGCTGCTTCTTGCTGCGTCCGCAGACGCACCACCAATATTTCCGCCCGGGAATCACATCCACGGCGATTGGTTCTTTCTGAGCGATCTCAGGATCCGCCATCACTCTTCTCCGCACATCGCACCGTGCCTTGCACCGTGCCGCGCCTCTAAGATATTACGGGTACGCGGTAAATGACCGCGCGAAAACATTACGAGAGCGGCGGACCGAGAACAAGGTCGGTCGTGGCTCCACAACGCGTTTCGGAATAGTTCGATGTCAAAATCACCCCTGACGATCCTGCTGGCGCAACCGCGTGGCTTTTGCGCCGGCGTTGATCGGGCCATTCAGATTGTTGAGCAGGCGCTGGAACGCTATGGCCGGCCAATATATGTCCGTCACGAGATCGTCCATAACCGGTTCGTCGTCGAGAATCTCGAGCGACAGGGTGCCGTCTTCGTGGACGAGCTCTCGGAAGTTCCCGATGACGCGAAGGTGATCTTTTCGGCGCATGGGGTGCCCAAATCCGTGCCGGTGGAGGCCGAGCGCCGCGATCTGTTCTATCTCGACGCCACCTGCCCGCTGGTCAGCAAGGCGCACAACCAGGCCCAGCATCAGCAACGCACGGGCCGACATCTCCTGTTGATTGGCCACGAAGGACATCCCGAGGTGATCGGTACCATGGGCCAGCTGCCCGATGGCTCGATGACCCTGGTCGAAACGGTCGAGGATGTCGCGACACTCGATATTCCCGAGGAAACGGAACTCGCATACGTGACCCAGACGACCCTTTCGGTCGACGACACGGCGGCGATCGTCGAGGCACTGCGCGCGAAGTTCCCGAATATTGCGGAACCGGGTTCGGAAGACATCTGCTATGCGACCACGAACCGTCAGGAAGCGGTGAAGGCCATCGCCGAACGGTGCGACGCCATGATCGTGATCGGTGCGCCGAACTCCTCGAACTCAAATCGCCTCGTCGAGGTGGCATTGCGATCGGGCTGCCAGGATGCCGCCCTGGTCGAACGCGCGAGCGGCATGGATTGGGACCGTTTCGACGGCTACAACACCCTCGGCCTGACCGCGGGAGCATCGGCACCCGAAACGCTGGTCGAAGAATTCGTCGAGGCGTGCCGCACGCGCTACGACGTCACAATCGAGGAAATCTCGGTGCGTGAGGAGAATGTGCATTTCAATCTCCCCCGCGCCCTGATCGCCTAGCGCGCGCTCCGATGGCCGTCTACACCGACGTCACCGACGAAGACCTCGTTGCCTTTCTTGGCGATTACGATATCGGCGAAGTCGTATCGCTCAAGGGCATCGCGGAAGGCGTCGAGAACACCAACTATCTGCTGCAGACCGTGACGGCGGATAACGCCGCCCCCCAGAGCTATATCCTGACCCTGTACGAGAAGCGGGTGCATCGCGACGATCTCCCATATTTCCTGGGCCTGATGGATCATCTGGCAGAGAGTGGAATTTCATGCCCGACCCCGATCCATGGGCGCGATGGCGCGGCACTGCGCGAACTGGCTGGCCGCCCCGCCGCAATCGTCTCGTTCCTATCCGGCATCTGGCCCAAGAAAAGCACGCCCAAGCACTGTGCCAAACTCGGCGCAGCATTGGCACATATGCACGAGGCCGGGCAAAGTTACGACGGCCATCGCGCCAATAATATGTCGGTCACGGGGTGGCAAACCCTCGTCGCCCAGACCCGCGACCAGGCCGATGATGTCGTCCCCGGCCTGAAAGGCCTGCTCGACGCGGAACTTGGCGAAATCTCGGCCAACTGGCCGGACAATCTGCCGACCGGCGTGATCCACGCGGACCTGTTTCCCGACAATGTGTTCTTCCTCGGGGAAAATCTCTCAGGCTTCATCGACTTCTACTTCGCCTGCAACGACGCGCTGGCCTATGACCTGGCAATCTGCATCAATGCCTGGTGCTTCGAGGCCGACAACAGCCTGAACGTCACCAAGGCCCGCGCACTGTTGCGCGGCTACGCGTCGGTCCGGCCCCTCACCCGACGGGAGTTCGACGCCCTTCCCCGGCTGGCACGCGGCAGCGCGCTCCGCTTTCTGCTGACCCGCCTGTATGACTGGGTCAATCATGACAAGACGGCCTTCGTACAACCGAAGGACCCTAAACAATTTCTGGGCCGGCTGCGGTTCCATCAGCAGGTGGATGGCCCGGGCGCCTATGGCGTCAGCTTCGAGGATGTAAGTACATGAATGATACAAACCGGGTCGTGATCTACACCGACGGCGCTTGCTCGGGTAATCCCGGGCCCGGCGGCTGGGGCGCCATTCTAAGGGCCGGCGAACATGAGAAGGAACTCTCGGGCGGCGAAGACGAAACAACGAACAATCGGATGGAGCTCATGGCGGCCATCGCGGCGCTCGAGGAACTCAAGCAGCCCTCGTTGATCGATCTCTTTACGGATTCAACCTATGTGCGCGATGGAATCATGAAATGGATTCACAACTGGAAGCGCAACGGCTGGAAGACAGCGGCCAGGAAGCCGGTCAAGAATGTCGACTTGTGGAAACGCCTTGAACTGGCGATGGCACCACATGACATTGAGTGGCATTGGGTCAAGGGGCATGACGGGCACCCGGACAATGAGCGCGCCGACGAGATCGCCCGCAACGCGATCATCCCCAGCTACTGACAGATCGCCCAAACACGACCGTCAGAACGAAAACGGGGGCCCGAAGGCCCCCGTAATCTTATCGAACGGCTGAAAACCTAGAGATGTTCGAGAACACTCTCGGCCGAGCTTTTCTCGAAGGCACCGCCATCGTCCAGAAGAACTTCCGTTACCGTGCCATTGTCGACAATCATGGCGAAACGCTGGCTGCGCACACCAAGTCCGCGATCCACGAGATCGAGTTCCATGCCGAGTTCCTTGGTGAAGGCGGCCGAACCGTCAGCCAGCATCATCACATTGTCGCCGACCGCCTGATCCTTGCCCCAGGCTTCCATGACAAACGGGTCATTGACGGCCATGCAGGCAATCGTGTCGACACCCTTGGCCTTGAGCTCGTCGGCCTTCTGCACGAAACCGGGCAGGTGCTGCGCCGAGCAGGTCGGCGTGAAAGCGCCGGGCACCGAAAACAGAACAACCTTCTTGCCGTTGAACAGATCGTCGGTCGAGACCTGATCGATGCCGTCCGCCGTCTTGTGGGCGAGTGCGCTCGCCGGAATCTTGTCACCTACATTGATAGCCATCTGTCTCTCCTCGATCGGGTGTGTTTCGGGTCGTTCGAACAAACCCGTCCGGACCGACCTCATCATTGATATCGGTTCGCAACATAGTCTGAATTTCGGAAAGTTCCAGCCTTGGAACGGTGGAAAATCCAACCGGGAGAATTATCTTTCGGCCACCGCCGTCGTCAGGCCTGCTTCAGTCAGCCCGCCGATGACCGCGCTGCTCGACAATAATTCCGGCAACACCACGCCGCGGGGCGACTCCGGCCCGTAGATGACATTGAACGGAATGCCGAAGCGGCTGAATGACGCGAGATACCGGGCGATCGTATCGTTTGGCCTGGTCCAGTCCGCGCGCATTAAAACCACATCGCCGCGCTCGAAGACGTCATTCACGGCCTGCGTGTCCAGGACGCGCTTCTTGTTGACCTGACAGGTGATACACCAGTCCGCCGTGACATCCACAAAAACTACGTTACCTTGCGCCACGAGTGCCGGAATTGCGGCCTGATCGAAGGGAACCCAGGCCTCATCAAGGGCGGCGATCTGGGATTGATCGCGTACGCCAATCCCCAGAGCCGGCAACGCGGTCGGCACGACGAAGGCAACAATTGCCGCGGCGAAGACACCCGCGCCAAGCAACCGGCCCGTGCTCTCCGGCACCCTGTTACGCAGCGCGAAGAGCACAAAGATCGCGGCCATCAGTGCGGCCACAATGATCGCGGCCTCGACCGACACCTGTACGGCCATCACCGTCAGCAGCCAGACGGCCGTGGCAATCAGCGCAAGCGACAGGAATTTCTTGAGACCATTCATCCACGGTCCCGGGCGCGGCAGTTTCGTCGCCAGCACGGGGAAGAGTGCGACGAGTATAAACGGCGATGCCATCCCGATCCCGAGTGCGAGGAAGATCGAATAGATCTCGACCGCGCCACGACTGAGGGCAAAACCAATGGAAGTGCCAAGGAACGGTGCGGTACAGGGTGTCGCGAGTATCGTCGCGAACGCGCCCTGAAAGAACTGCCCGCCCAACGAGCTCTTGTTACCCGCCGCAACCGCCACATCGGACACCTTGCCCGGCAGGCGAACTTCGAACAGGCCCCACATGTTGGCGGCAAACAGGGTCAGGATGACCACCAGCGCGACGACGAAGATCGGTTGCTGGAACTGGATGCCCCAGCCCACGGCCAATCCAGCCGATTTCACGCCCACGGCGAGGCTCGCCAGCGCCAGGAAGGACACGACGATCCCCGCGGTCGTGGCCAGGAAGCCGAGGCGGACTTCCTTCGGATCACCGCCACCATGACTGACCACCGACAGAAGCTTGATCGATATCACCGGCAACACGCACGGCATCAGATTCAGAATGAGCCCGCCAACCAGCGCGAGCGCCATGATCGACAGCAGCGTCGTGACCGCCAAACTGCTGGTATCGACATGTGCCAGGCCATCCGCCAGCGGCATGGCGCTGGCCTCGATGCTGCGCGCACCATCGATCAGGGTGAAGATCAGCGGGTCACTTTCAAGATCAACCGGCGCCCCCTCACCGAAGATATCCTCCGCCGTGACCGACGCCAGGACGACGCGGCCATTTTCGAGATACTCGAACTCCGGGTTCGAGAAGACCACGTCGGGCGATCCCTCGACCAAAAGGTCCGGCGTCTGAAACGGCGTGTCCGCACGAAACGCCGTTCGGATCAGCGGCTTCACATTGGTACCCGAAACGTCTGCACCCTCGAAAACCAGCCCCGCGCGACTGCCGTCGCCGGGCACCTGGTTCTGGAACCGGTCGATCATGTTTGCGAATTCGGACGGATTGGCCGGACCGGCGGGAAGGTCGAGTGACGCCTGAAATGTATGGGGAATACAAACATCGTCGCAGATCAGAAGGTCGACGGTCGCGCGCAACGAAACCGCCTCGCCGACGTTCTGTAATTGCGCATTGACCGGGAAGACGACCTGCTTCTCGTAGCCGAATGTCTCCAGGTCGTAATAGTTGAACCGCACCGGGGCGGGCCACTGGAATGCCGCCGTGGCCAGATTGCCTGAATTCGCCCATTCCACATGGGGCGGAATGCCGGCATCGCCGGGCGAACGCCAATAGGTCTTCCACCCGTCATCCAGGCGGACCTCGATTCCCAGCGGGATCGTCTCCAGCTCACCCACCGCCGTCGTCGCCGAAATAAGGCGGATATCGGCCTTCGGGCCCTCCAGCCAATCCGTCGCGACGTCGCTCATGGCCAGGCTCGGCCATAAAATAGCCGGAATGACCGCCACAATCGCGGCGAGACGCATAAATTCGCGGAAACGCGGTACCATATCGTTCAAGCCCCGGCTGGTGTGCCTGTGACGGTGATGAATAATTCTTACGCTTGAAATATAGGAATGATTAGCCCGGAATATAGCGGCTTGCCGCTCAACAGCCCTCACAATTACGTGTCGGAATAAAGCTTCGACACCGGCATCAGAAAGCCAGGAAAACATGACCGACACCGAAACCAAGGCGGGGACGTATTTCGAAGGACAAATGCTCCTGGCGATGCCGGCGATGACCGATCCGCGATTCGAACGTGCCGTCATCTATATGTGTGCACATAATGATGAAGGGGCAATGGGATTGGTGATCAACAAGACACTGGATTCCATCGACTTCCGTGAACTTCTGGGGCAGCTCGACATCCCGGCCGCCGACAGCGCACGCGATGTCACCGTTCATTTCGGCGGTCCCGTCGAAAATCAGCGCGGATTCGTCCTTCATTCAGGCGAATACCGCCATTCCGAGACATTGATGGTCACAGACCAGGTCGGCCTGACGGCAACCCTCGACATCCTGCGCGCACTGGCGCAGGGCGAAGGTCCGGAACGCTCGATACTGGCGCTCGGTTACGCCGGTTGGGGCGCGGGGCAACTCGATGCCGAAATCCACGACAACGCCTGGCTCTCCGTACCCTATGACGAAAACCTGATGTTCGAGGTCAGCGACGACGACAAGTGGGAACGCGCCTTCAACAGTATCGGTGTCGATCTGTCGGTTCTGTCCGGTACGTCCGGCCGCGCCTAGCGCGTGCGGGTTCGCAGGCGCTGGTCGGCGGACAAGACCATGAACCCGACGCTCAGCGCAAACAGCACAACGCCGCTCACCACAAATACATTCCCGACACTGCTGACGCCGGCGATCGGCACGGCGTAGACCGGCGAGAAGAACTGACCCAGGAAAAACATCGTGGTCAGCGCGCCGAGTGCGCGTCCGCGTATGCTCATCGAGGTTCGTGAAATTATCGCGAGATTGATATTGGGCAGGAACGCGCCAACGGAGAACCCCCCCACGCCCATGGCGATCATGGTGGCGGTGAAGCTGTTGGCGAAACCGATCATGACGAACCCGACCCCGCCGATGGCGAAGAGCACTGCGAAGATCGCTTCGGAGCTCAGATGCTTGCGGACACGACTGTAGGACAGCGATGCGAGGCCCGCCGACAGATTGAACAGGCCGATCGCCAGCCCCGCGCGCGTCGGATCCTCCACCCCGATTTCGGCCAGGAAAAATGCCGTCTGTGAAGGGATCAGAAACAGTATGACCATCGATATGAATGCGAGGCCGCAAAACAGACCAATCGCAGTCCACTGGCGCCCGGTCGGCGGCGGTTCCGGTGCGCTCGCGTCGACACCCTGAGCACGACCCGGCTCATACAGGCTGAGAAACATGAGCGGCAGCAACGCAAATGCCGTCGCAAACAACGCAAAGCCGACGCGCCAGTGAATTTCGGCAAGCAACCCCGCTATCACGACGAAGGTCAGTGTACCGAGTGACATGAATGCGCCTTGCAGGCCCGCCACGCGGTTGCGCTCCGGGCCCTCGAAATAATCCCCGACCAGCGCGGTGACACTGGTCATGATCCCCGCGAGAAAGATTCCCAGAAGCGCCCTGCTGACAAGCAGCAGGACAATCGAATCGATCACCAGCCCGGAAACACCCGCGAGGCCGTACAGCACGGTCGAGGTGATCAACACGTTGCGGCGCCCGAACCGATCCACGGCGTAGCCGACGAACGGCCCCGCCAGGGCGATGAACAGCATGGGCATTGTGAACACGAGCGGCGACAGGAACGCAGCGTGATCCACATGTGCGTAATCCGCCTGAAGTGCCGGGAGGCCGGGTGCGATCGCCGACGGTGCGAGAAAGGCCAGACCGCTGGTCAGCAGGATGGTCAGCACGCGAAGTCGTTTGCGCGCCATGACCTTGGTTGAAACATTGGGGGCGGTCATGACGGGAGCTGCACCAGCGTGGTTATGAGCCCGGCATGCGCGACGCCGCGACACCATGGTCCTCGGACAGCTTGGAGAACAGCACATGGTCCTGCCAGACACCCCTGATCTTGAGGTACTTCCGCGCAAACCCATCTTCCGAAAAACCTGACGCGGTCAGCAGGCCCCGACTAGCCTCATTGCTGGGCAGACAGGCCGCTTCGACCCGGTGCAGCCCCAGCTCGGAGAAGCAGAAGCCGAGCAACAGCTCCAGCCCCTCACGCATATAGCCCTGGCCCGCATAAGATTCGCCAATCCAGTAGCCCAGGGTGCCGCATTGGGCGACACCGCGGCGCACGTTTGACAGGCTGATCCCGCCAAGGAGTGCTGCGCTTTCCTGCTCAAAGACGAACATGCTGTAGCCGGTATCGTTACGCCAGTCGCTGGCATAGCGGTTCAGCCGCCGATAAAACGCATCACGGCTCAGCGCGTCCGATGGCCAGGTCGGCTCCCAGGGCTCCAGAAACTGCCGGCTGGCGGCGCGAATCTCGGCGTAGGAACGCCAGTCGCGCTCGACCGGCGGACGCAGAAACGTACGCCGACCCTCCAGCCTCACGCTGGTGGCATTACCCGAGAAGGAACGAAACAACCGCATCGCCGTGCCCTTATGCCGCCAGTCGGCTTCGGATCGCGTCGAATGATTCCATTTTTGTCGCCGGCCCGATTGTGGCCAGGCACGGCGTGGATTCGAGCAACCGCTGCGCACTGATCGCGAGAGTTTCAGGTGTCACGTTTTCGATCTTTTCGACAAGTTCACCGACCGATACCACCCGATCATACAACAGCATCTGCTGTCCCGCGCGTTCGGCCCTCGCACCGGTGGATTCCATACCCATCAGCAGGTTGGCCTTCAACTGCGTGCGCGCACGGGCGATTTCATCGCCACCCAGTGTGGAGGACAGCCGGGAAATCTCGTCGCACAGGGCCGGGACAAACTCCTCGATGAGGTCCGGCCCGGTCCCGGCGTAAATCCCGAACACGCCTTCGTCCGAGAAAGCCGAGAGAAACGTGTCGATCGAGTAAACCAGCCCGCGTCGCTCGCGGATTTCCTGGAAAAGGCGCGATGACATGCCACCGCCGAAGAGGTTCGAGAGTACCGACAAGGCGTAATACTCTTCGGACCCGACCGGCGCACCGCGAAACCCGATGACAAAATGGACCTGCTCAAGCTCGCGTGCTTCGCGGCTTTCACCGCCGCCATACTGCGCCACGGGCAAGGCCTGCGCCGTGCCTGCGGGCACATCGGACAAATGATCTTCCGCCAGCGCCACCAACGCGTCATGCGTAATATTGCCCGCGGCGGCCAATACGATCGACCCGCCATGGTAATGCCGTCCGTGGAAGCCAACGATAGCGTCACGCGGCATTTGCCCAACAACTTCGGGGCGGCCCAGAACCGGGCGGCCCAGGGGCTGCTCGGGAAATGCAATGGCCTGGAAATTGTCGAACACCACATCGTCGGGCGTGTCGCGCGCCTGCCCGATTTCCTGCAGCACCACGGAACGCTCGCGGCCCAGCTCATTCTCATCGAAGAGCGAGTTCTGCATGAAGTCCGCGATCACATCGATCGCCAACCCGGCGTCATCCTTCAACACCTTGGCGTAATAGGCGGTGACTTCACGCGCTGTATAGGCATTGATATGCCCGCCCACGCTCTCGATCGTCTCGGCAATCTGCTGGGAGGTCCGACGCGGCGTGCCCTTGAACATCATGTGTTCGAGCAAATGTGCCACGCCGTTCACCTCGGGGGCCTCGAAACGGGCGCCGGCCCGCACCCACATGCCGATGGATACGGATTCAACGGTCGGCATTTCGTCGCTCACCACCCGGACTCCGTTGGGGAGCGTGGTTATCTGGACGTCACTCATGGGCGCTCTCAACCTGTGTTTCGTGCCGCCGCATGGGCGCGCACAAACGCGCGCACAGCCGCAACATCATTCTCAATGGTCTCTGCCTGTTCCGGGCGATCCAGCAGGTCCGACAGATGCGATGGCAGTTCCGGTCGAATTCCCGTCGCCTTCTCGACCGCATCGGGAAATTTCGCCGGATGGGCCGTGGCGAGAACAACCCGCTTGTGTCCGTCTCGCGGAGCCTTGCGGGCCGCACCAATTCCAACCGCCGTATGCGGATCAACCAGAACCCCCGATTGCGCATGCACGTCGCGGATCACTTCGAGTGTTTCGTCATCATCGAGGCGGTGCGCCTCAAACAAGCCGCGCGCATCATCGCTGAGTTTCTGTGAATCCGGCAGGACACCGTCCTGTCGAAACACGCGCATGGCCTCTTCGACGGCGGCCCCATCCCGGTCGAGAAGGTCGAACATCAGACGTTCGAAGTTGCTCGATACCTGAATGTCCATGCTCGGCGAGAGCGATGGCTCGACGGAGGAAATGGACATGTCCCCCCTGGCGAAGAAGCGATAGAGGATATCATTGCGATTGGACGCCACGATCAGCCGGGAGATCGGCAGTCCCATCTGACGTGCGACATAAGCCGAATAGACATTGCCGAAATTTCCGGTCGGCACTACGAAGGTCAGCGCCTCGTCGGGCGCGCCGAGTTTCGCACCGGCGGCAAAATAATAGGCTGTCTGGCCCATGATCCGGGCCCAGTTGATCGAGTTCACGGCCGACAACCCAATCTCGTCACGCAAATCGTGATCCGCAAACAGCGCCTTCACAAGGTCCTGGCAATCGTCGAACGTCCCGTCCAGCGCGATGTTGTAGACATTGTCGGCAACGATGGTCGTCATCTGCCGCCGCTGAACCTCGGACACACGGCCTTGCGGATGGAGCATGAAGATATCGAGGTTGCTGCGGTCCCGGCAGGCCTCTATCGCGGCCGAACCGGTGTCACCCGAGGTGGCGCCAACGATCGTAATGCGCGCACCACGTCGGGCCAGCACATGCTCGAACAGCCGCCCAAGCAACTGGAGTGCGAAATCCTTGAACGCGAGCGTGGGCCCGTGAAACAACTCCAATAACCAAGTGTCGTCATCGATCTGGCGCAGCGGGGCCACATCGGGGTGATCAAACCCCGCATAGGTTTCCTGCGTGAGCTGTTTCAGCTCCGCGTCGCTGAGGACATCTTTCTCGATGAACGGGCGCACGATCCGCGCCGCGATTTCGGCATATCCGAGCCCCTGCAGGGCGCGAATGTCGTCATTGTCGATGGAAGGCCAGGATGCCGGCACAAATAATCCGCCGTCGCGCGCAAGTCCGCTCAACAAAACGTCTTCGAATTCCAACGCCGGCGCGGTGCCCCTGGTGCTTACATATTCCAAATTCGGTCCCTTCGACGAAAAGCGGGCTAACCTATCCAACGCGATATGCGGACACAAGGCGACACGCCTCAGGAATTACCCAGATAGCGCGCCTTCAGATGCTCGAGGAAGATCTCGGGATTCAACGGTTCGCCCGTCGCGCGAGACAGCAATTCGTCCGCCGTATGGCATGATCCCTGGCCATGCACATGGGTACGCAACCAGGAAACGAGGGGGGCCAAATTGCCCGTGGCGATATTCGCCTCGAGATCGGGCATGTCGCGCCGTGCGGCGCGGTAGAACTGAGCCGCCGCCATCGCCCCCAATGTGTAGGTCGGGAAGTAGCCAAACGAACCGGCGGGCCAGTGAACATCCTGCAGGCAGCCGAGCCTGTCGTCGGGCGGCGTGATCCCCAGCAGATCGCCCATGGCGTCATTCCATGCGCCGGGAAGGTCGGCCAGATCGAGATCCCCGGACAGCATCGCGCGCTCAAGCCGGTAGCGCAGGATCACGTGCAGCGGATACGTCACCTCGTCGGCATCCACCCGAATAAACCCGGGCTCAACGCGCGTGTAGAGCCGGTAGATATTATCGACATCCCAAGCCCCACCGGTACCGGTAAATGCAGACTGCATGCGGGGCAAGGCGTAGTTCAGGAATGGCCGTGACCGGCTGACCTGCATCTCGATCAACAGGGACTGGCTTTCGTGAACCGCCATCCCGAGTGCGTTGCCCACGGGCTGGAACTGCCAGTCAGACGGAAGCCCGCCCTCGTAGAGCGCATGGCCCGTCTCGTGCAGGACGCCCATCAGGGATTCGGTGAAATCATCCTCATTGTACCGGGTGGTAATCCGCACATCGCCCGTCGCGCCACCACAGAAAGGATGATGGCTGATATCCAGCCGGCCGCGATCGAAATCAAAGCCCAGCGCCTGCATGAGTTCCGCAGCCAGGGCGCGCTGGTCGGCAATCGCAAACGGGCCTTCGGGCCGGACGGGTGTCGGCTGTGAGTCCTGGCGTTCCAGCACCTGCGGCAGGAATTCGGGCAGGAACGACGCCAACCGGTCGAACAGCGGGTCGAGGCGGTCCGTCCGTGTGCCCGCCTCATATTCTTCCAGCAACGCGTCATAGGGCGCCAAGGAAAGTGCCTCGGCACGCGCATCCGCTGTCTGTCGCACCAGATTGAGCACCTCGCGCAGTGTCGGCAGCAGGCTGGCGTAGTCATTCTCTGCACGGGCACCGCGCCACTGGAGTTCGCACACGGCGTTGGCCCGCGCCGCCGCCTCAACAAGATCACCCGGCAGCGCGGCGGCCAGCGCATAGGCGCGTTCCATCTCGCGCAGATTACCCCGATCCCAGTCGCCGGTGTCTTGCGTTGCGAAATCCTGTTTCGCCCGCGCGATCCCGTCTGAAACCTCCGGATTGACGACCAACTCATGGCGCATGACGCTCAGGGTCGCGATCTGCTCCGCACGCCCGTCGGCGCTGCCCTCGGGCATGATCGTTGCCTGATCCCAGCCGAGAATACCCAGCGCATCACCAACCAAGGCGCCGCGGCGGAATGTCTCCTGCAAACTCGCGTACGCCGCGCTACCAGTCATGTCTCTTTCCGCTTCCAATGGAAAATGACGAAAATCACCACCAACACCGCCGCCAGCGCATACCAGGTCACGGCGTATTCGAGATGAGAGTTCCGCAACTTCACGTCGGGCACCGAACCTACCGGATAGACACCTGGCGGCGTCGCATTCGGGCCTGCCTGAACATAGAAACCGACTGGCCCGGACAAATTTGCCGCCGCCAGCATCTCGTCCTCATGCATGAAGAACCAGTTATTCCCACCCGGTTCGTTCTCGGGCACGAAATACCCCGGTACGGTGTACGTGCGAACGAATCCATCGAGCGTGACGGGTTCACCTTCGACTGCCGTATACGCCCGCAACTCCGGCAGGGACATCCAGCCCCGATCGATCATCACCGTGCCAAGCCCGCTGGCAAGCTCGAGCGGCGCAATCAGGTGACCACCGACACGGCTATCGTGTACACGGTTGAGCAGTATCATCGCACGATCATTGCGCAGGCGCCCCGACACGGTAACCGGCCGGTATTCGATATCAGCCAAATCATCGGCACCAGCCAGTGCTTCCGTGATCTCGACCGGTGCGTCCCCGACGCGCGCAGCACGGGTCTCAATCAACTCGTTCTTCCATTGCAGCCGCTGCACCTGCCAGGTGCCGAGCACGATCAGGACAATCAGGACGGGCAACGCCAGGGCGGTCGCCCAGAATGTCGGTTGGAAGCGCATCTTCATCTTTCAGCCGGGCGTATGACGCCCCGGATCAGCGCGTGATATCCGCGTCATCCACATCATGCTTGAACTGCTGCGCCACAAGCCAGGCCTTGAACGGGCGCATCAGCGCGATCGCCCCCACGATAATCACCGGAATCCATATCAGAAAATGAACCCAGATCGGCGGCTCGACGGCAAACTGGAACCAGGCGGCCAGCGGGAGGATCAACGCGCTGTACAACACGATAATAAAGAACGCCGGACCATCATCCGTGTTCAACCGGCCATAGTCGAAGTCGCACACCGAACAGCGATCGCGGACCGTCAGCAATCCGACATAGAGCTTTCCCTGCCCGCAACGCGGACAGGCGCAGCGAAGGCCGGTCTTCAGGCTGGATTGCCTCGGATAATACTCGGTCAAGCCGTCTGTCCGATCTTGTGCCCCATCAGGCGCCGAAGGTGCTCCAGACATACACGAACGAGAACAGGAAGAGCCACACGACATCGACGAAATGCCAGTACCAGGCCGCCGCCTCGAAGCCAAAGTGATGGTCCTTCGTGAATTGACCCTTCGCGGTGCGCCACCAGCAAACGGCCAGGAACACCGTTCCGACGATCACGTGGAAACCGTGGAAACCGGTCGCCATGAAGAAGGTCGAGGAGTAAATCCCGTCGCTGAACCCGAACGGCGCGTGGGCATACTCAAAAATCTGCGCTGCCGTGAAAAGCATGCCCAGTACAACGGTCCAGCCCAGCATCTTGGCCGCGTGGGACATGTTGCCTTCGCGGATATCATGATGCGCCCAGGTGACCGTGAAGCCCGACGTGAGCAGGATCAGCGTGTTCAGTAACGGCAGGTCGAACGGGTTGAAGACCTCCACGCCGTCCGGCGGCCAAACCGTGCCGATCGCCTCGTTCGGGAACAGGGCGGCACCGAAGAATGCCCAGAACCAGGCCGCGAAGAACATCACCTCGGAGATGATGAACAGCATCATGCCGTAGCGCAGGCTGAGCTGTACAACCTTGGTGTGCATCTTCTGCACATGCGCCTCGTCGATGACGTCACGCCACCAGCCCATCATCGTCATCATGGCCAGAACGAGGCCCGGTGCAACGGTCCAGTATCCGATGGTCTCAAGGAACGGCTGCAGTCCCGTGCCGAATGCCTCGGGGTGCATCGCCATCACCAGACCAAAGGCCAGCAGCAAGCCGGCGATCGACCCGACGATCGGCCAATGGCTCGGCTCAACCATGTGATAGGGGTGGTTGCCGTGTGATTCGTCGTGTGCGTGATCACTCATGTGCTTGTCTCACTATTGCGCCGGATATTTTTGGCCCGGACTTTGGAACAGGTATCAGTTCACTCGTGTGTTTTCGGTCTTCTGCAACGCCGCTGCCTTGCGCTCTGCATCGGCGTCACGATCGCGGAAAAAAGTGTAACTCAGGGTAATTTCGGTCACATCATCGAGGTTCTGGTCTTCCGCAATGGCGGGATCGACGAAGAACGTCACCGGCATCTGGGCCGTCTCGCCCGCCGAGAGGGTCTGCTCGGTGAAGCAGAAACATTCGATCTTCACGAAATATGGCGCCGCCTTCAGCGGGGTGACATTGAAGGTCGCAGTACCGGTCACGGCTTCATGGTGCCGGTTTGAGGCCTCGAAAAATGCCAGGCCAGATTCGCCAACATGCAAATCGATCGTGCGCTGCACCGGCTTAAAGTGCCAGTCGAGTGCGGGCTCGATATCGCTGTTGAAGCGGACGGTGATGGGCCGATCAGTTAAAATCTCTTCCGTCTGAGGCGCGCTGGCCTCGACCAGCGGAATACCGGCGAAACCGAACTTCTGACAGAATGCCCGATAGGCCGGGACGGTTGCATAGGCAAATCCGTTCATGCCCACGACCATCACGATAAGCCCTGCAAATACATAACGATTGCGGCGACGCCGATGTGTCCGGTTTTCGGCCATGCTCATCCCAGCAACCCCGCGCGTGCAATAAACACGAGATAGAAGATGACGATCAGGCCGCCGATGACACCCAACATCGCGTAGTTTTTACCGCGCTGTTGCCGGTGCCGTTCGCTGTATTCGCGTTTCGCCATAATCCGTCTAACCCGCCAGTCCGAGCAGTGAATCCGCAAGCAAAAGCGCGAACACCAGGAACAGATAAAGAATCGAAAACCCGAACATCTGGCGCGCACGTTTGTCTTCAGCCGCATCCGGCTCGCGCAGCACCCGCCACGCGCTGGCGATAAAGGCAACACCGAGGGCCGCAACGCCAATCGCGTAGAGAAGACCCGCCGCGCCGAGTGCGAACGGCACCAGGCTTGCCGGCACCAGCAACAGGGTGTAGGCCAGCATCTGGCGCTTGGTCGACTGACGGCCCGCAACCACCGGCATCATCGGCACACCGGCGCGCGCATAATCACCGCTGCGATAAAGCGCCAGCGCCCAGAAATGGGGTGGTGTCCAAAGGAAGATAATGGCGAACAGGCTCAATGAAACCAGGCTGATATCGCCGGTCACGGCCGCCCAGCCGATCACCGGCGGGAAAGCGCCGGCGGCACCACCGATAACAATATTCTGCGGCGTCCGGCGCTTGAGCCAAACCGTATAGACAAAGACATAGAACAGGATCGCCAGGGCCAGCAGGCTCGCCGCGGCCCAGTTGGTCGTGAAACCCATGAGTACGACCGAGAACACGGCCAGCACTGTCGCGAACCCAAGCGCGTCACCGGGTGCCACGCGTCCGGCGGGCAGGGGCCGGTTCGCCGTGCGTGACATCAGCGCATCGATATCGCGCTCGTACCACATGTTGATGGCGCCGGCCGCGCCCGAGCCAACGGCGATACACAGGATCGCCACAACCGCGAGCAAGGGATGCAAGGCACCCGGCGCAATGAACAATCCGACGGCACCGGAAAATACCACGAGCGTCATCACACGCGGCTTCAGCAACGCGACGAAATCCGAGACATGCGAGCCCGACGCTACAGGTAGCGCGGTCTCGTTTGCCTGGTTCAGATACGCGGCATCAGCCAATGCTCAACTCCGTGTTCGTCAATCGAACCCGCAACCGCCTAGTGCGCGGGCGCGGGTTTGATCTCCGGCAGTTCCTCATGGGTGTGGTGCGGTGCGGGTGACGGCACGGTCCACTCCAGCGTGGTGGCACCCTCGCCCCAGTAATTCGCCTCAACGCGGCGACCCGATGTGAGGGTCTGGAACACGATGAAGATGAACAACAGGACACCGAAGGCGGAAATATACGAGCCGATCGAAGAGATCTCGTTCCAACCCGCAAACGCGTCGGGATAGTCGGAGATGCGTCGCGGCATCCCCGCCAGGCCCAGGAAATGCTGCGGGAAGAACGTGATGTTCACACCAATGAAGGTGATCCAGAAGTGCAGCTTGCCGAGAGTTTCATTGTACTGCCGGCCCGACATCTTGCCGATCCAGTAGTAGAAGCCGGCAAACATCGTGAAGACAGCGCCGAGGCTCAGCACATAGTGGAAATGGGCGACCACGTAATAGGTGTCATGCAGCGCCAGATCCAGGCCGGCATTCGCCAGCACCACGCCCGTGACACCGCCAACGGTGAACAGGAAGATGAACCCGACGGCCCAGAGCATCGGCGTGTCCATGCGCACGGACCCGCCCCACATGGTTGCGATCCACGAGAATATCTTGATGCCCGTGGGCACCGCGATCACCATCGTTGCAACCGTGAAATAGACCCGCGTGTCGACATCGAGGCCGACCGTGAACATGTGATGGGCCCAGACGATGAACCCGACAAAGCCGATCCCGACCATGGCGTAGGCCATACCGAGATACCCGAAGACGGGTTTCTTCGAGAAGGTCGAGACGATCTGGCTGATGATGCCGAAGCCCGGCAAGATCATGATGTAGACCTCGGGGTGCCCGAAGAACCAGAACAGATGCTGGAACAGGATCGGGTCGCCGCCGCCGGCAGCATCAAAGAATGTCGTGCCGAAGTTACGGTCCGTCAGCAGCATCGTGATGGCGCCGGCCAGAACCGGAACCGCCAGCACCAGCAGGAAGGCCGTCACCAGCTCGCCCCAGATGAACAGCGGCATGCGATGCAGGGTCATGCCCGGCGCGCGCATGTTGAAGATCGTGGTGATGAAGTTGATCGCCCCGAGGATCGAGGATGCGCCGGCCAGATGCAGCGCAAATATGGCCATATCCACCGAGGGCCCTGGTTGCCCCACGGCCGACGAGAGCGGTGGATAGACCGTCCAGCCTGTCCCGGCTCCACCGCCGACAAATGTACTCCCCACCAACAGGATCAACGCGGGCGGCAGCAGCCAGAATGAAATGTTGTTCATCCGCGGAAACGCCATATCCGGCGCGCCGATCAGCAGCGGGATGAACCAGTTGCCGAAGCCGCCAATGACCGCGGGCATAACCACGAAGAACACCATGATCAGGCCATGGGCCGTGATCACCACATTCCAGAAATGGCCATCAGTCGAGCCGTCGCCCGCGAGGAAGTACTGAGTACCCGGATCCTGCAGCTCGAGCCGCATGAGGATGGAAAAGAGGCCACCGACAATACCGGCGAGGATCGAGAACGTGAGATACATCGTCCCGATATCTTTGTGGTTGGTCGAGTAGACCCACCGCCTCCAGCCGCGCGGCTTGTGATCGTGGTGTGCGTGATCGTCTGCGTGAGCGTCAGCCATCTTACAATCTCCTCGCCGCGCTACTGTGCGGTCACGGGTGCATCACCCGCTTCGTTTCGTGTGATCTGGATCGGTCGCGGCGCCAAATCGCCGTCGGCGCCGCCGAAGCGCGCCTGTGCTTTCGTCACCCAGGCGTTGAACTCGGCCTCGGGCACCGCCTTGATGGCCAACGGCATGAACGCATGCCCCGCACCGCACAGCTCGGAGCACTGACCGTAATACATGCCCGGCTCGTCGATCAGGAACCAGGTCTCATTCGTGCGCCCCGGCACGGCATCGATTTTCGAGCCAAGTGCCGGCATCGCGAAGGCATGCAGCACGTCGGAGGACGTCACGAGGACGCGGATCTTCTTGCCGACCGGCAGGACCAGGTTTTCATCGGTCGCCAGCAGGCGCGGCTGACCCGGCTGGAGTTCATCATCCGGCACCATGAAAGCATCGAATGTGAAGTCGCCATTGTCGGGATATTCGTAGCTCCAGTACCACTGACGCCCGATCGCCTTGATCGTCAGGTCGGCGTCGGTCACGTCGTCGGTCGCGTACAAAAGCGGCAGGGAGAAAAACCCGATCACAAACAGGACAACCACCGGGATCACCGTCCAGAGAATCTCGATCAACGTGTTGTGAGTCGTCTTGGTGGGGTTCGGGTTCGCCTTCTCGCGGAATCGCACGATCGTGTAGAGCAGCAGCGCCAGCACGAAGACGGAGATCACGAAGATGATCCAGAGCAGGAAATCATGGAACGTATCCATTTGCGCCATGATGGGCGAATGCGCGGGCTGAAACCCGAGTTGCCAGGGTTCCGGCTGCTGGGCCGCCGCAGGGGCCGCCAAAAATGCGAACAGCATACTCGCAAGACCAGCCAAACCGGTGAACCCGGCGGCGCGTTTCAGATGATGTTGGATTGTCGTCATTCGCTCGCTTCCATCTGGTCGCCCGCGCCCGCGAATCACATCGCAAGGCGGATAACCCCCTATAGCCCATTGGACGGGCCGAAAAATATACCAGCGCATCGCCCTCAACAAGTCACAGCCGATGCGATTTTCGGCCTTGAGACACCTTGTCGCAGCGCCGCAAATCCCTGATTGTACAAACAATTCGGCGTTAAACAGCCATCTGGTCAGGTGCGGCGACAAAACAAAATTTTCGACCCCACCGATTGTTGAGCGGCCAAGGCTGACAATCGTGATCCATGTCCCATATTGTTGGGACGACATTCTCATCCCAACCTCAAGCGAACATCGCCCCATGACCGACATTGCCCGCACCGACGACATTTTCTACGCGCAAACCGGCATGGACCCTGAACGGGTCGTTGCGCGGGTCGATTCAGCACTCGACGGCGCCGACGATGGCGAGCTGTTTCTCGAATATAATCAATCCGAGAGCATCACCTTTGACGACGGGCGCGTGCGCAACGCCAATTTCGATACCTCCCAGGGTTTCGGCCTGCGTGCCGTCTC
The DNA here is from genome assembly GCA_018702955.1 of Rhodospirillaceae bacterium. Lineage (GTDB taxonomy): Bacteria > Pseudomonadota > Alphaproteobacteria > UBA6615 > UBA6615 > UBA8079. The sequence continues at coordinate 43,776 of JABJEK010000022.1, read as the reverse complement.
CGGTGAGGCAACCGGATATGCCCATTCGACGGAGATGAGCGAAGCCGCCATCACGCGTGCCGGCGATACGGTGCGTGCCGTGCGAACCGGCCGCGGCGGAACGGTTGCGGATTCACCCGCCGGCACCAACCGCGACCTCTACACCGACACCAACCCGCTGGGCGAGATGGCGTTCGAGGACAAGGTCGCTCTCCTGTCGGAGATCGACACCTATGCGCGCGGGAGCGACCCCCGCGTGCGGCAGGTGACCGCCTCCCTGTCGGGAAGCTGGCAGGCCGTGCAGATCGTGCGGGCCGGCGGTGACCGGCGCGCCGACATCCGCCCCCTCGTGCGCCTCAATGTCTCGCTCATGGTCGGCGACGGCGACCGTCAGGAAACCGGCTCCCACGGCGTCGGCGGCCGGGCCATCTACGATCAGTGGATTTCCCCGGAAAACTGGCATTCGCAGGTCGATGAGGCCCTGCGTCAGGCCCTGGTAAATCTGGATTCCGTACCCGCACCGGCCGGCGAGATGCCGGTCGTCCTCGGCCCCGGTTGGCCCGGCGTGTTGCTCCACGAGGCCATCGGCCATGGCCTCGAAGGCGACTTCAACCGCAAGAAGACCTCGGCCTTCTCATCCCTGCTCGGCGAACGGGTCGCGGCACCCGGCGTCACCGTGGTCGATGACGGCACGCTCGCGGACAAGCGCGGCTCGATCACCATCGATGATGAAGGCACGCCCAGCGCCTATAACGTGTTGATCGAGGACGGCATCCTGAAGAACTACATGCAAGACCGGATGAACGCGCGGCTGATGGGCATGGAGGCGACCGGCAACGGGCGGCGCCAATCCTTTGCCCACAGTCCCATGCCCCGGATGACCAACACCTACATGCTCGACGGCGAGGCCGACCCCGAGGAATGCATCAAGGCGGCGAAAACCGGAATCTATGCCGTGAATTTCGGCGGCGGCCAGGTCGACATCACCAACGGCAAGTTCGTGTTCAGCTGCACCGAGGCTTACATGATCGAAAACGGCAAGCTCGGCGCGCCGGTCAAGGGAGCGACCCTGATCGGCAACGGCCCCGACGCGCTGACCCGTGTGAAACTGATCGGCAATGATTCGCGCCTGGACGACGGCGTCGGCACCTGCGGCAAGGACGGCCAGTCGGTCCCCGTCGGTGTCGGACAGCCAACGATGTTCCTGGAATCTCTCACCGTCGGCGGCACGGCGGTCTAATCGCCGGGCGAATTGGCCCCACACAACAGCTATGCGCTTTTCGCATACTTATTTGTTTCGTATTCCGATCCAATACACAATAACCAAGACATCCAGTTCACCTGACCGCCATTCCCGACAGGGTTCGGCGACCTGTTCGGAGACGGCATGCCCGACGAAGGCCGCACACAGCAGTCATTGAATGAGAGTGGAACGGAGATCCCGTCCCCGTCACCAAGGCGGGTCGGCCCGATTATCCGCAAGCTGGTCATCCTCGCCATCGTTCTCGCCGCCGTCGTTGGTGCGGGTCGATGGGGCTATTGGCAGTGGGCCCATGTCAGTGAAACCGATGCCCGCATCCAGGCCGACACGATCGCGATCTCCAGCCGCGTGTCGGGTTGGGTCGTCGACTTGCCAATCATCGAAGGGGACAAGGTCAAACGCGGGGAGCTGCTGGTCGAGATCGATTCCCGGACATCCCAACTCAAGCTGACCGAGTATGGCGCGCGCATCGCTGCCCTGGCAGCGGCGCGGCAACAAATTACGTCACAAATCGACCTGATCGACCGCACCACGACCAGCCGGGTGGAAGCCGTGCGGTCCCGGGCCGACGCCGCGCGGGTCGCGGTCGTGGCCAGCCGCGAACAATTCGAGTTTGCGCGCACCGACTTCGAGCGAACCCGTACCTTGCTGGCCGAACAGATTGTATCGCGCCAACGTCTCGATCAGGTCCACACGGCATTGAGCCGGGCCCAGGAACGCCATCAGAAGGCGCAAGCCGATCTGGCCGCCGCCCTGGCCGATGTCGGCGAGGCAGAGGCCGAGCGCGGTGAAATGAATGTGCTCGCCAGCCGGATGGACGCACTGCGTCACCAGGAAGCCGAGATCGCGGCGCAGCGAGAACAGCAGGCGCTCGACGCCGCCGACCGAACCATCAAAAGCCCGATCGACGGTGTGGTTTCGGAGACCTTCATCGACCGCGGCGAATTCGTAAGCCCCGGACAGCGCCTGATGCTGGTCCACAATCCCGACCTTGTCTGGGTCGAGGCGAACATCAAGGAAACGGATATCCGCCACCTCGCGCCGGGCATGGCCGTCGACGTCAAGATTGACGCCTTCCCCGACCGGCAGTTCAGCGGCACCGTCGCGCGCATCGGCCAGGCCGCGACGAGTGAATTCGCATTGCTCCCGAACCCGAACCCCAGCGGCAACTTCACCAAGGTGACCCAGCGCCTGCCGGTGCGCATCGCCATCGAAGAAACCCAGGGCGTGCTGCGCCCGGGCATGATGGCCGTGGTGAACATCGCGATTCCCGGACGGTGACCGACGCCGCCATGCCCGCGGCCGCCGCACAGTCGCCAGCGGTCAGCTTCGCCCAGCGCTGGCTGGTCGTCGCCACCAGCCTCTCTTCGTCCCTCGCGCTCGCACTTTCAGGCACCATCACCAATGTGGCCGTGCCCGACATCATGGGTGCATTCGGGGTTGGCCAGGATCAGGCGCAATGGATGGCCACCGCGTTTTTTGCGGCCATGACCGCGGGCATGTTGCTCAGCGACTGGCTGACCCGAACCTTCGGCTCGCGTCACGTCTTTGTGGCGATGATGCTGATGTTCTTCGCGGCATCCGTCGCCGGCGGCACCGCGCAAACCTATCTGGTTGTCGTGCTCGGCCGCGCCGCGCAGGGCCTTGCGGCCGGGGCCATCCTGCCACTCACGATGATGGCGATGTTCGCGGTTTTCCCGCCAAACCGTCGCGCCATGGTCGCGGGCCTGTTTGGAATCAGCTTCGTGCTCGGCCCCGGTCTCGGCCCGTGGTTCGGCGGTGTTGCTATCGACCAGTTCGACTGGCGGTTCACCTTCTATGTGGCCCTGCCCGTCGCCTTCTGTTCGATGATGCTCGCCTCGGTCGTGTTTTCGACGCGCGACCGCGACGCCCCACGCACCCATCTCGACTGGTTCGGGTTCCTGCTTGTGGCAACCTTTCTGACCGCCACACTGACCGGCCTTTCAAACGGACAGCTCAAGGGGTGGAACTCAAACTTCGTGATGCTGGCTTTGGGAATGGGGCTGGGATCGGCGATCCTGTTCATCGCTTGGGAATTGTTCGTCGACGATCCGATCTTCGATGTCCGCCTGCTGGCGCGGCCACGTTTCGCCATCGCAAACATGGTCTCGTTTCTATTCGGCGCGACCCTGTTCGGGTCATTCTACCTGCAGCCGGTGTTCGTCCAGCTGGTCCAGAACTACACCCCCCTGCGCGCCGGCCTTGTGCTGGTACCCGGCGGCCTGATCATGGGTCTCGTGCTGCCGCTGGCCGGACGCACGTCGGATCTGGTGCCGCCCTACATACCTCTCGCGGTCGGCTTCCTGCTGTTCACGGTTTCGCTCTGGCTGATGGGCTTTTCCGACCCCAACACCGCGTTCATCACCTTCGCCGCGATCGTCGGGCTGGGCCGGATTGGCCAGGGCATGCTGTTTCCGCCCGTGACCGCGGTTGGTCTGCAGTCCGCCCCGCCCGAACAAATGGGCACGGCCAACGGGATGCTCAACTTCACCCGGCAAATGGGCGGCGCGTTCGGGATCAACCTGCTGGCGATTTTCATCGAACGGCGTACGTCGGTGTATAGCGAGGTACTGGCGTCCACCCAGACCGAGGCGAACTCTGCGACCGGGGGCCTGCTGGCCAGTGTGCGCGATATGCTCACCGCGGCCGGTTTCCCCGACACGATTGAGGGACCGCTGGCGACGCTGTATCTCGGCCGCATGGTCGCGGCGCAGGCGACCGCGCGGGCATTTCAGGATACGTTCTTCGTGTTCGCGCTCGTCGGCCTGATCGCGGTGGTCCTGTCACTCGCACTCTGGAGCCCGTTCCGGCGCGGCTAGGGCAACGACGCTTCCGGCTGCTCAGTGAGCTGGTTCAACTTGCCGAGTATGTAAATCACGACCGCAAACATCACGTAGTACATGAAGATAAAGTTCACGAACGGGATCAGCGTGAGGATCACCCAGAGAACTTTGCTTCGCTCCATCCGATCCGCAATGAAGTAGTTGCCAATTGCAAAGGGTGCGAACATGAAGACGACGATCAGCCAATGCCAAATGCTGAACGTTCCCACTATGCCGAACCCTGGCTTGCCCGGTCCGTGACGGCATTCAGCTTGTCGAGGACGTAAAGGATCACCGCGTAGATCACGTAATACATGAACACAAAGTTCACGATCGGAATGAGCGTGAGTACGACCCAAAGAATCTTGTTCCGCCCCATTCGGCCAGCGATGAAATAGTTCCCGATCGCCAATCCGACAAAGATGATCAGAAATGGAAAAAAACTAACGAACACGTCTCCGGCGTGCGGCTCCATGATCTTCCCCTCTTTCAGTTGATCCCTACCAGGCGTACTCCTCGAACGCCCGGTTCACGTCATGGTCCCAGCGCCCCTCGAACGCGGCGAGCTTGTTCTCCGCCGGCGTGAGACCGCTGTCGACGATCTGTTCGAGGGTCGCCAGGAAATGGGTCTCATCCTGGCCCCAGAAATCGACGCACGCCCGATTGCGCAGGCCCATGCGCGATATCTCCAACGCCTCGCGGGCAAGTTCGAGCATGGACCGATTGCGGAAAGGTGTCGCAAGGCCCTGCGCGGGCACATTGTTGCGTAGCTCCACGACCTCATGGGCCGTCCAGTCGGCGATCATGTCCGAGGCTGCGTTGAGCGCGGCGGCGTCATACAACAGGCCGACCCAGAATGCCGGCAGGGCGCACACGCGCCGCCACGGGCCACCGTCTGCGCCGCGCATCTCAAGGAACTGTTTCAGACGAACTTCGGGAAACAGGGTCGTCGTGTGATCGACCCAGTCTCCCATGGTCGCCCGTTCACCCGGCAGAGCCGCCAGGTTACCGGCCATGAAATCCCGGAAGGACTGGCCCGAGGCGTCGATATAGGCGCCGTCCCGGTAGACGAAATACATCGGGGTATCGAGCACATAGTCGACATATTGCTCGTAGCCGAAATCATCGTCGAAGACGAACGGCAGGATGCCCGACCGGTCATTGTCGGTGTCGGTCCAGACATGGCTGCGCAGGCTGACATAATCCGTGCGCTTGCCTTCCTTGAACGGTGAATTCGCGAACATGGCCGTGGCAATCGGCTGCAGCGCCATGCCGACACGCATCTTGCGCGCCATGTCGGCCTCGCTGTCGAAATCCAGATTCACCTGAACGGTACAGGTGCGCAGCATCATATCGAGACCCATGGATCCGACCTTGGGCATGTATTCGCGCATGACCTTGTAGCGACCCTTCGGCATCCAGGGCGCGTCCTCGCGCTTCAAGAACGGATGGTACCCGATACCCAGCATGGCAACGCCGAGTTCGCGATTGACCTCGCGCAGCTGCTTCAGATGCTCGTGCACCTCGTCGCAGGTCTGGTGTAAATTCTCGAGCGGTGCGCCCGAGAGCTCGAACTGCCCGCCCGGCTCAAGCGAGATATTGGCGCCGCTGTCACCCGTCAACGCGATGACATTCTCGCCCTCATAGACCGGCTCCCAGCCGAACCGCTGCAAACCCTCCAGAAGGTCGCGGATCCCCGGGCTGCCGTCGTAAGACAACGGGGCGTGATCCGATTGCCGGAATGCAAATTTCTCGTGCTCGGTCCCGATTCGCCACGCCTCGCGCGGTTTCTCGCCTTCGGCGAACCACGCGATGAGCTGATCTTTCGATTCGATGACCGGGCCGCCACCCGAAGACGGTGCTGCCATGCTTTAAATTCCCGACTGGTTCCGGTTAACCCATGCGCCCGGAACGCCAGTCCCCGGCAACGGCTTGAACAACGGCAAGGGCCGCCAACGCGGCCGTGTCGGCGCGCAACACTCGCGGCCCCAACCCGACAGGCGTAACAAAGGGTACATCGCGCAATTGGTCAAGCTCGTCCGGCGCAAAGCCGCCCTCCGGTCCCGTCATGACGGCAAGTGGTACCGGGGTCTGGGCCATCTCGGCGGCGATATCCGCGATCGGTCTCCCGGCGCCGGTCTCGTCACCTACCAGCAGCCGCCGCGTGCCCGACCAGCGCTCAAGGAATGCCGGAAACCTGACCGGCTCGTCGACCTCCGGCACGCTCAGGCGCTCGGATTGCTCGGCCGCCTCAATGGCATTGGCGCGCAGGCGGCGCGTGTTGACGCGCTCGGAGTTGGTCCGGGCCGTGATCACGGGCACGATCCGCGACACCCCCAGCTCGGTCGCCTTGGTCACCATAAAATTAACAGCCGTGCGCTTGATCGGCGCAAAAACCAGCCAGAGGTCGGGTTCGGGTGCCTGCGCGCGAAATTGTTCGCCGAGAGACAAACCGACGGCACCGCGACGAGCATCCGTTAGTTCTGCCCAGAACTCACCGTCCCGGCCGTTGAAAATGGCGACGCGGTCGCCCACGCCCCGGCGCATCACATTCTGCAGGTAATGGCTTTGGTCCCGGCCCAGTGTGAAACCAGCACCGGTTGCGAGATCGTCCTCGACGAACAGACGAATACGGGTGAAATCTGCCGGGTTATCGGACATCGGGTAAATCCGGGATTGGGGACGCGGCCCCGTCTGGGCTAACAATGCGCCATGCACGACGCACCCCATCATAACGCCAGTGACATCCCGCGCGGCAACTGGCTCGATCGCTATGCGCCCGCAGGCACGCGGCCCTATGCGCGGCTGATGCGTCTCGACCGGCCGATCGGCACCTGGTTGTTGCTGCTGCCGGGCTGGTGGGCGCTCGCGATCCCCGCAGAACCGGGCAGCTGGCCGAACCTGTATTGGGTCGCCTTGTTCGGTGTCGGCGCGGTCCTGATGCGGGGTGCGGGCTGCGTTATCAACGATTTCTTCGACCGTGATTTCGACGCGCGTGTCGCGCGAACTGCAGACCGGCCCCTGGCCAGCGGCGCGGTGAGTGTCCGGGCCGCGCTGGCATTCCTTGCCCTCCTGCTCGCGGTCAGCTTCGCGATCCTGGTGCAGTTCAACGCGTTCGCGATCGCCATCGGCGCGCTCAGCCTGGCGCTCGTCGTGCCCTATCCGCTGATGAAGCGCATCACCTGGTGGCCCCAGGCCTGGCTGGGGCTGACCTTCAACTGGGGCGCGCTGCTGGGCTGGGCCGTGGTACGCGGAGACCTCGATCCCGCCGCGTTCGTGCTCTATGCCGCCGGGTTCTTCTGGACGCTGGGCTACGACACGATCTACGCCCATCAGGATAAGGAAGATGACGCGCTGGTCGGCATCAAATCGACCGCGCGTCTGTTCGGTGCGATCTCACGACCATGGGTCGCGGGCTTCTACGCCGTGAGCATCGCCCTGCTGGCCGTGACCGGATGGATAGAGGCGCTCAGTTGGCCGTTCTGGGTCGGGCTGGCGCTCGGTGCCGCACACCTCGCCTGGCAGGCCCTCACGATCGATTTCGACGATGCGAAGGACTGCCTGGCAAAGTTCCGCGCCAACCGGGATTTCGGACTGATCATTTTCGCCGCCGCCATCGCCGGCCGGTTGGTGAGCTGATCACGCGTCCTGCGCAGCCGCCGTCATGAACGAAATCTCGGCCCCTTGCGGATCACGCATCGTGCCGATGCGGCCAACGCCGGGAACGTCGAACGCCTCCATAAGCACCTCGGCGCCACCCGCCTTGGCCTGCGCCATAGTTAAATCGATATCATCGACCGAGATATACGCCCGCCAATAAGGCGGCGTGCCGGCCGGCGCCCCCTCGGGCATGCCCATAATCCCGCCCGCGGGCACGTCGCCGAGCATGCCGACATAATAGGTGTCGCCATTATCCATGGGCATTTCGTTGAAACTCCATCCCGCCAGCTCAGCGTAAAACGTCTTCGCCGCCTCGATGTCCGTGGTCGAGAGTTCATTCCAGTAAAACTTGCCGTGTTCTGCCATGTCGGCCTCCATATATTTAACTTAATGGTTAATTATAACGGATCCCTGTGACATGCAAACGGAAGTGCAGGTTCAGACCGCCTCAACTTTATGTGACGCATGGGCCACCGGATGCGCCGCCGCTTGCAGCTGCCCGACCCGCGCGTCACGAACTTCCGAATCGTCGATATGCGCACGCACGAACGCGGCCAGATCCTCACCGGGTGCGATTCTGTCCCGCATCAGGGTCAGCGCTTCGCGTTGCGAAAGTGCGGTCAGTTGCCGGCCCTCGGTTGCGATTTCCGCCAACGCAAAGGGCTGCGCATCATCGCCGACATGGCCGCGAAAGCTGAGGTATGCCCAGGCGGCATCGATGACGTCGCCACCGTCCAGCGCCAAGGTCAGGCCTTCGAGCCTGGCGAAATTATAACTGTCGATCTCGGTCGGGTGCATGACCGCCAGCTCGGCATCACTCAACCAGTTCACCGCCACCGCCACGCGGGTACCGGGCACGTGACGCAGTGCCGCCGGCAAGGATCCGTAGCTGGAGAAATGCGCGGAAAAGACGACGTCGTGATCGTCCAGCCAGGCGCGCTGCACAGGAATGGGCGCATGATCGGTACCATATTTCTGGCGCAGCCGAAGCGGGGACTGGTTCGACCCGTAACCGATCACCGGGCGGCGACCGGCGGTGTGCGCGGCATCGAACGGCGCGGCTTCACCATCGATGAAGGTGAACGACTGCGCGGTGATGTCATACGGATAGCCGACCGCGCGGATCAGCACGGGATCGGTCTCGAAGGGGTCAGTCGTCATGGGCGTATTGTCCTGTGCCGCGAGATGACCCGCAAGCACGCTTGCGAAAAAAGCTGGTTCTTGACGCGCGCGCGCGGGACCGGTCTAAGTCGAGCGTCATGCCATATGCCAGCCTACGTGAATTCGTCGATCGCCTGGAACGCGAGGGCCGCCTCGTCCGGGTGAGCCATCCGGTCGCCGCGAACCTCGAGATGACCGAGATCCAGACCCGCCTTCTCGCCGAAGGCGGACCGGCGGTGCTGTTCGAGAACGTCATCGCAGACGATGGCACGCCCAGCCCGATCCCGGTGCTCGCCAATCTGTTCGGGACCGTCGAACGGGTCGCCTGGGGCATGGACCGCGAACCCGACCAGTTGCGCGAAATCGGCGAGACACTTGCGTTTCTGCGCCAACCCGAACCACCCGGCGGCCTGCGGGACGCCTGGGACAAGCTGCCGATCCTGCGCACCGTGATGTCGATGCGGCCCAAGACCGTCTCGTCGGGACCGGTCCATGAGGTGGTGTGGACCGGCGACGATATCGATCTGGGCAAACTGCCGATCCAGACCTGCTGGCCCGGCGAACCGGCCCCCCTGATCACCTGGCCGCTGATCGTCACCCAGGGTCCCGACCCCGACGGCAAGCGCGAGGACGCGTTCAATCTGGGCATCTATCGGATGCAGGTGACCGGCCCCAAATCCACTTATATGCGCTGGCTCAAGCATCGCGGCGGGGCACAACATCATGCCCGCTGGAAGGCCGACCGGCCCGAGCCGTTCCCGGCCGCGGCGGTCATCGGTGCCGATCCGGGCACCATCATCGCCGCCGTCACCCCGGTGCCGGACAATCTGTCGGAATACCAGTTCGCGGGATTGCTGCGGGGCAAACGTCTGGAACTGGTGGACTGCAAGACCGTCCCGCTCAAGGTGCCCGCGTCGGCCGAGATCGTCATCGAGGGCCATGTCTCCCTCGACGAGTATGGCGACGAAGGCCCGTACGGCGACCATACCGGCTACTACAACTCCGTCGAACAGTTCCCGGTCTTCCATGTCAGCGCCATCACCATGCGCCGCGACCCGATGTATCTCTCGACGTTCACCGGCAGGCCACCCGACGAACCGTCGGTGCTCGGTGAGGCCCTGAACGACGTGTTCGTGCCGCTTCTGCAACAGGCCTTTCCGGAGATCACCGACTTCTGGCTACCACCCGAGGGCTGCTCCTACCGGATCGCCGTTGTGTCCATGAAGAAGGCCTATCCGGGCCACGCCAAGCGGGTGATGATGGGCGTGTGGTCGTATCTGCGCCAGTTCATGTACACGAAATGGGTGATCGTCGTGGACGACGACATCGATGCGCGCGACTGGAAGGATGTGATGTGGGCGATCTCGACCCGCATGGACCCCGCGCGGGACATCACCGTTATCGAGAACACGCCGATCGACTATCTCGATTTCGCGTCACCGTCGGCCAGTCTCGGCAGCAAGATCGGCCTCGACGCGACCAACAAAATTCCGCCCGAGACCGACCGCGAATGGGGACGCGAGATCCGCATGGATGACGAAGTCGTCGATAAAGTCTCCGCGATGTGGGACGATTTGGGACTGCCCGGGTCGGGCAAGCCGATCTGGAAATAGCGCTGCCCCGCCCGGCAGCCGTTCTGACAAGAGGACAAAATCATGGAAGCGATTGTGGCCGTCGCCCCCGTCAACACGATGCTGGTTGCCGCGTTGCTGGGGCTAATGAAACTCGCCCTGGGTGTCAGCGTCACCAAGTACCGGTTTCAACACAAGATCATGTGGGGCGATGCCAGCGACGACCGCATGGCGCGGCGTATTCGCGCCCACGCCAACTTCACGGAATGGGTGCCGGGAACGCTGATCCTGCTGGGGCTCATCGAAATGATGGGCGTCTCGCCGGTTATTATTGCTGTTCTGGGGGCGATGCTCATCATCGCCCGGGTCCTGCACGCCCTCGGGCTCATGGGGAATGCCGAATCGTTCAACCGGGCCACCGGGATCGTGATCAACTGGGCGACACTCGGTCTTGCATCCGTCATCGGGATCGTCGAGTTTTTCGCTCCCGGAACCCTGTAACCCGAAATTTTCCAACACACACAAAGGGCGCGCGGCGGCGCGAACAATCTCATGTCCGACACCGATTCCATGTCCGTAGAAGACCGCGACCGCCTGGCCGACCTGATCAGCGAAGCCCAAAAGCGCGGGGCCGATGCGGCGGACGCCGTGCTCATTCGTTCGACGTCGATTTCACACGCCCAGCGGCTGGGTGAAATTGAACAACTCGAACGCCAGGAGAGTTTCGATCTGGGTTTGCGTGTTTTTCGCGGCCAGAAGCAGGCGATCGTATCGTCGACGGATTTCTCCAAGGACGCCTTGTCGGAGCTGGTCGGACGCGCTCTCGACATGGCCGCGGCCGTGCCGGATGACCCGTGGTGCGGGTTGGCCGACCCCGACCAGCTCGCCACCGACATTCCCGATCTCGACATGGTCGACACGGAAGAGCCCGGCAGCGAAACCCTCGTGGAAATGGCGCGCGCGTGCGAGGACGCCGCTCGTGCGGTCGACGGCATCACGAATTCGGAAGGCGCACAAGCAAGCTGGAGCCGCACCGGCGTGTGTCTCGCGGCGAGCAACGGGTTTGCCGGCGACTACGCCCGGACCGATTCCGGCGTCGGCGTCTCGGTCATTGCCGGCGAAGGCGCGGGCATGGAATCCGAGTATGACTTCGCCCACGCAGTTCATATGAGCGACCTCGAGGACCCGGCCGATGTGGGCCGGCGCGCCGGCGAGAAGGCCGCCGCACGGCTTGGCGCGCGCCGCATGCCGACCGCACAGGTGCCGGTTGTCTTCGACCCGCGTGTTGCCGGCGGCCTGCTCGGGCATCTCATGGGCGCCATCACAGGCCCGTCTATCGCCCGCGGCACCAGCTTCCTCAAGGATCGGCTCGGCGAGCAGATCTTCGCCACCGATATCGAGATCATCGACGACCCGCACCGCCCACGAGGCATGCGCTCCAAACCTTTCGATGCCGAAGGCATCGCAAATTCGAGGCAATCGATCGTCAAGGACGGTGTCCTGACGACCTGGCTGCTGGACCTTGCTTCGGCCAAGCAACTCGGCCTCGAGACCACAGGTCATGCCAGTCGCGGTACATCGGGCCCGCCCTCGCCGGGCCCGTCGAACCTTTATCTGACGCCGGGAGGTCTGTCCCCAGCCGAACTGATGGCCGACATCGATGCCGGGCTCTACATCACATCATTGATGGGCATGGGCGTGAACGGTGTGACCGGCGACTACAGCCGCGGGGCATCGGGATTCTGGATCGAGAATGGCGAGATCAGCTTCCCCGTGACGGAGCTGACGATCGCGGGGAACCTGAACCAGATGTACGCGGGGATGTCGCGGGCGAATGATCTCGAATTCCGCTTCGGCACCAACAGTCCCACCGTGCGTATCGACGGCCTGACCGTGGCCGGCGGCGGCGAATAGGGCGCCGGTTCTGCCGCACCGCCCGCCCGCGACACACCCATCTTGACTTGGCGTCGGCGAATTCCAGTTTATCCGGCATGGCGAGAATTCGCCCGTCAACTAGACATACATCAAAATACCGCCCAGAATTTCTCGGCAGTATCTATTTGAAGCAGAGGTCACGCTGTTCGCTGATCCTGAATTTTTGGGGGTAATCATGGAATCTTTCGCCGCAGAAGCACCGTTTATCACGCTGTTCGTCTCATCCTTGCTGGTGTTGATGAAGCTCGTTCTCGGCGTCCGGGTCAGCATGTATCGCAACAAGATCAACATGCCCTGGGGCGACAATGGCGATGACCAGCTCATTCGCCGCATCCGCGCGCATGCCAACCATTCGGAATGGGTCCCGGCGACGATAATCATTCTGGGGCTGGTCGAAATGGTCGGCGTGCACCCGATCATCGTTGGCGTGCTCGGCGCGATCGTGGTGATCGCGCGCAGCCTTCATGCCATTGGCCTGATGGGCAACGCCGAGGGCTTCAACCGCGCCAGCGGTATCGCGATGAACTGAATCGTGCTGCTGCTCGCATCGATCATCGGGATCGTCGAATTCTTCGCACCCGGAAGTTTCTAGCCGGAAGGCCCACCGAACCCGGCAACCCGTGAGCGGCGGCGCGTCGGAGGGTGACCTCAGACGCGCAGCGGCGCGGGTTCGTCGGCCGGCGGATCGACCTCGAAGGCGTTCGCCGTGCAACAGGTCATGACAAACTGGCCCGAGGCCGCGACCAGACCGATCAAGTCTGTCTCCCCCATCACCGCCTCGGCGGCGGCGTAGGACGCATCACTGAGCTTGTTCGATTCCATGAGCTCGCGCGCAACCTCGTAGCTCGTCCGTTCGCGGTCGTCCGTCAGATTGGGAACTTCGCGGGCGTTGATCGCGTCGACGATACCCCGCTCAATGCCAATCTTCAGCGCGTTGCGCGACTGGGCGAACCAGGGATAGCGCGCATTCCAATGCCGGGCGACCACCATGAAAACGATCAGGCGCTCGCGTTCGCTGAGCGGACCGGCGCCGAGGGTATCGCGCATGTCTTGCGCCACCTGGAACAGATCGGGGATGCGAATATAAGCGTAGAACGGTCCGCCGACGGGACCACCGCTTTCCTTGGCGGCATCATGGACCTTCGCCTGTTCGGCGTTCATGTCCGCCCGGTCGATAATCTTGATACGCGTCATGTCAGCTTCCCCTCATCGAAGATGCGGCCCGGCTCACCCGCCCTTGCGCACCACCATCCACATATTGTCGCTCAACGGGAACCGGTCGAAAAATCCGAACCCGACTGCGGAGAGGCCGGCGTCCTCGACCATCGAGCGCAGGCTTGCCGGCGTGAAGTAATTCACATGGCCCGGGAACCGGAAGCCGCACCAGCGCGACCCCATCACCCGTCGGTTGATGCTTGAGAAATTCGGGACCTTGATGATGGCCACGCCATCCGGCTTGAGCACCCGCGCCGCATGGGACAGCAGTTCGACCGGCTTTTGTTCATGTTCGAGGAAGGAGCGCATCAGAACGCCGCTGGCCGTTCCCGCCTCGTAGCTCGCCAAGCCTTCGACAGCGGGCAAATTGGTGATGCTGCCACCACGCGTCGCCAATAACTCTTGTGCCTCTTCGGCCAGCGCCTTGGAAATTTCGATTCCGCTGGTTTCGTAATGTTCGGGCAACGACAGCAATCGATCCGCGTTGCCGCAGCCCACATCGATCACCAGGCCGGGCGGTACCCATTTGTTGATGCGCTTAATCAGCTTGTCGGGTTTGCGGACGGCCCAGCGATAGAATTTCCGCCAGGCACGTGAAATCCCATACGCCAGGGGATACTCCTTGCGCATCCGTACCTTGCGGTCGCCATGGTTCTTTTCCCAAGCGAATACCACCTTGAAATCCGCATAATCCGGGGGATTTTCAAGATATACGAACCCGCAGGCACCGCATTTACGGAGCTTCCAGTCCTGCCACGAATAGTCGAGTGCAGGCCGGCTCGAATTGTCGGTTTCGCAATTCGGGCAATTCCTGTGTAGAAGTTCGCCAAGATTCTCGGCTGCGGACATGTATTCCCTCGCTGATTGCACCATTCGCAATCAGGCTAGCTTTACCATCGCAGCGGGAATCGCAACAGGCCCGTCTGATACGGGTCGGCGCATGGTGAATCGAGCCATGTTAGGCTTGCATCGATAACGGCACTTATGGCTCGATTCGGCGCGCGATCAACGGAGGCGGCGACAACCGCATCATGCAGGAATCCCCGCAGAGTTCCCGGACAGACACCACAAGCCATTTGATTGGCCGGATGTGGCGCGACTGGATGAGCGCCTACAAGGGCCGGGTCGGCATGGCCGTCGTCCTGATGATCATCGTGGCCGCCGCGTCCGCCGCCTACCCCAAGCTGATCGAAACATCGATCGATATGCTTGAGGCCAAGAATGCGAACGTGGTCTGGATGATGCCCCTGGCGATCATCCTGGTGACATTCATCAAGGGTCTGGCCTCCTACGGCCAAAGCGTCCTGAGCCAGTCGGTCGCCTTGCGCGTCATCAACGCGATACAGAAGGCCATGTTCGCCCACCTGATGCGTGCGGACCTGCAGGCCCATCATGAGACATCGACGGGCAAGCTCATTTCACGCTTCACCAACGATGTGAACGTGATGCGCGACGCCCTGTCACGAACGCTGACGGCCATGGCCCGCGATTTTGTCACCGCCGCCGCGCTGATCGGGATGATGTTCTATCTCGACTGGCTGCTCGCGATCATTGTCATCATCACCTTCCCGCTGGCCGGCCGGCCGGTCATCCGGATCGGGCGACGCCTGCGCCGCGCATCCTCGAATGCCCAATCCGGGATGGGTGAACTGACCTCCAATCTTGAGCAGGCCTTCTCGGGCATTCGCCTGATCAAGTCGTATCGGATGGAGGATTACGAACGCTCGCGCGCGGACGCGTTGTTTGACCGCATCTACCATCTGGTGATGAAGACGGTGAAGGGGCGCGCGCGCACCTATCCGTTTCTCGAAACCATCGGCGGGACGTCGGTCGCCGCGGTCCTGGGCTATGGGGGCTGGCGGATTTTGTCCGGCACCGGAACGCTCGGTGAATTCGTGGGCTTCCTGGCCGCCGTGATTCTGGCCTACCAGCCGGTTCGCAGCCTGGGAAATCTCAACGCCGCCCTGCAGGAAGGGCTGGCAGCGGTCCAGCGCAGCTTCAACCTGCTCGACACCCCGGCCAAGATCGTTGATGCGCCCGATGCCCGTGACCTTGCCCTTTCGGGCGGGAGCGTCACCTTCGACAAGGTGACATTCGCCTATACACCCGACAAACCGGCCCTCAACGAGGTGGATTTGACCATCCCGGCAGGCCAGACCGTGGCGCTGGTCGGCCCAAGTGGTGCCGGCAAGTCCACGGTGATGAACCTCGTGCTTCGGTTCAATGATGTCGATAGCGGAATCCTCGCCATCGACGGTCAGGATGTGCGCAGCCTGACCATGGCCAGCCTGCGCGATGCCATCGCACTCGTCAGCCAGGATATCACCCTGTTCAACGATACTGTCGCCGCCAATATCCGTTACGGCCGGCCCGACGCCACGGACGACGAGGTGATTGCCGCGGCCCGTGATGCCGCCGCCCATGATTTCGTCTCGGCACTCCCGGATGGCTACGACACCGTGGTCGGGGATCGCGGTTCGTCCCTTTCCGGCGGCGAGCGCCAGCGCGTCGCCATCGCGCGCGCGATGCTCAAGAACGCCCCCATCCTCCTGCTTGATGAAGCAACAAGCGCACTGGATGCGGAATCCGAACAACAGGTGCAGGTCGCACTCGAACGGCTGACGGCCAATCGCACCACATTGGTCATCGCCCATCGCCTCGCGACGGTCATGAATGCCGACCAAATTCTGGTGATGGATGGCGGTCGGGTCGTCGAGAACGGCACACATGCAGAACTCCAGGCGCGTGATGGCCTGTATGCGCGGTTGAGCCGGCTACAGTTCCGCGAGCCGGGGCCCGCCGGCAGCACGTCCACCCCCGAAGACGGCAGCGCGCCGGACGCCGAACGCGCGCACGGATGACCGGGGACGACCGGCCCGGAAACAGGGGCACATCCACTTTCGCCACCAGCCTGTATCGCGGTGTCACCACGGCAGGGCTGCCGCTGGTCGAACTCCTGCTCCAGCGGCGCCTGATGCGCGGCAAGGAGGAGCCCTCGCGCATCGACGAACGCCGCGGCATCCCCTCAATCCAGCGCCCGTCGGGGGCCATCATATGGATTCATGCCGCGAGCATCGGCGAGGCCCAGTCGGTGCTGGTGCTCATCGAACGGATTCTGCGCGCCGACCCGGAACTAAAAATCCTGATGACCACCGGCACCGTCACCTCGGCCCGCATGATGGGCGAACGGCTTCCGCCGCGGGCGATTCATCAATATGTGCCCGTTGATCGGGCCGCCTGGGTGCGCCGGTTCCTCGAATATTGGCGACCCGCAGCGGCCCTGTGGGTCGAGTCCGAGCTCTGGCCGAACCTGCTGCTCGAATCGCGACGCGCGGGCATTCCCCTGGCGCTGGTCAATGCGCGCATGTCGGAACATTCACGCGCCAGCTGGGCGCGCGCCCCCAAAATCGCCCGCGAGCTGCTGTCATGCTTCGACACCATCCTGGCCCAGGATCAGGAAATCGCTGCACGGCTTGAGGCGCTGGGGGCCCGGAATGTCTCGGTGACCGGCAACCTGAAACTGGCGGCCGCCCCCTTACCGGCAACCGCCGCGTCGTTGATCGAACTGCAGGATGCAATCGGTGGCCGCCCGACCTGGGTCGCGACCAGCACCCATCGCGGCGAAGAGGAAATCGTCGGCGCGGTGCATCGAGGCCTCGCGGGCAAGTATCCCGACCTGTTGACCCTGCTGGCGCCACGCCATCCACAGCGCGGCGACGACATCGAGCAGACGTTGATCGCGTCCGGCCTGTCCGTCGCGCGCTGGTCGCGCGGCGAGACGATCACAGCCGAAACGAACATCTACCTGGCCGACGGCACGGGGCTGCTGGGACAGCTTTACCGCGTCGCGCCCATCGCCTTCATCGGCGGGTCCCTGATCCCCCATGGTGGTCAGAACATGCTGGAAGCCGCACAACTGCGCTGCGCCGTTCTTTATGGCCCGCATATCGACAATTTCCGGTCGATCACAAGTGAGATGCAGGCCGCCGGCGCGAGCCGGGAAGTGGCCGATGGTGACGAGCTGCAGCAGGCCGTCGGGGCGTTGCTGGCATCACCGGAGCGCGCGGACGCAATGGCGGAAGCCGCCGCCGGCGCCGCGGGCCGCAAGCAGGAGGTCATCGACCTTGTCATGCGCCGCCTGCAGCCCGTGATCGCAAATGCCGTTTCGAGCGCGTCATGAAGGCACCCGATTTCTGGTCCCGACCGAACGCGCCGCTGGGCAAGCTGCTCAGCCCACTCGGTTGCGCGTACCGGCTCGCTGGTGCGCTCAACAAATCCTTCGCCAAACCCACGCGCATCGATGCCATGGTCCTTTGTGTCGGCAACCTCGTCGCCGGCGGTGCCGGCAAGACACCCGTGGCCTTGAGTATCGCCAGTATCCTGGAACGTGATGACCTGGCGTTCCTGACGCGGGGCTATGGCGGCCGCCTGGCCGGTCCGGTCCGTGTCTCGCCCAAATTCCATACATCCACCGAAGTCGGCGATGAGGCGCTGTTGCTGAGCCAGATGGCGCCCACCTGGGTGGCGCGTGATCGGGTAGCCGGGGGCAAGGCCGCCATCAAGGACGGGGCGCGGCTGATTGTGATGGATGACGGGTATCAGAATCCCGCACTAACCAAAGATGTCGGGATCGTCGTGATCGACGGCGAGACCGGCTTCGGCAACGGCCAACTCATCCCCGCTGGGCCGCTGCGCGAACCCGTTGCCAAGGGATTGGCGCGTGCCGACGCGATGGTCATCGTCGGCGAAGATCGCGCCGGACTCGCAAAGAGGACACGGGCCTCGATGCCGGTTCTCTCCGGGCGCATTCTGGCAGCCGTCGACCATGCAGAATGGTCGGGACGCCGGGTCATTGCCTTCGCCGGGATCGGTCGGCCGGGCAAGTTCTTCGACACGCTCAAAACGATCGGCTGCGAGGTAGTCGCAACATATACCTTCGCGGACCACCACCCATTCTCGAACAGCGAGATCACACGAATCTGCGCCGAAGCCGACGCCCTCGACGCGACCCCGATCACGACGGAAAAGGATGCGGTGCGGGTACCTTCCGCCTTTAAAGACAGGGTGGAAGCCCTGCCGGTGAAATTCGTCTGGGACGATCCCGCCGCAATCGAGGATTTCCTGGCCAGAAAAATCAACGCGGTAGCGCGCTAGCGACCAGACAGCATCGGGCCGGCGATCAACTCCGGATCCAGCCGAACATCGAACCAGTTGATCCGCCAGTCGAGGTGCGGCCCGGTCGAGCGTCCGGTGGACCCCACGGTCCCGATCTGCGCCCCGGTCACAACCTGTTGCCCGTTTCCGACGTCGACGCGCTCAAGATGAGAGTAAATCGTCGTCAGCCCATGGCCGTGGTCCACCACGACCGTGCCACCGGTGTAAAACATATCGGATTCCGCCAGCACCACCACACCTGGCGCGGACGCCAAAACCGACGTCCCGCGCGGTGCGGCGATATCGATCCCCAGATGGGGCCGGCGCGGCTTTCCGTTGAGAATACGCTGGTTGCCATAGCGGCCGCTGATCCGGCCCGTCACCGGCCAGCTGAACCCGGCCTCAAAAAGCGGGCTTTCGCTATCGCGGGCCCGGGCCGCAGAGATCAGTCGCGCCTCACGGTGAATACGTTCCAGATCATTTGCATCGGGCGTGACCTTGCGGGGCGGCAAGCCGTCAATTCGCTCGATGTCATAGTCACGCACCCGCACCGGCAGGCTCCTGATCTCGCGGCGCCCGTCGCGATAATTGATCTCCAACGAGAAGGGCTTCGTGCGGTCCCTGTGGATACCGAATACGAAGCGTCCGCTGTGTGCGTCGATCCGGAGCGGCTTGCCATCGAGCATGACCTGCGACCCCGGCTCGGCCGTGCCGGTCACGAGTGCGCCTTGCGTAAATTCGCCCCGCAGCTCGAGCGCCCAACCCGGACCGGACGACACGACAAGCATAAAAACCGCCGCGACCCAGTACCTCACAAGAGGGACCCTTGCGGGTCGTCGTTCGGGTCTTTCTTCGCGGGCTTTTTCTTTGCCGCCGCAGCCGGCTTCGGCTTTCGCGGCTTGGCCGGCCGCGCGGCAGGACCATCCCCGCCGACGCTGTCGACCGTCGCACCGACGACCCCGTCGTCGCGGAAGCTGAGGGAAATGCCGTCACCCGGCGTCAACGCGTCGGCGGCCAGCACCGGCGCGCCGCCGGCATCACGCACCAGTACAAACCCACGCTCGAGCACGCCCTTGTAGGAATAGCTCTCAAGCAGGCTGTCCAGTCCGCTGATTTTCTGCCCCGCTGTAGCCAAAACACGACCCGCCGCCTGATCGAGCCGCTGGCCGAACGATCGCGTGTCCCGAAGATCGCGTTCGATCCTGCCGTCTCCGGCCGATTTCACCGCCGCCAGGCGCGCCACCATGGATGCCAGGTCCCGGCGCTTGGCTTCGACATACTGGTCCGGCTGGACGAGTTGGCGGCCCTGTGCCGTCACCGCCTCGTCTTTCGACCGCATCACGCGCGTCAGTGCAGGGTGCAGCCGCTCGGCCCAGTCATCGACCCGCTGCATGGCACCTTCGAGAATCCGCCGTGGTGCCGGCAGCCCCCGACCCAACGCCGTGACCTCCTGGTTGCGCGAGCGCACCAACCGGGTGATCGCACCGGTCAGGCGCGCACCGTCCTCGCCGACCTGCGCAATCAGGTCGCTGCGCACGGGCACCGCCATCTCGGCCGCGGCCGTGGGGGTGGGTGCGCGTTTGTCGGATGCGAAATCGATCAGGGTCGTGTCGGTCTCGTGCCCGACCGCCGAAATGAGCGGAATCTCACTCCCGGCCGCCGCACGGACCACATTCTCCTCGTTGAATGCCATCAGGTCCTCGAGCGACCCGCCGCCGCGCGCGACAATCAGCAGATCCGGGCGCGGTACCGGCCCGTCCGGTGTCAGCCGGTTGAACCCCTCGATGGCGGCGGTGATCTGGGCCGCCGCGTTATCACCCTGCACCAGCACCGGCCAGACCAGCACATGGCGCGGGAATCGATCCGCCAGCCGATGCAGAATATCGCGGATGACCGCCCCCGTCGGGGACGTCACGACGCCGATCACCTCGGGCAGGTAGGGAATGTCCGCCTTGCGTTCGGCTTCGAACAGGCCCTCGGCGGCAAGCCGCTTGCGCCGCTCCTCGATCATCTTGAGGAGCGCGCCCTCGCCGGCCACTTCCAGCCGCTCGATCACGAGCTGATACTTGGAACGCGCCGGATAGGTTGTCACCCGACCGGTCACGATCACCTCGAGCCCATCCTCGGGCTGCACTTCAAGCCGGCCCGCGGAGCCACGCCAGCACACGCCGTCGATCATCGCGTCGGCGTCTTTCAGGGTCATGTAAAGATGGCCCGAGGCGGCACGCTTGAATCCCGACACCTCGCCGCGAACGCGCACATAGCCGAAGCTGTCCTCGACCGTGCGTTTGACCGCACCGGACAGTTCACCGACCGACAGCACGGGGGGCTGATTGTCGCCGGGTTCTGCATCCAGCAGGTCGGGGGTATCGGGGGGCGTCTGGTTCATCGAATCACCCCCATGATACAAACTGCCGGCCTCGAAACGAAGGACCCAAAGAAGGATCGCGGAAATGCGTATTTTGGTTGTCGGTGGCGGCGGGCGCGAACACGCGCTGTGCTGGGCAATCGCCGCCTCTCCGCTGTGCGATGCGCTCTACTGCGCGCCGGGTAATGCGGGCATCGCGCAGGAGGCCGAATGCGTCGCGATTGCCGCCGACGACGTGGACGGGCTGGTCGCCTTCGCCCAGGAACAAACAATCGATCTGGTCGTGGTCGGCCCGGAAGGCCCGCTGGTTCTGGGCCTGGTCGACCGGCTCGACGCCCTGGGAATCAAGGCCTTCGGCCCCCGCGCCGACGCCGCGATGCTCGAAGGCTCCAAGGGTTTCATGAAGGATCTGTGCGCCCGGCACAACATCCCGACGGCCGGTTACGGACGGTTCACGGATGCAGAAGCGGCGAAGGAATACATCCGCAAAAATGGTGCACCGATCGTGGTCAAGGCGGACGGTCTCGCCGCCGGCAAGGGCGTGACGGTCGCGCAATCCGTCGACGAAGCGCTCGACGCGGTGGATCAGGCGATGGGCGACAAGGCCTTCGGCGACGCCGGGGCCGAACTCGTCATCGAGGAGTTTCTTCCCGGCGAGGAGCTGTCCTTCTTCGCGCTCGTGGACGGCGAGACGGCGCTGCCATTGGCCGGTGCCCAGGATCACAAGGCTGTCGGCGACGGCGATACCGGACCCAACACGGGCGGCATGGGCGCCTATTCTCCCGCCCCGTCCCTGACCGAAGCGCTCGAGGCGGAGGTGATGGAGACAATTATTCTGCCGACCGTGCGCGGCATGGCCGCCGACGGCTACCCGTATCGCGGCGTGCTCTATGCCGGGCTGATGCTCGACGGCGGCAAGCCAAAGTTGCTCGAATACAATGTCCGGTTCGGCGACCCGGAATGCCAGGTGCTGATGATGCGGCTGCGCTCGGACATCGTGCCCGCCCTGGTGGCGGCGTGCGACGGGAGCCTCAAAAATTTCGATCTGCGCTGGTCCAACGATGCGGCCCTGACCGTGGTCCTCGCCGCCAACGGATACCCGGGCGCCTACGACAAGGGCACGGAAATCCGGGGGCTCGATGATGCGGCAAAAACCGGTGCCACCGTATTCCATGCCGGGACCGCAGCCGATGGCGACCGCGTGCTGGCGACCGGCGGGCGGGTCCTGAATGTAACCGCCGGCGGTGCCGACATAACCTCGGCACAGGCCAATGCCTATACGGCGGTCGATGCCATCGACTGGCCGGATGGGTTCTGCCGCCGCGATATCGGCTGGCGCGCGGTGGCCCGGGAAAGCTGACAAAGGCCGCGTTAACGGCGCGCCGCGAAAAACTCCCGCAGCAGGGCCGCACATGCGCCCTCTTCGAGGCCGCCGACAATTTCCGGTGCGTGGTTACAGGTCGGCTGGGTAAAAATACGCGCGCCATGTTCAACGCCCCCGCCCTTCGGATCATAGGCACCAAAGAACAACCGCCCGATCCGCGCAAATGCAATCGCTTGGGCGCACATGGCGCAGGGCTCCAAAGTGACATACAGATCGCAGTCCGACAGACGCGGCGCAGACAATTCGCGTGCCGCCATCCGGATCGCCAGCAACTCCGCATGGGCCGTCGGGTCATTGTCCTGCTCGACGCGGTTTCCCGCGACGGCCACGACCCGCGATGACGCATGATCGACGATCACGGCCCCGACCGGCACGTCCCCCGCCGCTGCGGCTTCCCGGGCCGCAACGATGGCCTGGTGCATATATCCTGCGTCTTCCATGGGGCGGACGGTGCCCGCGAATGCCCCAAATTGCAACGACGCGCGGGCGGCGCGTAAGGTGCGCGCCATGTCCAAACCCGTGATCGGCATAACTCTAGATTCCGAAGATCCAGGCAACTACTCGAACATGCCCTGGTATGCGCTGCGTCAGAATTATACCGACGCGGTGGTGGAGGCCGGCGGCGTGCCCCTGGCCCTGCCCCACGAACCCGATCAGGCGAATGATTATCTCGATATCATCGACGGCCTGGTGATCACAGGCGGCGCGTTTGATGTCGATCCGTCGATTTTCGGCGCCGGTGAGCGCCATCCGACCGTCGTCACCAAGGACCGCCGCACGGCATTCGAACTCGCCACCACCCGCGGCGCGCTGGAACGCGACA
Source organism: Rhodospirillaceae bacterium (assembly GCA_018702955.1). Classification (GTDB taxonomy): domain Bacteria; phylum Pseudomonadota; class Alphaproteobacteria; order UBA6615; family UBA6615; genus UBA8079. The sequence goes on along the minus strand of JABJEK010000022.1, from coordinate 20,422 downwards.
TGCCGCTACTCGGCATTTGCGGGGGCCAACAGCTCCTCCATGTCGCCCTGGGCGGCACGCTGATCCAGCATATCCCCGATGAAATTCCCGACGCACTGGCCCATGAGCAGCTCAACCCGCGCGATGAGCCGGGACACAGCATATCGGTCCTTCCGGGAACATTGCTGCACCGTATTGTCGGCACCGACGCGCTCGATGTGAACAGCGCGCATCACCAGGCCGCCAAGGACGCATCCGACGAAACCATCATCAACGCCGTGGCGCCTGACGGGGTGATCGAGGGCATCGAGGCCATCGGCAAACGCTTTTGCCTGGGGGTCCAGTGGCATCCGGAGTACAAGGTCTCGGCGGGTGACGGTGCTATTTTCCAGGCCTTCATCGACGCGTGTGATCACTAGATCAAAGACAGTCACAATTGGCGGCAGAGCATGAATTCCGACGCACCAAAGGGTGAGCGCATCGCCAAGGTCATTGCACGGGCCGGCGTGTCCTCGCGCCGCGAGGCCGAGCGTTGGATCAACGACGGTCGCGTCACACTTGATGGCCAGCTCGTCGATTCACCCGCACTCAATGTGGCCATCGATGCCGATATCCGCATCGATGGTAAGCCGCTGCCCGCCCGCGACGTGGCGCGCCTGTGGCGTTATCACAAACCCCAGGGACGGCTGACGACCCATCGCGACCCCGAGGGGCGACCGACCATTTTCGATGCGCTGCCGCCCGAGCTTGCCAACACCAAGCCGGTGGGCCGCCTGGACATGAATTCCGAGGGTCTGCTGCTCTTGACCAATGACGGCGAGCTCGCCCGACGGCTGGAACTGCCCTCGACCGGCTGGCTGCGCCAATACCGCGTGCGAGTGTATGGCCGGATCGAAGACAAGACGCTCGCCCGGCTGGAACGCGGCGTGGAGATCGACGGCACGCAGTTTCGTCCCGCCAAGGCCACGCTGGAACGCCAGGTGGGCAGCAATGCCTGGCTGACGATCAACATTCGCGAAGGCAAAAACCGCGAGGTGCGCCGGCTGATGGAGCATCTCGGCTACACGGTGAACCGGCTGATCCGCACCGGCTATGGCCCCTTCCAGTTGGGCAAGCTCCCGCGCGGGCATGTCGAGGAAGTCTCCGCCAAGGTGATCGCCGAACAGGTGCCCCGCGCGTGAAATCGCAGGCCGGAAGACTCCGCATTATCGGCGGCAGCCATCGTGGACGCCGGATCGAGATACCCCCCGGGTCGGACGCGCGGCCGACCGGCGACCGTGTTCGCGAAGCCCTGTTCAGCATCCTCGCCAGCGGCATTGGCAACGCACATGGCCTGGATGGTGCGCATGTGCTTGATGCGTGCGCAGGTTCAGGCGCGTTGGGCATAGAGGCGCTGTCGCGCGGTGCGGCGCATGCCGTGTTTTTCGATATCGACCGCCCGGCCCGGGTGCAGATCGGCGTAAACCTGGACGCGCTGGAGCTCAGTGATCGCGCCGATGTGCACCGGACGGGGGATGCCACCAAACCACCAGCCGGCACGCCCTGCGACATCGTCTTCCTGGACCCGCCCTATGACAGTGAGGTCGCACAAACAGCCCCGGCCGCGCTCGCCGAATCCGGCTGGATCACACCAGGCGGTTTGGTCGTCATCGAGACGCGACGCGGCACGGAAATCGATTGCGAGCCCGGCTTCGAGATCGTCGACACGCGCAGCTACGGTGACACGTCGTTGCACTTTGTGGTCTGGAAAAGCTAGCTCAGCGACGCCCGAACAGCCGCTCGATGTCGGCGAGGTTCAGCTCGACATAAGTCGGGCGGCCATGGTTGCACTGGCCTGCATGCGGGGTCACTTCCATCTCGCGCAGCAGCGCATTCATCTCGTCGCGATTAAGGCGCCGCCCCGCACGCACGCTGCCGTGGCAGGCCATCGTGCCGCAGACATCGTCGAGCCGTTCCTTGAGGGAATGGGCCGCACCGATCTCCGACAGATCGTCGGCCAGATCGCGGATGAGACCGGCCACATCCGACTGGCCCAATAACGCCGGGACTTCGCGAACGACAACCGCGCCCGTGCCGAACTTTTCCAGCACCAGACCGAGCTCGGCCAGTTCTTCGGCACGATCCGCGAGTCGTTCGGCCGCCGCCTCATCCAGATCGATAACCTCCGGCAGCAGCAGACCCTGGCGCGCAACCCCGCCATTGGCGAGCGCGGCCTTCATGCGCTCATAGACGAGCCGCTCATGGGCCGCATGCTGGTCCACGATCACCAGGCCGCTGCTGGTCTGGGACACGATATAGGTCTCATGGAGCTGCGCCTGTGCCGCCCCCAACGGGTAGTCCGCATCGGGCGAGGCGGCATCAGGTTCGAGCGCCGCCGCCGCCGGTGCCGAACCAAGCCCCGGGATCGCAACGCCATTGGCCTGATCCTGGGGTGCGAAATACTGCGCAGCCGCCTCGGCCAGCCCCTGCGGCACCGGACCGCCGCCAAATCCACGTCCGAACCCGCGTCCGCCCCCCGAATCACCGCCATATCCAGCGGGCGGGAGTCCGGGTGCACCACCCGGTCGAAAGGCTCCTAGTGCGGCGTCGGCCACCGTGGTCGACGCCCTGTGCCCGGCCGCCGCCAATGCGTGACGCAACCCGCCGACGATGAGCCCCCGAACCACCCCGGGATCACGAAACCTGACCTCGGCCTTGGCCGGGTGGACGTTCACATCGACCAACTCGGGATCGATCTCCACGAACAACGCCACCAGCGGATGGCGACCACGGGCGAGGAAATCCTGGTACGCCCCGCGCACCGCGCCGGTCAGCAGCCGATCGCGCACGGGCCGGCCATTCACAAAGAGATACTGGTGCTTGGTCGTATTGCGATTGAGCGTCGGCAACCCGGCATGGCCGGTCAGGCGAACACCTTCGCGTTCGGCATCGATCGCCAGCGCGTTATCGGCAAAATCGCGACCCATCACATCCGACAACCGGCGCAAAAGCGCATCCTCGCTGCCGCCGAGATCTTCTGTCGCGGCACTGGCAAAGCGCTCTCGTTCGCCGTCACCGATTGTGAAACTGATCGCCGGATGGGCCATGGCGAGCCGTTGCACCGTATCGACCGCGTGGTCCATCTCCGTGCGCTCGGTTTTCAGGAACTTCAGGCGCGCGGGTGTCGCGTAGAAGAGATCACGCACCTCGACCCGCGTACCTGCGGTTAATGGTGCCGGCTGGACCTCGTGGACACGGCCACCCTCGACGCGAATTTGCCATCCATCGGACCCGGCGATGCGTGACGCAATCGACAACCGGCTGACCGAGCCAATCGACGGCAATGCCTCACCGCGAAATCCCAGCGTCGCAATATGCGTAAGATCATTATCCGGCAACTTCGATGTCGCGTGGCGTTCGACCGCGAGCCCAAGCTCTTCTGCGGTCATGCCGCTGCCGTCATCGGTGACCGCAATCAAGCTACGCCCACCATCGCGCAACACCACATCGACCCGGCGCGCGCCGGCATCGATGGCATTCTCGACCAGCTCCTTCACGGCAGAGGCCGGGCGCTCGATCACCTCGCCTGCGGCGATCTGATTGACGATGGTTTCAGGCAGGCGCCGAATGGTCATGTCGGCGCTCCGCCGGCTGACCCTGCCGTATCCGCGAGCCGCTGGCGCGCACGTTCCTTGCCGTCGTCGACAGCCGGCTGATCGAAGGGATCGCACCCCAACATGAAGGCCGCCGTCACGGTCTCGAGCATGAAGTGAGCCATCAGCGCACCGATGGCGGCCTCGTCGACACGCACGACCTCGATCCGTCGCACCGGGCGGCCGTGGGCGCACAGGCTCTCGATCGTCGCTTCCTGTTCCGCGGCCAGCAAATCACCCGTCGTCTGTCCGGCCAGATACGTCGCCCCGGCATGGTTCGCCAAATCCGGCGATACGCGATCTCCGCGTCCGGCCAATTGCTGGGTCACGATAGTGAACATCTTGTCTTTGGGGCCATCGAGATAGAGTTGTAGCTGGCTGTGCTGATCGACGGACCCCAGCGCGTCGATGGGCGTGGTGCCGCGGCCGTTCTTGCCCACGCTCTCGGCCCAGAGCTGGCGATACCAGCGCGCGAAAGGCGCCAGGGCATCCGCATAGGGCATCATCACGCTCATACGCGCGCCCTGGCTTTGCAGGAGCGCCAACGACACGGCCGCGCCGAGCGCTGCGGGAACATCTTCAACAGTCTCTCCGTCCAGGTTGGCTTCCAGCGCCTCGACCGCACCGGCGCGCACGGCGTCTATATCCACCCCGGCGAGTGCCGCCGGCAAAAGCCCAACGGCGCTGAGCGCGGCATAACGGCCACCGATATCGACAGGATGGTCGATCACCGGCGTCGCCCAAGCCTCGGCCAGCCGGCGTATCGGGTTATCACCCGGCTCGGCAATGACGACAGCATAATCTGCGACCGCGTCGCCGCTGCGGGCCTCGATCAACGCCGGCATGAGGGTCATCGCCAGCACCAACGTCTCCGCCGTGCCGCCGGATTTCGACACCATGACCAGGCCCACACGTGCCAGATCAACAGACGCGATGAAACGCGCCACGGTCTCGGGATCGGGGTTGTTCAGAAACCGGACATCCACCGGCGGTGCCGACGCCAACGCACATAGGGCCTCCGCACCAAGGCTGGATCCGCCGACGCCGATCACGGCCACGGTGTCGCAATGTGCCGACAGGCGTGCGGCCACATCCCGGATAGCTGCAAGATCGTCGGACTGTTGCGCGATGGAAACCGCCGGGAAACCACCTTCGGCGATGTCGGCGCGCATCGCGCTCCAGACGTCCCACGCCGCCGCGCGCGCCGTTTCCAACGCGTCGTCGGTCAGGCCGTCATCGCCGATCGTACCGGCCATGCAGCCGCTGACATTCTGGGAATAGAATTCTGACATTTGGGTTCCGTGTCCACGCCCGGACCAGCAGTCTGCGTCCGCCGCCGCGCCGACGGCAATGCCGCATATTGTGGACAAATCAGGTGAGTCGGAGAACGCCCGACCAGACTGCCTTTTAGTCGGCGCCTAACCCCCGTCGGTCACGGTCCGTGTCGCCGTGAGTCCCTCGGGTTTGCCGACCACAACAACGGTCAGCGCGGCCGGATCGAGAATCCGTTCGGCCACGCGACGCACATCCTCGAGCTGGACAGCCTCGATCAAGTCATTGCGCCGATTGAGAAAATCAATCCCGAGATCGCGAAACTGCACCGCAACCAGGGTCCCGGCGATCGCGCCAGTATTGTCGAACCGTAATCCGAAAGACCCAATCAGATTGGCCTTTGCCCGGTCCAGTTCATCCTGGGAAATGGCAAATTCCTGCACATTTTCCCACTGGCCGCGGATCAGGTCGATCGATTGCGCCACCGCGCCGTTCTCGGTCCCCGCACCCCCCATCCACAATGCGGCATTCTCGAGCGGCAGCAGATAGCTGAAAACCGAATAGGCCAGTCCGCGCTTCTCGCGCACTTCGTCATAGAGCCGGGACGTGAAACTGCCGCCACCCAGTACATGGTTCAGCACCAACGCGGCGTAGTAATCCGGGTCATCCCGCGCCACACCAGGATGGCCAAACACGACCCGGCTTTGTGGGTTGTCGCGCTCGACGACGATCACCTCGCCGGCGCCACCGGGTTCGGCCTGCGGGATCGTGAAAGCCTCTGCGCGTTCGGGTAAATCACCGAATGTGGTGTCGAGAAGTACGCCCAGTTCAACCGCGGTCACGTCACCCACCACGCCAATTATCAGCTCGCTGCGCGCAAGCCGGCGGGTCACGAATGTGCGCAGATCCGTCTCGGTGATCGCACCAACACCTTCAGGCGTTCCGCTGACAGGACGGCTATAGGGATGATCTCCGAACACGGCCTCGCGGAATGTCTGCTGCGCAATGCGGTTCGGGTTGTTCGCGCCCGCCGCAAGCCCGGTGAGAATCTGAGCTCGAATGCGCTCCACGGCCTGCGCGTCAAAACGCGGTGCGGTCACCGCCAGCCGCAACAGGTCGAATGCCTCTTCGCGGTTGCGGGTCAGAGCTTTCATGCGGCCCGAAAATCCGTCCAGCGAGGCGGAGAAAGACAAGGAGATCGACTGGTCCGCCAACTGCCCCTGGAAGGCCTGTGAATCGAGATCGCCGGCACCCTCATCAAGCAAGCCGGACACCATGTTGGCGAGGCCCTCTTTGCCAATCGGGTCCGTCGCAGCACCACCGGGAAACAGGAACCGTGCCGAGACGATGGGCAGCGAATGGTCTTCCACCAGCCAGGCTTCAATGCCGCCGGGGCTGATGACCCGCTGAATATCGAATGCCTTGGCGGCGGCGGGCACCAAAACCAGCGCGACAGCCAGCAGCGCCGCACCGGGGGCACGTTTGAGGGCGGACATCATGTTCGGCTGTCTCCTTCGACCGGCAGCAACACGCCGGTGGTGGACCGGTTCACGTTGAACACTTCGCGGGCGGCCGCATCGACTTGCTCCACCGTCACAGCGCGAATCCTGTCGGGCCAGGCCTCGACATCGGCCACGGTTTGTCCCGATGCCAGGGCGGCACCCAACACCCGCGCGGGGCCGGCAACGCTGTCGCGGGCGAAAATCGCGCTATCGATCAGGCGCTGTTTTGCCCGTTCGAGTTCATCGGCGGTGATCCCGTCCTTGAGCAGGTCTGCAATCTGATCGTCCATGGCATCGCGCACCGTGTCGACCGGGACACCGGGGCGCGGGCTGAACCAAACACCGAATGTCGTGAGATCGAGGTCACCGGGCGAATACCAGGCACCGGCGGACGCCGCCAGCGACTGATCAACGACGATCGACCGGTAAATCCGTCCCGTCGCGCCGCCGCCGATAATTTCCGCGAGCAGTTCGAGCGCGTAGGCATGTTCATTGTCTCCCGCGACATAGCTGGGGGCGAGATAGCGGCGCGACCAGGCGGGCTGGTCCACCCGCGCGTCACGCATCACCACCTCGCGCGGGGCGAGCTGTGGCGGCTCGACCGGGCGGAACCGTGGCGGCAGAACCTTGGCCTCGATCTTCCCATATGTTTCACGCGCAAGCCGGAAGACCTCGGCCGGATCGACATCTCCCGAGACAACCAGGACCGCGTTATTGGGCGCGTACCAGGTCTCGTAGAACGATTCGAGATCGGCGCGGGACAGGCCTTCAATTTCATGCGCCCAGCCGATCACCGGCAAGCGGTAGGGGTGGTTGAGATAGGTTGCCGCCGCGACCTGTTCGGACAGGAGCGACCGCGGGTTGTTCCCCGTTCGCGACCGCCGTTCCTCGAGAATCACCCGACGTTCGGGCTCGATGATCTCATCGGTCAAAATCAGGCCGGTCATGCGATCGGCTTCCAGCTCCATCATCAATCCGAGATGCCGGGGTGAGATGGTTTGGAAGTAGCCGGTGTAGTCTTGAGACGTGAACGCGTTTTCGCGCCCGCCCAAATCGGCAATAATTTGCGAAAATTCGCCCGACGCGCGGGTTTCCGTCCCCTTGAACATCAGATGTTCAAGATAGTGGGCAATCCCGGATTTGCCCGCGGGCTCATCTGCCGCGCCGACCCTGTACCAGACCATATGGGTCACGACCGGTGCGCGATGATTTTCGATCACGACGACCTGCATGCCGTTGTCGAGCTCGAAGGTCGTCGGATTGAAGACCTGCGCGTGCGCCGCATTCGCGAACGGCAGCAGAAAGGCCGCCGGCAACAGCAGGGCACGAAGGGTTCGCGAACAAAGGCTCCAAATCATCGGTTCCGTCCTCACGGGTAGCGCCAATGGATCGACAACAGATATGGCGCAAGTTTTCTCACCTGCAACGCCGAACACCGGCGATGCGGTCACTTTACCGCGACATTTGGCTTAATTAGGGCGACCTTGAGCCTAGAGTATGTCGAACAGGCCGTTCCGCGTGCGCGATATGGTCGGTGTTTCGCCTTCAGAGGGCGGGACACCCAGCGCCTGATTCTCGCGCAACCGACGCGATTCGGATGCGGCATCGACCTCTTCGTCGATCGGGTCCTGCTTCAGACCAAGCAACTCGCGGATGAAATTCTGGTTCTCTTCGACCAGAACCGAGCTCTCACGATCAATTTGCGAACGGATCAACGGATCGGTTTCCAGTGCGCCTGCGCGCGACAGGAATGCGGACTCGCCCGTCGTCGAGCGCGCGACACCCTCGCGCGGTGCCGGCTGTGTGGCCGGACCGGTATTTCCGCGCGCAGCACGTTCCTCGTCATCGCCACGGAACACCGCCTGACGCGCCTGCTCGCGAGCCGACACCGTGGTCAGGTCCTCGGCACCGGGTCGCGGGGGACGCAACCGGAAATCGGGCGGTTGGGATAGCGGCGCACGCGGGGCAACGGCGAATTCATCCGGCGCCGTACGCTGCAGCCCGAGCACGCGTTTGGTTGAATCACCACACGCGCCGAGCGTGAGCGCGGCGACCACCAGCAAAATAAGTCCGCGCGGGGTACGGCCATGCCCGCCGGTGCGCGTGGGAGTATCAGTCATGCCAGTCATATGCATCAAACCATTGCCCGGGTCAGCGTGCGTACGAGTTACGATTCCAAACCTAGCACTATTTTAGCGAACGCGGAGAACCGAACAAGCCATCGTACAACAACATCGCGGTGCCGAGGACAATGGTCATGTCGGCCACGTTGAACGCCGGCCAATGCCATCCAAACGCGTGGATGTCGATAAAATCGACAACCGCGCCATAAACCACCCGGTCGACCACGTTGCTCAGCGCGCCACCAATGACGAGGACCAGCGCGAATCGAACAATCCCCTGCCCCGAACGGACCAGCCAGATAACGAGAAAAACAACAATCGCGAGCGCGAGTGCCACCAGAATCCAGCGTGAGGTTTCCGCACCGCCAAGCAGCCCGAAACTGATGCCCCGGTTCCAGACCGGCACCAGGTTAAAGAACGATGTTACGGAGATGATCGACGGCGGATCGAAGACGAGACCCAACATCACGCGTTTGGAGACTTGATCAACGGCGATCAGCACAACGACAAAGAGCATGGCCCATCGCGGCATCACAAACCCTCCCGCCTACTCGGCGGCCTCCTGTCGGCTATCGACCGCCGCGGCACAGCGGCCGCAAACATCCGGATGGGCATGCTCACCCACATCGGTCAGGACCTGCCAGCAACGCGCGCACTTCTCGCCCTCCGCGAGGCCCGGCTCGACTCCGATCGTGTCCACCTCCGGCAACCGGAATGCCGACGCCGGCACGTCGCCCTCGATCAGGGTTCCACCCGAGGTGATGGAAATTTCCGCCAGATCGAGCCCCGCCATGGCGGCGACCGTCTCGCTGTCGGCATAGACGGTCGGTGCGGCCTGCAGGCTGGAGCCGATGCGTTTCTCGGCCCGCTCGATCTCAAGCGCCCCGGTCACAACGCGTCGCAGGCTTCGGATTTTTTCCCATTTCGCCGCGAGCGCATCATCGCGCCAGTCATCCGGCACGTCGGGGAACGTGCGCAGATGGACGGATTCGGCATCATCATCGCCACGCCGCGACAACCAGGCCTCTTCCGCCGTGAAGCACAGGATCGGCGCCAGCCAGGCGGTCAAATGCGAGAACAGAGCGTCCAGCACCGTGCGCGCCGCCCGGCGGCGCAGGCTGTCGCCAGCATCACAGTAAAGCGCGTCCTTGCGGATATCGAAATAGAATGCCGAGAGTTCCACCGCGCAGAAATTATGCAGCGCCGTCCACTGGGTATGAAATTCGAAGTCGTCCGTCGTCTGCCGCACCAGCGCGTCCATCTCGTGGATACGATGGAGGACCCAGCGCTCCAGCTCGGGCATCTCGTCGAAAGGTACGCGCTCGCTTTCGTCGAACGCATCCAGATTCCCCAGCAGGAATCGCAGTGTGTTGCGGATGCGCCGATACAGATCGGCCTGATGCTTCAGGATCTCCGGACCCAGACGCAGATCTTCGGAATAGTCGGACCCAACAACCCAGACGCGCAGGATGTCCGCGCCGAGGCTATCGACCGTGTCCTGCGGAGAGACATCGGTGCCACGCGATTTCGACATCTTGCGGCCATCCTCGGCCATGACGAACCCATGGGTCAGAACCGCGTCATAGGGGGCCCGGCCGCGTGTGCCACAGGATTCCAGCAACGAGGAATGGAACCAGCCGCGATGCTGATCGGATCCTTCAAGATACAGCGACGCCGGCCATTGCAGATCGTCGCGATCCTCCAGCACGAAGGCATGGGTCGAGCCTGAATCAAACCAGACATCGACGATGTCGCGGACCTGCTCATATTCCTCTGCATCATATTCACCGCCGAGGAACCGCGACGGGTCGCTGGCAAACCACGCGTCCCCGCCCTCGGCCTCGAAGGCTTCGGCGATACGGTCGAACACCGCCTGGTCACGTAACAATTCGCCGGTCTGCTTGTGCACGAACACCGGGATCGGCACCCCCCAGGCGCGCTGGCGCGAAATGCACCAGTCGGGCCGGGACTCGATCATCGAGCGCAGACGCGTTTGCCCCGCCGCCGGCACGAACCGGGTCTCGCTGATCGCCGTCAGCGCCTTGTCGCGCAGATCATTCGTCTCCATGGAGATGAACCATTGCGACGTGTTGCGGAAAATCAGCGGCGCCTTCGAGCGCCAGGAATGGGGATAGGAATGCTCCAGCCGACGACGCCCGAGCAGCGCATTCTCGCCCTCGAGCACGCTCATCACCGCGCCGTTGGCCTCTCCCTCTTCACCATCGGATGTCAGGACGGCCATGCCCGCAAACAGCGGCACATGGGCGAAATAGCAACCGGCCTCGTCCACCATGTCCGGCACCGGCAAACCATGCGCACGCCCCAAGTGGAAATCGTCTTCGCCGTGGCTCGGCGCAATATGGACGAAGCCCGTTCCCTGTTCGGTCGTGACGAAATCGGCCTCGTAGACCGGCACCTCGTGGTCGAAGCCCTTCGCATTCAGCGGATGCGCGCACACACTGCCGACGACGGCGCTGCCCTTGATGCGGGTGATTTCCTCGGAAGCCTCGATGCCCATTTCCTTGCACGCGGTTTCGCGCAAGGCATCGGCCATGACCAGCTCATCGCCGATCCGAACCCGGCTTTTCTCGCTGACCTCGGACACCCGCACGCGCACATAGTCCAGACCGGCACCCACCGCGATCGCCCGGTTGCCCGGGATGGTCCAGGGGGTCGTCGTCCAGATCACGATCGCAGCGCCATCCAGTGCCGGATCCGACGGCGATGTTACCGGGAAACGCACATAGATCGACGGCGAGACATGATCCTCATACTCGACCTCGGCATCCGCGAGCGCGGTCTTCTCAACCACCGACCAGAGCACCGGTCGGGCGCCACGGTACAGGCCGCCATTCATCGCGAACTTTGAAATCTCGCGGGCGATCTGGGCCTCGGCCGCGAACGCCATGGTCGTATAGGGCTGGTCCCAGTTGCCGATCACACCAAGGCGCTGGAATTCCTCCGACTGGATACCGACCCAGTTCTGGGCGAACTCGCGACACTCGTTGCGGAACTCGAGGATCGGCACATCGTCCTTGTTCTGACCGTCCGCGCGATACTTCTCTTCGATCTTCCATTCGATGGGCAGACCGTGGCAATCCCAGCCGGGCACGTAGTTGGAATCCTTGCCCATCATCTGCTGGGATCGGCTGATGACGTCTTTCAGAATCTTGTTGAGCGCATGGCCGATATGCAGATGCCCGTTCGCATAGGGTGGGCCGTCGTGCAGCACGAACGGCGGACGCCCAGCCGATTCCGCGCGCTGGCGCGCGAACAGGTCGAGCTCAGCCCAGCGGGCGAGCAGCTCGGGTTCCTTCTTCGGTAACCCGGCGCGCATCGGAAATTCGGTCTTCGGAAGGAAGACGGTGTCCTTGTAATCAATGGCCATGTTTTGTTCCCAGGCGACCGGGCGGCTTATAGAGCCGCGTACACAAGACGGCAACAGCCGGACATCCGGTGTTTTACATATCCTCGCCGATAAAATCACCCGCGCCGAGCGCGCGCGCCTGTAGCAACTCGCGCGCCTGGCGTGAATCCTCGGCAATTTGAGCCCTCAAAGCGTCGATACCATCGAACTTTTGTTCCGCCCGCAGGAAGTCCACGAAGGCCACGCGCAGATACTTTCCGTAGATATCTTCGTCGAAATCAAACAGATGCGCTTCGAGGATCAACGTCTCGCCATCGACTGTCGGCCGCACGCCGACATTCGCAACCCCGTCATACCAACGCATCGTCTCGCCAACCCGTACGCCGCCGCGGATCGAATAGACACCGCGCGCCGGGCGGATCGCTTCGCCAAGATCGACATTGGCCGTCGGAAAGCCAATGGTCCGGCCAAGCTGACGACCCGTGCCGACCCGGCCCTCGACTTCCCAAAGATGCCCCAGCAACGCCGCTGCGCGCTGCGGCTGCCCGTTTGTCAGATATTTTCGGATCAAGGTGGACGAATAGACTTCATTCACCTCGTCGCGGGCCGGCTCGACGCAGGTGACATCAAAACCGAGTTCCTTGCCGCGCGCCGCGAGCAAATCGAAATCGCCATCCCGGCCGGAGCCATATTTGAAATTGTAGCCGACGACGACATGGGCAGGTGCGATGCCCTGATGCAGGAGCTCGGAGAGAAAATTCTCTGCCGTGCGCTGAGACAAGGACTTGTTGAACCGCAACGCGAACAACAGCTCGACACCCAGCACCTGCAACTCGCGGACCTTGATTCGAAACGGTGTCAGCCGAAACGGCGCATCAACCCGGCCAAAAAATGCGCGCGGGTGCGGTTCGAAAGTCAGGACACCAAACTGGCGCGACTGCGTGCGCGCAATATCGCGCGCGGTTGCGATCACCTGCTGGTGGCCACGGTGCAACCCGTCGAAATTACCGATGGCGACAACCGCTCCTTTGGCGGAGTCCGGAAGATCGCCCACATGTCTAAAAATCCGCATGCGCGGGATTTACGCGCCGACCGGGCGTCGATCAAGCCTGACCGTCCGCCCCTGTCGCGCGCGATGGGGCCGCCGCGTGGCCAAAAACGGCCTAGGCGCCGTTTTTGTTCCGGCGCGGAACCAGCACTTCCGCCTCGCCCGAGATCACGACAGTGCCCCCGACCGTGCAGATGGTTTCCAGCGTGACACGTGACTTTTCCGGATTCATGTCGATCACGGTTGCCCGCGCCGTCACGGTGTCTCCGGGGCGGACCGGCGCCTTGAATTTGAGAGACTGGCTGATATAGACACAGCCCGGGCCCGGCAGCCGGGTCCCGACGACCGTGGAAATGAAGCTCGAACACAGCATGCCGTGGGCGATCGTGCCCTCGAACATCGTCCGCTCCGCATATTCCTCGTTCAGGTGCATCGGATTTGTATCGCCCGAAATTCCGGCAAACATGACCAGGTCGGCGGGGCCGATTGTGCGCGCATAGGCGGCGGTCATGCCCGGTTCCAGGTCCTCGAAAAAGTACCCGCTCAGTTCCTCGATCGGATCGGCGGGAACCGGTGCCTGCGGCTTTGCGACCGGCGCTACAACATCAACCGACATATGGAAAACCTCTGGATTAATTGTGCAATGCAAAACATGGTGCACCGCACTATTACGAAACGCAAGGCTTCGCTCCAATAAACATAAGCTGTTAATTTTACTTGGTTATTTCACTTGTTTTGAAGACATTCCCCGACTCAATGTGATGCTTCACTGCAACAAAATGTTGTGTGCCGCGCAACACGAACCTCACTCTCAGGCGTCTCCGGGTCGGGGATCGATGGGGACCTGGCCGCTCAGTCCAAAGATTTCCTCGGCCGAAGCGGCCATCGAAAGCAACGCAGCCTCGCTGCGCGGGGGGGCGACAAGTTGCAGCCCAACGGGCAACCCGCTCGACGTGAACCCGCAGGGCACCGAGATGGCCGGGCAGCCCGTCAGCGTGATCGCCGCAACGATGTAGAGCCAGTCAACATAGTTGTCGAAGCCATGGTCGCCGACACTCTCGACATAGCGGATGTCCACATCAAATGGCGGCACGATGGCGACCGGACAGGCAAGTACATCATGACTTTCGAACCACTGCGCCGCCCGCTCGCTCAGACGGGCCCGCTCATTCTGGGCACGGCCGATCTCGCCTGCGGTCAGCTTCATGCCTTTCTCGATGTTCCAGATCATCTCCGGCTTGAGCTTGTCGCGATGATTCTCGAGCAACGCCGCGCGACCGGTCACGAACAACGCCGCGCGCAGCACCTGAAATGTGTCCAGCGCGCCGGTGAAATCCGGGCAGGACTCTTCGACTGTTGCGCCCGCACCGGCGAGCTTCTCTGCCGCGGCACGGCAGATATCGGCCACCTCCTTGTCGACGGGACCAATACCCAGGTCGGGCGAAAATCCGATGCGTTTTGGCAACACGGGGCTCAGCGCTGCAGACTCGAACGAGGTTTCCGGCGCAGGCAACGCAAGGGGATAGTACGGGTCGAGCCCGGTTTCCGCGTCGAGCATCAACGCCATATCCGCCACATTGCGGCCCATGGGACCGTTCACGGACAATGTCTGGAACGGATCGCTGCCCAGGCCGGACAAGACACGTCCCGGTGTGGGCCGCATGCCGACGACCGAGCAAAAGCTGGCCGGTGTCCGCAAGGAACCGCCCAGATCAGATCCGGTCGCGAGCCAGGTCATGCCGGTCGCGAGCGCCACCGCGGCACCACCCGAGGAGCCACCGCAAGTCATGTCTGTGTTCCATGGATTGCGGGTCTTGCCGAATACTTCATTAAACGTATTCGCCCCGGCACCGAATTCCGGCGTGTTGGACTTGCCCATGACGATCGCGCCATTGCGCTTGAGCCGGGCGACCATGAGATCATCATTGTCGGGCACATGGTCGGCGAAGATGGGCGAGCCATAAGTGGTTCGGACCCCGGCGACATCGTTCAGATCCTTGACCAGGATAGGCAATCCGGCCAACCAACCCGGCCCGGGATCTTCCGGCGGCGTTATATTCTCCGCCGCATCGCGCGCCAGTTCGAGACACAGCGTGGGAACCGCATTGACCGCGGGATCGACGGACGCGATCCTGTCGGCGGCGGCATCAATCAGGTCACGCGGTGAGACTTCACCGCGCCGCAACAATCCTACCGCTTCACGTGCGCTCAGCGATATCAGGTCCGAAGATGTCATTCACCACTCCTAAACATTTATCGGTCCATACTAGCAAAGGCTTGCGGGCAATGGGCCCGAACCGTTCAACGGATGGAAGTGATGGCTGTTCGCTTACCAAAGATTCCCAAGGTGCGCGTCCGCGCCGACCTGAAGTTGCAGGGCGGCTCGGGGATGAGCGGGCAGGTGTTTGTCGAGGCAACCTCCCGCATTCAGGACCTCCTGAATGCGCCGGAACCATTTTTCCCGTTCGTCGACGAGACCGGTATTGTTCATCTGATCAACAAGATCTCCGTGGTTCAGATCACACCGCACGACTAATCGCCCCCCTTGGACTGATCCCGGAATGCTGATCGACGGCCCCGCCAACCCCCGGGCCCGGTTTCTGTTCACGCATGGCGCGGGTGCGCCCATGGACACGTTATTCATGGACGCGATTGCGGACGGCCTTTCCGCTGCCGACATACAAGTCATCCGCTTCGAGTTCCCCTACATGGCGAAACGGCGCGACGACGGCAAACGCCGCGGTCCGGATCGCATGCCCGTCCTGCTCGAAACCTGGCGCACAACCCTCGCCGGCCTGGCGCCATTGGACGTCCCCACCCTGATCGGTGGCAAATCCATGGGCGGTCGGGCGGCGGCGACGTTTGCAGGAGAACCGGACGGCGCCGGATTGATCGACGGCGTGATCTGTCTGGGTTATCCGTTCCACCCGCCCGCGAAACCCGAAAAAACCCGTCTCGAACCACTTCAGGCCGCGCAACGCCCCACACTTGTTGTCCAGGGTGAGCGCGATCGGTTTGGCACATCCCAGGACGTGGATTCCTATGCGCTGAAGCCGCCGGTCGAGATCGTCTGGATTCCCGACGGCGACCATTCCTTCGTGCCACGAAAATCTTCAGGCCGGACGGAAGACGAGAATATCCAACTCGCTGTGCGCCTCGTCACAGCATTTATCGAACGTATGATCTAGATCAGTGATCGAGATGAGTTTTCACCGAAACTGGCCTTCACGCCGCGCATCAATGTTGTAAATTGACCCGTTCGCGCGGTATTTCACCACCGCGTTTGGGAGAGTGTTTTTTTTGATGGACCGTCCTTTTTCACGAAGCCGGACTCGTCATGTCGCGGCAACGATAACCGTTTTGGGGTCGTTGCTTTCGGCTGGGCTTCTTTCGGGGCCGGCGGCGGCCGATTTCAGCCAGGCATTCGATTTCTACGTCGCCGAAGAATTCGACAAGGCCCGCCGGCTGGTCGAGCCGGACGCCAAACGAGGTCACCTCGCCGCCCAATGGCTGCTGGGCACGATGTACTTGCTCGGACGAGGGCTCGACGAGAACCCCAAGGCCGCGCGCGACTGGCTCGAGAAATCCGCGTCATCGAATTATCCGCCGGCCCAGGCCGTCCTCGGCCGGATGTACGAAGAAGGCCTCGGCGGCACCCAGGACGTCGAGGAAGCGCACATCCTGTACAGGATGTCGGCCGAACAGGGTTACGCCGACGCGGCCTACCTTCTCGGTCGGCAATATTACCGCGGCGAAGGGGTCCGCAAGGACGGCAAGAACGCCATCAAATGGCTGACCATCGCCGCCAACGATGGCAACGCCGATGCGCAGTATCTGGGTGCCCGCATTCTGCTGACCGATGAAATCGTCCGCAGCAACCCCGAGCAGGCCGCGACCTGGCTGGACGAGGCGGCGCGCCACGGCCACGCCAGTGCCCAGCTCCTGTATGGCAACACGCTGATGCTTGGCCTGGCCGGCGACTATGATCCCGACAATGCAATCGGCTGGATCAAGAAAGCCGCCAACACCGGCCTGGCGGAAGCCCAGCTGCGGCTCGGCGACCTTTACAATGTCGGGTTCCAGAGCAAACCGGATTTCAAACGCGCTTACGAATGGTGGAACCGCGCGGCCACACAGGCCGATGCCGCGGCCCAACTCCGGCTGGCCCGCGCCCATTCCAAGGGCACTGGCGCGAGCGAAGACCCGGTCGCGGCTTATGTCTGGGCTTCACTGTCGGCATTGCACGGCAACGAAGACGCGTTCGAGTTACGCAAACGCATCGCGTCGCGACTGACGCCAGAGGAAATCGAGGAGGCCGACCGTATCGTCGAAATGCGATTCGAGAGCCGCGCAAACGCCGGTGGAGAGAGCTAGCCCTCACGTTTCGCACAGCCGTCTTTACGCACGCGTTTTGCGTGTTTCCCCTTCACCGAACCGGCGTTCTGCGTTAGCGTCCGCGCCGTTTTGAGCAGCATTCATCAAATCGGCAATCTCGCCCTGCGGATGTTCCCGACGGAGACCGGACATGGTCTCGCGTTGCGCGGGCTGGCCAGTGGATTCGGGCCGCGCGAATCAGCCGACGATTTCCCGACCCTCGACCAGACGCTCTTCGGGCATCGCTTCGCCAACCCGGTCGGGGTCTCGGCCGGCTTCGACAAGAACGCCGTCGCCATCGCCGGTGTCGCGCGTCTCGGCGGCGGATTTATTGAGGTGGGCGGAGTCACCCCACGAGCCCAGGCCGGCAACCCGCGCCCGCGCCTGTTCAGGTTGACCCCCGACCGCGCCGCGATCAACCGCATGGGCTTCAACAATGACGGTGGCGAGGCGGTCCTCGAGCGTCTCCTCCGACACAGAAACGAAAAGGGCACCGGTCGGCCGATCGGGGTCAACATGGCGGCCAACGCCACGAGCGATGATCCGGCTCAGGATTTCGTTGATTTGGTGACCCTGTTTGCCCCGGCTGTCGATTACCTCACGATCGATGTCTCCTGCCCGAACACGGAAAACGGCCAGGTCTTCCTGGAGCCGCGCGCGCTGGAAGATCTCCTCGCGCGCCTGAACACGGCCCGGAATGACACCGGCGCCCGCCCGGCGATGGTCGCCAAACTCGCCCCGGACCTCGAGGCGGCGCATCTGGCGGAACTGATCGAAATCATCACCGCCGCCGGCATCGATGCGATCACCCTGTGCAACACCACGACCGCCAGACCGGCGACGCTGCGCAGCCCCCATGCGGGACAGCGCGGCGGCCTGTCGGGCGCGCCCCTGTTCGAGATGTCCAACGAGATGTTGCGCACGGTCTATCAGCAGACAAACGGCGAGGTGCCGTTGGTCGGTGTCGGCGGCATCCAGAGCGGCGCGGACGCGTATACGAAGATTCGCGCCGGCGCGAGCCTGGTGCAGGTCTATACAGGGCTCGTCTATGCAGGACCCGGCCTGATCCAGGCCATCAAACGGGATCTCGCGGCGTTCCTCGTGCGGGACGGGTTCGCGAATATCGCCGAGGCCGTCGGCAGCGAACACCAAACGTGACAAAAAGGATGCACCCTTCGCATACTGTGCGCAGACACCTCATCAGGATGCGTGATGCTTAAGAAGCGCCGGGAAATTCTGATCGTCGCGTTCATCGCGGCGATCGTCGTCATCGCGGGTCGTTACTTCGCCGCCGAAAACGCCAACACCGTGACCGTCGAAGCGTCTGATACGCCGTTCTCCACGATCAACCAGCGGGCGGAACCCGAAGAACGAAGCGGCGATGCGATCGTCATCCCCTTGAATGGCGCCGGGCCCAGCACACCGGTTCGCGTGGGCAGCAACCAGTGCCTCCAATGGTGGGGTGAAACCCCCGACGCCTACCGGGTCGAGGTTGCCGGCATCAACGGCGATGACTGGCAGCCAAACGAGGCGTTCCTGGCCAAGAAACAAGCCGGCAACCCCAAATACAATTTTCCGGCCTGGTATCGTTTCACCGCCGCAGGCAACGGGGCCACGCAAATCTCCTATCAGTTGCTGCGCGGGCTTTGCCAATAGAAGTTCCGTATGCATGAGCCTCGGCGGTTGCCCTGACGCGCCGTATATCCCGAATTTCGAGACCAAAACTTGTGCCGCGCGAAGCGGCACCAGCGCGGCGCGGCGCGTTGACTCGCCCCGGGCGGTTACCTACAGTCCGCGCGAAATTTGGCCGGGGTAGTTTCCGGGATTTTTCTCACCCGATAACAACCGTCCGGCGCAAAAATTAGGGCGTGCGAGGAGGCACAAAAAATGACTGATACACCGTGGAAAACAGACGACTGGTTCACCAGCCCCTGGAACTTCGCTCCCGAAGTGACCAAGGATTGGAAGTTCCCCGACAACATCCGCATTCACGACGTCACCCTGCGTGACGGCGAGCAGCAGGCTGGCCTCGCGTTCGATTATGACGACAAGATCCGGATCGCCGAGGGCCTCGCGGAAGTCGGCGTTCAGCGCATCGAAGCCGGTATGCCGGTCGTCTCCAAGGACGACGCGCGCGTTGTCCAGGAACTCGCCAAGCGCGACTTCGGCCCCGATGTTTACGCCTTCGCCCGCTGCATGGTCGAAGACGTCAAGCGCGCGGTCGATTCCGGCGTCAACGGCGTCATCATGGAAGTCCCGGCCAGCCCCCATCTGATCCAGTATGGTTATCAGTGGGACCTGGAGCGGGCCGTCGATCTGTCGATCGAGTCCACCAAGTTCGCGCATGACAACGGCCTCGAGGTCGTGTTCTTCCCGATCGATTTCACCCGCTCCGATCTGAAGTGGGTCATCGACCTGATCGACCGCGTCGGACAGGAAGGCCACATGGATGGCCTCGCGCTGGTCGATACGATGGGCGCCACCTCGATCCACGCGATGCAGTATTTCGTGCGCTCGATGAAGGAACGCTTCCCGGATATCCCCATGGAAGCGCATTTCCACATGGATTACGGCATGGGCGTGGCGAACACGATCATGGCGCTGTCCGAAGGCGTGGAAGTCATTCAGTCGACCGTCCTTGGTGTCGGCGAACGCGCCGGCAACGTCCCCATGGAAGAGACCGTGATGGCGCTGCGTACGCTGTATGACATCGACATCGGCATCAAGCTCGACAAGCTGAAATGGCTGGCCGACATGGTCCGCGACGTCACCGGCGTGGTGGTTCCGTCCAACCGCCCGGTCGTCGGCGACGATCTGTTCAAGGTCGAGTCCGGCATCATCGCCACCTGGTTGCTGAACTGCGGCGACGAGTACCAGACCGAAGTCATGCCGTTCCGTCCGCGTATGGTCGGCCAGGCCGAGCCGGAGACGGTCATGGGCAAGGGCTCAGGCATCGACACGGTCAAGCAGTGGCTCGAGCGCAACCAGATCATCGTTCCGGAAACCAAGGCCATGGAAATCCTGATGGCCGTCAAGGACTGGGCGCTGATCCACAAGCGTCTGATGAACGAAGACGAGTTCAAGGCCCTCGCCGAGAGCCTTCTCGAAGACTAAACCTGAGTTAT